>JAISCA010000066.1 GCA_031265875.1 Propionibacteriaceae bacterium
ATCACTCCGGGACCGGCTCACCAGACTCGCCCGCGACAAGACCCTCGCCCTCCAAGCCAAGACCACCACGCCCCCGCCCGACACCTCCCGCGGCGTCCGGCTACGCCCCGCGAGCTGACCCCGGTTTCACGGGCATACTTACCTGAGGCACGGGAACCACTTCACGGGCATTCCTACGTGAGGCACCTCGGGCTGGCGGATCACATGTCGGATCCAGGGTCTCGCTGGTCTAGGACGATGGTGTGAAGAGGGGTCGGCCACGACCGGCGGATCGTATGTCGGCTCCGGGGCGGAGGTCCGCCGTCGGAGCAGGGGCCGCTTCGCCCGCGGGTCCGTCCCCAGCCCGTACACAACCGCTCAAGCGCGACCGTCCCCGTCGGCGACCGAGCAGATACGTACGACGACACGCCGAAACAAAGGGTCGTAACCCTCCGGTCGCGTACCTCCGCTCGCGGGAAGGCCTCGTCCGAGGGCGGTGTACGGCGACGGATCGCCGCCGGGCCGACGGGCGAGCTGGCCCGACGGGGCCGATCAGTCCAAGCGGGGTCAGGCCAAACGGGGTCAGTCAGTCCAAGCGGGCCAGGATGGCGTCCGCCACGGCCGTGGTCGACCGTGAGGGCTGGCCGATCTGGGCCGCGATGTCGGCTTCTACGGCGTCACGGATCCGGGAGGCCGGCTGGGACAGGCCCAGATGGTCCAACATCATGGCCCCGGACAGGATGGCGGCCCTGGGGTCGGCCAGGCCTTGGCCGGCGATGTCGGGGGCGGAGCCGTGGACCGGCTCGAACATCGACGGGTAGGCGCCGTCGACGTTGATATTGGCGCTGGCGGCCAGGCCGATGCCGCCGGTCACGGCGGCCGCCTCGTCGGTCAGGATGTCGCCGAACAGATTGTCGGTCACGATGACGTCGAAGCGGGCCGGGTCGGTCACCAAAGAGATGGTGGCGGCGTCGACGTGGAGGTAGTCGGTCACGACGTCGGGATAGTCGGCCCAGACCTGGTCGACCAACCGGCGCCACAGCCCGCCGGCGTTGACTAAGACATTGTGCTTGTGCACCAGGGTGAGATGGCCGCCCCGCCGCTGAGCCAGGGCGAAGGCGTAGCGCACCACCCGTTCGACGCCGTGGGCGGTGTTGATCGACACTTCGGTCGCGATCTCCTGGGCCGTGCCGCCCCTGAAGACGCCGCCGTTGCCGACGTAGAGGCCCTCCGTGCCCTCACGCACGACCACGAAATCGACCTGACGCCCGGCCACCACCGACTCGGCCAAGGGCGTCGGCACCCCGGGGTAGAGCTTGGACGGACGCAGGTTGACGGCCTGATCGAAATCAAAACGCAGCTTCAGTAGGAGGCCGCGTTCGAGCAGTCCGGAGGGAATGGTGGTCGAACCCGGGGCCGCCCCCACCGCGCCCAGCAGGATGGCGTCGGCCCGGGCCAATTGAGCCATGGTGTCGTCGCTCAAGACCTCGCCGGTGTCCAGCCAGTGCTGGGCCCCGAGGTCGTAGTGGACGTAGTCCAGCCCAGGGCAGACCCGGTCCAGCACGCGCAGCTCCTGGGCCACCACCTCCGGCCCGATGCCGTCTCCGCCGATCACGGCGATCGTCTTGCTCATGGATTCACCCTAGGCCCGGCTGGGTGGGTCTGGCGCCGATGGTTCCGCTAGGCGGACAGCCAGTAGGCTCGCGCCATGACTGCGCTCGGCCTTGTGCCCGATCTCGTGCCCGACCCCATGTCGGCTCCCGCCCTCAACTGGGGCATCCTGGCTCCGGGCGGCATCGCCCGTCGTTTCGTCAGCGAGATCCCGCGATACACCAGTAGCAAGGTGTTGGCGGTGGCCTCGCGCGACGCCGGTCGGGCGGCCGATTTCGCCCGCCAGTTCGGCGTCCACCGGGCTTACGGCTCGTACCAACAACTGGTCGAGGACCCCGAGGTCGACGCCGTGTACATCGCCAGCCCCCATTCCGAGCACGCCGCCCACGCCGAGCTGGCGCTGCTGGCGGGCAAGCCCTGTCTGGTCGAGAAGGCTTTCACCGTCAACGCCGCCCAGGCCCGCCGCGTCTTCGCCTGCGCCCGCTCGCAGGGGCTCTTCTGCATGGAGGCGATGTGGGCCCGTTTCCTGCCCCACTACGCCGCCCTCAGGCGGTTGGTGGACCAAGGCGAGCTTGGCCAAGTGGTCGGTCTGCTGGCCAGCCACGCCCAGGCCCTCGACCCAGACCCGACGGCCCGGCTGTGGAACCCGGAGCTGGCCGGCGGAGCCCTGCTCGACTTGGGGGTCTACCCGCTGTCGTTGGCCCAGATGCTGCTGGGCCGACCGGATCAGATCGCGGCCCAGGGCCAGTTGACCGCCACCGGCGTCGATCTGTGGGAGTCCATCACTTTGACCTACGGCCGGTCCTGGGCCGTGCTGGCCAACGATATGGGCGCGGCCGGGGCCAATCACGCCTCCATCATCGGCAGCGCCGCCCGGGTCGACATTCCCGGCTGGTTCTACCCGCCGGCCGACCTCGTGTTGACTCGCTCCGGCGGGCCACCGGAGGTCCTGCCCACCAAGGTCGCCGGTGGTTTCCAATACGAGGCGGCCGAAGCCGCCCGTCGGATCAAAGCCGGCGCCTTGGAGTCCGAGATCATGCCTTGGGCCGACACCATCGCGGTTTTGGAGATAGCCGACGAGGTCCGCCGTCAGCTCGGACTGCGCTATCCGGTCGAGAGTGGAGAATCGTTGGATCTGGGCTGAAATGGGATAGCCTTCAGGCCATGTCGATGTCGTTCCCACTCGTCCCTGATGTCGCGACCACGCCCGCTGAGGAGATTGCCCGGATCTTGACCGATCCTGGCTTCGGCATTCACTTCACGGACCACATGGCGCTGGCGATCTGGACCGAGGCCGAGGGCTGGCACGACGACCGCATCGAGGGTTACCACCCCCTGGCCCTGGGGCCGGCCGGAGCGGTCTTGCATTACGGTCAAGAGATCTTCGAAGGTCTCAAGGCCTACCGGCGCCAGGACGGCTCGGTCTGGCTTTTTCGGCCCGACATGAACGCCGCCCGGCTCAACCGCTCGGCCGACCGCATGACCTTGCCCCGGCTGCCGGAGGCCGACTTCCTAGCCGCCATAGGTGGCTTGGTGGCGCTCGACCAAGCCTGGGTGCCGGAGGCCGACGAGATGAGTTTGTACATCAGGCCCTTCATGTTCGGCTCGGATCAGTTCCTGGGCGTGCGCTCGGCCGCCGAGGTCACCTTCGCCGCCATCGCCAGCCCCTGCGGGCCCTATTTCGCCGACGGCATATCACCGGTCAAGATCTGGATCTCGACCGATCTGTCCCGGGCCGGTCAGGGCGGCACCGGCGCGGCCAAGTGCGGCGGCAATTACGCCGCCAGCCTGTTGGCCACCCGCCAGGCCCAGCAGCAGGGTTGCAGCCAGGTCCTCTTCACCGACGCGGCCGACCACGAGTGGTTGGAGGAGTTGGGCGGCATGAACGTCTTTCTGGTCACCAGCGACGGCCGTCTGCTCACCCCGCCCACCTCCGGCACCATCCTGGACGGCATCACGCGCGACTCCGTCATGACTCTGGCCCCTGAGTTCGGGCTGACCGTGCAGGAGCGGCCGATCTCGCTCAGCGAGTTGCTGTCCGGCATCGGCTCGCGCAACGTGGTGGAGGCCTTCGCCTGCGGCACGGCCGCCGTCATCACCCCGATCGGGACCTTCCGCCTGGAGCGCGAGGGCAAGATCGAAGACTTCTCCTTGCCCGAGCCCTTCGGGCCCAAGACCGCTGACTTGAGGCGTCGACTGGTCGACATTCAATGGGGTCGTACGACCGACCAGTTCGGTTGGACGACCCGCGTCGCCTAACTCAATAACACCCCAGTCGACTCAAGCTCTGCGCTCTTTCCGAGAGGTCAATCATGTTTCCCACCCTGCCCGAAGACTTCCACGTCTTCGACACCACCCTGCGCGACGGCAGCCAACAAGAGGGCATCCACCTGACGCCGCACGACAAATTACGCCTGGCCCGTTTGCTCGACCGCTTCGGCGTCACCCACATCGAGGGCGGTTGGCCCGGGGCCAATCCGGCCGACACCGCCTTCTTCGCCGAGGCGGCCCGTTCTCTGGAGTTGCGACAGTCCCAGTTGGTGGCCTTCGGCGCCACCCGTCGGGTCGGCCTGACCGCCCAGGACGACCCGTTGACCCAGGCTCTGGCTGAGGCCGGGACCGAGTTCTGTTGCATCGTGGCCAAGTCGCACGTCCGTCACGTCCTAGACGCCCTCAAGACCACCTTGGCGGAGAACCTGGCCATGGTGAGCCAGACGGTCGAGCACCTGCGCGGCCTGGGCAAGCGTGTCTTCGTCGATTGCGAGCACTTCTTCGACGGTTACCTAGCCGATCCCGGCTACGCCCTGGCCGTGATCGAGGCGGCCAGCGGGGCCGGGGCCGAGGTAGCGGTGCTGTGCGACACCAACGGCGGCATGGTGCCGCGCCAGATCGCCCAAGTGGTGGAACAGGTCCTGCCTCACGCGCCCAAACTGGGCATCCACTGCCACAACGACACCGGCTGCGCCGTGGCCAACACCTTGTCCGGCGTCGACGCCGGCGTCAGCCACGTCCAGGGCACCGTCAACGGTTACGGTGAGCGCACCGGCAACGCCGACTTGACGACCGTGGTGGCCAATCTGCAGCTCAAATACGGCTGGGACTTGGTCACTCCCGAGGCTTTGCGCGATCTGACCCATCTGAGCCAGGCGGTGGCCGAGATCACCGGGCAGCACTCCTTCGCCCGCCAGCCTTACGTGGGGGCATCGTCCTTCGCTCACAAAGCTGGTTTGCACGCTTCCGCCATCAAGGTCGACGCCGACCTCTACCAACAGATCGACCCGGAGCTGGTCGGCAATGGTATGCGCATGTTGATCTCGGACATGTCGGGCCGGGCCAACGTCCAGATCAAAGCCGAGCAATTGGGCCACGACCTGAGCGATCCCGAGCTGGCCGGCCGAGTGGCCGAGGAGGTCAAGCGCCGGGCCGCCGCCGGGTACTCCTACGAGGCCGCCGACGCCTCCTTCGACCTGCTGCTGCGGGCTTTGACCGGCCAGGCCCCGGATCACTTCCAGGTCGCCACCTGGCGGGCCGAGACCGACCAGAACGAGTCCAGCCAAGCCGTCGTCCGGGTCAGTTGCGGCGCTGAGAAGGCCCGGCTCTGCGTCGGCGAGGGCAATGGGCCGGTCAACGCCTTGGACCAGGCCCTGCGCCGGGGCTTGACGCCGCACTATCCGGTGGTGGCGGAGTTCGAGCTGATCGATTACCGGGTCCGCTTGCTGGACGACGGCCACGGCACCGACGCCATCACTCGGGTGCTGATCGACACCGAGCACGCCGGCCGCAGCTGGACCACGGTCGGAGTGGGCGAGAACATCATCGAAGCCAGTTGGGAGGCTCTGGTCGACGCCATCGACTATGGCCTGCTCGTAGTCGAGGGCAAGGCCTGAGCGCGGCCGAGGACGGACCAGACTAGGACGCGCCCACTAGGCTGTCGCCATGAGTGGCACTGAGCGAGTGGCCGACGGGATCGAACCGCAGGCCGGCGAGCTGACCTGGCGGGTCTATCCCGACGCGGCGGAGCAGGGCTCCGCGGTGACCACTTGGACGCCGGCCGTAGTGGAACCGGCTCCGGGCGGCTTGGAGGACGACCTCTACCGGACCTGGCGCCAGGCCGTCTCGGCTGGGCTGAGCGAAGACAATCCGATGGTCTTCCAGGCCGGCTCCGAGACGGTCAAACGGTCCGGTCGCTGGAGCGTGCCGCCCTATCTGCGTCTGCGCGGCGGCTCGGGCTCGATCAAACTCGATTTCCGTCAGGCTGTGCCGCTCAGCCCCGTCATCGTGGTCGAGGTCAAAAACGGCCTGGGCGCCATCAAGATGATCCTGCCCAGGGGCTGGGCCGTCCGCAGCGACGGCTTGTCCCGCAGCATGGGCACCTGCCGGATCGAGGTGGACGACACGCCCATCCCCGGCCTGCCCCTGCTGATCGTGCGGGGCAAGCTCAGCCTCGGCACCTTCGTGATGCGCTATCCGACTGCCCGCGAGGACCGTAAATTGGCCAAGCAGCTGGCCCGGGAAGCCGAATCGTTGCGCTGAGTGGTTCGCCCGCGCCGTAGCCAGCGTCAAGAGCCCACACCGGCGGTAGCCGTACCTATCAGCCCGCTCGGCGCCACCATTGGCCGCCATTGAGCACTTACAACACCACTTTCCGGCGTGTCGTTATGCGTAAGTGCTCTGTGAGTGTGGGGTTGGCTGGCCTGGGGTTGGCTGGCAGGCTGGCGTCGGTCCTCCTGTCCGGGTATGGCTCTTAGGTGCTTTGACCCCTGATGGGTGTCTGTCAATCGGCGGCTCAGAGCGTGATTGAGCGATGACGTCGTTGGGGTGGTGGCTGGGTCCGGCTCGGGTCAGACGGGCTGGACGTTTCTCAGTGGTCCGCTCGGGCTCAGGGGCGGCCCCACCCGCGATAGGCTCACCGGCATGAGAATCGCGCGCTATTCCGTGGCCGACCAAATCCGCTACGGCACCGTCGAACTGGCTCAAGACTCAGGTCAATTCCCCGACAGCGTGGCCGACCTGTCCGGCGACCCAGTGGTGGAACCGGTCAAGTTGACCGGGGCCCGGCACGCTTTGTCCGAGGTCCGGCTGTTGGCCCCCGTCCTGCCCCGCTCCAAGGTCATCGGCGTCGCCCGTAGCTACCTGCCCACGGTCGGGGCCGACGATCCGGCGGCCGGTCAGCCGCCCCAGGTCTTCCTCAAGCCCAACACCTCCGTGATCGGCCCGGACGACCCCGTCGTCGTCCCCCGGCTGAGCCGAGACACCGGCTTGGAGGGTGAGCTGGCCGTCGTGATCGGCCGGATCTGCCGGCAGGTGCCCCTGGAGCGGGTGCCCGAGGTCATCTTCGGCTACACCGTGGCCAACGACGTGACGGCCCGCGACTACCTCGGCTTCGACCTGCCCTGGGGCATCGCCAAGGGCTTCGACGACTTCACCCCGCTGGGGCCCTGGATCGTCACCCACCTGTCCTTGGAGGAGGTCTCCAACCTGACCATCCGCACCCGGCTGGACGGCCGCGAGGTGCAGCACGGCACGACCAAACAGTTGCGCTTGGGCGTGGCCGAGCTGGTGTCCTACCTGTCCCAGGTCATGACCTTGCTGCCGGGCGACCTGGTGCTGACCGGCACCCCGCCGGGGGCCTGCCAGATCCAGCCCGGCCAGCTCATGGAAGTGGAGATCGAGGAGATCGGCCGCCTCAGCAACCCGGTCATCGCCCAGGAGGCCTGAGTGGCAGGCAGATCCGGCGGGGCGCCGTCGATGGGCCGCCTCCGGGTCGCCGCCCAGGAGATTCGAGTGCTACTTCGGGCCGGCGGTGGGGGAGCTTCGTCGCTGGACGGCGCCCGGACCATCGTCCGGGAGGCCTGAGTGGCTGTCCGGACTAGGCCGGCGGCCGGCGCGACCTATCCGGTGTCGCTGGTCGGTTCCGACGCCGGCGCCGCCGATCCGGCCTCCCGGGTCCAAGGCATCATCTTCTTCATCATCGGGCTGGCCGCCTACAGCGCCGTCTTCCCCCTGATCAACAGCGGTGTGATCGATCTGGCCTGGTGGATCTCGGGCGACGCCGAGCCCTTGGCGGTCTACCAGGAGCAGGCCCAGGCTTTCGCCCGCCCGATCGGTCTGGTCGCGGCCCACCTCGGCCTGGCCTCCTTGGTGCTGGTGGTCTGGCTGCTCTACCGCTTCCTGCACCATCGGCCCTTGGTCTGGCTCTGGTCGGTCATGCCCGGGGTACGTTGGCGTTACGCCCTGGTCTGCCTGCTGGTGGCCCTGCCGGTCTTCGCGGTCGCGGTCGGGTTGTCGCTGGGTTCCGATCCGGCTTGGCAGCTGCCCGACCAGTGGGGTTGGTACTTGGCCGCCATCGTCTTGACCGCGCCCCTGCAAGCCCTGGGCGAGGAGGTCCTGTTCCGGGGCTACCTCTTGCAGGCCCTGGGTACGGTGGTGCGCCAGCCCTGGTTCGCCATCGTCGGCTCGGCCGCCCTCTTCGCCGCCTACCACGGCACCCAGAACCTCTGGCTCTTCGCCAGCCGCTTCGCCTTCGGCCTGCTGGCCGGCCTACTGGTCTGGCGCACCGGCGGCCTGGAGGCCGGCGTGGTGGCCCATGTCGTCAACAACCTGGCCGCCTTCTGCCTAGCCCTCTTCACCGGACAACTGAGCGGGGTTAGGACGGTCAGCGCCCTGGGCTGGAGCGAGGGCCTACGCGACCTGCTGGTCTTCGCCGCCTTCGCCCTGGGAGCCTGGCTGGTGGCCCGCGCCATGCGCGTGCCCTGGCGGGCCGGGGGTGAGTGAGGCCAAACCAGCTAGGCCGATCCTGTGGGCGGACAGTCTGACCTAGTCAGTCTCTACGCTGGTCGCTTCGACGGGGTTCTAGCCACCGACCGATCCTTACTGATAATTCGCGAGGACGCTGTTCAGATGTGCCAAGTCTGAGCGGTGGAAGGCAGAGAGGTGAGTTCGGCTCATCTCATTGGTTTCTCTCCGGTCGGCGGCGCGTGGCCCAGTGGGCGAGGCCGTGGGCGACCGCGCCGGAGGCCAGGAAGATGACTGGCCACAGCCGCGAGTGGGTGTCGCGGACCTGATTGGCCTTCAGTGCACGGCGGGCGAAGAGCCAGAAGGGCAAGACGATGACCGGTGCGGTGGCGACGCCGGTGACGTAGCGGCGTCGGACCAAGGCTCCGGCGATGTGGCTGAGCCCGTGCAGGCCGAAGGCGTGGAGGCAGGTTTGGTAGAGCCGGCCCTGGCCGCCGCTGCGCCAGCCGTCGAGCGAGGCCGCCGCCAGGCCTGCGCCCATGATCGCGATGGCCAGATTGACGTGGGCTTGGCTGAGGCCGTCCCGGCGCAGCTCATCTGGCAGCGGCGCCCACTTCGGGACGCTCCCCAGGATGTCGCGCGAAGTGTTGCGCATGGTGGCCAGTTCCTCGACGTCGTGGGCCAGCCAGGCGACGAATAGTCCGGCGGTGGCGCCGTCGAGCCGGTTCACGCCGACTCGTTTGCCTCAGTGGATGTCGGTCGGGCTTGCTGGAGCATGGCCCGGACGATCCAGGGGTGGAAGCAGCGGACCGCCGCCCAATAGACCTGACCGAAAGTGTTGTTGATCCTCACCCAGGTGGTGAAGGTGACCTGACCGTCGGTGGTGGTGACGCCGACCCGGAAGTCCAAGTGGGCGTCGTCCAGGCCGCACACAATTTCGCTCGGTCCGGCCGCGATCAGCGGGAAGCCGGACGGCGGCGGCTCTTGGTCGGTGGCGGTGGCGAGTCCGAACGGTCGCACCACTAGGTCACGGGCCCGTATCAGAATTTCCACCAGGCCATTGAAGGAGGTGACGGCTTTGGCCCATTCCACCGGGTCGGTCGTCTCGTCCGGCTGGATCGGCGCGCTCCAAGCGTCCACCGCCTCGAAGCCCTCCGCGTGCTGGCGCGTCAGGTCGGTCACGGACGGTTCACAACGGCTCACGCTGCGGACCCCTGGCTTGGCCAACTCCCAGACCGCCCAGCCCAGGCCCGCGCCGGCGAGGGTTCCCAACAGGTATCGCTTTTTCATCGGTTGACCGCCTTCCCTTCGCTCAGGGTTCGCTTCTCGCTGCCGATACTAACTACTGGGTCTACAAGTAGGCACGTCAACTGCTGGCGCTCGATGATTCCGACTGCGGCATCCGTGACGCATCACAATACGCCTATGACTGGTTGACCAATCGTTGTGCGTCAGCCATCACAGGTCCTCGAAGAAGTCGTCGTCGATCTTGTAGACGGTCGTGACCGATTCCGGTTGGACACCCACGCCGTTGTTGACCATTAGCCGGACGAGTCGTCGGCCGTCGATCAACTCGATTCGGGATCGGCTCTTGTCCGCTGCCTGTCTGGCGCTATCGGTGAAGGTCGAAGTGGTGATGAAGACTCCGCGATCCCCATGGCTCATGCTCAGAACCCCCATGAAGGCTTGGATGTCCTTAGAACCGACAGGACCACTAGTGAACCGCTTGGCCTGTAAGTAGATACGATCCAGTCCTAGCGGGTCTTGGCTGATGATGCCGTCGATACCTCCGTCACCGGATTTAGAGGTGCTTTCGAGCGAGCCGTCCTTGCCGTAGCCCATGGCGCCGAGGACTCTGAGGACAAGACGCTCGAAAGCATACGGATCGACTGCCAACAGTCGCTCGAGCAGCTCAGCCTCCAGAATCAAGCGCAGCTCTTCGGCGGCGCTCTCAATGGCTTCCGCAGGAGACACGTCTACGCCGGCTCCTTCTATGGCAGCTCCACTACGAGGCCCGCTGCTCCGCTTGGACCTCTCGACGAACTCCCGATATTCAGGGAACTCCGACAGTCTGGCAGCAGTGATGGCGACTCCCTCGGCAAGTAGTCGACGTCCCCGCTCGGTCAGCGCATAGACGCCCCGCTGCGGGCGCTCGATGGCTCCGGCCTGGCCCAGGTAAGTCGCGGCCCAGCCGATGCGGTTCTTGTAGCGCGGCTGGCCGGAGGGGATGACTTCTCGCATTTCCGCTTCACTCAGGTCAACGATCACGGCGACCGCCGCGTACAGGTCAGCCAACGACAGTGGACTCCCGTTCTCCAAGGCTTGGAGGACCGGTCCCATGTACTCATCCCATGTGTATGAAGCCATGTCACTCGTGCTTTCTTGAATCTATGGTCAGTTGGCTGTTTAGGGTAGACCTGAGCTTCATGCGATCTGATTAACCACATTCCCGCTAGCTAAAGACCACCCTTGGCCAGCACAGCGTCGATTTGTAGCCCCGACGGGATTCGAACCCGCGCTACCGCCTTGAGAGGGCGGCGTGCTTGGCCGCTACACAACGGGGCCCAAGCCACGGTCCTAAGACCGCTGCGCTGGGGTACTAGGACTCGAACCTAGACTAACGGAACCAGAATCCGCTGGGCTGCCAATTACCCCATACCCCATGGGGGCATCGTCAGATGCCGAGGAGTCACTTTAGCCGACGGTGCCAGCCGGGCTCAACTCGCTGTCCCGGCTGGGCGCGTCGAGGCCTCACTCGGTCGGAGCGGCGCTTTCCGGGCTGACGTCGGCCGGGTCGGCGGACGGGCTCAGATCAGTCGACCGATGGCTCCGGCGCCGCCGCCTGGGCCGGCCGGTCGAGGTCCGGTCCGAGGCCGCCGCCGGCTCGCCGTCGTCGGCCGACGGTCGTTTGGGGGCCGAGGTCCGGCGGGACCGCGGCGGCCGGTCCGAGACGGGGGCCGCGGTCGCTAGATCGGGGACCGCCGGCGTCGTGGTTGTCGTGGCAGTGGTCGGCGGGACGGGGGCGGCCTCGTCTGGTCCGGCCGGAGTCGCGGCCGACGACGCCTCGTTGCGCGACACCGGGACGCCGTTGCGGCGGCGGGTGCGCTGGCGGGAGGACCGTTCGGAGCGGTCGGACCGCTCAGCTCGGTCGGAGGCCGAGCGGTGGGCCGGACGGGCGGCCGAGCGGGCGGGGGCGCGGGCCGGCCGGGGACGTTCCGGTGGGGCCGTCAACCAACCGCTGGCGTCGGCCGGGATCTCCAATTCCTCCAGCAGCTGGGCCGTGGTCGAATAGGCCTCCAGCAGGGTGTCGAAGGACAGGCCGAGGGCGTGGTTGATCATCTTCCAGCGGGTCAGGTCGGCCCAGTCGACCAGGGTGACGGCGACGCCGGTGTGACCGGCCCGGCCGGTGCGGCCGATGCGGTGGACGTAGGTCTTCTCATCGTCCGGGCAGTCGTAGTTGACGACATGGCTGACCTGGTCGACGTCGATGCCGCGGGCCGCCACGTCGGTCGCCACCAGGACCTGGGCCTTGCCGGCCCGGAAGCGGGCCAGGGCCCGCTCGCGCACCACCTGGCTGAGATCGCCGTGGATGCAGGTGGCGGTGAAGCCGCGCTCGACCAGGTCGTCGGCCAACCGTTGGACCGACCGCTTGGTGCGGCAGAAGACCATGACCCGGGTGGCCGAAGGGGCCTGCAGCAGCTTGCCGACGATGGTCGGCTTGTCCAAGTCGTGGGCCTGATAGACGAATTGAGTCGTCTCCGGCACCGTCATGGAGGCGTCGTGGGCCTCGGCCCTGATATTGATGGGCTGCTTCAGATGGGCCCGGGCCAAGCCCACGATGGCGGACGGCATGGTGGCGGAGAAGAGCATGGTCTGGCGCTCAGTGGGCGTCTGGGCGATGATCCGTTCGACGTCGGGCAGGAAGCCCAGGTCGAGCATCTCGTCGGCCTCGTCCAGGACCAGGGCCTTGACGGCGGACAGCACCAAGGAGCGGCGGCCCAACAGGTCGAGCAGACGCCCCGGCGTGCCCACCACCACGTCGACGCCCTCGGCCAAGCCGTCCAGCTGAGGCTCGTAGCCGACCCCGCCGTAGACGGTCAGGACCTTGGCCCCCCGGGCCCGGCCCACCACTTCGAGGTCGCCCGAGACTTGGAGAGCCAACTCGCGGGTCGGACACATGACCAAGGCTTGGGGCAAGCGCCGCTGGTCGGGATCGTAGCCCTCGTCGCCGGGCAGGCAGATGCGCTGCAGCAAGGGGATGCCGAAAGCCAAGGTCTTACCCGTGCCGGTGCGGGCTTGGCCGATCAGATCGGAGCCCTGTAGGGCGATCGCGATGGCTAGGTGCTGGATCGGGAAGGCGTATTCGAAACCGGCCGCGGTCAGGGAATCGACGATGACGGGGGAAACCCCCAGGGAGGCGAAACTAGGCTGTTCGGGCTCGACGGTCCCACTAGGGTCGTTGGTCTCACTGGGATCGCTGGGCTCGATCTGGCCGGTCGGCTGAGGGGCGGTCTTGGAGTCTTGCGTCATAGTTCCTCAGATCGTGCCGAAGCCGACTGGGCGGGCGTGTTCGGCCCCCAACTCGACGTAACCGATGCCGTCGCTGGGCACCAACACCCGCCGGCCGTGGACATCGCTCAAGGCCAATAGGCCATGGCTGGCCAGGGCCTCATGCAAGGCCTCCATTAGTTGATCGGCGGTCTGATCAGACTCCACCACGATCTCTTTGGCCACCTGTCGGATGCCAACTCTGACTTCCACCGTTCCTCCTGCTATATCATGAACCGCAGGACAGCTTACCCGAGCCGCTTACAGGCTTCCTCTCGATCGATCAGGCGTCCGCCTAAATCAGATGTTCAGGTTGTCCTGATCGACTTCGCCGGGCAGAGCCGGGCGGATCACGATCCGAGTCCAGGCCCCCAGATAGATCCGGTCGTCCGGGCCGACCGGCAACCGGGCGCTGATGGATTGAGTCGGCAGGTCGCGGCCAGCCGGGGCGACGAAGGTGCCGTTGGCCGAGTCGAGGTCGCTGAGGTACCACTGACCGGCCTGCTCGGTCAGTTCGGCTTGGCGGCGGCTGCAACCGACGTCGTGACCGCAATCGATCTGCGGCGTCAGATGACGGCTAGTCGAACGGCGGCCGATCAGAGCCGGCGAGGTCAAGCGGAAGACGCGCGGCGGTCCGACCGTCGGCAGCGGCTCGGGCGGCGACTGGGCGGCGTACCAATCCGGGTCGATCCAGACTTCCGCCACCCAGGGCGGACTGGTCCTAAGCGACGGTCCGGTCACGGCCACGGGCGTCGATCCGGCTTCGGCCGTCGGGATGGGCGCGGCGGCGTTCGAGGCGACCACGGACAGGTCTAGATCGGCCCAGGGCTTTCTGGGCGGATCGGCGGGCAGGTCTAACTCGATCGGACCGGCCGAGCGGGAGGAGTCAGACGCGGGCCGGCTGGCGGCGGAGCCAGACGACGGATCGAAACTAGGGGCGCTGGGTCGGTCGGGCCCATCGAAGCGCGCTGCGCCCACCCGGTCCGAGCCGGGCTGGGCGATCGGCTCAGAGCCGGTCGACCGCTCGTGGGAGGAGTCCCAGGCCGCGCCCGCGCTCGTCTCTGAGCCCGGCTCAGCTATCTGGTCCGGCTCCGAGCGGGCCAATCCCAAAGCTTCGGCCAAATCGGTCGTGGGCAAGGCGCCGGTGGTGTAGTCGTAGCCGCAGGCCTCGCAGAAGAGGGCGGCGGCCGGGCGGGGAGCGCCGCAGTGGGGACAGGTCTGAGCCGGTGGAGCGACCACCGGGGCCGCCCCACCGGCCATGGGCAGACCGCAGACATCGCAGAAGTCGATGGTGGCGGACTGGTGGCCGTTGGAACAGGTGCTCATGTCAACCTCTGATACGAGTGGTCTTGGTCGAGGCCGTGTCGAGGGCCATCTCGTCGGCTCGGTCGATGTCGCGACGCAATTGGACCAGGCCGGTGGCGGCGTCGGACACGTCGACCACCCGGCGCAATTTGACAGTGGCCTCCTCGTTGCCGGTCTGAGCGGCCAATTGGACGGCCCGGCCCAATTTGACCGTGGCGGTGCGGTCGTCGCCGGCGGCGCGGGCGGCCAAGCCCTCTTGGATGGCCAGAGCCAATTCGGTCTGGCCGGTGTAATGCGCCACCTCCGGGCTGATCCGGGCGGTCAGACTGGGATCGGCCGACCAGCGAGCCTTGACCAGCCCCTGGGTCAAGACCTGGGCCCCGATCGCCAACTGGACTCGGGCGGCCAACTGCTCGACGCCGACCGACTTGGCTGGCAGACGGACGGCGATGTGGTAGTCGCGCGACTCGTCGCCCCAGGCGCCGGTCGGGTAACCCTGGGTCAGAGCATTGATGGGGGAGCCGCGATGGGTCAGGTCCTCGACCGTGGGCGAGACCTGGCGCACGAACAGGATCTGGGCGTCTTGCGGAGTCCAGACCCGCAACTGGGCGTCGGCCACGCCTCGGCTCATGGCTTGCTGGACTAGGTCCGCCATGACCTGGGGCAGGTCACGGGCGTCCGGGATGATGTCGACGCTGCCCAGCAAGGCCTGGGCGATCTTGCGCACCTCGTTGACCTTCCAGTCCACGCCGATGCCCCGGCAGTCGACCTGGAACTGGCCGATGCAGCCGCGGATGGCGGAGTCCAGTTGGGTCGGCGTCTCGTTGTAGTCCTCGCCGTCGGTCAACAAGATGGCATGACGTCCGACCAGGCTGGGGACGGAGGCGAAGAGCTTGCGCGCCAGCAGCAGCCACTGCCCGATGGCGGTGCCGCCGTCGGCCCGGAAGGAGGCGATGGCGGCCTTGGCCGCCTGACGTGAGGCCTGGTCCATCCGGACCATGCCTTGGCCGCTGAAGACGCGCGGATAGGCCAGGAAAGCCTGATGGGTGCCGGCCACGATGGCGAACCAGGTGCCGTCCAGAATCGAGTCGACAGCGATGGCGGCGGCCCGTTTGGCCATCTCGACCCGGTCGCCGATCATCGAGCCGGAGGTGTCCACGATGATGATCTCGCCGACTTCGCCCAGCCCGCTGCGGCCGGCCGAGCCGGCTCCTTGGCAGGTCAATTGGACGATGGCGTGAACGTCGGTTCCTTGATCGGGCAGGAACTCGTTCTGAGAGACGGTGGCGCTGAAGTCGACCATGGGGCAATTGTCTCAGACCGAGCAGCGGGCCAAGCCCACGGTGACATTGTCATGGCCACCTTGATCGTTGGCCCAGTCCACCAGGCGTTGGGCCAGGACCAAGGGCGAATCGGTCGGCTCCGGCTCCAGGACGGCCCGTTCGACCGTCCGGCCCAGGGCCGCCGCCGCTGAGGCGTAATTCCACAAGCCGTCCGAACAGACCAAGAGCCAGCCCGGCTGGTCCAGTCGCAAATGACCGGCGCAGGGCTCCAGATCGGTCGCGTCCAAGCCCAACCATTTGGTGATGGTGTGGGCCAAGGCGGAGGCCTCGGCCACCGCGCGCGCCACTCCCTGGTCGATCTGGGACTGAGCCAGGGAGTGGTCCCGAGACAACAGGACGGCATCCCCTTGATCGGGTAGCCAGTAGACCCGTGAGTCGCCCAGCGAGGCCCAGAAACAAGTTGAATCGTCTATCAGGGCCAGGGCGATGGTGGACGAGGCCGGGTTGGGGCTGTCCGGAGCGGTGGCCTCGATGACGACCCGATTGGCCTGTTGGATGGCCTGGCGGAGACGCTGGGCGGTGGCGCTGGCCCGGGTCCGGCTCAAGCCGAGGCCTTGGGGCTGATCCGACCAGAGCAGATCGCGGGCCCGGCGGGCCGCCGCCAAGGAAGCCACGTCGGAGTCCTGAGAGGTCGTCACGCCGTCGCAGACCACGATGACGGCCAGTTGGCCCGGTTCGTCCGTGGCGGCCGTGGCCAAGGCGTCCTCGTTGCATCGATGGGCCCGGCCGATGTCGCAGACACCGGCCACCCAACTGGCTGGGGCCTCGCTGAAATGGTCGCGGCCGGACTGGGCCTTGGCCCCGCACTGGGTGCAGTAGCCGTCCGGATCGATCACGCCGCCGCAGATGGGACAGGTGTCGCAGCCGGGCAGGTCCGGGTCGCGACCGCTCGACCAGGGCTGGGTCGGGGCCTCTTCGGTCGGGGCGGTCCAGGTCACTCCCGGAGCCGGGGGCGACTCGGGCGCCGGGACGGACTCGAGCGGGTCGAGATCTGGCTCAGGGCCGCTGACGGTCGGATCGGTCTCGCTCATATCAGAGTCCACTTTCTGGTCTGGTTCGCCTGATCGATCAACTCGACCCGTTGTTTCGGATCCAGTTCCAAGCTGGCCCAATCGCGCAAGGTCTGCTCCAACTGGCGGCGCAGGGCGGGCCGGGTCAAGGGGACGCCGCCGAGTTGGCCACTGAGCGGGTTACGGCCGGCTGAGCGGACCAGCTCCAAAGCCTGCTGATAGACCTTGACCTCGACCTTGGCTTGGGAGACGGGGTCCAACTTGGCGGCTTGTATGGCGCTCAAGGCTTGCTCCAAGGCCGGCAGGTCACGGCCGTAGGTGACCAAGTAGGTGGCGGCCAACCGACGGGCCTCCGGGTAGCCCCGGGCGGTGGCGGGGATCAGATCGAGGGCGGCCAGGACCGCGTCCAATTGGACCGGCCGCCCGTCCGGGCCCTGCCGCCGGGCCCGCACCCGGGCCAAGCCGAAACCAGCCGCCGTCAGATAACTGGTGTCGGTGGCGGCGCAGACTCCGTACAGACTCTCCGCCAGATCGGGTTGGCCGCCCATCTCGCAAGCCACGGCCAAGGCGAACTTGGGAGCCAACTCGCCGGGCACCTGGCCTAAGACGGCGTTGAAATACGACTGGGCCAGGTTCCACTGCGACTGCTGCAGGTGGTTCACACCCGCCATCCAGGCCGCCCGCCACTCCCAGGGGTCGAGACTCAGCATGGCCTCCACGCGCTGCTCGACGAAGGCGGCGTCGCCCAACTCGAGACCGACCCAGCAGCGGGCCAACTCGACCTCGGGCGAGAGGATGGGCGGTTGGCTGAGCGCGGCCAGACGCTCGGTCGGCGACAGCAGAGCCAGGCTGGTCAGCCAGCCGAGGGCCGGGTCGGTCGGGTCGGGTTTGAGCCGGGGCAGGTGCG
Organism: Propionibacteriaceae bacterium; assembly: GCA_031265875.1. GTDB lineage: Bacteria > Actinomycetota > Actinomycetes > Propionibacteriales > Propionibacteriaceae > WQYJ01. Next base: position 17,439 of record JAISCA010000066.1, read on the forward strand.
ACCAGTCGAAGCTGTCCGAGGCCACGGTGGGCTGCTCGAACAACTCGGAGGCGGCCGAACTGGTGGCCACGCCGCCCCGATCGAGGCTGACCGCTTCGCGCAGGACGCCTAGCAATTGGACTCGCAACTCGTCGATCGAACTGAAACGGTCGGACGGGCTGGGGGCGCAGGCCTTGGCCATCAGGCGGTAAAGCGAGTCGTAGCGGGCCAGACCGGGCAACTCGTCGACCGGTGGCAGGGTGGTCTGGTAGGTCGTCTGGTAACCCTTGACCTCGGCGCAGCAGACCAGAAGGGTCCGGCCGATGGTGTAGATGTCCGAAGCGACCGAGCAGCCCTGGGTGGGGACCTCGGGAGCTTGGAAACCGGCCGTGCCGAAGATGGGCGAGACGTCGTCGTTCAACCGTCGCACCCCACCCAGATCGATCAGCTTGACGGTGTCGTCCAAGTGCATCAGATTGTCCGGTTTGAAATCGCAGTAGAGCAGGCCGCGTTGATGCAGGTAGCTGAAGGCCGGCAGGACGCCCAGAGCCAGGGCGATGGCCTGATCCACCGGCAGAGGGTTGTAGGCCCCGGCGGCTGAGCGGCGGTCCTTCAGGATCTGTTTGACCGAGCGGCCGTTGACGAACTCCATCACGATGTAGGCGGCGTTCTGGTGGGTCACGAAGTTGAAGATCTCGACGATCAGGGGATGCTGGACCTCGGCCAAGAAACGCTGTTCGGCGATGGCGGAGGCTTGAGCGTTGGCGTCGCCGACGTTGAGCAGGCCCTTCAGCACGACCCAACGGTTGGACACGTTATGGTCCTGGGCCAGGTAGATCCAGCCCATGCCGCCGTAGGCCAAGGGGCCGCGGACCTCGTATTGTCCGGCCACCAACTCGCCCACGGTCAGCTTGGGGGTGAAGGAGTAAGGCTGGCGGCACTGGGGGCAGAAGCCCTCCAGCCGGCCTTGCCCGGAGTCACCCGAGCGGCCCACGGCGGCGCCGCAGCTAGGACAGACTCGGCGTTCCTCCGGGATGGTGGGATCGGTCAAGATGGCGGCCGCCGGGTCGCCGGCCGGTTCCACCGGCACCTCGGTCAGGCCGACGCCGAGATGGCCCGAGCGCAGCCGGTTGGAGGTGGTGGCGCGGCTGACCGAGACCGCCACGGAGCCGGATTGCAACCGGGCCGAGCCCAAGGCGGTGGTGCTCAAACGGCTGGTCAGAGGAGCCACCAAGCCGGTCGTGGGCGGGCGGGCGACTGGACCGGCCGGGGCGCCGCAGATGGTGCAATAGCCGTCCTCGATCAGACCGGGACAACCAGGGGCCTGGCAGCGCTGAGCGCCGCGGGGCGGCTGTCCACTGGGTTGGGCCGGTCGTCCTGGAGCCGGTTGGCGGGGGAGAGCGCCGGCGGCGGGCGCCGGGAAGGGAGAGACGGCTCGACCGCCCGGTGTCCCGGTGGCGGCCGCTGGGCCGCCCGGCCGGGGAGAGGCGGGGTGGACTGGGCCCAAGGGCGGGGCGGGCGGCGCTGGTCGAGGGTTCAGTGGAGCGACGCCGCTCAGCGCCGGCAGGCCACAGACATCGCAGTAGCCGTCCACGATCGATCCGGAGCATCCGGGACGTTGGCATCTCATGGTCGGCCCGTCCTCGGCGCGGCCTCGACTCGGTCTGTGGCCCCGGCCTGGTCGGAGGAGCCGGTCCGGTCGGGGGCTGGAGCCGGGGCCAACTTGAGGGCGGCCGCGTAAGCGTCCAGCATCGGGCGCAGCACCGCCATCGGCGTGGGCTGACGCGACAGCAGAGCCTCGGCTTGATCGGCCAGGCTGGCCAGCTGGGGGTCCGGTTCGGCCATAGCCCGGCCCCGGAGGCGCAGGCGGGCCAGTTCGGCGCCCGCCGCCGACCAATCGTCCAGAGCCGCCCGGTTGGCCCGCTCGACGAGATCCATGGCTTGGGCGACCATCTCCAACCGGGCGCCGTAGCGTTCCAGCTCAGCCTCGTCGGTCGGTGGCGGGCCCAGCGCGTCCAGGTGGGGCACGGCGTACTTGGGAGTCGGACGGACCCGTTCACGGACCTGTTCGACCAAGGCGTCGAGCTTAGTCTCGCGCTGACTCAAGCGTTCCCGCAGGTCCTCGACCTGGGCGGTCCGCTGGGCCACCCGCCGGCGGCGGGCGTTGCCCACGATGAGGTCGCGCTCAAGCCGGGCGGCCTGGATCTCAAGCGGCCCCAAACGGCCGCCGATGTCGCCCCCCCGGCCGGCGGCGGCCGTCAATTCGGCGGTGGCGCCGGCCACCTGGTCGACCTGGGAGCGCCAGTCGGGTCTTAGATCGACCGGTTCCAATTCGACTTGTTGGCGTAGCCGTTCGACCTGGGCCCTCAGCCCGGACAGCCGGAGCGAGGCTTGGCCGTCCAGAGCGGTCAGGCTGAGCTGGGCCGTCAGCTGGGCGGTCAGAGCGTCGGACAGCCGGCAGGCCTCGGGCAGATTGACCGACAGGCCCTGGGCGCTGGCGGCGGTCGGAAGAGGGCCGGCCGGAGCCGAGGCGTCGTCCAAGCGGCTCCAGATCAGTTGGGACAGCTGGCGCAACTGGACCGGACCGACCCGGCCGGAGTCCCAGCAGCGCGTCAACTCTTGGTAGCGCCGCTGGATCGCCTGCCAAACGGACAGGGCCACCACCAAGTCACCGGTCCCGGTCGCCGGATCGGGCCGGTCGGCCAAGGCCTGGTCGAGCCGGTCCAACTCGGCCCGCCGTTGGCCCAGCCACTCGCCCAACTGGTCGAGGTAGGTCAGCATCTGCTGGGGCTGGGCCGGCCGGTCGAGGGCGCCGGGCGGCCAAGGGGCGGTCGGACTCACTGGAATCGCCTCAAGCGGATGCGGAAGCCGACCAGGGTCAGACTCATGGCGAGGACGCCCGGCAGCAAGACTTCGATGTACGGTCCGAGACCTGAGTTGAATCCGCTGCCGTCGACCAGCCAGACCAGCTCGGCTTCGGCCCCCTGGCCGGCTTGGACCAGTCGCTGCCAGGGCGACTGGGAGTCCAGACGGAAGGCCGTGGCCACTTCGGCCGGGTCGCTGTTAGGAGACAGGTTGTCATGGGTGGAGCGGATCTCGGCCAAGGTGGAGCGCAGGTCCGACCAGGCTTGGCCATGGCTCAGGGGTGAGCGCTCCAGCGCGTCCAGCTCGGCTTCGGCCTGGGCCAAATGTTGGCTGGCCTCCGCCCGGTGGAGGTTGAAGGCGTTTGGCGATCGGATGGCCAGACAGTCGGCCGCCGCCACCGACCAAGCCTCGGTTTCGATCCGATAGATCAAGCGGACGGCCTGGATCCGTTCGGCGGCCTGGTCCGTATCGCGCTGGAAGCGCTGAGCGGAGACGGACAGCATGGTCGCCATCACGAGCAGAGCCGCCATGGCGCCGATCAAGCCCAGATTGAGCAGACGATGGGTCCGGCGCGCCATCGGCGCCATCACCAAGATCAAGAGGGCGACGCTGGACCAACTGGCGATCAAGGCGATGGTCAGCAGGGGAGACACAGTCCCCGGCCCGGAGTCCAAGTCGGCCCGCTCGATCAGAGTCGTCAATTGGCCGTTGAGCCCGTCCTGGGCCATCCGGTGCGCCTCGGCCAACTGGTCGAAGCCGCCGCCGGCCCCAGCCGGGTCGGTCCGCCAGGCCGCCTCGACCAGGTCTTGGTAAGCCATGGCCGTCTGAGACAGGGCCACCAGTTCCTCGAAGTCGGTCTGATGCGAGCGGACGGCGTTCAAGACGCCCCGGTGGACGTCGCCCATGGCGGCGTTGAAGGCGTCGATCAGGCTGGGGGAGGCCGCTGGGTCGATCGAAGAGACGGCGATGGCGTCGGCCCGGGCCCAGTCGGTTTGGATGTCACGTAGGTCGACGCTGCGTTGGGCGGCCTCGTTGAAGATCTCCGCTCGCTGAGGCGGCACGGTGATGGCGAAAGCGCTGAGCAAGGTGGCGATGGCTAAGCAAGCCAAGCAGACCAGGCGCAAACGGCTCAATAGGCGCGGGGTGGGCAGACGCGAGGCCGAGGCCTGGGGCGGTCGGCCGGCGGGGCTGGTCCGGTTGGACGGGGCCGGCCGGGTCTGGGCCGGGCCGAGCGGTTGGCTCGGCCCAGACCAAGTTTGGACTGGCCCTGGCGGTGGGACCGCGGCCACCGGCGCGGGAGCGCCGCTATGACGTGGCCCAGGACCAGGTCTAGGCATGGCCGGTCTCCGTCTCCGGAATCGGATCGGCTGAGTTTGGGACGCTCCCGGCCGGGTCAGACGTGACCGAGTCAGCCGAGACTGGGGCCAGCGGCCAGTCGACCGGCTTCTGATCGGCTGGGCCGATGACTGGGCCGACGACGTCGGCGGGCAAGAGCTGGCGCAACTGTTCTGTGCTGGGCTCGGCCTCGTCGCGCAGGCGCCAGGCTTGACGGCCGATGGCGGCCTCGAAGACGTTACGGGCGAAGCGGCCGTTGCCGAAGCTGTCGTCTCTGACCTGCTGGGCCAAGACCAACCGGAAGGCGTCGGTGGCCTCGGCGGTGAGGTCGTAGTCGGCCTTGTCGGCCATCGAGGCGAAGATGTCGGCTAACTCGTCGTCGCTGTAGTCGTCGAACATGATGGTAGTGCGGAAACGGCTGGCCAAGCCTGGATTCTCGGCTATGAAACGCTCCATCGGAGCGGGGTAGCCGGCCACGATGACGACCAGGTCCGAGCGATGGTCCTCCATCTCCTTGACCAAGGTGTTGATGGCCTCTTCACCGTATTGATCGCCGGCTAGGGAATAGGCCTCGTCGATGAAGAGGACGCCGCCTAGGGCCTGGGACGCCACCTCGGCCGTTTTGATGGCGGTCTGGCCGAGGTAGCCGGCCACCAGTTCGGAGCGGTCGACCTCGATCAGTTGGCCTTGGCTGAGCAGCCCGAGGGCCCGGTAGATGCCGCCGACCAGGCGGGCCACGGTGGTCTTGCCGGTGCCCGGATTGCCCACGAAGACCAGGTGCCGGGTCACGGTCGGATCCTTCAGACCGGCTTTGGCGCGCAGCCCCTGGACTCTCAAGATGGCGGATTGATGGTGGATCTCCTGCTTGACCGAGTCCAAGCCGATCAACTCGTCCAGCTCGGCCAGCAGCTCCTCCAAGGTCTTGGGCTCTGGTTCCGGTTCCGGCGCCGGCTCGGCCGTGGGGAGCGGCTCGGCCGCTAAGCCGGTCGGGGCCGACGACGGGGCCGAACCAGCGGTGGTCGCCGCGCCGGCCGGATTGAGCGCGCCGAAGGCGCCCGGACCGTGTGGGTCGAGGCCGCTGAGGTCGAAGTGGTCGACTGAGGCGGGCAGGTCGGCGGCCGGCAGCCCCAGATCGCGCAGGCGTTGGGACTGTTGGCGCAGTTGCCCGAGGACGCGCGACAACAGGGCCGGGGCCTCCTGGGTGAATTCCGTCATGGTCTGCTCAGGCGTCTTGTCCGGCTCCGTCACCAAGCCTCCAGATCGAGTGGGTTGTCTGAGGGCGGGTCGGCGGGAGCGTCCAGCCGGGTCGCCCCGGGGGCCTCGGGGGCGAACTTCTGGCGTAAGAAACGACCTTGCGCGACCAAGGCGCGGGCGTCCTTCTGCAAGACGGCGTCGTACATGCGATCGACCGCCGCGCCCAGGAGGTCGAGTTGGTCGATCAGAATCAACAGGCTGGTCTTGCCTTGGGCGATGGGCCTGGTGTTGGCCCAGTCGCGGGGCAGGCGCAGGTATCCGCTCAAGGACTCCGGCAGGTAGCTGGTGGCGGTGGCGATGAGGGCGTACTGGTCGACCGAGGTCAAACCGGCATTGTCCATCCGGGGCACGGTCTGGCGCAAGCGGTCGGTGACGCGCCGCACCCGCGCCACCACCGGCGCAGGCAACGTCGGATCGGCCACCGACTGGTCGACCTGATCGAGGGCGGCGACGATGTCGGCCGGGGTCGGGGCAGGCGGCACCACCGGGGCCGGGCCAGCCTCGTCGTCTCCTTTGATCCAGCCGAACAAAGCCACGGAAGAGGCTCTCAGCGGGCGGTGTCGACGTCGAAATCGGTCGGAATGACGGGCTGAGAGGACTGAGCCCGGTCGAGGTAGGCGCGCGACTTGACGACCTCTTGCTCCAGCACGCCGATGGTCTGCGACATCGACTGCAAGGCTTCGGCCTTGAAACTATCGATCGTGTCCATGGTCTGGTAGATGTTCTGGAAAGCGGACTGGAGCTGCTCCAGCCCCAGGGTCGAGCTGGAGGCCTGCTGACGGATCGCGGACGAGTTCTCCTTCAACATCTCCGAGGTCCGCTGGATCATGTCCGAGGTGGTCGAGTTGAGGGCCGTGATCTGGTCCAGGACCAGCTTCTGGTTGCCCAGGGCGGCGGCCACGATGACGGCCGTGCGCAGAGCCGAGACGGTCGTGGTGGCGGCCCGGTCGACGCCCTTGATCAACTCGATGTTGTTCTTGATGATGATGTCGATGGCCAGGTAGCTCTGGATCGAGACCGCTAGCTGGGTCAACAGGTCCTGGTGCTTCTGGCGGACGTAGAACAGAACGTCCTCGCTCATGACCTTGGCCCGTTCAGTGTCGGTCAGCCCGATCTCGGCCACGCGGGCGGCCAAACGGCGGTCGAGCTGTTCGGCGATGTAGACGTATTGGTTCAGCCGGCCCATGGTCTGCCACAGGTTCTGCTTCTCCATGTTGAGGGCGACGTTGTCACGGGTCAGCTCGTCCTGGGCGGAACGCAGGGCGTGCAGGATGGCGTTGAGGTGCGTCTGCGAGGACTGGTACTTACGGAAGTAGTCCTCCAGCTTGCGTCCGACCGGGAAGATCCCGAGCAGCTTCTTGGTCGGGGAGGCCTCATGGCCGGGATCGAGGTCCTCGATCGTGCGGCGCAACTCCATCAGAGTCTTGCCCACGCTGGACCCCTCGGCCAAGCCGCCCTCGCGCAGCGATTTGACTGGTGTGTTGAGGAGCCGGTTGGAGGTCTCAGCGGCTCGTCTGATATCGGCGTCGCCCATGCTGCGGACGGCGTCGGCCTGGGCCGAGAACTCGGGCGAACGGGTTTGAGCCTGGTCGATGGCGGACATGAAGTGCTCCACCTTCTCGTCCAGCACCGGCACCTGGGCGGCCTCGACCTGGGGGGCCAGGGCTGGGGCCTGCGTCTCGGTGATGGGCTGGACCGGGGCCGGCGCCTCAAGAGTCAACGGCGGGGTCGTGATGGGAGTGGCCAGCGGCGCGGCGGCGGCGTTGCCGAGTGACAATGAATCGGTCATGAGGTCTCCTGATCCTTAGACGATCGGCAGCCCGGGTAGCCGTTCGTCCGGTCGACCCGGGCTCGGCGGGACCAGAGAACACGCACCTGGGCCCGACCAGCTTCCCACATCTTGACCGACCATGCGAGCTTGACCGGGCCATCGGTGGAGGTGAGTCCGGCGCTCGTGAGCACTGGCTTAGAGGCGCTGTCGGACCGATCTGATTTGATGGCGCCATGCCGATCGATCAGCCCGTCTTCCAACTGGTCCGCCGTTCGGCGCCGGCCCCAGCGGCTGGCCGGCCGACGGCCAGCCAGCGCCAGGTGATCGATTTCGACGGCGCCCGCCTGCTGGTCCTGGGCGGTCCCGGCGCAGGTAAGACGACCGTCCTAGCGGCGACGGCGGCGGCTCAGCTGGCAGTTCAGCCGGATTGGCGGGCGCTTCTGATCAGTCCGGACCGGGCCGCAGCCGAGGCTTTGCGGATCGAATTGGCGCAACGTTCACCGGAGGTCTGGGACCGGGTTCGCGTCATGACTTGGTACGGTCTGGCCTTCAGTCTGCTGCCGGCGACCGGCCCGGGCGGGGCCGCCCGCTGGCTCAGCGCCAGTCGGGCCGACCAGCGCTGGCGTGACTTGATCGATCAGACCGGGCCGGCGGGCTGGCCGGCCGAGTTGGCCCAGGCTTGTCGCACTGGCCGATTCGCCCGCCAGACCCGCCAGGCGATGGAGCGGTTGCGCCGTCAGGGCTGGAGTCCGGAATCATTGGAGTCGCGCGGCCGGGCGGCCGGCCGGGCCGACTGGCGAGCCTTGGCTGGCCTGTGGTCCGATTACGCCGACATCAAAGCCTGGCACGGCGACTTCGACTCGGGCGACCTGATGGCCCAGGCTCTGGCGGCGGTCGAGAGGCCAGACTGGCGGACCGGTTCCGGCCTGGGCAAGGATTTAGTCCTAATCGATCAGTACGAGGAGATCGAGCCAGATCAGCTCAGGCTGTTGGAGGCGTTGGCTCGCTCAGTCAGCCGGCTGATCGTCTTCGCCGACCCCTGCCAGACGGTGGCTGGTTTCCGGGGGGCGCGACCCGCCTCGGCTTTCGACTTCGCCCGCAGTCCCGTCGCTGGGGCGACCTCGGCGGTCGTCGAGCTGTGGGAACGGCGCCGCTGGGGAACGGCCTTGGACCCGGTGGAACGGCGGCTGCGGGCCGGTCTGGCCTTGCCCCGGCGGTGGCCTCAGCCGAGTTCCGAGCTGGACCAGACTCAGACCGACGAGCCCACCGGAGACCGAGTCACTGGCCAGGGCGTGGCGGCGGTGGTCTATCCCAGCCCGCGGGCGGAGGCCGAGTCGATCGCCCGCCGACTGAGCCAATGGCGTGCGGAAGAGGGCTGGGACTGGACGGAGATGGCCGTGGTGGTGCGCTCGGGCGGGCCGATCCCGGGACTGGTGTCGGCCTTGACGGCCGCCGGCGTGCCGGTGTCGTTGGCTTGGTCCGAGATCCCACTGGCGGGCGAGCCGGCCGCCGTCACCCTCCTGACGGCGCTCCAACTCTGCGTTCAGGTGGACCCGGCCCAAGATCCGCGGTGGCCCCGCCTGGTGGCATCGCCCTGGGCCGGTCTGGACCCGGCCGATCAGGCGGCTTGGGCGGCCGGACCGGCCACTGCCGCCGGGGCGGAGACGGCGCCGAGCCTGAGCCGGTCGGGTGATCGACGGCTGGCCGAGCTGCGCCACCGGCTGGAGCGGGCCCGCCAGTGTCTGGAGGCCGGATCGGGTCCAGTCGAGCCGCTCTGGGAACTGTGGCGAGGCTCGCCCTGGGCCAGCGCACTGCGAGCCGAGCTCGTCCGGGGGCCGGCGGCGGAGCAGGCGGCCGATCGGCAGTTGGACGTGGTCTGCGCCCTCTTCGAACTGGCCCACGAGTTGGGGGACGTCGCCGGTCCAGCCGGAGTGACGGCTTTGGTCGAGCGGGTGACGGAGCAAGAGATCCCGGGCCGGGGGGGCCGGCGGCTGAGGCCGGGGCGACCGGGCGTGTCGATTCTGACCGCCCACCGGGCCAAGGGCCGGCAATGGTCGGCCGTCGTGGTGGCATCGGTCTGCGAGGGGATCTGGCCGGTGGTCGACTCGGCGGCGGAGTTGATCGATCTGACCGAGCTGTCGCCCGACGGCCAGTGCGCCCCGCCCGGGCCAAGCGAGCAAATGGCGAGCGAGCGACGCCTGTTCTACGTCGCCTGCACCCGCGCCCGCCATCGATTGCTGGTCACGACGGTGGATCAGAACCGAGCCGTCGGCCTGAGGCCGTCTCGTCTGATCGACCGGCTCGGCTGTCCGATCGAACCAGAAGATCGAACTGAGCCGTCTTGGCTGGGGTTGAATCAGCTGGTGGGAGGATTGCGCCGAGTCACGACCGACCCGGTCGCTCATCCCAGTCTGCGGCAGGCCGCCGCCGCCCGCCTGGCCGACTTGGCCTCACGGCCTGATCCAGTCAGCGGTCGCCGGCTGGTCCGTCAGGCCGATCCAGAGCGGTGGTGGCCCGTCGGCGGGGACGGCGGGGGCGATCTGGAATCGACCTGGCGCCTCGGTCCGGGCCAGGCCGGGGCGGCCGACGCCGGAGCCGGGCCGGAGCCAATCGACGGTCCCTGGCGTTTGACCGGCTCGCATCTGCGCTCTCTGCTGTCCTGCCCTAGACAGTGGTTCCTGGCCCGTCGAGCCAAAGCCGAGGGTCCGCCCGGTCCGGCCGCCGCCGTCGGCGCTTTGGTCCACCGCCTGGTCCAGGACCTGGGCTCGGGCTCGATCGACCGGAGTCAAGCCGATCGACGCTTGGACCGCGAGTGGCCCGAGATCCTCTTCCCAGCTCAGTGGCAGGCCGCGGCCGAACGCCGGGCGGCGGGGGAGACGCTGGATCGTTTCGAGCGTTGGCTCAGTCAGCGGACCGGCTGGCGTCTGCTCGGGGTCGAGGTCCCATTCGAGTTGTCCTTGACCATCGGCCAGGGCCGCTTCCAGTTGGTGGGCCGGATCGATCGGATCGATCAGGACGCCAGTGGCCGGATCCGGCTGACCGATTTCAAGACCGCCCGGCGTCCCCTGAGCGCCGCCCAAGCTGAGTCCGACGATCAACTCGGGGTCTATCAACTGGCCGTGCGATCAGGTGGCCTAGCCGACCTGACCGGGACGGCTCCCCGCTTGGCGGCGGCCGAACTGGTCTACTTGCGCTGTCCGGCTGGGCCCCAGGGTGCCCAGCCGACCTTGCGTCGACAGCCCAGCTTGGATCTGACGCCTCACCTTCAGCGCGATCCGCCCAGCCTAGGGCTGACTGAGGCCGGGCTGGCCCAGGTCGGCCCAGCTCAGGTTTGGCCGACCTGGGTCCATCGCCGTCTGGCCCTGGCCGGTCAGATGATGACGGAGGGGCGCTTCCCGGCCCTGGCCCAGGCGGGCTGCGCCTGGTGCCAGTTCGCGGCTAGCTGCCCGGCTGGCCGACCCGACCAGGAGGACGCATGAGTCCCGTTGGCCCGGTCCGTTTGAGCGCGCCTGAGGAGTTGGTGGAGCTCCTGGGGACGGCCTTCTCCGATGAGCAACTGTCCGCCATCGCCGCGCCCCTGGGTCCAGTCCTGATCGAAGCCGGAGCCGGTTCTGGCAAGACCGCCGTGATGGCGGCCCGGGTGGTTTGGCTGGTGGCCAGTGGGCGAATCGAGCCGGATCAGGTGCTCGGTCTGACTTTCACTCGTAAAGCCGCTCGCGAATTGGCCGATCGGATCGGCGCGGCCTTGGCCCGGGTCGGTTGGGGGGATTCGGCCGAGCTCGGCCTCGGCGAGCCCGTCATCGCCACCTACGACGCCTTCGCCGCCGCCTTGGCGCGCGACTACGGGGCCTGGGCCGGTCGGGACCGGCCCAGCCGGCTGCTCGACGAAGGCGGCCGCCACCGTTTGGCCGGGCAGACGGTGGCCGAATGGGAAGGACCCTTGACGACTCTGAGCCGGTTCAGCCCAGCCGCTCTGACCGCTCGGGTCTTGGCCTTGGATGCGGCTATGACCGCTCACCTGGTGGACGAGGCGACCCTGCGTCGGCACTGCCGGTCGGAGTGGGAGGCGTTGGGCTTAGCCCCGCCTGGTCGTCAGGGGCCGACGGCGGCTGTCGCTTCGGCCCGTGACACGATCGCCGCCCGGCTCGAATTGCTCGATCTGAGACAGGACTACCGCCGGCGCAAGACAGTGGCCGGCCGGGCCGAGTTCGCCGATCAAATGGCCGAGGCCATCGCTTTGGCGCGTTCCCGGCCGGAGGTCGGGAACGACCTCAGGCGCCGTTTCGCCGCCGTCCTGGTCGATGAGTACCAGGACACTTCGAGCGCTCAAGCCGCTCTCCTGCGTGATCTCTTCGGGGCTGGTCTGAACCCGGCTGGGACCGGTTTCCCGATCACGGCGGTGGGGGACCCGCGTCAGGCCATCTATGGTTGGCGGGGAGCGTCAGCGGCCAATCTGGCTGATTTCTGCCGTGATTTCACCGACCGCGACGGCGCCCCCGCCCTCCGGCGGAGCCTGTCCATCAACCGTCGCAGCGACCAGCTGATCGTGGCCGCCGCCAACCAGGTCGCTGAGCTCTTGTCCGACGGCCGGTCGGTCCCGGCGGCTGAGCCGCTGCGCTGCGCGGCGACGGCCGGGCCGGGCCTGATCGAGACCGCTGGCTTCTCGACTTGGCCGGACGAGGTGGCGTGGGTGGCGGACCGGGTGGCCAGCGCCCTGGACCGGGGCGAGGCCAGGGCCTGGGGACAGATCGCCGTTCTGACCCGAGGCAACGCCGAATCGAGGGCGCTCTGGAGCGCCCTCAGCCAACGTGACGTGCCCGTCGAACTGGTCGGCTTGGGCGGGCTGCTCAACTTGCCGGAGCTCGCCGGTCTGGTGGCCCACCTGCGTCTGATCGCCAGACCGGGTTCCAACCCCGATCTGGTGACGGTCCTGACCGGGCCGCAGTGGCGTTTCAGCCGTCTCGACCTGGCCCGGTTGGGTCGTCGAGCCAGCCAGTTGGCGGTGGAATCGGATCAGTCCGGGTCGGATCGGGAGGGGGCCGGATCGTTCCAAGCCAGCCCAGAGATCGACCTGATGCGGGCGCTGGCCGAACCGGGGCCTAGTTTCCCTCCCGCCCTCAGCCGGCGTCTGGCGGCCTGCTGGCGTCAGCTCGCAGGACTGGCCCGTCACCGCCTGGACCCGGTGGTCGACCTAGTCGAGCGGGTCGTGGCCTGGACCGGCCTGGAAGCTGAGTCGGCCAGTCTGCCCGAGCCGGTCGGACGGGTCCGGCGCGGCCACCTGAACGCTTTCCGCGAGGCCGTGGCGGATTTCGCGGCCGACGACCCGAGCGCCGGCTTGAGCGGTCTGGTGGCCTGGCTGGAGGCCGAACAAGAATTCGGTGTCGGCCTGGAGCGGGCCGAGGTCAGCCCCCAGGACTCGGTCAAACTGATCACGATGCACCGAGCCAAGGGCTTGGAATGGGACGTCGTCTACTTGCCCGCCCTGGTCGCGAACGTCTTCCCCAATAGCCGGGTGACTGACAATCCGCTGCGCAACCCGGCCGCTCTACCGTACGCGCTGCGGGGCGACCGGGCCGCCTTGCCTCAGTGGGAGCGGGCCGACGCCAAGGGCATGGCCCAGTTCGACCAGGAGCTGCGTCAGCAAGCCCGGCTGGCCGAGCATCGCCTGGCCTATGTCGCGTTCACCCGGGCCCGCCATCGCCTGATCGCCAGCGCCCACCACTGGTCGGCCGGTCTGGCCCGGCCACGACCGCGCTCGGTCTACTTCGACCTGCTGCTGGCTTTGGCCCCTGACCCTAGGCCAGGCTCAGACCTGCCCGAACTGTCCGACGACGCCGTCAACCCGATCGACCTGGCCCACCCCGGTCTGGACTGGCCCGAGTCAGACGATCCGGATGCCGCCGAGCGGCGCCGCCAAGCCCGTCAGGAGGTGGTCCGGCTGGGTCGTGATCGGACCGCCCGTCGACAGGCCGAACAGGATCTGGCCCAGGCCCCAGACGAGGTCCGACGCCAGGTCCGCAACTGGGATCGGGCCATCGCCCAAGCCGTGGGGGCCGCTGAGACCGCCCCCGGCCGAATCGTGCCGGTGGAACTGCCGGTCAGCTTGAGCGCCAGCCAGGTGCTGTGGGCGCGACGTGATCCAGCCGGTCTGGCGGCCGCCCTGGTCCGGCCTTGGCCGCGTCCGCCGGAGCCGGCGCGGCGGGCGGGCGACCGCTTTCACGACTGGGTGCGCGAGCGCCTGGGCCACCCGGCGCTGCTCGACCCGTGGGATTGGTCCGACCCAGTCGAGGAGGCCGCAACCGACCCGTCCGATCTCGGCCGCGACCGAGAATTACGCCAGCGCTTCGCCCAGGGCCGGTTCGGCCAGGCCCAGCCTTGCGCCGTGGAGCAGGGCTTCGCCCTCGTCCTGGGCGGGCGGATCGTGCGGGGGCGGATCGACGCCGTCTACGCGCGAGCCGACGCTCCAGAGTTAGTGCCACCAGGGACCGATTTCCTGGTGGTGGACTGGAAGACCGGCCACAGTCGGCCCGATCCGGCCCAACTGGCCTGGTATCGCCTGGCCTGGGCCGAGCGGGCCGGCGTCGCTTTGAGACGGGTGGCGGCTGGTTTCTACCATGTCGGGTCGGACCAGCTGGAACTGCTGACGGACTGGCCTGACCGGGCCGAGTTGACCGAGTCCTTGGAGGCCCTGGGCGGCCGAGCCGATGAGCCGAGCCGGTGCGGCCGGCCCGGCTCAGAGTAGGGTGGCGCCATGTTGGACTCGGATCTCCGTCTCAGGTTCGACCGTTTCGATCACAGTCGCCGGTCTGACCCGGCTTGGGTGGCGGAACGCTGGAACAGCCCCGGCGGACAGATCATGTCAGTCGGGGCTGGGCCTTCCGTCAACGTCGGGCGAGACCAGCCCGACGGCGATCACTGGCTGATCGGCGGGCTGGCCGTACTGGGCGGCGTCGACCGATCGGATTCGGACGAGGTCCGGCTGGCCGGTCAACCGTCCCGCCGGTCGAGTTACGACGCCCAGCGCCACCTTCTGCTGGGCGGTGTCGGGGACGTCACCTGGTTCTGCGACCTGTCGGTGGCCCGGCCCGGCCTCGATCTCAGGCTGGCTGTGCCGTTGTTGCCGGCGGCCGAGGCGGCCGTCGCCATGACGGCGGTGGCGCTGACCAACTGGCACCGGGCGGAGCCGTATTGCCCGGGCTGCGGGGGGCCCAGTCAAATTCGCCAAGCCGGCGCCGCGCGCTGGTGTCAGGGCTGTCAACAGGATCTCTTCCCCCGCACCGACCCGGCCGTGATCGTGGCCGTGACAGATGATCGGGACCGCTTGCTGCTAGCCCATAACCGTCTCTGGGAGCAGGCTCGTTACTCTCTGGTGGCTGGTTTCGTGGAGGCTGGCGAGACCTTGGAGGAGGCCGTCCAGCGCGAGATCGCCGAAGAGGTCAAGGTCCAAGTCGATCGGATCCGCTACGTCGCCAGCCAGCCCTGGCCGATGCCGCGTTCTCTCATGTTGGGCTTCGCCGCCCACGCCATCGGCACCCGTTTGACGCCGGACGAAGGCGAGATCGGGGACGCCCGTTGGTTCAGGCGCGACCAGATCCCGGGCGCGATCGAGGACGGCAGCCTGCGTCTGCCCGGGCCCGCTTCGATCGCCTTCCGCTTGATCCGGGCCTGGATCGAAGGCCTGCTCTGAGTTCACTCCAGCAGGCGTTCGGTCAACCCGGAGGCGCGTAGGGCGGGCTGCTGGACGGCCTGCCGGATCGAGTCGAGAGAGCCGATCAGCCGCACCCGCCGCTGGGCCCGAGTGACGGCGGTGTAGAGCAATTGACGAGTCAAGAGGGAGGCTCCCGGGGGCGGCGCCACGACGCTGACGGCGTCGTATTGGCTGCCCTGGGCCTTGTGGATGGTGCTGGCGTGATTCGGCTCCAAACCGTCCAACTGGGCGGGGCCGAACAGGCGCAGCCCACTGGAGGTGTCGAGCACGACCCGGCGCCGGCCGTTCTGTTCCACCACCAGGCCAGTATCGCCGTTGTAGACGCCCAAGGCGTCGTCGTTGCGGGTGGCTATGACCGGTGAGCCGAGCGGCCAGGGCCCGCCGCGGCCGTAGTCCGGCAGCTCCTGGGCCAGCCAGGTCTCGGCCAAGCGGCTCCAGTGGGAGACGCCGTATGGCCCCAAGCGGTGGGCGCAGAGCAAGCGATGGGACTGACTGGCGATTAGCGCGGCGGACCAGTCGACCTCGGCCAACCTCTGGCGCACGGCCTGGCCGGCGTTGACGACATCGGCCCGCAGACCGGCCAATTCGGTCAGGTCGGGCGTCGGAACGAGCGCGCCGAGGGGGACGAACTCGATTCCGTCCGGTTGGCTGGCCACCAGATCGACCACCGCTTCGGCTTGGCCGTTCCGGATCAAGTCGGCCAAGTCGGCCACCGCGCCGCTGAAGCGATAGTTGTGATCGAGCCGGACGTAGGGGACGGTCCGGGAGCCGGGCGAGGCCTGCTCGGCCGCCGCCACGATGTCGGCTAAGACGGCGCCAGACTCGACCGAGGCCAACTGATCCGGATCTCCCACCAGAATGACGCGAGCTGTCGGCGGGACCGCTTGCAGCAACAGTCGCATGTGTCTGAGGCTCAGCATCGAGACCTCGTCCACCACCAATAGATCGACTGGCAAGGGCCGGTCGGGGCCGAAGTCGACCGCCCCCCAGGGTTTGAGGCCCAAAACCCGGTGAATGGTGCCGGCGGTCGGGATCGAGTCGGCCAACCGATCCAGCCCGAGCTGGCCCAGGTTGCGCCGCACGGCGGCGTCCAAGTGGGCGGCCGCCTTGCCGGTGGGAGCGGTCAGACAGATGCGCGGGGTCAGGTCGTCGGCCAAGCTGGCCAGGACTCGGGCCACGGTGGTGGTCTTGCCCGTTCCCGGACCGCCGCCGATGACCAGACAATGGTGTTGACGGGCCAAGGCGCAGGCTCGGGCTTGGGCGGCCGAGGCCGGAGCCGACTGGTCGGCGGGGCCGCTTCCCTGATCTCGATCTACGTCAATGAATAATTGACTGAAATCGTCGGATGGCTGATCGGTCGGGCGCAAGCGGCGGCTCAAGAGTTCAGCCACCGCTTCCTGATCGGCCCAGGAGCGTTCCAAGTAGAGCCAGTGGCCGACCAAGCGCAGCGGGCGGTCGCCGGAGCCGTTGGAGCCGGTCTGGACCAAGGGACTGCGCTGGAGTCGATCCAGCCAGAGGTCGAGGTCGGGCCAGACGAGCTGGTCGAGGTCGGCGGCGGGCGGATCCAAGACGGCCGGCGCCAATTGGTCGAGCCGGGTCAAGTCGAGGCAGACCGATCCGGCTCTGAGCGCGGTCACGCTGAGCGCGGTCGCCAGCATGACAGATTGGTCCGGCTCGTCGTAGAGATGGGCCAGGTGGCGGGCGATCTGAGTCTCGGCCAGTCCGATCAGCCCCGCCCGGCCGAAGTCGGTCAACGAGCCGGTGGCGGCGATGCTGAGATCGCCAGAGCGATCGGACGGCGCGATCATGTCGCCTCCCCGGCCAGGAGTCGGTCGAAGCCCTCGATCAGGGCGGTCGGGGGTCGCCAGGCGAAGACGCCGCAGGGCGAGCCATCCACTAGCGGGGTGTCGGGTCCGGCCATGCCCCGGACGAAGAGGTAAGCGATGCCGCCCAGGTGGGTCTCGGGATCGTACCCTTCGATCCGCCAGCGCAGGAACCGATGCAGGGCGACGTTGTAAAGCAGGGCCTGCAGAGGGTAATGCGAAGCCATCATGGCCTCGGCCAGGTGGTCGGGGGTGTAATGCCGCAGGCGCAAGGGCTGCCCGGGCGGAGCCAACCGGTTGGTCTTGTAGTCCACCACCAAGTGACGCTGGGGCTGACCCAGGCGCAGCACGGCGTCGATCGAACCGGTCAAGTAGCCCTGCAACTGGACCTGGTCCAAACCAGCTAGGCGCAGCCGCCCGGCGTAATCGGCCAGGGGATCGGCGGGTGGCAGGTGACGTTCCAAGAGGTCGGCCAGGCCGCCCAAGTCGGCCCGGGGACGGTCCAGGGCCAGCGGCAACTCGAAGTCCAGCTCGGCCAACCGGTCCTTGAGCGGGATCTGGGCCAGGGAGAGCCCGTCCCCGATCGGGCCGAGCGGTGTGGTCAGACCAGGCCGCAGGGCCTCCACCAATTGGTCGGGGTCGAGGTCAGTCAACTCGCTCCGGGCCAAGGCGTCGACCACCAACTGGCGCCAGGTGGACGGTTGGGCTGGATCGGCGTGTTCGAAGACGGCGTGGACCAAGCTGCCGAAACCGACGCCGCCGGGCCATTCGGCCAGGGGAGAGAGCTGGTCCAAGGGCTCCGAAGGCGGATCATCCGACTGGTCGGCTAGTGGCGGCGGCCGGTCGGCCAGGTCGAAGTCGGACTCGTCCGGCTCATCCGTCACGGCTTCGCTGGGGGCGTGCTCGAGGTCCGCCGTCAAGGCGGAATACGAGGTCCGGCGCCAGAGCGGGTCGATCTCACGGTCGAAGCGACGGCGGACCCGGTCGGGTCTAGGAGGCGTGGTCAGGGCCGGCGGCGCGGCGGTGGGGTCGATGGCCTGGACCACGAGGCCAGGCAGGTCCAGGCCGTCCCAATCGACCGGCCGGTCCGGCAGGTCGACCCGGGGCGGCACCGAGCCATCGGGCCGCCGGCCGAAGATGACCCGGTGCAAAGGGGAGGCCTCGCTGTTACGGGGCGTCGGCACCCACCAACAGGTGGCCGAGCAGGCCGCCCGGGTCAAACCGACGTAGAGCATGCGCAAGGACTCGCCGGCTTCGTCGGCCTGGTGAAGGGCCAAATGGTCGGACCGCTCCGGATGGTCGGGCCGGCCCAGATCGAGGCGGCGCTGCCCCGATGGCTCGTGGTAGAGGAAGGCCTCGTAGTCGTCGAGGCGGCGCGGGAAACGATCGGCCGCCTGGGGCAGGTAGACCACTGGCCACTGCAAGCCCTTGGCCTGATGCACGGTCAGCATCCGGATGGCTTGGGCGTCGCGGTCCAGTCGGCGGACGGCTTCGTCTGCCCGCTGGCCGGACCGCTCGATTTGCTGACGGAGCCAGGCCGTCTCACCGGCCAGGTCGAGACGGTGGCGCTGACTGGCTTGTCGCAACAGATCGGCTAGATGGCGTAGATCGGTCCACCGGCGCGGCCCGTCTAGAGAGGCGGCCAAACGTCCGACCAACCCGGTCTGGTCCGCCAGCCACTCCAGCATGACGGCGGGCCCGCCGGCCGCCAAGGCTCGGCCGGCTTGGCGCACGGTGGCGGCCAAATCGGCCAGGCGATCGGAGTCGGCCGCCACCAAGTCGTCCAGCGACCAGCCCACCAAGCAGGTCAGGCTGGCCGCCCGCAGCCGGGCTGTGGTGGGCTGTTGGACAGCCTCCAGCCAGGTCAGCCAGTCGGTCGCGGCGGGTCCGGCGAAGACGCTCTGGGCTCCGGTGAAGACGGCCGGTAGGCCGGCGGCGGTCAAGCGGTCGAGCAATTCGCGACCGCGCGAGTTGGTCGAGACGATGATGGCGATGTCATTGGGTTGGAGCCCGCGGCTGATCCAGCTGCGGCCTTGAGGCCGGTGGAGGCGGGCCTGGCTGTTCAGCAGAGCGGTCAGATCGCCCACTAGGTCGGCGTCGATCAGTTGACGGGCCTGGCCGGCCGTCCAGAGCTGGCCGGCCGACGGGGTCCTAAGACGCAGGGGGGGAGCCCAGACAGTGCCCTCGACGCCGCTCAGATAGGGCGTGGCCGGGCTGGTCGAGACCGGTCTCAGCCGGATCCGGTCGTCGCCTAGGGCGAGGCCGGTCATCAGTTGGCAGACCGCCTCGGCGATGGCGGGGGCGCTGCGTCGATTGGTCTCCAAGGTGGCCTGTTCGGCTTCGGCCGTGGCTGCCAGATAGGTCCTGACGTCGGCCCCCCGGAAGCCGTAGATCGACTGCTTGGGGTCGCCGATCACGACCACGGCCGACCGGCCGACGAAGGCGGAACGCAAAATCTCCCATTGCACGGGGTCGGTGTCTTGGAACTCGTCCACCAACACGACGGGATAGAGCTGGGCCAGCCGGCGGGCGGCGGCCGCACCAGTGACAGGATCGCGCAGGGCTTGGCGCAGACGCAGCAGCATGTCGTCGAAGGTGTAAAGCCCGTCCCAGCGCTTACGCCGTTCCAGCTCTTGGCGCAGGGTCTCCACGAAAGCGGGTCCGGCCGGGGCCTCGGGGTCGGGGGCGATCGCGAGGCTGGGGGCGAAGACGGCTTCGTGGGCCCAGCCCAAGGCGGTCTCGAAGCGGAAATCGGTCGGGCCCAGGGCGTAACGGGCCAGATAGAGGTCGGCCGCTGTCTGACGGGTCAGAGCGTCGACTTCCGGGGCCAGTCGGTCGGATGGGTCGTGGTCGACCAAGACGCCCAGCCCGGACAGCATGCGGTCGCAGAAGCCGTGGGTGGTGAAGATGGCGGCCCGGTCGAAATCGCGCAAGGCGGCCTCGGCCCGCCGCCAGCGCAGCCGGGCGGTCTCGGCGTCGACCCGGCAGATCAGGTCCAGGACCGGGTCCGCCCCGGCGGTCGCCGCCGGTCTTGGGCTCGAGGGGTCGGCCAGACGCTCGGTCAGGGCGGCGGCGAAGGCGCTCAGACGGTCGTGCACCCGCTCGCGCAACTCGGTCGTGGAGGCGTCCGAGAAGGTTATGACCATGACCTGGTCGATGGCGTGGCCGGCTTCGACTAGGTGGCGGGCGGCCAGGCTGGCCACCGCCCAGGTCTTGCCCGTGCCGGCGCTGGCCTCCAAGCTGAGAAAATCGCCGGGACCAGGCAAGGGCCGAGTGGGGTCGAATGGTTTCATCGGCGACCTCCGGCCCGCAGCAACGGCTCGTAGACGGCCGCCGCCAGAGCTTCGAAGCGGCTACCGGCCTGAGCCGGGGGACCACCTATCCAGCTCTCGTCACTCGGACGGAGAGGCTCGGCCCAGAGCCGGTCCAGGTCGGGTAAGACCAATCGCCAGGCTGGGTCGCGCTCGTGCTCTTGAGCCCAGCGACGACGCAATTGATCGCGGTCGACGGGCCGGCCCCGGGTCCGGAACCAGGCCCAGGCGGCGGCGGTGGCGGAGGGCAGGGGCAGGACTTCGGAGCCGGCTAGACGGCGCAACTCAAGCAGACGTTCCAACTCGGCCTGAGCCCGTTCTGGGGCCGGCGCGCGCAGTTCGACGGCGCCGTCACGGGCCACTAGGACGGCCCGCCAAGGCCGTTCGGGCTGAGCCGCTCGCAGGCCGAGCAGATCGATCCAAAGCGCCAGTTGATGTCTGGCCTGCAAGCGGCTGGTCTGGACCGCCACGATGACGCCGTCCCGGCTAGCCACCTGCCCGGTCAGGCGTCCCCCGGTCAAGCCGAGATCGACGGACTGCCAGACGGCCTCCGC
Source organism: Propionibacteriaceae bacterium (assembly GCA_031265875.1). Classification (GTDB taxonomy): domain Bacteria; phylum Actinomycetota; class Actinomycetes; order Propionibacteriales; family Propionibacteriaceae; genus WQYJ01. The sequence goes on from JAISCA010000066.1 coordinate 38,039, forward strand.
TTGGCGCCACGGCGCGGCTTGGCGGGCCACGGCGCTGGCCTCGGCCCAGCAACGGTCCAAGGCCCTACGGCCCAGGTCGCGCGGGGGCAGGGCGCCCCGGCGCCATTCGGCCGCCAGCAGGGACTCGGGCTCTTGGCCGGCCAAGAGCCCGCTCAAGAGGCGGTCGGTGATCTGCCAGCGAGCCAACGGGTCCAGTTCCAAGGGCAATTCGTCGGCCGACGGCGCGGGACGGTTCGAGGTCGCGGTCAACGCGGCCGGGGTGAGGCCGGCCCTCTGGCGGAGGTAATGCGTGGCCGGTTGGCCCACCGCGCTGGCCAGGTCGCTCAGACGGACGAGCGGCGAGCCAGCCTGAGCCACCGGCTGGGCTGGGCTCTCGGTCAGTCTGGTTCGAGCCGGCCGGGCCAGTCGTGGCGCCGGGTCGAAAGTGGCTAGGTCGGGCCCGTCCCAAGGCTCCAGCCGGCTGCTCTGGGCCGGGTGACGGCGGACCAAGGCGGCGGCGCGGTCAGGTCCGGCCCAAGCTCCGGCCAGATCCAGGAGATCGCGCAGCGGGGCGGGCGGGTTGACGGTGCGATTGTCGCGCGGGTCACGGCCGCGGTAGATGACGATGAAGCTTTGGCGGGCGTCGAGCAGGGAATCGAAGAAGATCTGACGGTCGATCAGGGTGGGCTGGGCCTGGGCCGGGCGTCCGAGGAGGGCCAGGAGGTCGTCGCCGTCTGGCCGGGGCGCGCGGGGGAAGCAGTCGGCGTCGAGGCCGAGCCAGCAGATGACCCGGTGCGGCACATGGCGCAGGTCGCCCGGGGCGGCCACGATCAAATCGCCGGTCAAGAGGCGGTCGCGGCCGGTCCGGCGCTGGATCAGGTCGGTCAGGACGGCTTTGACTTCGGTCAGATCGAGCAGGGGGGATCGATCTGACGGCTGGGCCCAGTCCGCCAGCAGGGCGCGGGCCTCCTGCGATTGCCAGTCCTGGCCTGGTTCGACCTGGCCCAGGTCGCTCCAAACTTGGTCGAAACGGCGGCGCCATTGGGCCAACGGGGCCGGACTGGAACAGAGCTCCAGCAGGCGGCGGACCCGGCCGCTGATCTCCAACAGCAGACCGACCAGGCCGGCCTGGTCGCCGCTGACCTGGTCCAAGGGCAAGACTTGGTCATGCCAGACCAGATTCTGTTCGGACAAGCCGACGCCTAGGACCAGTCGGTTGAGGCCGGCCTGCCAGGTGTTCTCGGTGAACTCGGCTAGGCCATAGCTCCGGCGGCGGGCGGCGTTGACGCCCCAGCGCACGCCAGCCTCCGCCAACAGGCCGGGCAGGCGGTCGGCTTGAGCCGGTGTGAGGCGGAAGCGGGTTTGGACCGGCGGGCTGAGGCAGAGGTCGACCAACTGGCTGAGGCCGGCCCGCGAGCCAGCCAGATCGAGGAAATCGAGCAACAGATCCAGCATCGGGTTGGGCCTGACCCGCCAAGAGTCGGCCAGACGCACCCGCAAGCGATGGCCGGGATGGTTCCAGGCGGTCTCGCCGTCGTCGCCCAAGGTGGCCTCGATCCAGCCCCGGTAGGCCTCCAGCTGAGGGCAGAGCACGACGATGTGACGTGGCTCCAGGGTGGGATCCGCGGCCAGCAGCTCGAGCAGGACTTGACGCAAGACTTCGACCTGGCGGTCCGGCCCGTGGCTGGAGTGGAAGGCGAGTGAGCCGTCGTTCCAGTCGGCCCGCTCGGCGTCGGGACCGGGCCGGCCGCTGAGGGCGGCCTGCAGGGCTGCCAAAGCGGTGTCTGGAAGAGGCGGGTCGTCCAGCCTCCGCTCGGTCTCGGCCAGTGCGCGCAGGGCCCCACTGACCTCGTGGCGGACCTGGCCCAAGGCGGCGGCCAAGCTGGCCGCTGAACGTTGGGGAGACTCCATGGCCGGTCCGTCGAACGAGTCAGTCGGCGGGATCGAACGGGTGAAGAGGTCGATCTGATGGTGACGGGCCAACCGTCTCAGGGCCTGTCCGGCCCAGTCGGTCAACTGGTCGGGGCAGAACAGAGCCACTCGTTCGACCCCGGGCCAGCCGGTCCGGCCCAGTCGTTCCAGCCAGGCTGGGTCAGGTTCGGCCGGGCCGAGTTGCCCGACCACCGCTCGCCAGAGGCCGCGCTGCCACCCGGCCGGGTGCGCCGGATCGTCCAGATCCGTCCCGATGACGTCGAGGAGGGTCGGGTCCGGGCCGACCTGGCCCAGGGGGCCGTCGTCGGTTCGGTCGGGTTGGCCCCAGGCCGTCACCAGGTCGGGCCGCCAGCGGCGATAGCGCTCGAACAGGCTGGTCAGGCGCTGGGCCAGCTGGACCCGTCGCTGGGGGCGATCCGAGGATTGAGCCAGATGACGACGGACCGGCTCGAACCATGGTTGGTCCTGTGATTGGTCCAAGGCTGTCAGCAGCGCCTCGGTCAAGGACGGGCCTCGCCAAGGGTCGCCAGTCGGTTGGTCGAGTTCGATCAGACGGTTCAGCCAAGTCTCTAGGGGCAGGAAGTCGACTCCGGCGCAGACCCCGTCCGAGCCCCGGCTGGCCCCCAGCCGGGTGGACAGCCGCTGAGCCAGCCAGCGGCGCAGGCCAGGAGAATCGGCGCAGACCAGATCGCGGCCGAAGGGGTCCTGCGGCGGTCGCGCCCACAGTTCGGCCAGCCGATCGGCCAGGACGGCGGGATCGGCCGCCAGATGGACAGTCAACTGGGGCACAGACTTAAGTTAGCGTCCCGCGCCGACATTCGCCGCCGACCAGGAACGTGGCAAAGTGTGGGGGTGGCATCCGCGGCTGACATCTTGGCCTCGCTCGACTCCGATCAGCGTGAGGTGGTTTGCCGCTGGGGTCGGCCGATGGCGGTCACAGCCGGTCCGGGCACGGGCAAGACCCGGGCCATCACGGCCCGTCTGGCTTATGGCGCCGCCTCCGGCCAGCTCGATCCCGAGGCCGCCCTAGCGGTCACCTTCACCACGCGGGCGGCCCAAGAGTTACGCGACCGTTTGAGCGGCTGGGGAGTGGAGGGCGTCCAAGCCCGTACCATCCATTCGGCCGCCTGGCGGCAGGCTCGCCACTTCTGGCCCCGGGTCTACGGCTGTGAGCTGCCTCGGCTGTGCCCGCAGCCGACTGACTTGCTGGGGCCGGTGGTGGCCCGTTTGGGCTGGCCGATGCGGCCGGGTCTGCTTCGAGACCTGGCCCAAGAGATCGCCTGGACCAAGCAGAGCAACGTTCTGCCGGAGGCTTATCCCAATCTGGCGGCGGGAGCTGGCCGCCGGGTGGCCGGTCTGACGGCCGATCAGGTAGTCGACGCCATCGCTGAGTACGAACGGGCCAAACAGGGACAAGGCTGGATCGACTTCGACGACATCTTGCTCTGCGCGGCCGCTGTCATCGAATCGAGCGAGGAGGCGGCCCGTCAACTGACTCGGCGCTACCGCCACTTCGTGGTCGATGAGTTTCAAGACATCTCACCCATCCAGAGTCGCCTGATCGACCTCTGGGCCGGCCCTCGGCCGGATGTCTGCGTGGTGGGCGACCCTGCCCAAACCATCCACCGGTACGCCGGCGCCCGCAGTCAATATCTGACTGGTTTCGCCGCCCGCCGGGGCGGACTGAGTCTCAGTCTGAGACAGAATTACCGCTCCAGCCCCCAGATCTTGACCTTGGCCAACGCCCTGATGGCCGACCATGGCGGTCTGACCCTGGTCGGCCGGGCCCAGCCGGGCCCGCCGGTCCAGGTGCGGCCGGCTCAGACGGCGGAGCGGGAAGCGGCCGAGTTGACCGCTTGGCTGGTCCAGCTGGCGGCCAGCGGACTCGACTGGTCCGAGATGGCGGTGCTCTACCGCCGACATGGCCAGGCCGAGCCGCTGCGCCGGGCTCTGGCCCAGGCCGGCTTGCCCGTCGCCGCCATCGACCCGGCTCTGACCCGCCTAGGTTACGGCGACGACCAGACCGCGGCCGGCCAAGCCGGCGTCACCCTGGCCACCCTGCACGCCGCCAAAGGACGACAATGGCGGGCCGTCGCCTTAGTCGGCCTGCGGGAGGGCGACCTGCCGCACAGCCGAGCCAGTTCGGAGGAAGACTTGGCCGATGAGCGCCGGTTGCTCTATGTCGGTTTGACCCGACCTCAAGAGCATCTGCGGCTGTCTTGGAGCCAGGAGCGCGGAGGGCAGCGGTCGATGTCACGTTTTCTAACCGAGCTGCCTTTGCCCTGAGCTGAAGACGATCGCTGGCTGGTGGAGCCAGTCGGTTGGACCGGCGCCGGTCAGACGCGCCTGAGCACCGCCACGACCCGGCCCAAGATAGTGGCGTCATTGCCGTCGATGGGGGAATAGAGCGGGTTGTGGGGCAGCAGCCAGACCTGGTCCGGGGTGCGACGCAGGGTCTTGACAGTGGCCTCGTCATCCAGCAGGGCGGCCACGATCTGACCGTTCTCGGCCGTCGGCTGCGAGCGCACCACGACATAATCGCCGTCGCAGATGGCGGCCTCGATCATGGATTCGCCTTTGACCTGGAGCATGAAGAAATCGCCCTGGCCGACCAATTGCTGGGGGATGGCGAAGATGTCTTCGACCTCCTGCTGGGCCAGGATCGGCTGACCGGCGGCGATGCGGCCGACCAGCGGAATGGCCACCGGCCGGATCGGCCAGTCGATCACCTCGGCAGACAGATCCTTCGGCGGGGTCGGCTGGGCTGGGGGCGGAGCGGCGGTCTCAGACGCCGGCCAGCGCACTTCCAGAGCCCGTGGGCGCCTGGGGTCGCGACGCAGGAAACCCATGTCCTCCAACTTCTTCAACTGATGGGCCCCGCTGGAGGAACTTGACAAGCCGACTTCCTTGCAGATCTCACGGATGGTGGGGGGATATCCCCGGCTCTCCACGGCCGACTGGATGAAGTCGAGGATGCGACGTTGACGATCGGTCAAGAGGCCGGGCGGGGGATCGACCTGATCGGACAGCGGGGCTTCGGACGGACTGGGACTGGACTTCACCATGGGCCTCAGCTTAGTCGCCGGAACGGTTCAGTTCAAACATCTGTTCGAAAGTGTCGAGCGCGCTGTCAGTGGTCGGCGCTGGAATGTGGGGCAGGGTCGATGACACTCCGTTCGAACGTCTGTTTGATTATTGGAGCGAATTGGGCTAAGAATGGTCCCGAACGGATGTTCGAGAACGACTGAAGGGGGTCGTCATGACAGCGCAGCTGTGGCAGTTGGAGCAACCTGAGACCGACGCATGGGAACGGCCTCGTCTACGGGTGGTCGAAGACCGGGCGGTCGACCGGCGGCGGCCGCCGGAGCGGTCGGCGGCTGGGCCGGCTGGCCGACTGGCCTCGGTCCGACTGGCGCCGGCGCGGTCCGCTGGTTGGGAACTGACTCGGCGGGGCCGGGCATTGGCCCGGGGAACCATGGCGACCCTGTTCGGCGGCGCCGTCTTCACCATCGTTTGGAGTTTCTTCCAGGTCAGCAACGCGCCGCTGCCCTGAGGCGCGCAGCGGTTCCGGGGGCTTCGAACGGAGGCCCCAGAAGGCGGGGTCCAAAAGGCGGGGTCCAATGGGAGGCGGAGTCCAAGCTCATGGGGGACCCGCCAGGCGGATCCCCCATGAGCTGAGCGATTGTGATCTGGCCGATCGGCTCTGGGGTCGGGCGGCCAAACCGGTCAGTCGGTGTTGACGACGACGGTGTCGACGATCTTGTCGGCCAGAGTCTGGCGCTTGACGTCCCAGAGCGGGAAGAGCCAGCCGATGAGGCAGATCAAGGTGTCGACCAGGTGGGCCAGGTGGCGCAAGAAGGCCAAGCCGGCGCCGATGGGCAGTCCGGTGGAGCGACGCACCAACTTAGTCTTGGCCACCCGGCGGCCGAAGGTGACGCCGGTCGTGCCGCCGAGGTAGACGGTGTTGTAGATGAGATAGGCGAATCCCACCAGAGACAGGATCACGCCCACCGGGTTGGCGTGGACGCTCACGTTGCCGTAGTAATCCGTGCTGATGGAGCTGGCGTTGGCGCCCGACAGAATGCTGATGGGGACGTAATCGACCAGAGCGCTCAGGGCTCGGCGGCCCCAATTGGCCAGTTGACCCTGGTTGGAGCCGTAGCCTGGCCCGCTGTCGTAGGGGGCCGGCGGCATGGCGGCCGGGGGATAGGGAGATTGTTGGTCGTAGGCCGGCGGTGGCGTGTAGGCCGCCTGTCCATAGCCGGGAGTGGCGTAACTGGAGGGCTGGGATTGCCCGTACCCAGGCGTGCCGTAACCGGGGGCGGCGCCGTAGTCAGGGGCAGGGGCCTGCGGGGCGCCCCAGGCTGGGGCGGCTGTGCCCTGGCTGGGGTCGTAAGCGGGCGGCTGATAGGCGGGGTTGGCCGGTCCGTAGGGGCCGGCGGACTGGTCAGGACCCGGAGGTTGGGTCGGTTGGGAGCCGGGATAGGGCGGCTGGGTCGGCTGGGAACCAGGATAGGGCGGCTGGTTCCAGTTGTCGGTGCTCACAATTGTCCCCTTGCGATTGGGCTAAGAAGGTGGCGGACATTTCAGCTTAGCTTATTGGATGAGGTCGTTGGGCGATCGATCCGGTCCACTATCTCATCGCCGGCGGGTCGTCTGTGATAATGAGGCGATGTCATCCGAGTCATCCGCCGTCGCGCCGCTTGGTTCCGTTGCCGGTCCAGGCGAGTCGGCGCCGAGCCCGTCGCCCCGGGAACGCCCGGCCCGTCCGGCCGGTCAGGCGCTGGCGGCGGTCGCCGGCGTCGGAGCCGTCGGCTTGGGGCTGTCCGTCGGTCAGGCTTGGTTCGGTTTCGGTTTCAGTTGCCCCTTCCGGGCTCTGACCGGTTGGCTCTGTCCGCTCTGCGGCGGCACCGGCGCCGGGTCGGCTCTGCTGACCGGACAGTGGGCGCTGGCTTGGCGGCTCAATCCGCTGCTGCTGGTGGTGGCCTCTCTGATCGGGCTGCGCACGCTCGGTTGGTTGGTGGAATATCGGCGTCGGCCCCAGGCCAGCGACGGCCGGCGTTGGCTGCCGGCGGCCTGGTCGCGGCACTGGCTGGCCATCGCGGCCGGGGTCGGCCTGCTCTACACTCTCTGGCGTAACCTCTGACCAGGGCCGAGGGCTGTGCCCAAGGGCTGACGACCGGTCGCCCTCGCCGCGCCGGCCCCGGACCGGCGGTTCGGCCGGCCTCTGAGCTGAGCGCCGGATCTTCGGCCAGGTGATGACAGGCCGGTGGGCGAGTCCGATTGACTCCTGGACGAGTGCCACTAATATCACTACATCTTGTAGTCACAAGCGTGTGATATCCCCATGTATAGTGGCTACCCCCAAGATGGCCGCGACGAACTCATAGGTTGGACGATGCACTGCCCGTACTGCAAGCACCCTGACTCCAGGGTGATCGACTCGCGTGTGGCCGACGACGGCGGGGCGATCCGGCGGCGTCGTCATTGTCCGGCTTGCGATCGGCGTTTCACCACTGTCGAGCAGACCCAATTGGCTGTGGTCAAGCGCTCCGGGGTGATCGAGCCCTTCCTGCGCGACAAGGTCGTCCAAGGCGTGCGCAAGGCTTGCAAGGGCCGACCGGTGACGGACGCCGAGCTGGCCCGGCTGGGCCAGCGGGTGGAGGAATTGATCCGTCAAGCCGGCTTGGCCGAGGTGCCCAGTTTGAGCGTGGGCCTGGCCATCCTGGGTCCGCTCAGCGAATTGGACCCGGTGGCCTACCTCCGCTTCGCCTCGGTCTATAACAACTACGAATCGGTGGACGACTTCGAACAGGCCATCACCGAGTTGCGCCACGGCGGTCCGAACGACCCCGTCCTCGATCTGCAGACTGTCTGATCGATCCGCTTGAATTTCCATCACCATCAGCCCCGACCGAGAAAGGTTCTGCCATGACCCAGACCCCGACCACCCCTAGCACCGCCAGCAGCTCGGGGTTGGCTTTGCGGCGGACCTTTTCGACCGCTGGCGTCCATCCCTACGACGAAGTCACCTGGCAGCTCCGTGACGTGGTGCAGACCAACTGGAAGACCGGCCAGACCGTCTTCGAGCAGACCGGCGTCGAGTTTCCCGACTTCTGGAGCGTCAACGCCTCCACCATCGTGACCACGAAGTACTTCCGTGGCGCTTTGGGCACGCCCCAACGCGAGTCCAGCCTGAAGGTCCTGATCGACCGGGTGGTGACGAAGTACCGACTGGCTGGCCAGGCGGCGGGATACTTCGCCACCGACTCCGACGCCGAGGTCTTCGGCGACGAGCTGACCTGGATGCTCTTGCACCAGGTCTTCAGCTTCAACTCGCCGGTCTGGTTCAACGTCGGCACCGACTCGCCGCAGCAGGTCAGCGCTTGCTTCATCCTGTCGGTCGACGACTCCATCGAGTCGATCTTGAATTGGTACCGCGAGGAGGGCTTCATCTTCAAGGGCGGCTCGGGGGCCGGCGTCAATCTGTCTCGCATCCGCTCCTCCAAGGAGTTGCTCAGCTCCGGCGGCACGGCCTCCGGCCCGGTCAGCTTCATGCGGGGGGCCGACGCCTCGGCCGGCACCATCAAGTCGGGCGGGGCGACCCGGCGGGCGGCCAAGATGGTCATCCTCGACATCGACCACCCCGACATCGAGGAGTTCATCGACACCAAAGCCAAGGAAGAGGACAAGATCCTGGCCCTGCGCGACGCCGGCTTCGACATGGAGGTGGGCGGGGCCGACATCGTCTCGGTCCAGTACCAGAACGCCAACAACTCGGTCCGGGTCTCGGACGAGTTCATGCGGGCGGTCGAGCAAGACGCCGACTTCGGCCTGCGGGCCCGCTTGGACGCCCGTGTGGTCGAGACGGTCAAAGCGCGTCAATTGTTCCAGCGGCTGGCTCAGGCGGCTTGGCGTTGCGCCGATCCCGGCATCCAATACGACGACAACATCAACCGCTGGCACACCACGCCGGAGTCGGGCCGGATCACGGCTTCCAACCCCTGCAGCGAGTACATGAGCTTGGACAACTCGTCCTGCAACTTGGCCTCGCTCAACTTGATGAAGTTCCTACGCGACGACGACTCCTTCGACTTCGGCCGTTTCATGGCCGCCGTCGAGGTCGTCATCACGGCCATGGACGTCTCGATCTGTTTCGCCGACTTCCCGACCGAGCCGATCGGTCACACCACCCGCCAATTCCGCCAGCTCGGCATCGGCTACGCCAACCTGGGAGCCTTGCTGATGGCGGTCGGCTTGGCCTACGACTCCGAGGCCGGGCGGGCCCTGGCCGGCGCCATCACCTCGCTCATGACCGCCACGGCCTACCGCCGCTCGGCCGAGTTGGCCGGCGTGGTCGGTCCCTACGAGGGCTACGCCCGCAACGCCGAGGCCCATCAGCGCGTCATCGTCCAGCATCAGCGGGCCAACCTGGATTTGAAGGTCGAATCCTGTCAGTTGGCCCAACCGGTCCGTCAAGCCGCCGCCGAGCAATGGCGTCAAGCGGTCGAACGGGGCCGCCAGCAGGGGTACCGCAACGCCCAAGCCTCGGTCCTGGCCCCGACTGGCACGATCGGTTTCATGATGGATTGCGACACCACCGGGGTGGAGCCCGACTTCGCCCTGGTCAAGTTCAAGAAGATGGTGGACGGGGCCTCCCTCCAGATCGTCAACGGCACGGTGGAGCGGGCTCTGCGCGCCCTCGGTTACGACTCAGGCCAAATCGAGGCGATCATGGCCCATGTGGCCGAGCGCGGCCATGTGGTGGGGGCGCCGGGCCTGAGGGAATCCGACTACGCCGTCTTCGACTGCGCCATCGGTGAGCGGGCCATCTCGCCGCTGGGCCATGTCCGCATGATGGCGGCGGTCCAGCCCTTCATCTCCGGCGCCATCTCGAAGACGGTCAACCTGCCGGAGTCGGCCACGGTCGACGACATCGCCCAGGTCTACTTCGAGGGTTGGCGGCTGGGTCTCAAAGCCCTGGCCGTCTACCGCGACAATTGCAAGGTCTCCCAGCCCCTGTCCGGCTCGACCAAGGTCGAGCCGCAGGCCTCCGCGCCCGAGGTCCGGGTCGAGTACCGGCCCCGCCGTCAGCGTCTGCCCAAGTCGCGCCGAGGCAAGACCGTCTCCTTCGAGGTGGCCGGGGCGGAGGGCTACATCACGGCCAATTCCTACGACGACGGCCGCTTGGGCGAGGTCTTCCTCAAACTGGGCAAGCAGGGGTCGACCCTGGCCGGCGTGATGGATGCCTTCTCCATCGCCATCTCCATCGCTCTGCAGTACGGCGTGCCGCTGGAGACTTATGTTCAGAAGCTGACCAATCTCAGGTTCGAACCGGCTGGCATCACCGACGATCCCGACGTGCGCATGGCCCAGTCGATCATGGACTACATCTTCCGCCGCTTGGCCTTGGACTACCTGAACTTCGACGAGCGGGCCGAATTGGGCATCTACGCCGCCGCCGAGCGGGCCCGCTACGTCGAGACCGGCTCTTACATGTCGGAGGAGGACGAGGCCCAACTGCTGGAGTCGGAGACTCTGCGCAATGACGCCGCCGACAACCTGCGGATCGACGAGGCCGGTCCGATCCAGCCCTCTCTGTTGGACCCGCCCCGCACCACGGCCGAGTTGATGGAGTCGCTGGGCCAGGCCGTCGACGCGCCCTTGTGCCTGACCTGCGGCACCAAGATGCGGCCCTCGGGCAGTTGCTACGTCTGCGAGGGCTGCGGGGCGACCTCCGGCTGTAGCTGAGGCTGGCCGGCTGCCGGCGCCGCCCCGGGGACGAGACGTCGGCCGCCGGACGGCCGAGGTGAGTGAGGATGGGACCGTGGCAGCGCTGACCGGGTACCTCACCATCGGTCTCTTGATCGGTTTGGGCTGGCTGCTGGCCCGGATCGGTCTGTTGACCGTGGAGTACCGCCGTTTGATGTCCTCTCTGGCCTTCAATGTGGCCACGCCGGCCCTGCTCTACTCGATGATGGCCGCCGCCGACCTCGACCAGGTCTTCGCCCGCAGCGTGCCGGTGTCGTACGCCGCCATCGCCGGGGCCGGTCTGGTCTACCTGGCGGCGTCCAGGCTCTGGCGCGGCCACGATTTGGCCGACCGCACCATCGGGACGCTGTTGGCCTGCTACACCAACGCCGGCAATCTGGGGCTGCCGGTGGCGGCTTACGTCTTGGGCGACATCACTTGGATGGCCCCCATCTTGTTGATCCAGGTCGGCTTCTTGCAGCCGGTCGCCTTGGTTCTGTTGGATTTCGCCACCTCCGCTCGCCGCGGTCAGCCGACTTCGAGCTGGCGTCTGATCAGCCTGCCGCTGCGTAATCCCATGACGGTCGGCGTCCTGCTCGGCCTGGCCGTCAACCTGGCCGGCTGGACCCTCCCGGTCCCCTTGGCCGACCCGGTGGATCTGGTGGCGGGCCTGGCCGTGCCGTTGATGCTGTTGGCCTTCGGCGTCTCGCTCAGGCTCGAACCCAGGCCAGCCGGTGGGGCGGAGCGGACCGAGAGCTGGTTCCTGGTCCTGGTCAAGACCATGGTCCAGCCCGCCATCGCCTTCGCTCTGGCCAGTCTCTGCGGCCTGGATCCGGCCACCCGTCGAGCCGTCACGGTGTTGGCCTGTCTGCCGTCGGCCCAGCACATCTTCATCATCGCCAGCCGTTACGGCGTCCGCTTGGCCTTCGCCCGCGACACCATCTTCCGGGGCACGGTCGTGTCGGCGGTCGTCGTCTTGGCCGTCAGCCTCGTCCTCGGTTGAGCCGTCCGCCCGTTCCATCTGGTGACCGGGCTACCGCCGTCGCGGTCGGAGGGCCAGGATAGACGGGTGCACGCCTTGACCGGCTTCATCACCTTGGCTCTGCTGATCGGGGTGGGCTGGGTCCTGGCCGCCACCGGGGTCTTGAGCGCCGGGCACCGCAGCATGATGACGTCTTTGGCCTTCAACGTGGCCTCGCCCGCCCTGATGTGCACCATGGTGGCCCACGCCGACCTCGAACGGGTCTTCGCCCAGTCGCTGGTGATCTCCTACAGCGCCATGGCGGTGGCGGCCCTGATCTGTCTGGCCGTGACGGCGCTGGTCTGGCGCAGGGGCTTGGCCGCCAGCACCTTGAGCGTCTTATTGGGCTGTTATCCGAGTGGCAATTTAGGCGTGCCGGTGGCGGCTTACGCCCTGGGCGACGTGACCTGGCTGGCTCCCATCGTGCTGGTCCAAGTCATCGCCATACAGCCCTTGGTGCTGGCCCTGCTCGACGCCGGCACGGCCAGCCGGCGGGGGATCGAGCGGTCCGGTTGGCGGCGGCTGGTCATGCCGCTGCGTAACCCCATGACGGTCGGCGTGCTGGTCGGTCTGGCCATCAACCTGTCCGGTCTCACCATCCCGCCGGCCTTGGCCGACCCCTTGGAGCAGGTGGCGGGGGCGACCGTGCCACTGATGCTGTTGGCTTTCGGAGCTTCGCTCAAACTCGACGCCGGCCCCCGTTCGAGCGCCGACCGGGTGGAGAGCTGGTTCCTGGTCGCGGTCAAGGTCCTGCTCCAACCGGCGGCGGCTTTCGCTTTGGCCCGCCTGCTGGGGTTGGACCCTGGCGTCACCTACGTCGTCACCCTGGTGGCCTGTCTGCCGCCGGCCCAGAGCATCTTCATCTTCGCCGGCCAGTACGACGTCCGGGTCGATTTCACCCGCGCCACCATCTTCCGCTCGACCGCCGCCTCGGCCGTCGTCATTCTGGCCGTGGCCAGTCTGCTGTCGTCCGGAGCGGCCCCCGCCTGACGGGTCAGACAACCGAGAGTGGTCGGGGCGGCCCGTGCTAGTTTGTCCTCGATGACCTTCTCCCCGGACTTCGACCTCGACCGCAGCACTGAGCAAGCCTGGTCGGGCTTCGAGGCGCGCTTGAGCGAGGTCCTGTCCATGATGGACGCCACCGAGCCGCTGACCTTGTCGACCTTGGACGGCGAGGCCGGACTGTCCGGCTACGTGCGCTTCGTGGCCCGTGACTCGCAGCGGATCTGGGCCCTGGTCCCAGACAATGTCCTGATCCCGAGCGAGCACCGTCTGTCCGGTCCCCAGATCGAAACCATGTTGGAGTCCGGTTTCAGTCCGCCCGACCCGTCGGCCGGCGACGACCGGGCCACCCACTACTGGCTGGCCGGGTCGCAGACCGCCTCCGACCAGTTGGCCGCCCGCGCGGTGATGGTGCTGCGCGACGTCTTCGGCGTCCATCACCCGGTCTTCTTGGCCGCCGACGTCTTGGCCGAGGTCTTGCAGGGGTCGACCACGGCGCTCGAGCCGGGTGAGCCGATCGATTGGGCCGGCTTGCCCGTCGACGAGGTGACGGCCGTCATCCCCGTCAACTCCAGCCATCTGCGTCGTCTGGTCGAGCAGGTCTTAGCCGACATGCCCGACATCACGCCGCTGCGGGACGCCGACGGGGATTTCGCCATCCGGGTGGGGTCGACCATGGTCTTCGTGCGGGTGCCTCAGGACGGCGCCGAGGTCTTGGTCTTCGCCCCGGTCGTGCATGACGTGGACGGCCGTTCGCGGGCGACCGAGGTCTTGAACGACATCAACGCGCACGCCCGCTGGGTCCGTTTCGCACTCTTACGCGACCGCGTCTTCGTCACCATGTCGATCTTGGCCCAGCCTTTCGTGGGAGCGCACCTGAGACAGGCCATCTCGGAGCTGTGCAAGGTCGCCGATGGGGTGGACGACCTGCTGGCCAGCAGCCTGCATGGCCGCACCACCTTCGCCGGCTCCGACTCGGACGACTCCGAGGCGGCCTTCTAAGCTCTAATCACCGACCGGCGCCGGGCCGGGCGTGGTAGAAAGAGTCAAGGGGCCGTTGCCGGCTCCAGCCCGAGTGAGGAGGTCAGCATGGACCAGCGAGAGACCCGCGACCGGGTCTTGGTCGGAGTGGATGGATCGGAGGACGGCCTGAGGGCCACTCGCTACGGCGTCGGCCGGGCCAAGCGGTTGGATTTGGACCTGTGGCTGGTGCACGCCTTGGACGACGGCGTGGTGGCCGGCGGTTGGGGCGTCATCTACGACCCCGGCGTGTTGGAGCAGTCCGGCCAGGTAGCAGTCCAACAGGCCGTCGATCTGGCTGTGGAGCGAGGCTTGCCGCGTCAGCGCGTCCACACTAGCGTCCTGGTCGGCCATCCGGCCGTGGTCTTGGAGGAGCTCAGCCATCAGGCCGAGACGATGATCTTGGGCCGCCGCTCGGCCACCGGTCTGGAGCGCATGTTCGTGGGCTCGACCAGCACCTCGCTGGCCGCCACGGCGGGCTGTCCCTTGGTCGTCATCTCGTCCGCCTCGACGCCGGAGCCGACCGGCTCACAGCGGCGGGTCAGCGTCGCCATCGGCACCGGCCGGACCGAGAAAGCCTTGCGCTGGGGCTGTCAGGAGGCGGTCAGCCGGCAATCCGTGCTGGATGTGATCCATGTCATTCCGCCCCAGGCTTCGACCGCTCTGGCCCTGGTCAGCCCGCCTTCCCAGGCGGAGCTGGTCTGGGAGGGGCGGGTCAAAGAGGAGCTGGAGCGGCGGGTCAAGCCGCTGCGGCAGGAGTTCCCCGATCTAGCCATCGAGACCCACCCGATCGTGGGCAGTCCGATCGATCAGTTGATCGCTCAGACTCAGATCTCGGACTTGCTCATCCTGTCGGTGCGCAGCCGGCCCATCACCGGCATCGCTCTGGGCGGGCCGGTCCGGGGCGTCCTGGCCCACGCCGCCTCACCGGTGGCGCTGATCCGTTAGGACCGAGCTGGCTCAGTCGTCCAGCCGCCGGCGGGGCGGTGGGGCGACCGCTCAGACGGCGTAGGACTGGCGCAATTGGGCGATGGCCTTGCGCTCGATCTGGCGCACCCGTTCCGGGGTGATGCCCCAGCGTTGGCCGATCTCGACCAGTTTGGAGGGGGAACCATCCAGCAGGCCGTAACGACGCCGCACGATGTCGGCCGAACGTTCGTCCAAAGGCTTGATCATGGCTTCGACCCGGGCCCGCTCGTCGGCGTTGACCACCATTTCGTCCGCCGTCGGGCTGTGGTCGATGGCCAGTAGGTCGCCCAGGGTGGCGCTGCCGCCCTCCTCCAAGGGTGCGTCCAAGGAGATGGACTCGCGGGAGTAGCGCAGCAGATCGGACACGGCGGTGGGGCTGAGGCCGAGGACTTCGGCGATCTCGGCCGGCTCCGGATCACGCCCCAGTTTGATTTCGAGGTGACGTCGGGTCGACTCGACCTGGCTCAACTGCTCGGCCACGTGGACCGGCAGGCGAACGGCCCGGCCCTGGTAGGCGATGGCGCGCGAGATGGCCTGGCGGATCCACCAGGTGGCATAGGTGGAGAACTTGTAGCCCTGGGTGTAGTCGAACTTCTCAACCGCCCGGATCAAACCCCGGTTGCCTTCTTGGATGGCGTCGGCCAGAGGCACCTGGTTGCGGGTGTAGCGACGGGCGATCGAGACCACCAGACGCAGATTGGCTTCCACGAAGCGGCGCATGGCGGACCGGCCACGTTCGGCCAGCTCAGTCAGAACCGGCCGGTCTTGGTCGTTCAGGGCTGGCTCGGGCAGGGGCATCCGACCGTCCAAGGCGGCTTCGGCGGCCAGTCCGACCTCGATGGTCTGAGCCAATTCGACCTCGTCGCCGGCCGACAGCAGAGGCGTGGCCGCGATGGTTTGCAGGTAAGCCCCCACCGAATCAAGGCCGGAGTCAAAGACGCGACGTTCCCGAGTCTGGGACGAGATCATGTCGAACCTCTCCTTCATGACGCCTATGACAACGCTTTGATGGAGCTTTTCATTCCCGGGCGGTCAGCTGTTCGATCAACCAGGCCAATTCGGCGGCTTCCTCGGCCCAGGCCTGGAAGCGGTCGCTGGGCCCGCCGTGCCCGCCCACCAAGTCGGTGCGCAACAGGATGGGGCGATCAGGCGGTTGGCGGGCTCCCTGGCGCAAGGCTTGGACCCAGGTGGCCGGCTCGGCGTAGCTGACGCGGGAGTCGTTCCAACTGGCGGTGGCCAGGATGGCCGGGTAGGCCGTCGCCTGGACGTTCTCGCTGGGAGCGTAGGCGGCCATGGCCTGGTAGATCTGGGGGTCCAGGGCCGGGTCGCCCCATTCGTCGTACTCGGTCACGGTCAGAGGCAGGCTGGGATCGAGCATGGTGGTCAGAGGGTCGACGAAGCCGACTCCGACATGGGCGGCCCGGAAGAGCTGCGGGGCCAGGTTGAGGCTGGCTCCGACTGCCAAGCCGCCGGCCGAGAAGCCCCGTAGGCCGAGCCGGGCCGGGTCGACCAGGCCGGTGGCGATCAGCCCTTCGGCGCAGGCCACCAGGTCGGAGAAGGTGGTCGCCTTGCGTCCCAAGCGGGCTTGCTCGTACCAATCGTGGCCCAGCTCGCCGCCGCCTCGGACATGGGCGTAGGCGACCACGAAACCGCGGTCGAGCAGAGACAGGCGGGAGAGGGAGAATTCCGGCTCCAAGCAGATCTCGTAGGCGCCGTAGACGTACAGCAGTCCAGGACCGCTGCCGTCGATCGGACGGTCGGCCCGACGTAGGCAGGAGACCGGCACCGCCTGGCCGTCCGGGGCCTCGACCCAGAGTCGTTCGGCTAGGTAATCCTGGGCCGCGAAGGGGCGGCCGGCTGGATCGGGTCCGACCGGGTCGCGGTGGACCGGGCGCTGACGGTCGCCGGCCAGATCGAGGTCGTCGACCTGGATCGGGGCGGTGTAGGTCTGGCTCGTGATCATCAGATGGTCGGACTCGAACCAGTCGTCGGGACAGGCCGTCAGATTGGCCAAGCGGTCGGGCTGGGCCAATTCGCGCGGCTGGCCCAGGCTGGCGCCCTGGCGGGGGTAGAGGCTGAGACCGAGCAGGCCGTCACGGCGCCAAGACAACACCAACCAATCAGCCAGCAGATCGACTCCGAGCAGACGTTGGCCGGGTAGTCCCAGAATCGAATCGTGCCACTGGTCGGGTCGGGCCACTTCGGCCCAGGCCAGATCGAAGTCGGCCCGTCGGCGGTTGTGCAGGAAGAAGATGATCGGTCCGGCCACGTCCAAGCAGGTCTCCTGGCCGGTTCGCCGAGGCCCGCACTCGATCAGATCGGCCGCGGGCTCGGTGCGAGAGACCAGCCAGCTCTGGCTGGTGCGCTTACTGGCGGCGGTCACGATCAGCCAAGCCTGGTCGGAGGAGGCGTCGAGGTCGAGCCAGAAGGCCTCGTCGGTCTCGTGCCAGAGCAGTTGGTCGGCCGTGCTGGGCTGACCCAGCCGGTGGCGCCAGACCTGGTACGGCCGCCAACTGTCGTCCAACCGGGTGTAGAGCAGATGATCGTCGTCCAGCCAGGCGATCTGACCCAGGTCGGTCAGCTCGACGTGGTCGGGTCCGACCCGGTCGAGCGGACGCAGACGGAGCTCGTAGCGCTCCTGACCGGACCAGTCGACGGTCCAGGCCAGACGGTCGCCGTCTGGGCTCAGAGCCAGGTCGCCCAGGGCGCAGAAGTCGTGTCCGGCCGCTTCTAGGTTGCCGTCCAGCAACAGCTCCGAGCCCTCGCCGGCCAACTCCGGCCCATCGGCCCGCGAACTGGCGGGACGCCGGAAGTAGCGCGGATAGGGCTGGTCGGCCAGGGTCTGGCTGTAGTGCCACCAGTCCCGTCCACGCCGGTCGCGCGAGAACTCGGGGGCGGAGAAATGGTCGCCGGCGTCGCGGCCGCGTATTTCGGCTAGAATCTGGCCGGCCAAGTCGGCCGTGTCAGCGGTCAGAGCTGAGGTGTGGGCGTTCTCCGCCTCCAGATGCCGTAGCACCGCCGGATCGTCGGCCTGACGCAACCAGGCGTACGGCTGCCAGCGCCGTCGACCGTGCCAGGTGCTGATCTGGGGTAGACGCTGGGCGCGGGGAGATGACACGTTGGAGAGATTAGACACGATTGAGGCGAACGTCGAGCGCTCGCGCTCGTAAGTGAGCCGATTGAGTGTGGAGACTCGCGCGAGTCGATACCGGCTTGGATCGAGCCCAAGTCGGTGGCATTATTGAGTAGGAACGGGTTTGACGGCTCTGGGGATTTCTATGCCCTTGAGGAGAGTCGACCGTCCATCTCTAGACAGAAGAGGTATTCGTGCCCCAAGCTCACGCCGCCGCCGAAACACCCATTACCGATTCTCCGACTATCACCCGTCCGGCCCGGAGCCGCCGCCCCCGAGCCAGTGCATCGACCGTCGTCTCCACCGCTGCGACGACGACCGATGAACCGGTCGTGTTGACGGCCGTCGTCGCCGCCGAGACGGACGCGCCCCCGCCTGCGGCGGCCCCGGCTCGCCCCCGCAGCCGGACCAGGGCACCTCGCGCCGCCGCCGCTCGAGCCCGTTCGGCCGCGTCCGCCCCGGGGGCGGACGACGCGCCTGGCCTGGCCGACGACCGGCTAGAGGAGGGCTCGGCCGATGAGGCCGAGGCTGATGGCACGCCTTCGGTCATCGACACCGTCCTGGCGGCCTCGGACGGCGAGGTCGAGTTCGAGCTGTCGGCCGGTGGCGACGAGATCGTGCTCAAGGTGGGTGGCAAGAAGCGCAGTCTGGACGACGTCGACGAGTCCGAGTTCCAGCCTCAGAAGGAAGCGGTGCTGGAGGCCGAACTGACCGAAGAGGAAGGCTTCTCGCTGTCCGACAGCGATGACGCCGACGAGCCGGAGCAGCAGGTCATGGCGGCCGGCGCGACGGCCGATCCGGTCAAGGATTACCTCAAACAGATCGGCAAGGTCGCCCTGCTCAAGGCCGAGCAGGAGGTCTCCTTGGCCAAGCGGATCGAAGCCGGTCTGTTCGCGGCCGAGAAGGTCAACACCGCCGCCGACGGTCTGCCGCCCGAAGACGTCCGGGATTACGAATGGATCGCGGCCGACGGCCAAAAAGCCAAGAACCACCTGCTGGAGGCCAACCTGCGTCTGGTGGTGTCGCTGGCCAAGCGCTACACCGGCCGGGGGATGCTCTTCTTGGACCTGATCCAAGAAGGCAACCTGGGCTTGATCCGGGCGGTCGAGAAGTTCGACTACACCAAGGGCTACAAATTCTCGACCTACGCCACCTGGTGGATCAAGCAGGCCATCACCCGGGCCATGGCGGATCAGGCCCGGACCATCCGTATCCCCGTCCACATGGTCGAGGTGATCAACAAGCTGGCCCGGGTGCAACGCCAGATGCTGCAAGACCTGGGCCGTGAGCCGACGCCGCAGGAACTGGCCCGCGAATTGGACATGACCGCCGAGAAGGTGATCGAGGTCCAGAAGTACGGTCGCGAGCCGATCAGTCTGCACACCCCTTTGGGGGAGGACGGCGACTCGGAGTTCGGGGACCTGATCGAGGACTCGGAAGCCGTGGTGCCGGCCGACGCTGTCAACTTCACCTTGCTTCAGGAGCAGTTGCATGACGTCTTGGACACTCTCAGCGAGCGGGAGTCCGGCGTGGTCTCGATGCGTTTCGGATTGACCGACGGGCAGCCCAAGACCCTGGACGAGATCGGTAAGGTCTACGGTGTGACGCGGGAGCGCATCCGCCAGATCGAGTCGAAGACGATGTCGAAGCTGCGTCATCCCTCGCGCTCTCAAGTTTTGCGCGACTATCTGGACTGAAGCTGAGCCAAAGAAACCCCTAGGAGGAGCATCGGGGATGGCCGAGTCAAACGACCATGAGGTTCTCAACGGTTGGATCAGCGCCCACCTGGCTGTCACCATCGAGGGCCAGGCCCACCTGGCCCAACTGATCGGTTCGGACGCCCCCTCGCGTTGGGAGGCCAGTCTGTCCACCGGTGTGTTGACGTTGGACCAGACCGACTTGGAGTTCGCGCTCTTGGGCTCAGTCTCAGAGGAGGACAACACCTGGCTTTGGAGTTGGGCCAATCCGGGTCTCGACCCCTCCACCTTGGCCATCCAAAGGGCCCTGGCCCTGCGTGGGTTCGGAGCCGAGTTCGGGCTCTGGGAGTTCAGCGCCGACACCTTCGACATGACCGGGGTGGTCGATTTCGGCATGACGGCGGGTTCCAGCCTGGCCTCGGTGGCCGGTCCTCAGATCGGTGGCGGCGCCATCTTCTCCGGGTCCTACCCGGGTGGTCGTTTCCACGTCGTCGTGACCGATCCCAGACTGCAGCGGTTCGGGCCTTCGGCCGTGTCGGCCCCGAAGTACTTCACCCGGGCGGTCTCCTACGGCTTGGGCCATCAACGTGAGGTGGTCGAGACCTATGCCGCCATCCACCAGTTGCAGATGGTCGAGACCGAGGCGATGGTCCGGCTCGGCTTCCCCGACCGTTCACACCTGGACGTCAGCTTCGACGAGCATCAGCGCATGACCCGGATCCACGCCAACCTGCACACCAACCGGCCCGCCCCCACTCTGGCGGACACCAAGCCGTTGCCCCGTTCGTCGGCTCAGCCGCCGGCCTGAAGCGGCGCTGGCGGGGGACACTAGCTGGGCTAGGTCACGGCGGCGCGGGTCCAGGGGACTGGGCCCCAGGTCCATTAGTCTGCTGCGGTGACTTCGGACGATCTGACCGCCTCTTCGACCCGCCGTGCCCCCCGGAGCGGCGCGGGGGGGTACGAGGCCCGCCACTTGCTGGTGCTGGAGGGTCCGGAAGCGGTGCGCAAACGGCCCGCCATGTACATCGGCTCGACCGACACCAAGGGCCTGATGCACTGCCTGTGGGAGATCATCGACAACTCGGTCGACGAGGCCTTGTCCGGCTTCGGCCGCCGCATCGACGTCCGCCTGCTGGCGGACGGGTCGGTCGAGGTGGTCGACCGGGCCCGTGGCATCCCGGTCGACATCGAGCCCCGGACCGGTCTGGCCGGGGTCGAGGTGGTGTTCACCCGTCTGCACGCCGGCAGTAAGTTCGGCTCCGGCTCGTACAACGCCGCCGGTGGTTTGCACGGGGTCGGGGCCTCGGTCGTGAACGCCTTGTCGGCCCGGCTCGACGTCGAGGTCGATCGGGAAGGCGCGACCTGGGCCATGAGTTTTAGGCGGGGGCTGCCGGGCCGTTTCGAGGGCGATGGGCCCGACGCCGGCTTCACCGCTCAGTCCGGTCTGCGCCGGATCGGCAAAGTGGGCAAGACGGTCACCGGCACCAGGGTGCGTTACTGGCCGGATCGTCAGATCTTCTTGCCCGAGGCCGGCCTGTCCTGGTCCGCCCTGGTCAACCGAGCCCGGCAGACCGCCTTCTTGGTGCCCGGTCTGGAGATCGCCCTGAGCGACCGGCGGGGGGAAGCCTCAGTCGACGAGGTCTTCCGCCATGACGGCGGTGTGGCCGAGCTGTGCGATTTCCTGGCCTTGGACCCGCCTCTGAGCGAGGTCTGGCGGTTGCGCGGACGGGACCGCTTCACCGAGACGGTGCCGATGCTGGACCAGTCCGGTTCCATGACGCCGCAGGACGTCGAACGCGATCTGGAGATCGAGATCGCCCTGCGCTGGGGGACCGGCTATGAGACCACGCTGGCATCCTTCGTCAACATCATCGCCACACCCAAGGGCGGCACCCACGTCCAGGGCTTCGAACGCGGTCTGGCCCGTGCCTTCGCCAAGGCCTTGGACGGCACCAGGCTGACCAAAGCCACCGACGAAGTGCTCAAAGAGGACATCATGGAAGGGCTGACGGCGGTCGTGACGGTGCGTCTGGCCGAACCTCAATTCGAGGGTCAGACCAAGGAGGTCCTGGGCACCCCGGCGGTCACCCGTCTGGTGGCCAAGGTGGTCGAGAGCGAGTTGCTCGAACTGTTGACCAGCCAGAAGGCGGCCCTCAAGCCGGTCGCCCGGACCGTCATGGAGAAAGTGGTGCGGGCGGCCCGCACCCGGCAGCAGGCCCGGGCCCAGCGCGAGGCCCAGCGGGCCAAGAACGCCTTGGCCTCCAGCTCCTTGCCGCCCAAGCTGTGCGACTGTCGCTCCAACGACTCCGACCGCACCGAATTGTTCATCGTCGAGGGAGACTCCGCCTTGGGCACGGCCAAGCTGGCCCGCAACTCCGAGTTCCAGGCCCTGCTGCCGATCCGGGGCAAGATCTTGAACGTTCAGAAAGCCTCTGTCACCGACATGCTGAAGAACGCCGAGTGCGCTTCCATCATCCAGGTGGTGGGAGCCGGCTCGGGGCGCGGTTTCGACTTGGAGCAGGCTCGTTACGGCAAGGTCATATTCATGGCCGACGCCGACTCCGACGGGGCCCACATCCGCTGTCTGCTGTCCACTCTCTTCTTCACTTACATGCGGCCCATGATCGAGGCCGGTCGGATCTACACCGCTGTGCCGCCCCTGCACCGTTTCGAGATCGTCCAGCCCAAGAAGGGCCAGGACCGTTTCATCTACACCTACTCCGACCCGGAGTACCAACGCAAGGCGGCCGAGCTGCAGAAGCGTGGCATCCGCTTCAAAGAGCCTCAGCGTTACAAGGGGCTGGGCGAGATGGACGCCGACCAATTGGCCGAGACCACCATGTCGCCGCAGCGGCGCACCCTGCGCCGGCTACGTATCGAGTCGGCCGAGACGGCCAGCCGCGCCTTCGAGGTCCTGATGGGCAACGAGGTCGCGCCCCGGCGCGAGTTCATCGTCGAGGGCGCCTACAGCCTGGACGCCGACCGGATCGACCTCTGAGCGCGGCCGGCCCGGCGGGACGTGGTCCAACGTCGGGGCCAGACGAGTTGGTGGACCCGGGAGCGGGGGACTGGTCCAGCTCAGTCCAACCGGCGGCTGCCCACGGCGGCGATCGGTTGGGCGGCCGGGGAACCTGACATGTCGCGCCTAGAGTCGGGCGTGGGCAGGGGGACGGGGCTGCCGGAAGCGGCGGCGGCCACCGCCGGAGCCGGACCGGCCCAGGCCAGCAGCAGGCTGTCCTCGCCTTTCAAGAAACGATGGCAGCGCACGCCGCCGGTGGCCCGGCCCTTGGCCGGGTAGAGGTCCAGGGCCGTCACCTTGACCGTGCCGGCGTCGGTGCCGGGCAGGGCGGCGGCCGAGCCGGCCACCGTCACCACCTCGGCTTCGGCCGGGTCGACCGCGCCGAAGAAGACGACTTGGGCGCCACGGCCCAAACTGACACCGGCCATGCCGCCGCCGGCCCGGCCCTGGGGCCGGACCTTGGCGGCGGGGAAACGTAGCAATTGGGCGTCGGAGGTGACGAAGACCAACTCGTCCGACTCTCGCCGCAACTCGACCGCGCCCACCACCTCGTCGCCGTCGGCCAACCGGATCAGTTCCCAAGCCTCCTTGGACAAGATCTCCGGATTGGTCCGCTTGACCTGTCCCCCCCGGGTGCCGAAGGCCCAGCCCAGGCCGCCTGGGTCCAAACCGGTCAAGGCCAGAGCCCGTTCGCCCGCTTCTAGGGCGATCAACTCGCTGAGGGGAGCGCCGCCTTGCAGATTGGGCGCGTCGGCCGTGGGCGGGATGGCGGGCAGGTCGATGGCCTGGCAGCGGACGACCCGCCCCCAAGAGGTCAAGACTCCCAACTCGCCCCGCGTCACGGTGCGCAAGGAGGAGACGATGACGTCGTGACTGGCTCGCGGCCCGCTGAGGCCCGGTGCTTGATCGGAGTCGATGCGAGCGATCAGGCCAGCCGAGCCGAGCGCCACCAGACAGGGTCCGTCCGGGATCTCGATGGGAGCGGCCGAGGCCGGGCTGGTCACCCCGGCCCCTGACAGCAGAACGGTGCGACGAGGCGTGCCGAAGCGGCGCACGACTTCGTCTAAGTCTTCCGCGACCTGCCCGGCCAAACGTTCGGGCGAAGCCAGGATGGCCTCCAAATCTTCGATCTGGGCCCGCAACTGGTCGGCCTCGGTCTCCAATTCGATACGGGACAGCTTGGTCAGGCGGCGCAGTTGCATGTCCAAGATGTGATTGGCCTGGACCGGCGTCAACTCGAAAGCCTCGATCAGACGTTGGCGGGCCTCGGCCGCGTCGTCGGAACTCCGGATGATGGCGATGACGTCGTCGATGTCGAGAATGGCGATCAGCAGGCCCTCGACCAGATGCAAGCGCTGGCTGGCTTTGTCGAGTTGGAAACGAGCCCGCCGCCGGGTGACTTCGAGGCGGTGGTCGAGGAAGACCCGCAGCAACTCGATCAAACCGAGGGTGCGGGGCTGGCCGTCGACCAGGGCGACGGCGTTGATGGCGAAGGAGTCCTCCAACTTGGTGCGCAGGTAGAGCTGCTCCAGCAGAGAGTCCGGGTTGATGCCGTTCTTGACCTCGATCACCAACCGGGTGCCGTGGCTCAAGTCGGTCAGGTCCTTGACGTCGGCCACGCCTTGGATTTGCTTGCGCTCGACCAGGGTCTTGATCTGCTCGATGATCTTCTCCGGGCCGATCAGGTAGGGCAGTTCGGTCACGACGATGCCCTTGCGCCGGGGGGAGACCTGCTCGATCCGGGCCGTGGCCCGGATTTTGAAACTGCCCCGGCCGCTGGCGTAGGCGTCGCGCAGGCCGTCCAAACCGATGATCTTGCAACCGGTCGGCAGATCGGGACCGGGTATGAAACGCATGATGTCGTCCAGGCTGGCCTCGGGCTGGGCCAGCAGGTGTTTGAGGGCCTGGACCACTTCGACCAAGTTGTGGGGGGCCATGTTGGTGGCCATGCCGACGGCGATGCCGGCCGCGCCGTTGACCAGCAGGTTGGGCCAGGCGGCGGGCAGCACCACCGGCTCGGACTCCTTGCCGTCGTAATTGGGGCGGAAATCGACCGTGTCGGCCTCCAGATCGCCGGTCATGGCCTCCGCCGCCGGCCCTAGCCGGCACTCGGTGTAGCGCATGGCGGCCGGTCCGGCGTCGGGCGATCCGAAGTTGCCGTGCCCGTCGATCAAAGGCAGGCGCATGGCCCAAGGCTGGGCGATCCGGACCATGGCGTCGTAGATGGCGCTGTCGCCGTGCGGGTGCAGCACGCCCATGACCTGGCCGACCACGCGGGCGCACTTGACGTGGGGGCGGTCGGAGCGCACCCCCATCTCGGTCATGGAATAGAGGATGCGGCGTTGGACCGGTTTGAGACCGTCACGGGCGTCGGGCAGGGCGCGAGCGTAGATGACCGAGTAGGCGTACTCCAGGAAGGAGGTCTCCATCTCCTGGCAGACGTCGATGTCGATGACGCGCTCATCAGAGTCCTCATCGAGGCCACGCGGCTTGGCTGCCATGCTGCTCCTGTTCGGCTGGGCCGGGCATAAGTCCGTCCGCAGGCTACCGGTTGAGCGGCGTCAGCCGTCGTCGCCGCGCGGTCAAGGCCGTTCGGGGGGCGGGGGCAGACAGGCCTGTAGACCGGGCTGCAGACTGGCGCCGTCGGACCCTCGCACCTCCGGCACCGGTTCGGGCGTCCCCACTCGGTCGCGCCAGCGTTCGCGCCAACTGCCGTGGGCCAGCACCTGCTCGACCGGGTTCAGCTCCCGGATGGCCACGGCCGCCACCTGGTCGGGGAACTGACGGGCGAAATCGGCGTAGATGACTGGATCGAACTGGCCGTCGTCGCCGATCAGGAGCCAGCGCACCTGGGGGAAGTCACGGGCCAAGGAGCGCAGAGCCCGGGCCTTGTGCTCGCGACCGCTGCGGAACCAGCCGGTGTTGGTCGGGCCCCAGTCGCTCAGCAACATGGGGCCGGCCGGGTAGCCGTGACGGAGCATGAAGCGCTCTAAGAAGGGCAGGGTGTTCCAGGAGCCAGTGGAGACGTAGAAGACGGGCGCGCCGGGGCGTTGACGCAGGATCTCGCGGTACATCTGGGCCATGCCCGGCACGGGCAGACGGGCCGACTCGGTCAGGACTAGGTAGTTCCAAGCCGCCACCAGCAGACGGGGCAGGTGGGTGGTGATGATGGTGTCGTCGATGTCGGAGATCAGACCGAAACGGACTTGGTCGGACAGGATCAGGACGCGGGCGGCGGTGGCGGGGCAGTCGTCGGTCTCGACCGTGACCTGACGCCAACCCGGTCCCAGACCGTGGTGGTCGACCGTGACGTCGATGTAGCCGTCACGGTCGGACACGACATGGACCGCCCTGGGTCCGATTCTGATCACGACCGGCCGATTGACGGCCGGCAGGGCGGCCAGGTTGCGCCAACCCCGCCGCTCCAGCCAGGCCTCGTCGCGCCGGCTGGGGACGTCCGGGCGGCCCGGCGGGCAGAGCACGATCCGGCCCATGACGCGCAGCCGTTGGCCGGAGCCGTAGCCGGTGTGGCTGATGATGGCGTCGTGCCAGCCCAGACGGCGCAATAGGCCTTCGATCCGGCGATTGATCAGACGCTCGACGCGGGCGGCGATGAACGGCCGATTGGACATGGTCAGACCCTACTCCGACCGCCGGCCTCGGTCCCGGCCGTGATCAGGCGGCGAGGGAGCGATCAGGGTGGTCTCAGGGAAGCCTCGGACCCAGGCCTTGAGGCGCCATGATGGTCGTATGGTCGCCATCGAACCAGTCCTGCCCGATTACGACGGGCGAGTTCTGGGCAATCTGTTGCCAGCGGTGGCGACCGCTCTGGGCCTGCCCGGTGGGAATGATCCTTTCGGCTTGCCGGCGGCCCGGCGTTATGTCGTCTTGCTGGTCGACGGTCTGGGCTGGGACCTGCTCTGGCGTCATCTGGACCGGGCCCCGACCCTGGCCGAGCGAGCCCCGGAGACGGTCAAGCTGACCTGCGGGGTCCCCAGCACCACGGTGACCTCGTTGAGTTCCTTCGGCACCGGCCTGGCGCCGGGTCAGCACGGTTTGGTGGGGTACCGCTTCTGGGTGGAGGAGGTGGGCCGCTACGTCGGGCCGCTGGGCTGGAACTGGCCGGTCCCGCCCAGCCGGGCGCAGCCGGCGGCCACTGTCTTCGAACAGGTGGCGGCCGCCGGCCTGACCGTCGCCCGGGTCCTGCCCGCGGACCACGCCGAGTCGCAATTCTCGCAGGCCGTCCTCCGAGGTGGCTTGGCTCTCGGTTTCGACGAGGCCGATGACGACGACTTGGTAGATCGGGTGGCGGCGGCCGTCCAATCGGGGCCAGGGGCCCTGGTCTACTGCTACGACCGCAGTCTGGACCATGCCGGCCACCTGGCTGGAGTGGCCTCTCAAGGCTGGCTGGACGCCTTCGAACGGCTGGATCAGCGGGTCTCCCGGCTGCGTCAGGGCCTGCCCGAAGACGTCGTGCTGTTGCTGACGGCCGATCACGGCATGGTCGACCCGCCGTCTCAGCGGCGGCTCTGGATCGAGGACGACCGCTCTTTGACGGCCGACCTGGCCCGGGTGACAGGTGAGCCGCGCTTCCGTCACCTCCACACCAGCCGTCCGGCGGCCTTGGCGCAGCGGTGGCGGGACCGTCTGGGCCCGACGGCCTGGGTCCGGACCCGGGACGAAGCCATCGCCGAGGGCTGGTTCGGACCGGTCCGGCCGCTGGCCCGGGGCCGGCTGGGCGATGTCATGGTGGCGGCTGGGCCAGATCTCGCTCTGTTCACCCGGCGGGCCGCCGTCGAGGCCCGTCTGGTCGGCATGCACGGCTCTTTGACCGCCGCCGAGATGGAGATCCCGTTGATCGTTTGGTCGCACTGAACGACACTAGTGGGCGACAGCCCACTAGGCTCAGGCCGGCGAGTCGGTCGGGTCAGGCCCGCCGAACATGATCTCGTCCCAGCTCGGCACCGAGGCGTGGGAACGGCGCTTGGAGCGCCGCCGCAGGGGGGCCACAGGGGCCGAGGCGGACTCGTCCGCCGGTTCCGGAGCGGTCGGCGCCGGGCTCGGTTCGGGCCCGAGGTCGGGCAAGGGCTCACGTAGGCCTCGGTAGATTCGGACCGAGTCCTCTTGGATGACGGAGATGAAGTCGTACAAGCTATCCAGATCGGACAATTGGCCCGGCGCTAGCGCGGCGGCCTCAGGATCGAACAGACGCTCCGGTGACACATCCAGCCAACTCGGCGTGACCGGGGGAGGAGCTGGATGAGGCGCGGCTGGGGTCGCCTGGTCGTAGTCCACCGTCGGCTCGGAGTCGGGATCACGGCTGCTCCGGTGGATCGGCGGTGGTCCGGGGGGCTGACTGGGGTCTCCGATCAGCCAGCGGGCCGCGTCGTTCTCCGCCGTCGAGAAGCGGCCCTTGGCGTCGAAGACGAAACGGGCGACCTGCTCGGCCCCGCCGGCGGTGTGCCTGGCCTCGATCACCCAACGGCCGTCGGAGCGCCGCCAAGCGTCCCAATCGACTTGGTCGATGTCCAAGCCCCGGCTGATCAGACGTTCGGCCGCGACCTGACGCAGGTTGTGGGAACCGGCTTGGCCGGCCCGGCGGACCGGGCAAGACAGAGCCAAGGCGGCGATGTGGCTGCGCTCGGCCAAGACGGGGGCGGCGAAGGCTTCGACCCGTTCGGCGGACAGCCCGGCGATCTTGACGATGTCCTCGAACGACTCCCCGGAGCGGATCCGGGTTTGGATCTCACGCGGGGTGAGGGAGGATTCCATCGCTTCTCCAGGGCTGGGCGGTGAGGTCGGCTGCTGGCGACCAACATACCGGTAAGACCCGGCCGGACGAAGCGGGCCGGGCCGATCGCACCAACCTCGACCCGCTCTCCCGGGCTGGTCCGGCGGTCGCTCCTCCGCTCCAGAATGGGAGCATTGCCCTGGCGGCGGGGCGGCGGTGTACAGATCTTGAACCATGTGATACACATGACCGGATCAGAGTCCCGCAGGGCTATATTCCCCCGCTGCGAGACTGAGGTAGGTCACGACGGGAAGGTTGACATGGCGACAGACTACGACGCCCCACGCAAGTCGGAGGAGGAGATCAGCGAGGACAGCATCGAGGAGCTCAAGTCCCGCCGCAACGATAAGAACTCCGGCAAGGTCGACGAAGACGAGGCCGAGGCGGCGGAGTCGTTCGAGTTACCTGGGGCCGACCTGTCGCACGAGCAATTGACGGTCCGAGTGTTGCCCCGTCAAGCCGACGAGTTCACCTGCGCGGGTTGCTTCCTAGTCAAGCACCGCAGCCAGATCGCCGAGACCCGCCAGGGACGGGATTACTGCGTCGATTGCGTTTGAGTTCGACCTCGCGCTGGAACTAAGCGCGTCCGATGAGTCATCAGCCAAGGCCCGGTCCAACGGGCGGCTGGGCCGGAGCTGGTCCGCCCGGCCCAGCCAGCGGACCAGTTCAATCGCCTTGGACCGGCCCGTTCTCGATCGCTTTCAGAGTGACCCGTTGGGCGGCGCGCGAGACCAGCAGTTGGAGAGCGCCGAGGCCGAGGGTGGAGAGCACGAACCAGCCCAGGGCGGTCCGGGTCGACACCTTGGGATCGCTCGGGTCGGGCGGCTCCTGCCCAGTGGCCAAAGACCAGGTCCGGCGCAGCAGCAGCCCGCCGATCAGGCTGACCGCCAGATTGGCCAGGGCTGGGTAGATTCTGCGCTTGAGTGATTTGTTCATCGCCGCCTCCTTGCCATCCTCATACTAGGAGAAAGAGCCCACCATGTCGCCTCGTCCGCCCCTGACCGTGCCGGTGCGCCGGTTGGATCCGGGACTGCCTCTGCCTCGTTACGCCCATCCGGGCGACGCTGGAGCCGACCTGGCCATCAGCCATGACATCCGCTTGGAACCGGGTCAACGGGCCCTGGTCGGGACCGGTCTGGCCCTGGCCTTGCCGGTCGGGCAGGTCGGCTTGGTCCACCCCCGATCCGGCTTGGCCGCCCGTTCGGGTTTGACCATAGTCAACGCCCCGGGCACGGTCGACGCCGGGTACAGGGGCGAGATCAAGGTCTGCTTGCTCAACACCGACCGTCATCAAGCCATCGAATTGCGGCGGGGCGACTTGATCGCCCAACTGCTGATTCAGTCAGTCGAGCGGGCCGAGTTCGTCGAGGCCGACGAACTGCCGCCGTCCGATCGAGGCGCCGCTGGACACGGCTCGACCGGTGGTGTGGCCGAGTGGCGTAGCGTAGTCTTCGACGAACCCACCCTTGGGAGTGATGCCTTGTGATTTTTCGCCGCCGCCGGTCCGACAGCCCGAGCACGCCGACCTCACCGAGCTCGGCGGTCTCGCCGGACGAGTTAGAGGAATACGAGGACGAGGATCAGTACGACGAGGCGGACTTGGCCGAAGCCGATGCGGACGAGCTGGGCTCGGGCGACTCGCCGGTCGAGTACGAGGACGAGTGGGCCGAACTGGACGCCAGCCGGGACTGGCGTGAGGACGGCCCCTTCGACGTCCATGAGATCGATCTGGAGGTCGACGAGGTCGATCGGATCGATTTGGGCGCTCTGATCGTGACTCCCGAGCCAGGCGTGGGTTTGCAATTGGTGGTCGATCCGGCCACTGGACAGGCCACCACGCTGAGAGTGGTGGCGGCGGCCGACGCCGTCATGGAAGTCCGGCTGTTGGCCGCTCCCGCTAAGTCTGGTTTCGTATCCGAACTGCGCCGGCGTCTGATCGAGCAGACCAAGGCTGAGAAGGGCCGCCACCAATTGCTGGCCGGTCCTTTCGGGACTGAGATCCGCCGCGTCGTCCGGATGGCTCAAGAGGACGGCGTCGAGGCCAGCCGGCAGGTCAGGGATTGGCTGGTGGCCGGTCCCCGTTGGGTGCTGCAGGCCAGACTGTTGGGGCGGGCGGCGGCCGACACCAAGGCCAAGGGTCCAGCCGCCGAGTTGGAGGAGTTCTTCCGCAACCTGATCGTGCGACGGGGCGAGTCGGCCCAGGTGCCGGGCTCCGCCATCGCTTTGACCCCGCCCGAAGCGTGAGCCAGCGCACCGGCCCCAGCCTGTGGCAGCGCGCCCTCGCCCTGATCGCCAGTGAGGAGGACGAGCCCGAGGCGCCGGCGGAGCCGACCGGGCCGGGTCCGATCGGTCGGGCCGAGGCTCGCCGGAGGCTGTGGGTCAAGGGTCAGATCGGCGCCACAGCGGTCACGCGGCATCCCCATTCGACCTGGTTCGAAGCTGACTTGGTCGACCCCTCCGGTCAGATCCGATTGATCTGGTTGGGTCGCCCGGAGGTCTCAGGGGTGACCGTGGGACGCACCTTGGAGGTGCGGGGAAGAGTGGCCCGGCGAGGCGATATCTTGGTCGTCTTCAACCCGGACTATCTGATCGAAACCGATAGCGCGGCCGATCAGACCGCGGGGGCCGCCTGATCGGCCGGGTCCTCGGGGTCGGTCTCGGTCTGAGCGGTCTTGACTTGCCCGCCTTCGGCCAGCAGTCCGGCCAGCGTCTCTTCCATGTCCAAGGTCACCAGGTAGACCAGGTCGTCGCCGGCTTGTAAAAGGTCGATCTGGTCGGGTGGGGAAGGCTGGCCCTGTCGCACCACCGCCACTAAGGCGGCCCCGTTGGGATGGGGCAGCACGGTCAAGGGCTGATTGGCCCAAGGACTGGTCTGGGGCAGACGGACTTCGACCAGAGTGGTGCCGCTGTTGTCGAAGCTGACCAAGCGGGCCAGATGGCCGACGGCGACGGCGCGGTCGACCAGGGCGCCGATCAGACGGGGCGTGGAGACGGCCACGTCCACCCCCCACGATTCGGTGAAGAGCCACTCGTTGTTGGGATGGTTGACCCGGGCCACGACGCGGGGGACGCCGAACTCGGTCTTGGCCAAGAGCGAGTGGACCAGGTTGGCCTTGTCGTCGCCGGTGGCGGCGATGGCCACGTCGCACTCATCCAGATGGGCCTCGCTGAGGGACTGCAACTCGCAGGCGTCGGCCATCATCCACTCGGCTGCGGGCACGGCTTCGGGCACGATGACATCAGGGTTGCGGTCGATCAGGAGGACCTGGTGGCCGTGGCCGATCAACTCACGGGCGATCGAGCGGCCGGCTGTGCCGGCCCCGGCGATGGCGATACGCATCTGGGTCTCCTGTTCTAGGCCTGGGCCCCAGGTGGCGCGGACAGGGTCTCTTCGACTTCGGAGGCCTGGTCGGCCTCCACCATGGCATAGATGATGTCGCCGTCCTGCAGCACCATCTCGGGGCGGGCCAGCACGCCTTGGCCGAAACGGCTCAGAGCCGGGATGCGGGCCGACAGGCGCCGCTCCAACTCGGCCAGGCCGCAACCGACCCAAGCCGGGTGGTAGCTCAACTCGACCAGGCGGACGCCACCGGAGGGATCGCGCCAGAGCGACTCGCCGCCGACCGGGATGAGACGGCGTAAGACTTGGTCGGCGGTCCAGCGCACGGTCGCCACGGTCGGGATGCCGAGACGTTCGTAGACCTCGGCCCGGCGGGGGTCGTAGATCCGAGCCACCACGGTGGGGACTTGGAACTGCTCCCGCGCGATCCGGGCGGTCAGGATATTAGTGTTGTCGCCGTCCGACACCGCCGCCAGGCCGTCGGCCCGCTCCACGCCAGCTTTGATCAAGACCTCTCGCTCGAAGCCGACCCCGGTCACGGTGCTGCCCTTGAAGTCTGGTCCCAAGCGACGGAAGGCGTCGGCCGACAGATCGATGGCGGCCACTGAGTGACCCCGACGTTCGAGCGACCGGGCCAAGATGGCGCCGACACGACCGCAGCCCATGATGACGTAGTGCATTGCGATCCTCCCTGCGCCGGCCGGTCCGCCCGCCGTTAGGCTCAGCCTACCGACCGGACCGGCTGGCCGACGGAATATGACCCGCGCGCGAGGGGCGGTGATTGCGTCGGCCCAGGCGGTGTGCAAGACTGACGGCACAAAATAATCACCTGCCAGATTGGGGAAGCCGGTCAAACTCCGGCGCTGGCCCGCAACGGTAGATCAGGCGACTGATGAGTCCGATGGCCAAGCTGACAGGGAGCGAATCTATCCGCCGAGGTCTGCGGAAGGCTCTTTTAGGGAATGCCTTCGAGATCGCTCTTGAGAGGCATTTTTCATGTGCGCTCAACAGTCGACCGGCCGGCCGGTCGCCACCCGTTCCAGGGGTGAGTCGGGTCTGGCCTGGGCCCAGGTCGTGCGCTCGACCGCTTGACAGTCTTCCGAGTGGCATTGGTCCGTTCAGGTTCGGACCAATGAGGACCAAGGCGGAGGTCGTGGTCGTGACACAGCCAATTTGCTCTCCCGGCTGACACGACCACGACCTCCGCCGTCCGCTTCAGGCTAACAGCGGCTTTCAAGGGCCGCCGCCGGGCCTGTGATCGCGCCAGTCCGTGGCGCAGGCGATGGAGCCGGTTTGACTGACTCGGACCCTCTTACCTAGGCTGCGAACCACCTCGTCAGGTCGAACTTCCATGCGGACGGCGACCGAGCTGGAGACAACTGTGAAGTTGTCCTCCTGAAGCCGTGTCCTGGGGTGACTCGATCGGCTTCGCCGACCGCTCCAGGACAGGCTCGACTGTCGACGGGTCCTAGCGTCCGAAAGGCCACCATGACGGTTGAGGTCAGCGACTTATACAAGTCTTATGGTCGGGTGAGGGCTGCCAACGGCATCAGTTTCACGGTCTCGGCCGGCGCCTTCTTCGCTTTCTTGGGCGTCAACGGGGCCGGTAAGTCGACCACCATCAAGTGCTTGACCACCTTGCTGCGGCCGGACTCCGGCCATTTGACGGTGGCCGGCCATGAGGTGGGCCGCCAAGACGAGGCGGTGCGGCAGGCCATAGGTGTGGTCTTCCAGGCCCCACTGCTCGATCCCCGGTTGACCGTGCGGGAGAATCTGGCCCTGAGATCCGCCTTGCATCGGATGGGCCGGACCGCTTGGCGGAGCCGCTTGGCCGAGTTGAGCGACCTGCTCGATCTGGACTGCTTCCTAGACCGGGCCTATGGCCGGTTGTCTGGTGGGCAGCAGCGGCGGGCCGACATGGCCCGGGCTCTGCTGCACCGGCCCAAGGTGCTGTTCTTGGACGAGCCGACGGCTTCCCTCGACCCTTACAGCCGGGAGCAGGTCTGGGAGGCCATCGACCATGTCCGCCAGGGCCAGGAGACCACCATCTTCTTGACCACCCACTACATGGCCGAGACCGAGCGGGCGGACCAGGTCTGCATCATCGACCAGGGTCAGATCGTGGCCGAAGGCACGCCGGCCGAGTTGCGCCGCCGCCACAGCAGCTCTCGCTTGAGCGTCCACCTCTGGCGCCGGGCGGTGGCCCGCCAGAGGCTGGCCAGCGTGGGGCGCCAACTGCCAGATCATTTCAACCGATCCAACACCCTCCGGCTGGCGGTCGGGTCTTACGGCGAGGTGCGCCGCCTACTCGATCTGCTGGGCGAGGAGGTGGTCGATTTCGAGTTGCAGCACGGCTCGATGGACGATGTCTTCCTCAATCTGACCGGACATTCGGATGGGCGTCCTGAGTTCGAAGCCGAGCCGGCGGCGCCCAATCGGAGTCGTTGGCGCTCCCACCCGACCGCGGTCGAGGCGACTTGATGGAACTAGTCGCAGTTCTGTTCCGCCGTCACCTCAAGGTCTTTCTGCGTGATCGCTTGATGGTGGTGATCTCGATCATGACGCCGGTGGTCCTGTTCTTGCTCTTCTTAGTCTTCTTCCGTGATCTGATGACCAGCCGGATCGAGGAGAGCGTGGTCGGCCTAGAGGGGGATCGCGCGGTCGCTTTGAGCGACGCCTGGCTCTTCGCCGGGGTGATCAGCTTGGCCTGCTTCACCTCCAGCCTGGGCATGTTGGCCTCCTTCGTGGAGGACCGGGTCTCGTACCGCTTCAACGAGTACTTAGTCTCCCCGGTCAGGCGTTGGCACCTGGCGGTCAGTTATGTGCTGTCCTCCTTCACGGTCTGCGTCGTCGTGGCTTGGATCGCCCTGGCTCTGGCCCCGCTCTGGGCTTGGCTGGCCGACCAGCCCATGATGTCTGGGCTGCAATTCCTGTCCGCCCTGGGCGGCTCGGCCCTGGCTTGTCTGACCTTCTCCGCCCTCAACGTCTGCGTCGTGACCTACCTGGGCAGCCAAGGCAGTTTCAGCGGTTACACCATCGGTTTGGGCGTGGCTTCCGGTTTCCTGTCCTTCTGTTACGTGCCGCCTCAGTTCCTGACCGAGTCGGTCAACAACGTCGTCTCCTGTCTGCCCTTCGCCCACGCGGCCGTCCTAGTGCGGCAAGCGGTCATGACCCCGTCTTTGGACGCCCTAGTCGAACCCCTGCCCGCCGGTCTGCGCGACCAGGCCAGGGAGATCCTGATGGATAACACCGCCATCCGGGTCGAGGTGGCCGGACAGCCCCTGGGGACCTCCACGATCGTCGTGATCCTGCTCGTCTTAGCCCTGGTCTTCATGGCCCTGGCTTCTTTCCGGATGAACCGGGTCATCCGCTGAACGAGGGCGGATCGACGCTGGCCAAGCCAGAGCCAGGTCAGGTCTAGCCGGCCGACTGGCCGGCTAGAGCCGGCCGGGGCTGGAGCGGCGGCGCTGGGGCGGGCTCAGCCGACTGGGCTAGATGGGCGGTGGCGATCATCAGTTTGATGCGGTTGAGCTGATTGACCTCGCTGGCCCCGGGATCGTAGTCGATCGTGACGAGGTTGGCACCGGGGTGCTGGCGGCGGATCTCAGAGAACATACCTTTGCCGACGACATGGTTGGGCAGGCAGGCGAAGGGCTGGACGCAGATGACGTTGGGCACGCCGTCGTGGATCAGCTCTAAGATCTCGGCCGTCAAGAGCCAACCCTCGCCGGCCTGGTTGCCCAAGCTGGTGACGGACTGAGCCCGGCGGGCCATCTCGGCCATGTCGCCCGGAATAGTGAACTTGGGCTCCCGATGGCGGGCGTTGGCGCGGGCCAAGGCGCGACGGACCGGCCGACGATAGGTCTCCATGAAACGGCGCAGGAGGACCTTGAGCCGACGGTTCCGGCCGTCGGTGCCGAGGTTGGCCCAGTTCCACTCGACATGGTAAAGCCCGTTGGTCATGAACTCCATCAGACCGGGCAGAGCCGCCTCGCAGCCCTCCTGCTCGATCACGTCGATGACGTGATTGTTGGCGTCGGGTTGGAATTTGACCAGGATCTCGCCCACCACGCCGACTCGGGGCCGGCGCGGGAGGCCGTCCAACTCGAAGCGGTCGAAGTCCTCCACCATGGCGTCGATCAGACGGCGGTAGGTCAGCCGGCCTCCGAAATCAGGCGAACGGCCGTGCTCGAAGTAGTCCCGGCCGATCTGGTCCCACTTGCGGTAGAGGGCGTTGGCCGAGCCGGGCTGGGCCTCGTACGGCCTGACCCTCAGCAGCAGGTCTTGGAGCAGGTCGCCCACGGTCAAAGCCCGCATGGCCCGATGGATAATGGACAGACTCATGGAGAAACCGGGGTTGGACTCGATGCTGGAGGTCGAGATGGCGATGACCGGCACCTGGGGATAGCCGGCGTCCTTCAGAGCCCGGCGCAAGAGGGCGGTGTAATTGGTGGCGCGGCACATGCCGCCGGTCTGCGTGATCATGACCGAGGTCCGGTCGGGGTGGCAGTCGCCGCTGCGGAAGGCGTTGATCAGTTGCCCGATCACCATGATGGCGGGATAACAGGCGTCATTGTTGACGGTGGTCAGCCCGGCCTCGACGTCGGCCGGCGAGACGTGCTCGAGGACCTTGACCTTGTACCCCGCCGCGTTCAGGACCGGCTCGATCAGACGGAAGTGGATGGGGGCCATCTGGGGCGCGATGATGGTATGGGTCTGGCGCATCTGAGGGGTGAAGAGGACCCGTTCGAGGACATGGCGCCTGGTCGGGGGGGGCAGCTCGACCAGGCGCTGGCTGCGCTCTTGGGCGGCGGCGGCCAAAGAGCGCAGCCGGATCCGGGCGGCCCCGAGGGAGGACACCTCGTCGATCTTGAGCAGGGTGTAGACCCGGTTCTTGGCCTCCAGGATCTCCGCCACCTGTTCGGAGGTGATGGCGTCCAGGCCGCAGCCGAAGGAGTTGAGCTGGACCAGTTCCAGCTCGGGTCGGGTGGTCACGCAGGCCGCCGCCTCGTAGAGCCGCGAGTGGTAGGCCCACTGGTCGCGCACTCGGAGGGGACGCTCCAACTCGGCCAGGCCGAGGACCGAATCCTCGGTCAGGACGGCCAGGCCGAGGCCGTTGATCAATTCGGGCACGCCGTGGTTGACCTCGGGGTCGACATGGTAGGGCCGGCCGGCCAAGACGATGCCCTTGACCTGGTGCTGGCGGCAGTACTCCAAGGCGCGGACGCCTTCCGCCCGGATGTCGGCCCTGACCTGGGCGTCCTCGGCGAAGCCGGCCGCGACGGCCGCCTCGGCCTCCTCCAAGCTGACCTGCCAATCAGCCAGGACCTCGACCAGCCGTTGGGCCAGCTTGGGGCGATTGTTCAGATTGAAGTACGGGTTGAGGAAGCGCACCCCCGGATCGCGCAGCCGCTCCAAGTTGTTCTGGATGACCTGGGGATAACTGGCCACGACCGGGCAGTTGTAATTTTTGTCGGCCGCCGGGATCAGATTCTGCTCGTAATTGATCGAGGGATAGAAGATGGTCCGGATGCCCTTGTCGAGCAGAGCCTCGATGTGGCCGTGCACCAGCTTGGCGGGGTAGCAGACGTTCTCCGAGGCGATCGACTCCATGCCGCGCTCGAACAGCTCATGGCTGGAGCGGGGCGAGATCACGACGCGGAACTTGAGCTGGGACAAGACCGTGAACCAGAAGGGGTAGTTCTCGTACAGGTTGAGGGCGCGGGGCAGGCCGATGTCGCCCCGCACGCCGTCCTTGGCGGTCAGGCGACGGTAGCCGAAGAGGCGCTTATAGGTGTAGTCGAACAGATTGGGCAGATCCGACTTCTGCTGACTGGCGTCGGCTCCCCGCTCGCAGCGGTTGCCGGAGACGTGGCGCTCGCCGTTGCCGAAGGTCGAGATGGTGCACTGGCAGTGGTTCTGGCACAGCTTGCAGGCGCTGAGCTGGGTGTCGACCGTGATACGGCGCAACTGCGGCACCGACAGCAAGGTCCCGGGCGAGCCCGGCTGGAAGCCGGCCCGAGCGGTCAGGGCGGCCCCGTAGGCGCCCATCAGACCGGCGATGTCGGGGCGTACCACCTGACGACCGGTCAGCAGCTCGAAGGCGCGCAAGACGGCGTCGTTCAAGAAGGTGCCGCCCTGGACCACCACGGTGGAGCCGAGCTGGGCCGAGTCACGCAGTTTGATGACCTTGTAGAGGGCGTTGCGGATGACGGCGTAGGACAGCCCGGCGGCGATGTCGCCCACCGTCGCTCCCTCTTTCTGCGACTGCTTGACCGAGGAGTTCATGAAGACGGTGCAGCGCGAGCCCAGGTCGACGGGGGCCTCGGCCGTTAGAGCGGCGGCGGTGAACTGCTCGATGGTCAGGCCGAGCGATTCGGCGAAGGTCTGGAGGAAGGAGCCGCAACCGGACGAGCAGGCCTCGTTGACGGCGATGGAGTCGATCACGGAGTCGTTCACGCGCAGGTACTTCATGTCCTGGCCGCCGATGTCGATGACGGAGGTGACGCCGGGGGCGATCTTGTCGGCGGCCCGGAAGTGGGCGATGGTCTCGACCTCGCCCTGATCGATGTGGAGGGCGGCTTTGATCAGGCCCTCGCCGTAACCGGTGACACAGGAGCGGGCGATGATGGCCGGCCCGGGCAGAGCCCGGCGAACCTCGGTCACGATGCCGATGGCGGCCTTGACCGGGTCGCCGCCGTTGCCGGCGTAGTGGCTCCAGAGGATGCGCTCCTGTTGGTCGATCAGGACCGCCTTGATGGTGGTGGAACCGGCGTCGACGCCCAAGAAGCAGGCCCCGCGGGCTTGAGCCAGGTCGCCTCTAGGAATGGTTTGGTCGCCGTGGCGGCGGTCGAACTCGGCTCGCTCGGCGGCGTCGGCGAAGAGCTGGGGCATCCGGCCGGAGGTCGGCGCCAGGTGGCGGCGCTCCAACAGGCGGTCGGCCAATTGGTCCAACCGGATGGGTTCGCCAGTGGCGGCCAGGGCGGCCCCCAGGGCGACGTAGAGTTGGGCCTGGTCGGGGCAGATGAAGCCGGAGGCCTGGTTCTGCAAGGCCCGCTGGAAGGCCACCCGCAGTTGGGGCAGGAAGAAGAGCGGACCGCCCAGGAAGACGACCTGGCCTCGGATGGGACGGCCCTGGGCCAGGCCGGAGATGGTCTGGGTGGCGACGGCCGCGAAGATGGAGGCGGCCAGGTCCTCGTGCCGGGCCCCCTCGTTGATCAGGGGTTGGAGGTCGGACTTGGCGAAGACGCCGCAGCGGGAGGCGATGGGGTAGAGGTGCAGGTGTTCGCTGGCCAGGCGGTCTAAACCGGCCGCGTCGGTCCGTAGCAGAGTCGCCATCTGATCGATGAAGGCCCCGGTGCCACCGGCGCAGGTGCCGTTCATGCGCTGTTCCGGGATCGGCTTCAGATAGGTGATCTTGGCGTCCTCGCCGCCCAACTCGATCACCACGTCCGCCTCCGGGTGGTGGCGTTGGACGGCCTGGGTGCCGGCGATGACCTCCTGGACGAATTCGACGTCGAGGGCACGGGAGACGCCGAGGCCGCCGGAGCCGGTGATGGCGGGACGGACGGCCAGGCCAGGGAAGCGTTTGGCCAGATCGTGCACCAGCCGGGTCAACTCGGCTTGGACGTCGGCGTTGTGGCGGCGGTACTCCTGGCAGAGCACGGTGTCACCGTCCAGCAGGACCGCTTTGAGGGTGGTCGAGCCCACATCCAACCCGAGGGCCACGGCGGGCTCATCGACCATAAGGACAGTCCTCCAGTCGCCTGGGCGGGTCGCTGAACCCACCTGATTTGATCCAACAGCCTAGTCCGAAGAGAACCTAGCTACGATCCCTCGTCTTGAAAGTGGATGCGCTGAGGGGTCCGGCGCCCGCCGCGGCCAGCCTCGCGGCGGCGCCGCCGACCGGGCCGGAGTCGCCTGCGCGACGCGCTCCGGCCGACTGGTCTCAGGCTCCGCCCAGGTAGGCCTCGACCACGCGGGGGTCCTGGGCCAGGTCGGCGGCCGGTCCGCATAGCGAGACTGAGCCGGTGTCGAGGACATAGGCCCGGTGGGCGATCTGGAGGGCAGCCTTGGCGTTCTGCTCGACCACGAAGACGGTCATGCCGGATTGGTTGACGGCCGCGATGATACGCATGACCTGGGCCACCAGGAGTGGGGCCAGGCCCATCGAAGGCTCGTCCAACAGCAGGAGGCGGGGGGCCGAGATGAGGGCCCGGCCGATCGCCAGCATCTGCTGCTCGCCGCCGGACAGGGTGCCGCCCTCCTGGCCCCGACGCTCCTGCAGCCGGGGCATGAGGTCGTAGACCTGATCCAAGCGGCGCTTGATGACGGCTGGGTCGCGCACCAGGTAACCGCCTAGGAGCAGGTTCTCCTGCACCGTCATGGTGGAGAAGATGCGCCGGCCCTCCGGCACATGGACGATGCCTTGGGCCACCAACTGGTGCGGCTTGAGCCGGCTGACGTCCTGGCCCTGCCAGGTCAGGGCGCCGGCGCTGGGACGGACGAAGCCGGAGATCAGGTTCAAAGTGGTCGACTTGCCGGCTCCGTTGTTGCCCAAGAGAGCCACGATCTCACCCTCCTCGACTCCCAGAGAGACTTGGCGCAGGGCTTGGACGCGGCCGTAATGGACGTCCACCGCGTCTAATTCCAGCCAACTCATGACGCCTCCTCCCGCTCGGTCGCAGGCGCAGAGGCGGTCAGTTCCGCCGTCGTCTGGTCTAAGCCCCGGCTCTCGGCCGAAGCTTCCTCGGCCGAGCCTAGATAGGCTTCGATGACCAAGGGGTCGGACCGGATCTGAGCCGGTGTGCCATCGGCGATCTCCTTGCCGTAGTTGAGCACGACGATGCGTTCCGAGATGTCCATCACCAAGCCCATGTCGTGCTCGATCAAACCGATCGAGACGCCCAACTGTTGGATGCGACGGATCAGTTCGATCAGTTGGCGCTTCTCCGAGTGGTTGAGGCCGGCGGCCGGTTCGTCCAACAGCAGCAAGGTGGGCGAGGTGGCCAGAGCCCGGGCGATCTCGACTCGGCGCTGTTCGCCGTAAGGCAGGGCCGAGACGTAAGCCTCGTGATCGCCTTTGAAGCCGACGAAGTCGAGCCAGCCGAGAGCGACCTGGGAGCACAGCCGCTCGCTGCGGCGGAAGCGGGGGGTGTGCAAGAAGGCGTCGAACCAAGTCTGGCGCAGGTCGGTGTGCATGCCCGTCTTGACGTTGTCCAGGATCGACATGTCGCTGAAGAGCCTGAGGTTTTGGAAGGTCCGGGCCATGCCCAAGCGGGTGATGCTGGAGGGCCGGCGCCGGGTCACGGGCTGGCCCCGGAACCGGATCGAGCCGGAGCTGGGGCGGTAGAAACCGGTCACGCAGTTGAAGGCGCTGGTCTTACCGGCTCCGTTGGGGCCGATGACGGAGACGATCTCGCCCTGGCGGATTCGCAGGTTGAGCCCGTCCACGGCCATCAGCCCGCCGAACTGGAGTTTGAGGTCGGTCACCTCCAGCAGGATCGGACGGTCGCCGCTGGCCGGGGCCAGGTTCGCCTCGGTCATGTCCGCTCCCGGTGGTCCGATTTGACCGCAGTCGAGGGCGGTCCGGTCTCCGCTTGGAGCCGCCGGTCCCGGCTCCAGGGCAGGAGCGAGGTGGCGGGCCAGAGTCCGGCCGGCCGGAAGATCATGACCACGATCAAGAGCAGGCCGAAGAAGAGGTAACGCCAATCTGAGACCCCACGCAGGAACTCGGGGGCCAAGGAGATGAACAAGGCGCCGATGATGACGCCCGGCGTCGAGCCCATGCCGCCCAACACGACCGCCATCAGGATCAAAGCGGAGTGCAGGAACTGGAAGCTGGGCGGCGAGATGGCGGACTGTTGGGTGGCCATCAACTGGCCGGCCAGACCGGCCCAGACGGCTCCGATGATGTAGGCCGTGATCTTGGCCTGATAAGTGTTGATGCCCATGGCCTCGGCCGCGTCCTCGTCGTCGCGGACCGCTTTCCAGGCCCGGCCCAGTCGGCCGCGGGCGATCTGAGAGATCCCCAACACGCCCAACACGATCACGATCAAGGCCACGAAGTAGTAGAACGTGACCTGTCCGTTGAATTTCAACCCGCCGATGGTGAAACCGTCGCGCAGGCGCCAACCGAAGAACTGCCAGCCGGGGATGGCGTAGATGCCGGCCGGCCCACCGGTGACTTGGAGATTGTTGGCTGTCACCCGGATGATCTCACCGAAGCCGAGGGTGACGATGGCTAGGTAATCCGAACGTAGCCGCAAGGTCGGTCCGCCGATGATGACGCCGGCCAGGACGCAAATGCCGATGACCAAGGGGATGGCTTGGACCTGGCTCAGGCCCAGACGGGTGGTGGCGATACCGGAGGTGTAAGCCCCGACGGCGAAGAAGGCGATGTAGCCGAGGTCGAGCAGGCCGGCGTAGCCCACCACCACGTTCAGGCCCATGGCCAACATGACGTAGATGTAGGCGCTGGTCATGATCTGCATCAGGTAGGTCGAGGCGTTGAAGAAGGGCAGCACGAAGACGCCCGCTACGGCCAATACCCCGATCAAGCGCAGCGGGGCGCGCGGTCCCCGCCACTGCCAGCGGCTAGGGCCGAGCTCGGGCAGTCTGACCGGCGGTCGGAGCAGATCGGGCGGACGGGGGCGGGCGCGGACTAGAGCCATGTCACATCCTTTCCACGACGCGGCCGCCCAGGATGCCGGTGGGGCGGAAGGTGAGGAAGAGGATGAGGCAGAGGAAGCTGAAGACGTCACGCCACTGTCCGCCCAGCCAAGCCACGCCGAAGGACTCCAGCAAGCCGAGGGCGACACCGCCCAGCATGGCCCCGTAGAGATTGCCGATGCCGCCGATGACGGCGGCCGTGAAGGCCTTGATGCCGATGATGAATCCCATCAGGAAGTCGATCGTGCCGTAGA
Source organism: Propionibacteriaceae bacterium (assembly GCA_031265875.1). GTDB lineage: Bacteria > Actinomycetota > Actinomycetes > Propionibacteriales > Propionibacteriaceae > WQYJ01. The sequence goes on from JAISCA010000066.1 coordinate 80,618, forward strand.
CCGCGCCAGCCAGGACGCCGGCCGCGCCGGCCAGAGCCGAGCCGATGAAGAAGACCAATGAGATGGTGCGGTCGACATCGATGCCCATCAGACGGGCGGCTTTGGCGTCCAAGGCGATGGCGCGCATGGCCCGGCCTTGGCGGGTCTTGGCCACGAACAAGGACAGCACCACCATCAGGACTCCCGCCACCAGGATGACGATGATGCGGGCGGTGGTGATGGTGGCGCCGAAGAGGTTGACGCTGCCGGCGTCGATCTGGACGGGGAAGTGGCTCGGCTTGGGCCCGAAGATCTGGCGCACGCCGTATTCGAGGGCGAAGGACAGGCCGACCGCCGTGATCAAGAGCGACAACCGAGGGGCGTGTCGGATCGGGCGATAGGCCACCCGCTCCATCAATACCCCGGCTCCGCCGGTCAGGGCCATGGTGACGAGGGTGACCAAGACCAGGCCGAGGGCGGTCGGCAGGCTGAGCCACGAGGTCAGAGCGCCCAAGACGACGAAGCCGACGTAGGCGCCGAGCATGTAGATGTCGCCGTGGGCGAAGTTGAGCAACTTGATGATGCCGTAGACCATGGAGTAGCCCAAGGCCACTAGGGCGTAGAAGGCCCCCACCGATAGGCCGTTGACGATGACTTGGATCACATAGGCTCCCGCTTCAGGGGTCGTCTGGGGGCCGGTGGCGCGTCCGGCCCCCAGACGCCGCGGGCAGGGCTTGGGGTCGTCGGGGGGCGGGCCGCGCCCCCGGCCCCCAGACGCCTCGGTCAGCTCTTGAGGTCGTCGAAGAGGACGAACTTGCCGTCCTTCAGCACGACGATGACGAAGCTCGAATCGGCCAGCACGCCCTGGTCGGTGAAGGTGGCAGGACCGGAGAAGAGATCGAAGCCGCGCAAGCCGTGGATGGCGTCGGCCACCGCCTGACGGTCGGTCGAACCGGCCAGACGGACGCCTTCGGCCATGACCCTGACGCCGTCGTAGGCCTGGGTGGTGTACGGGCCGGGCTCGGCTCCGAACTTGGCCTGATAGGAGGCCAGCCATTGCTCGGCCCCGACCAGCATGTCGGGGGTCTGAGTGAAGGTGCCGTAGACCCTCTCGACGTAGGCCGCCCCGGTCAGGTCGGCGAATTGGGCGTCCACGGCGCCGTCGCCGATCAGGAAGTCGCCGCTGAAGCCATACTGCTTGGCCTGCTGGTTGAGCAGGGCACAGGGCTGGACATAGGCGGTGCAGAAGACGAAATCGGCCCCTGAGCCGACGATGGCGGTGGCGACCGAGCCGAAGTCCTTCTCGGCCTTGTTGATCTGCTCGTGGGCGACGATATTGAGGCCAGCCGGTTGGCCGTACTCAGCGAAGGCGTCGGTCAGGCCCTTGGGGTAGGCGTCGCCGTCGTCGACCGTGAAGATGGCTTGGGCGCCTTGTTTCTGGGCGAATTTGACGGCTGATTGGGCCTGCTGGGTGGCCAAGCCGTTGACCAAGAAGACCGAGTCGAGCCCGGCCTCGATCAGCTGGGAGCCGTTGGCGGCCGTGATGACTTGGGGGATGCCGTTGCTGTAGAAGATCTGTTCGGTCGGCAGGGTGGAGCCGGAGCAGTAGCCGCCGACCGCCAGGTGGATCCCGGCCGAGACCAATTTGGTGGCCCCGGCGGTGGCCATCTGGGCGTCGCAGCCATCGTCCTCCACCACTAGTTCGACCGGGCGGCCCAGCAGGCCGCCTTGGGCGTTGATCTCCTCCACCGCCATCTCGGCCCCGTTGCGCAGATAAGTGCCATAGACGCTCTCGGAGCCGGTCAGGGGGGCGAGCATGCCGATGCGGATCGGGCCTTCGTCGTTCGGGCCGTTCTGATCTCCGCCGACGCCGCCGCTGCAGGCGGTCAGGGCCAGAGTGGACAGGATGGCGGTGGCTAAAACGAGGCGCTGGACCAGTGAGTTTTTTGTCATGTCGTTCGCTCCAACTCGATCATGGTGCGGATGCACCGAATGCAAACTGGCGTGATTGTGACGCACACTAGGGCGCGAATGTGTCCAGCATGTTTCAGTCGTCTAAAAGCCCGAAAAAGTGTCCTCCCTCCGCTTAGCTCCGCTCTGGTACTTTTCGGGGACCCCGAGAAACCGAAACTCGGCTAATCTATCGAAGTTTCAAAAACTAGTGAAACTAGTGGGCGATGGGTCGGACGGGGACCGATGGCAGGCCCGACGCCGCCCGCCAGACGCTCCAGCGGGGCGGCCTCAGGAGACTGATCAACTCGACATCAGCTGGAAGTCGAGTTCAGTGGCGTCGGAGCCGGTCAGGGTCAATCGGTCACCGGAACGCTGATAGCTCACCACCGTCAGCAGCGACCTCAGATAGGTCGACTCGGCCCGCAGCACTGAGTCGGGGCCGCCCATCAGGGTGGAGATGGCGGGACCGAATTCGACGTCGCCCTTGGAACCGACCCAGACCCGGCCGCGGAAGTTATTGATGCCGGAGGAGCCGGAGTAATACGGCTCGTCGCCTTGGTCATCGAAGGTCAGGGTCAGCTGGGCGGTGGTGGGCAAGGCGGTGTCGAGCGTCCAGGCGACTAGCTGCCAAGTGGTGCCGGTGAGATCGTCACGGTCCGATGCGAGCGAGCGGTTGAACCAGAGCAAGCCGGCCAGCAGCGCGGCGGCCAAAGCGCCGGCGACGACGGCCAACCAAGCCATGGAGCCCCGGCCGGACCTCACAGAGCCACCTTGGTCAAAACCATCAGGAAGGCCAGGCCGAAGGCGCCGGCCGCCCCGAAGGCGGCCGAGGCCAAGTGGGCCAGGCGGGCGGCTGGTCGATTCATGCCAACTCCTTGTTCCGAGACTGTCAGCGGACCAGCCGGCGGGCCGAATCCGCAGCCGCGTCACCCAGCGGGGGAGACGCCCCTAGTCGGCCGACCGACGAGACGCTGAGACAGAGTCTACAATCAGGCCCGTGACCAGACCCCTAACGACTGCGGCCGGCCTTGGCCTGGTCGAGTCCCAGCAGGTGACTCTGTTCACCCCCGACCGCCCTCTGAACCTGACCCGGGGCGGTCGACTCGACCTGGTCGAGGTGCGTTACGAGACCTATGGCCAGCTCTCTCCCCGCCGTGACAACGCCGTCTTCATCTGTCACGCTTTGACCGGCGACGCCCACGCCGCCGGTTTCCAAGCCGGAGCGGACAAGCCGGGCTGGTGGGACAATCTGATCGGCCCGGGCCGCCCCCTCGACACCGACCGTTTCTTCGTCGTCTGCCCGAACATCCTGGGCGGTTGTCAGGGCACGACCGGTCCGGGCAGCCTGAACCCGGCCACCGGCCAGGCCTACGGCTTGGATTTCCCCATCCTCGACATGGCCGACTTCGTCAGCGTCCATCGTCGTCTGTGCGAGCACCTGGGCCTATCTCGGCTCTTGGCCGTGATCGGTGGCTCCTTGGGTGGGATGCAGGCGCTGCAATGGGCCTTGAGCCACCCGTCGGACCTGGCCAACGCCTGTGTCATCGCCGCCTCCAGCCGACTGTCGGCCCAGAACATCGCCTTCTCGGCCGTGGCCCGGGAGGCCATCATGCGCGACCCCGGCTTCCACCAGGGCCAGTACAACCAGTTCGGCGACTCACCCGATCTGGGTCTGTCGATCGCCCGCATGATGGCCCACATCACTTATCTGTCGGAGGAAGCTCTGGCCCTCAAATTCGACCGCGAACCGGAGCGCGACGGCCTCAACCATGGCTTCGGGGTCGATTTCGCGGTCGAGAGCTATCTACATCACCAAGGCGAAGTCTTCCTGGACCGTTTCGACGCTTTGAGTTATCTCTATCTGAGCCGGGTGATGGACTATTTCGATCCTTTCGCTTCGCCTCAGGCCACCGCCGCCATCGCGGCCGCCCGGCCCAATCTGCTGGTCTGCTCTTTCACCAGCGATTGGCGTTTCGGGCCCCAGCACTCGCGCCGGGTGGTCTCCCATTTGGAGCGGGCCGGTGTGCCGGTGACCTACCGTGAACTGGCCTCGGATTTCGGCCATGACTCCTTCCTGCTGCCGATCCCGCGCTACCACGACACGCTGCGCGCCTTCTTAGACCGAGCCTGGGAGGTGGGGTCATGAGAGGCGCCGCGTCGAGCCCGCCCTTGCGGCGCGATCTGGCTTTGATCAGTTCGCTGATCCAGCCGGGTTCCCGGGTGCTCGACCTGGGCTGCGGCGACGGCGCTCTCTTGCGTCATCTGATGGGTCGACGCGGTTGCACCGGCAGCGGGGTCGAGATCGATCCCGAGGCCGTTTTGACCGCCGTGCGGGCGGGTGTGCCGGTGATCGAGTTGGACATCGATCAGGACCTGGACCGCTTCGGCGACCAGTCCTATGACGCGGTGGTGCTGTCCCGCACTCTGCAAGCCGTCCGCCGGCCCCGTGAGGTCCTGCTGGAGATGATCCGGATCGCTCCTCGGGTCATCGTCTCGATGCCTAACTTCGCCTACTGGCGCAACCGCCTGCGACTGCTGGCCGGCCACGCCCCCGTCTCCAAGGACCTGCCCCACAGCTGGTTCGACAGCCCCAACGTCCACTTCGGCTCCCTGGACGACCTGGAGCGTCTGTTCGCCGACCTCGAGCTGCAGGTCATGCGCTGCCTGCCCCTGGCCGCCTCCGGCCGGCCTTCGCTCTGGCCTAGTCGGACTCGCAATTGGGTGGCCGGGGCGGCCCTCTACGAATTGACCGCAGTCCTAGTGTCTCCGCCGGAAGTTCGCGGCGGGGGACAATAGAGCGATGACCGCTCAGCCGCTCCGGCCGTCCGGGGACGATCTGTTCGCCCGCTGGAGCCCGCGGCGGGTGAACCGGGTCGCCTTATTGGCGGCGGCGCTCTGCGGGGCCGCCGCCGGGTTGGCTTTCCCACCCATCGATCTGTGGGCGCTGATGCCACTGGGGCTGATCGGACTGGGTGCGTTGCTGCGCCACCAGCCGGCCCGCCGGGGCTTGGCCCGGGGCCTGGCCTTCGGTTTGGCCTACTATCTGGTCCTGATCCGTTGGATGATCGTCATCGGTTGGTGGCCCTACCTCGGTCTGGCCGCCGTGATGGCGCTGTGGCTGGGGCTGCTGGGGGCGGTCACGGCGGTGGCCTCGCGTTGGCCGGGTTGGCCCTGTTACGCCGCCGCTTGTTGGGTGGCGGTGGAATGGGTGGCCAGCCGGGTCCCCTTGGGCGGCTTCCCCTGGGGCCGGTTGGCCTACGCCGGGGCCGGCAGTCCGATCGAAGGGCTCTATCCGCTGGTCTCAGTCTCCGGAGTGTCCTTCTTGATCGTGCTCTCCAGCTTCTCTCTGGCCGCCGGCTTGGCCTGGGCCCGGCGATCGCGCTGGGCCCCGCTGACGGCCAGCTTGGTCGGTCTGGGTCTGATCGGACTGGGCTCTTGGGCCGGCCAGAGCTATCAGCCCTGTCCCGAGCAAGGGACGGTCAGCGTCGGACTGATCCAGGGCAATGTGCCTTCGACCGGCCTGGGGGCGCTCGGGCCGGGGCGTACCACGACGCACAACTCCCTGGCCGAGACCATCGTCTTGGCCGCCCGCGCTCAGACCGGCCAATTGGACCAGCCGGATTTCGTGGTCTGGCCGGAGAGTTCGACCGACATGGACCCCGAGCGCGACCAGAGCACCGGCCAGTTGGTCGAGTGGGCCCGGCGCCTGGTCGACCGGCCCTTGTTGATCGGCACCTTGACCATGGGACCGGAGTCGGGTCAGCGTCGCACCAGTTCGGTCTGGTGGGAGAGCTCAGACCAGACCGGCGATCGGTACCACAAGAAGAACATCGTCCCCTTCGGCGAGTGGATCCCGGCCCGCTCCTTCTTCCTGCCTTTGATCCCGGAGCTGGAGTTGATCGGGGCCCAGACCGTGGCCGGGTCCGGTCCCGGGGTGGTCTGGGGCCAGACGGCGGACGGACAGCCGCTGCCGATCGGGGTGCTGATCTGCTTCGAGGTCGGCTACGACGACAGCGCCGACCAGATGTTGCGGGGCTCCAGCGACCGTCCCGGCGGCCAGGTGATAGTGGTCCAGACCAATAACTCGGCTCTGACCGGCACTGGTCAGATGGCTCAGCAGGACGCCATCACCCGCATCCGGGCCATGGAGGCGAGGCGTGAGATCGCGGTGGCCACCACCAACTCTCTGGCTGGTTTCATCGGAGCCGACGGCCGGCTGCTCTGGCAGGCCGAATTGGAGCGCTCGGCCGCCACCACCGTCCAGATGCCGAGGCGACAGGGCTTGACCGTGGCGGTGGCCCATCGCCACTCGATCGAACTGGGTCTGGTCTTAGGCCCGGTCGCAGTCTGGCTGGCGCTGGCGGGCGGCCGGTTGGTCCGCCGGCGGTCGCGCCACTCGGCGGCCCTGAGTCGTCGTCTAGGACCCGTCGGCGGTGACAGAATGTGATGCAGTCCCAGACCGCCTGGGCTGGACTGAGGGAGGAAGCGACTAATGACAGATCAGGGCGGGGAACGGATTCTCGTCATCATCCCGACTTACAACGAGAGCGACAACATCGAGCCGATCGTGACCCGTCTGCGCCGGGCCGTGCCAGGCGCAGACGTCCTGGTGGTGGACGACAACTCGCCCGACGGCACCGGGGAGCTGGCCGACCGGTTGGCTGACGCCGACCGCCAAGTCAAGGTCATGCACCGCCAGGGCAAAGAGGGTCTGGGGGCGGCCTATCTGGCCGGTTTCCGCTGGGGACTGGACCAGGGCTACGACGTCCTGGTCGAACACGACGCCGACGGCTCGCACCAACCAGAGCAATTGCCCCGCTTGCTGGAGGCGCTGGAGCGGGCCGACATGGTCAAAGGCTCACGTTACGTGGCCGGCGGCTCGGTGGTGAACTGGCCCAAGTCGCGCGAACTGCTGTCACGCGGCGGCAGTTGGTGGACCCGGCTCATGATCGGATTGCCGTTGCGCGATATCACCGGCGGCTTCAACGCCTTCAAAGCCGACACTCTGCGCGCCGTTCTGGATGACATCTCCTCGGTCGGCTACAACCTGCAAGTCGACCTCACCTGGCAGGTCGTCCAGCACGGCTTCAAGGTGGTGGAAGTGCCGATCGATTTCATCGAACGTGAGCGCGGGCAGTCCAAGATGAGCGGTCGGATCGTGCTCGAGGCCCTCCTCCGCACCACCGCTTGGGGGGTGCGCCACCGCTTGGGGCAGGTGGCGGCTCTGTTCAAGTCAGCCTGAGGCTGAAGACGGGACTGGCCTGGCCCAAGCGTCGGCGGGCTGGACGGACGCGGCCGCGCTGGACTGGCTCAGAGCTCTTGACGCAACTCAGCCAAGCGCTGGGACAACAATTGCTCCAGCTCTTCCAGGCTGCGCCGCTGCAACAGGCGGTCCCAGTGGGTCAAAGCGGTGTCGACCGGCGGGGGCGGCGGCGGAGTGCCATCGGCGCGGGTGGCGACGCGTCCGCAGCGGGCGCAATCCCAGGTCGTCGGCAGTTCGGCCTGGCAGCTGAAGACCAGGTCGAAGTGGTGGCCCTGAGGGCAGATGAAACCGACTTCGACGCGGGACGGACCGGCCTCTGGCGCCGGTTCCAGGGTCCCGGTGGTGGCGGTTCGGGTCGGTCGGTCGGTCATGGTGCGCTGTCTCCTTCAGATTGGGCACACAGCACAACACCGATCTAGGTGCGATCATTCCCGTTGTCAGACAGATTGTGATCAGAGGGCCGGAGCGAAAGCGCCGCTGGGCGGGTCCGACTCGATGGCGGCCTGATCGGCCGCCGGGCGCACCGGCGCCATCACGATCAGGCCGGCCGCCAGCACCGCCACGATGCCGAGGATGCCCCAGTGCTGGGCCGTGCCGTCTGCCTGCACCACCGTGCCGATCGTGATCATGAGTCCGAAGGCGGCCGGGGAGAGGAAGGAGACGACCCGGCCGGTGGTGGCGTAGAGGCCGAAGATCTCGCCGTTGTGGCCCTCCGGCACCAAGCGGGCCAAGAAACTGCGCGAGGCCGACTGGGCCGGGCCGACGCAAGCGCTCATCAGCATGCCGAAGATCCAAAAGACGATCTGGCCGCGGTCGTAGAAGAAGAAGATCATGCAGCCGGATAAGACCAAGATGATCAGCGAGCCCATGATGACGGCTTTGGGGCCTATCCAGTCGTCCAACAGACCGACGGTCATGGTGGCCAGGCCGGCCACGATGTTGGCGGCGGCGCCGAAGATGACCACTTCGGCGGCGCTGAAGCCGAAAGTGCCGGCCGCGATGACGGCTCCGAAAGCGAAGACGCCGGCCAAACCGTCCCGGAAGAGGGCCGAGGCGAGCAGGAAGTAGGCCGTCTGGCGCTGTTGGCGCCAGAGCCGGCCGATGGTGCGGAAAAGGGCGGCGTAGGCCTGGGCCACGGTCGTCTTAGGGGCCACGGCTTTGGGTCGAGGGGGCGGGTCGCGTAGGACCAGGAAGGTCGGGATGGTGAAGACCAGAGTCCAAAGCCCGCAGACCAACATGGCGATACGGATGCCGATGGAGTCGGTGTTGGGGATACCGAAGATGAGGGTCTCGGGCTGGACCAGCAGGAAGTAGATGGCGATCAAGACCAGGATGCCGCCCAGATAGCCCATGCCCCAGCCGAAGCCGGAGACCTTGCCCACATTGGACGCCACCGCCACCCGGTTGAGCAGGGAGTTGTAGTTGACGCCGGCGATCTCGGACACGATCGAACCTAGACCGAGCAAACCGAGGCCGAGCCAGAGCAGGCGCTGCTGGGGGGCGACGAAGAAGAGGGCGGCCGACAGCAGAGCCAGCAGCCAGGTCAGCCAGCGCAGGTGGCGCACGGCCCGCCCGCTGCGGTCGGCGTTCTGGCCCAGCACGGGAGCGACGCAGGCGATGATGAGGCCGGCCACGGTGGTCGAGACGGACAGCGCCTTGGAAGTCGAGTCGGTGTCGCCGAAGGAGGCGCTGGTGATGTAGACGGCGAAGACGAAGGTCGTGATGACGGTGTTGAAGGGCTGAGCCCCCCAGTCCCACATGGCCCAGGCCAGGACGCCGCGCTTGCCCAGGCCGGTCGAGGCGGCCAAGGCGCGGCCCGACGAGGCGGGTTTAGGCGAGCTGTCAGTCATGGTCTCTCCCACATGCCACGGCGCTCAAGCACCTGTTTGAGAAGGTCGGGCCGGTCGGTCACGATGCCGTCGGCGCCAGCGTCGATCAACTGATCCATGGTGGCCGGATCGTCTATCGTCCAGACGTGGACGCGCTGACCGGCTCGGTGGGCCTGGCGCAGCAGCCGGGCGCTGAAGACCGGCAGCCGGAAGCCTCCCAGGGGCAGGGCCAGGGGCACCTGCAGAGCCGAGCAGGACCCGGCCCAGCCAGCCGGCCAACCGGGTCCGAAGGCCGTCCAAGCCACCCCCAAGCTGGCCGCGCCGGTCGTGGCCAAACCGGCGGCGAGACGGCGGAAACGACTGAGCCTAACGGGTGAGAAAGAGGTCACCAAGACCCGCCGGCCGGCCTGGTGCCGGGCCAGCGACCGGATCACAGGCTCGACCACCTGGTCGGACTTGAGATCGATGTTGAAACGGGTGCGAGGGAACTCCTCCAAGGCGTCGTCCAGGCTGGCGATCGGCTGGCCGGAGATCTTGAGCCCACTCAATTCGGCCCAACTGCGCTGCTGGACCGGCCCCGGCTGGCCGGTCAACCGGCCCAGGTCGGCGTCGTGGAAGATCACCGCTTTGGCGTCCCGGCTGGCTCTGACGTCGGTCTCGATGTATTGGTAACCCAGATCGACGGCTTGGCGGAAGGCGGCCAGGGTGTTCTCCTGGCCCAGATTGGGCTCGTAGGCGGCCCCACCGCGATGAGCCATGGCGGCGAAAGGCTGATCGAGGAAGCTGGAAGAAGTGCTCATGGCTCGATTCCGCGGGCGCTCGATGCCAGGGCCGCCAGCCGACGTGGCCGTCGGCTCGCCCGCACCGATCTGGATCGACGCCGCCCGGTCAGGTGGCGCCACGGTCACCGTAATGCAAGTTCGCCGACCCTGTAAATCCCTGGTCCGGCGGGGTGGCCGGGCGGGTCTGAGGCCGATACGAGCGTGAACGTTCGACGTTCGCCTCAATCGTGATCTATTACAGTGGTCGGCATGACCACTATCTTGTCCATCCAATCCTCGGTCGCCTACGGCCACGTCGGTAACTCGGCCGCCGCCTTCGCCCTCATGCGGATGGGGGTCGAGACCTACCCAGTCTTGACCGTGCACTATTCCAACACCACGGCCTACCAGTCCTGGCGGGGCCCGGCTTTGAAGGCCGGCGAAGTGGCCGACGTCATCCGTGGGGTGGATGAGCGGGGCGCTTTGACGGGGGTCGACGCCGTCTTGACCGGCTATCAAGGGACGGAGGAGATGGGTCAGACCATCCTGGACGCCGTGGCCTTGGTCAAGCGGCGCAATCCGGCGGCGGTCTACTGCTGCGATCCGGTCATGGGCGATGTCGGCCGGGGCTTCTACGTCGCCAGCGGCATCCCTGACTTCTTGCGCCAGCGGGTCGTGCCCGAGGCCGACATCGTGACCCCGAACCAATTCGAGCTGGATTTCTTGACCGACCGCCAGACCCGGACCATGGCCGATCTGCTGGCCGCCGCCGATCAGTTGATCGACCTCGGCCCGAAGACCGTCTTAGTCACCAGCGCCATCACCGAGGACGGGGACTTGGACACCATCAAGATGGTGGCGGTGCGGGCCGACCAGGCTTGGCAGGTCACGACGCCCAAGCTGGAGCGGGCCTTCACTGGTTCGGGCGATGTCACGGCGGCCGTCTTCTTGGCCAACCTGTTGCGTGACGGCGATCTGGGCCAGGCTTTGGCTCAGACCGCGGCCGTGGTCTATTCCGTCCTAGCCGCCACCGCCGCTTCCGGTCAGCGCGAGTTGCGCCTGGTTCAGGCCCAGGACGAGATCGTCAGTCCCAGCCACCGCTTCGAGGCCGTCCGTCTACGTTGAGCCGTCGGCCGGGCCCTCTCCGAGGGCCGGCGGGGGGAGTCCGCCGGTGGCGGTCGAGCGCGCTCAGCCGCGCGAGTAGTCGATCATGGCTCCTAAACCGGCCAGGCGTTCGGGCAGGTCCTCGTAACCTCGGTTGATGACGTAGGTGTCGCGCAGGGTGGTCCGGCCGCGGGCGGCCAGGGCGGCCAGCAACAGGCACATGGCCGGTCTCAGGGCGGGCGGGCAGACGATCTCGCGGGCTCCGCGCCACTTGGCCGGACCGGTCACCATCAGACGGTGGGGGTCGAGCAATCTGACGTCGGCCCCGAGCTTGTTCAGCTCCAGCAGGTGGATGGCGCGGTTGTCGTAGACCCAATCGAAGATGGTGGTGGTGCCGTCGGCCATGCAGGCGATGACGGCGAAGAAGGGTAAATTGTCGATGTTGAGGCCGGGGAAGGGCATGGGGTGGATTTTGTCCGCCGGCGGTCTCAGCTCGCTCGGGCGCACCGTCAGATCGACCAGCCGGGTCAAACCGTTGTGGGAGACGTATTCCTCGGTCAGGCCGAAGTCCAGGCCCATCGCCTCCAGGATGGCCAATTCGATCTCCAAGAACTCGATCGGGGCCCGCCGGATGGTCAACTCGGATTCGGTCACGATGGCGGCGGCCAGGAAGCTCATGGCCTCGATCGGGTCCTCGGCGATGTCGTATTCGACGTCGCGGTCGATCTCGACTTGGCCGGTCACACGCAAGGTGGTGGTGCCGACCCCCTCGATCGAGACGCCCAACTTGATCAGATAGGCGCACAGGTCCTGGACCATGTAGTTGGGGCTGGCGTTGCGGATGACGGTGACCCCGGCGGTCCGGGCGGCCGCCATCAGGGCGTTCTCGGTCACGGTGTCGCCCCGCTCGACCAAGGCGAAGTGGCGCTGGGAGTCGGCGGGGGCTGAGACCTGGCAGTGGTAGAGGCCGTCGGAGGCGTCGACCGACAGTCCCAGGTGGCGCAGGGCCTGCAGGTGGGGTTCGATGGTGCGGGTGCCGAGGTCGCAACCGCCGGGGTAGGGCAGGTCGAAGGCGCTCTGGTGGTGCAGCAGCGGTCCGAGGAAGAGCAGGATCGAACGGGTGCGCCGGGCCGCCTCCACGTCGATGGCGGTCAGATCGAGTCGGTCCGGTGGAATCAGGGTCAGATTGGTGTGGTCGTCGCTCCAGCGGCACTCCACTCCGATCGAGACCAGGACCTCTTCCAAGCGGTTGACCTCTTCAATGCGGGCGATGCCGCGCAGGGTGGTGCGGCCTTTGTTGAGCAGGCTGGCGCAGAGCAGGGTGACGGCGGCGTTCTTGCTCGACCGGGTCTCGATCTGGCCCCGCAGGTGTCGCCCGCCGTCGATCACGAAGTTGAGCTGGCCGGAGCCGGCGCTGATCAAGGGCGAGGCCAGGGCGTCGGCCACCCGGTTGATCATCTCCAAGGACAGGTTCTGGTGCCCAGCCTCGATCCGGCCGATGGCGGACTGGCTGGTGCCGAGACGGCGGGCCAGTTGGCTCTGGGTCAGGCCGCGCTGTTTGCGGGCGTCCCTGATCAAGGCGCCGAGGCTTTGCGGAGACATCATCACGGCCAACAGAGTATCTCATGTATGAGATAAGACAAGTTGAAAGGCCGTCGCCGGGAGTGGGATCCCCGTAGGATCGATAGACACGATTGAAGGGGAACGTCAAGCGCTCGCGCATGTGAGTGAGCCGATTGAAGTGTTGAGACTCGCAGAGTCGATAGAGTTCCAGTCATGACTGTGGACTTCGACGTGGTCGTGCTAGGCGCTGGCCCGGGTGGGTACGTGGCGGCGATCCGGGCGGCTCAGCTTGGGCTCAAAACGGCCATCGTGGAGGAGCGCTGGTGGGGCGGCGTTTGCCTCAACCTGGGCTGCGTCCCGACCAAGTCTCTGCTGCGCAACGCCGAATTGGTGCGCACCTTGACCACTCAAGGCCAGGCTCTCGGCGTCACCGGTCAGTTCAGCTTCGATTACGGCAAGGCCTTCAGCCGCAGCCGGGCCGTCTCTGAGCGCATGGTCAAGGGGGTCCACTTCTTGATGCGCAAGAACCGGGTGACCGAGCTGTCGGGGCGGGGCGAATTCGGGGAGGCCGGCTCTTTGATCGTCTCCTCCTCGGATGGGCCGGCCCAGACCATCCGCTTCGAGAACTGCGTCATCGCCACCGGCGCTAGGCCCAAGGGTTTGCCTGACGTCGAGCCGGGGCCCCGGGTGGTGACCTACGCCGAGCAGATCATGGCGGAGGAATTGCCTGGTTCGATCGTCATCTGCGGGGCCGGGCCGATCGGCGTCGAGTTCGCCTACGTCTTGGCCAGCTACGGCGTCGAGGTCACCCTGGTGGAATACCTTGACCGGGTCTTGCCGGGGGAGGACCGCGAGGTCTCGGCCGAGTTGACCAAGGCCTACCGCCGGCTCGGCGTCAAGGTCATGACCGGACGGGTGGTCGAGTCGATCAGCCAGGACCGAGATCTGGCCCGGGTCACGATCCGGCCGGTGGCCGGCGGCGAGCCGGTCGAGTTGGCGGCCGAGCGGGTTCTGCTCAGCCTCGGCTTCACGCCTCGGACCGAGGGCTACGGCCTGGAGCGGACCGGCGTCGAGCTGACCGAGCGGGGGGCCATCGCGGTGGACGACCGGATGCGCACCTCGGTGGCGGGGTTGTACGCCGTCGGCGACGTCACCGGCCAACTGATGCTGGCCCATGTGGCCGAGGCCCAGGCCCAGGTGGCGGTCGAGACTATGGCCGGCCGGGGGACCTTCCCGGTTGACTACACCATGTCTCCTAGGGCGACCTATTGCCAACCCCAGGTGGCCTCCTTCGGCCTGACCGAGCAGCGGGCCCGGGACTTGGGCCACGCCGTCAAAGTGTCGAAGTTCCCCTTCGCCGCCAACGGCAAGGCTTGGGCTTTGGGGGAGGCGACCGGTTTCGTCAAGATCGTGGCCGACGCCCGCCACGGCGAGATCCTGGGCGCCCACATGGTCGGCCCCGACGTCTCCGAGCTCCTGCCGGAGCTGACCCTGGCTCAGATGTGGGATCTGACGGCCGAGGAGGTCGGCCGCAACATCCACGCCCACCCCTCCCTGAGCGAAGCCATCAAGGAGGCGGCCGAAGGCGTCACCGGCCCCATGGTCAACTTCTGACCCGGTCCGGTCCACGATCCGCCGCTTCAGGCAGCCATCACTAAACATTCACGAAATTCTCATATAAGAGTATGATTTATTGACTTAGACATCAATGTCTATGGTATTTTCTCTCCAGGAGAGACCTCTCCCTGTGGATGACAGAGTGCACACTCATCCACTTCCACCCCTGGCGTTAGCGCTGGAAAAATTAGAATTGTGCGGTTATCCCTATGGTGAGAGATGAAGTGTCGCTGGGAGGTCTGAGCACGGCTGCGTCCCGTACGGCTGGGCTTCTTCTAGCGGTGTTGGTCTTCTCATCATGCTCGGCGCCCATCGATGGTGAGGGTGGGTCACCGTCGAATTATCCTCGAACGCGAACCGGGGACACCTACCATGCCGCTCCGGACGGCGGAGCCCTGCTGGACTGGAAATCGGCCACGATCACCCTGCCCATCGATCGCTATGGCATGTCCTTGTCGGAGATGCTGATGGTCGAAGCGGCCGGTGGATTGGAGTTCGCTCGTTGTGTCTGGCAGACGGACGATTATCCGCCGGCCGCAGTCGAGGAGGCGGTGCGTTACATCGGCAGCACGCCGATGGCGAACCATTGGAGGTACGGCAGCTGGGACGCCGACTATATGGCACGGCATGGCTACGAAGGTGTATTGGACGATCCGCTAATGCTGCTGGTTGGTCAGTCGCGGGAACAGAATCAAGTCTGCTTGGAGCGGATGAGAGGGATGGGGTTGGCACTTCTTAGCTCTGAGCATATCGGTGATTCGAGTGGGGCTCCTCTTGGTCGGGGCTCCTGGCAGAGCTATGAACAAACTATGGCCGATCCAGCCTTCTTGTCCCTGCTGGAGCGTTGGCGGAATTGCGTGGGTCAAGCTGGTTATGCGATTGAGACTGATTCCCCCGCGAACGCCGTCAAGAAGGATCATGCCTGGTCGGAGGAGCAGATGCTCCGAGCGAATTTGGTGGAGGCTGAATGCGCCGATTCGATGGGTTACACACAGCAAGTAGCGGACATTGAGGCGGCCTATCAACTGGAGTACATACGCCAGCATGAGGCCGAACTGGTGCGGGCCAAGCAAGAGGCGGACGAGCGGCTGGCGACGGCGACTCGCATCCTGCGGGAGGCGGGTGTGGCGTGAGTCCCCGCCGCTGGGGCCGTCGGGTGGGGCTAGGGCTGGGCGTTGGATTCCTGCTGGGGGCTCTGGCCGGCGCCTTCGGCCTGGCCTGGCTGAATCCTCCGGTGGACACCGCGCCGATCGACAATGCGACTAGGCCCATTCTGGTGACCGCGCGGGTCGAGGAGCGGCCGGTGCGCGAACTCTACGTCCTGAGCGCCTCGATCACGGCTCCCACGTTGGAGCGGCTCCGGCCGACCAGCCTAGGTGATGTGGCGCGTCAGGTGGTGTCCGGGAAAGTGCCTGCCGTCGGTGATGTGATTCATTATGGCGATGTGGTGGGCGAGGTGTCCGGGCGACCGATTTTCGCAGTGCCTGGATCTTTGCCGCTGTATCGGGATCTGCGTCAGGGAGACTCTGGTTCTGATGTAGTGATATTGCAAACCTTGCTGACCGATCTTGGGTTGTACTCGGGCGCGCTGGATGGTCTTTTGGGACGATCTGCGATGAATGCTGTCGCCAAGTTGTACACCAGGGCGGGGTACGCTCCCCCTGATCCGGTCGGATTCTTGATGCGGAACACCGCGCCTGTGTCGGCCAGCGGGTTGCCGGTGGCCAGCGCTGCCGCAGTGGGGACTGAGCTATCGTCCGATCAACCGTTGGCCACAGTGGTCGCTTCAGCGGCCGTGATCACGGCTCGGGTCGACTTGCTGCAAGCGCGGGCCTTCACTGTGGGGACTGTGGTCGAGGTCCGGATCGGGTCAGGCGCGGCGGTGGAGAGCGGGGTGCTGACGGTGGGGAACTTCCAGGAGTCTTCATCGCACTTGCCGCCTGGGTACGACGTGACCGTCGCCCTGCCCAGCGGAGTCGATCCTGAAGCGGTCAAGCGAGAGCCAGTGCTTGTGTCGGAGACGGTGGAGATTCCCACCGGCTTGGCGGTGCCATTGACGGCGATCCGACGTGACTCCAGTGGGGGAACGTACGTGCTGTTACGATCCGCATCGAGTCAGGCGTCGGCATCGCCCCCGTCGCAGGCGCCAGTGACGGTGGTGGGCCAGTCGTCGGGGTACGCGGTGATCCAGGACAACCCGGACTTGCCGCCAGGCGCCGAAGTCGTGGTCTCTGGAGGCTGAGGTGGCCGATCTGATCCGTTTGGTGGGGGTCGGCAAGACGATTCCTAGGTCTTCGGGGCTGGCCCTGCGCGACGCCACCTGTGCCATCGCGCGGGGGGAGTTCGTGTCTATCATTGGGCCCTCAGGCTCCGGAAAGACGACACTACTATCGATTCTGGGATTGCTGGACCGACCGAGCACGGGGGCCCACACCTTCGATGGTGTCGATGTGGTTGACCTGGGCGAGCGGGAGCGAAACCGGTTTCGTGGACATCGGATTGGGTTCGTTTTCCAGAATTCGTACATCATCGCTGAGGAGTCGGTCGAACGTAATGTCGGACTGGGGTTGAGGACACGAGGAGTCTCGTGGAGCCAGCGGAAAGAATTGATCGAAGCCGCTTTGGGCCAAGTCGATCTAGCTGGCGACATGGGGAAGAGAGCTGGCGATCTGTCCGGGGGAGAGAAGCAGCGGGTGGCGGTGGCCCGGGCTTTGGTGACTAGCCCTGAAGTGATCCTGGCCGACGAGCCCACGGGGGCTCTTGATTCGGAGTCGACCCTGAATTTGATCGACCTTCTGCGGAGGATCAACGACCAGGGTACGACTGTGATCGTTGTCACACATGATCCCTTGGTAGCGGGCGCCGCGCACCGGACCATCCGGATCGAGGACGGGATTGTGGACGGGGGATGGCTGGCCGGAGGTGGTGGGCCTCCCTGGACGAGCGGGCTCGCACGGTCAGTCGACTCGAAGGGGTTCGCCACGCCGTGCCTCTGAAGACGTTCACCGTTGTGTCGAATCAGGTCCGGCGGCTGCGTGGTCTGGGTGAGAAGTTCACGGGACGTATCACCATGACAGATGAGCGGTTCATGGTCGCGCAGTCCATGGTGGCAGACAGCGGCTCGGTCGAACTGTTGTCAAATCCATGGGGCGGCGCTGTGGTCGTGCTCGGAGCGAAAGCGGCCGAGGCTCTAGGCGTGTCCGCTGTCGAACCGGGAGTCTGCCTGTGGGTCAACGACCGCCCCGTGGATGTGGCGGCGGTTCTGGTTCCTATCGGGATGTGTCGCTCGACAATGCTCTCTACTTCTCGTCCGGGTCAGAGGTCGTGTTGGTCGATCCGCTGGATCGGCTAGTGGTGGCGCATACCGATCCTGGTTACGCCGAACCCCTGGCCCAAGCGATTCCGCTGGCGTTGGCCCCGGCCAGTCCCGGGCGGATCCAGACCTCGACGGTGGCCCAATTGGCTCAGCTCCAGCAGGGCATCAACGCGGACTTGGGTGCGCTGCTGAGACTCATCGGCTGGGTCAGCCTCGTCCTGTCGGCTCTGAGCGCTGGTACGACCATGTTCCTATCGGTTCAGCACCGTTCGGCTGAGATCGCCTTGCGCCGCTCAATGGGAGCCTCTCGCGGGTCGGTCTTCCGGCTCTTCTGCGTGGAGGGCCTTGGGATCGGCCTAACCGGCGGCGTCCTCGGCGCGGCGCTGGGGATCGGTTTGACCGCCGTCATCGCTTGGGCCAATCAGTGGCCCCTATGCCTGGGCCTTCAGGTAGTGTCCCTGGGCGTCGGCATGGGCTTGGTCGCTGGTGGGGGAGCGTCGATCATCCCCGCCGCCTACGCGTCCCGGCGCGACCCGGCCCAGATCCTTCGCACGGTCTAGTCAGCCGCCCCGACTCGTGTGGCATCTGACAGCCGAGAAGGTCGGTCGCAACATCAACGCCACCCCTCTCTGAGCGAAGCCATCAAGGAGGCGGCCGAAGGCGTCACCGGCCCTATGGTCAACTTCTGAATGTGATAGCCGAAGACTTGCTTTTCAAGTGTGGCCAAAGCCCTGGCAAGTGTGGTACGTTACAGTCAAGAGGTGATTTCTCTCTATGGATGACTCCGAGTGTCTATATCATCCATAGCCATATTTAGCATTGTTGCTAAAGAAGTCAAAGGAGGACGGTGTGAAAAAATCAAAGTTTGCTGCAAAGGTGGCAGCGGTTCTCGTCGGGGCCGTGATGGCCGTCGGCTTGACCGCATCAGATGCCTGGGCCATGCGCCGCATCAACGATGTGGACTGTGTTGGTCACAATGATTATTACATGACTCTGTCAGTCACAGGGAACACCTGCTGGGCGGATAATGGATCAGTCGGCGTGACCCTCTACCAGGTGGCAGAAGTCTACGGTGGGAACAACACCGGTACGGCGTACGGCCCCTCGCTAGGTACCATCTCAGTGATTCGCTGGAGCTACAGTGTCTTAACGTCGCGACCGACGCTCACCCAGTTGACTATCACTGGACGATGACAAGGCATCATGCCTAGAGCATGGACAGCTCTCGTGGTGGGTGTGTCTCAAGCGGAGCCTGTTTTGGGTGCGTACCCACGATCACGACGCTGGAGCAGGTAGCACTGCCCATCTATTCCTATATGCCGACCGTGGAGCAAACGGTGGCGTTGATGGTGGTAGGGCAAAATTTGGTCAATGAGTGTGTCACGGCCGACGATGGAACTGGTCGCTCGTCGTGGTCCATCATGGATAGTGTCACCGGTCAGACTCGGTTGGCAGATGTAGCCGATGTGACGGCGTACGTCGAGTTTGAACGGCGTTTGGATGCTGCTCGCAGTGGCCTGTGGGGGTTTTTCGACCCAGCTAGTGCAACGCAGAACGGTTATCGTATCCCGACTGAACAAGGTATTCTGGTGTTGTCTACACCCACCGACGCGATCATGGAATCCTGTTACGCTCGGGTTGACTCGGTGTCTCCCGGAGGGACGGCAGCTTGGCCTTTCAGTATCAATTCATTGCCCGAAGCTGGGCCGCAATGGCGTCCTGACGACAGTCGTTACGAGGCAGCGGTGAAGCGGTGGTCTGACTGTATGGCTGGTCTTGGTTTCGATTATTCGACACCAATTGACGCCATTGGTCGGAACACTGTCTATGGGGTGGATGAAGCGACGGCCCGAGCGGTGGCGGCGGCGGATGTACAGTGCAAGATCGAGACTAATCTGGTCGGTGTGGCGGTGGCGGTCGAATCGGCTTATGAGCAGATCTGGATCGACGAGCATCGTGACGAATTGGCTGCGCAGCAGAGGCAGATCGCCGATTATCTGGCTGGTCGGGTGACCGTGCCCGATCAGGCGCCGGTGACGGAGCCGCCGACGCCCCTGCCTTCGTGATCGAGTCAGGTCGGTGCGATGACTGCTCGGAAGAGTTTGGAGCCGGTGGTGCGGCGTCAGCGTGTTCTGCTGGTCGTTTTGACGGTGGCTTTGCTGGTTTGTGGGGCGGGGCTGGTGGCGGTCTGGAATATCAAGTCGCCGGCCCAACAAGCGGCGGAGCAGTCGCCGCCGCCGCCGTCGGTGCTGACGGCGGCGGTCAAAGAAGAAGAGGTGCTGGTCGAGCAGATCGTGCTGCGGGCGCTGGTGCGAGCCGATTCCGTCACGCTGCGTTCACGGATGTCGGGGGCTATCAGTCTGGTGACGGCCTTGCCGCAGCCAGCTGGCGGGCAAGTGATCGAGGGCAGTGCTCTGGTTGAGATCTCTGGACGGCCTATCTTCGCCTTGAGCGGGGCCGTGCCGGCTTACCGCCCGCTCGTTCCGGACTTGGTCGGGACCGACGTCAGTCAGTTGCAGGCGGCGCTACAGCGTTTGGGTCTGCTGACGGGCAAGTTCAAGGACGGGACCTTCGACAAGCCGACTTCGACCGCTGTGACCAAGTTGTATCAGGACCACGGCTACGCCCCGTCCTGCGACGGCTCGCCGGTGGCGGTCTGTTGGGGCGAGCTGGTTTTCGTGCCGTCGTTGCCGGCCGTCATCGCGACCGTCGCCGTCGGGGTCGGGGACGACGCCCCCAGCGGGACCGAGCTGTTGACCTTGCAGTTGGGCCAGGCTTCGGTCTCAGGCGTGGTGCCGAGGGGGCAGGAGAGCGGGCTGACAGCGGGTTTGGCCGCCTCGATATCGGATGACGCCAGTCAGCGACAGTGCGAGGCTGTGTTGGTGTCGGTCGGCGATTACGCTCCGGCGTCGTCCGACGGCGGTCAGGCGGCCGGTTTTCCGATCAGTCTGACGGCCGGGGATTGTCTGGATTCGACTTGGCTGGGCCTGAACGTGCGTCTGGCCATCGATGTGCGTTCGACCGACGGGCCGGTCTTGGTGGTGCCGACCTCGGCCGTCCAGACCGCCGCCGACGGCACGACCTTCGTGCGGGTCTTAGACGCGGCCGCCGGCCAGCGGCGGGTCGATGTCAGCACCGGGCTGATCGCCGGTGGCGAGGTGGCGGTCTATCCCGCCGATGGTCAGACCCTGACCGCCGGCGATCTGGTGGTGATCGGATGAGCCCGCCGCCGGCTGTCCGGCTGTCCCATCTGGGGCGGCGCTTCCCGGGGCCGCCGCCGGTGGACGCGCTTCAGGACGCCACTTTCACGGTTAGGGCCGGCGAGCATGTGGCGATCATGGGCC
This sequence comes from Propionibacteriaceae bacterium, assembly GCA_031265875.1. Classification (GTDB taxonomy): domain Bacteria; phylum Actinomycetota; class Actinomycetes; order Propionibacteriales; family Propionibacteriaceae; genus WQYJ01. The sequence goes on from JAISCA010000066.1 coordinate 101,347, forward strand.
CGTCCGGGTCGGGCAAGTCGACCTTGTTGAATCTGATCGGGCTGTTGGACTCCGCCAGCTCGGGGGTCTACGAGTTGGATGGCGTCGACGTGGGTGGTCTGTCGGCTCAGCGGCGGACCCGCTTGCGGCGTGATCTGATCGGCTTCGTCTTCCAAGATTTCTTCCTGCTGCCGGCTCGTACGGCTTGGGAGAATGTGGCCTTGGCCATGGTTTACACCGGCCTGCCCGCCGCCCAGCGCAGACAGCGGGCGATGGCGGCTTTAGACCGGGTCGGTCTGTCGCAACGGCGTGATGCCCTGCCCTCGACTCTGTCCGGTGGTGAGCGTCAGCGGGTGGCCATCGCCCGGGCTCTGAGCAACGATCCCCGGCTGCTGTTGTGCGACGAGCCCACCGGCAATCTCGACTCGGTCACCGCCGGGCAGGTCATGGGTTTGATCGCCGGGCTGAACCGGCTGGGCGTGACCGTGTTGACCATCACCCACGATCTGGCGACGGCTTCTAGGGCGACCCGCGTCCTTCAGATCGCGGACGGTCGAGTGAGGGATCAGTAGATGGCTGGGCGGGGTTCGACTTGGCGGGCGGTCTGGTCCGAGGCCCTGGCCAGCCTGGGCCAGAAACCGGCCCGGACCGTCCTGACCATGCTGGGCACCGTTCTCGGGGTCGGCTGTTTCGTGGCCGTGCTCGGTCTGACCGCGACCGCCGCCGGGCAGATCTCGACCGATTTCTCCAGCCAGATCGCCACCGCCGTGCGAGTCAACGACGCCGGAACGAACCCGGCCGGCGACACGGTCTTCTCCTTCCCCGACGACGCCGAGCAGCGGATCGCCCGCTTGAACGGCGTCCAGGCCGGCGGCGTCGCCTGGTCGACGTCAGCCGACCTCGATCTCGGCCCCGCCGCCTCCAGCCCGGCCGAGGCGGCGCGGGTGACCGTCACGCTGGCCACCAGTGGATACATCGACGCCCTGCTGCCGACCTGGCGCTCCGGCGGCGTCTACAACCGATTCCAACAAGACCACCGACTACCGGTCGTCGTCCTCGGCCCCGCCTTGGCCAACCGTTTCGGCCTGAGCCAGGCCGGCGGCGTCGTCCAGCTTAACGGGCTGCCCTACCTGGTCACCGGCATCCTGGCCGACGTCGCCACCCAGCCCGAGGTCCTGGCCGGAGCTTTGATCCCGGCCACCACCGGATGGGACCGTTTCGGGTCGCCGACCGTGCACGCCCCCGCTTCGATGCTGATCCGGACCGATCTCGGAGCGGCCCACCAGATCGCCGGCGAGGCCGCCCGGCAACTGCGTCCCGACGCCCCCCAATTGATGGCCGTGGTGCCGCCGCCGGACCCACCGCGCATGGCCAGCCTGATCAACGCCTCGATGCGCAACCTCTTCACCGCTCTAGCCGGCCTGACCCTGCTGATCGGCGGGGCCGCCATCGCCAACACCACTCTCGTCTCAGTCATGGAACGCACTCAGGAGATCGGGTTGCGCCGGGCCTTGGGAGCCGCCCCGGCCCACATCATCGCCCAATTCCTGATCGAGACCGTCGTCCTCGGCGCCGTGGCCGGCCTGGTCGGCGGATCGCTCGGCCTGCTGGCCGTTATCGCCGTCGCCCTCAGCCTGGACTGGACCGCCCTGATCGACCCTTGGATCGTGCTGGCCGCCCCCGCCATCGGCGCCGGCGTCGGTCTGCTGGCTGGCCTCTACCCGGCCTGGAAAGCCGGCCACATCGACCCCATCGGGGCCCTCAGGCGCTGATCGACCCAAGTCGACACCGGATCGGTCGTTGGTCAAGCGACAGAAGACCGTCTGGTTGACTCACCGTCGGCGGGCGGCGTCTGATACGGCCTGGCTCAGTCGCCCAGGCCGACGCCGATCTTGCGGGCGGTTTGGACCCAGTCGTGGTCCAAGGGCACGGTCTTGAGTTTGCCCGCTACCTGGGACAGCGGCACGGCCTCGGCCCCGTCGCCCCGGGCCGCCACCAAGACGCCGAAGACCTCCTCCATGACCAGGTCGGCGGCGGTGGCGCCCAAGCGGGTGGCCAAGAGGCGGTCGGTCGAGCAGGGGGCGCCGCCGCGTTGGACGTAGCCCAAGATGGTGACGCGCGACTCTAGGCCGGTGGTGGTCTCCAGGTCGCGGGCCAGTTTGAAGGTGTGCTCGCGTTGGGAGTCCTCGACGTTGGCCAGGTGGGCCCGGGCGGCCCGCCGGGCCTCGGAGGAGCCGGCCTTGTCCACCAGCAGGCGAGCGGCATCGTAGTCGGCTTTGTCGTTTTGGTCGCGGGCGCCTTCGGCCACAGCGATGACGCTGAAGGTCGAGCCCCGCTCCATGCGTTCGTGCACCTTGGCCGCGACGGCCTCCACGCTGTAGGGGATCTCGGGGATCAAGATGACGTCGGCCCCGCCGGCCAGGCCGGCCGCCAGGGTCAGCCAGCCGGCCCGGTGACCCATCAACTCGGCCAGGATGATGCGGTGGTGGCTGTGGGCGGTCGAGTGCAGCCGGTCGATGGCGTCGGTCGCGATCTCGACCGCCGTGGCGAAGCCGAAGCTGGTGTCGGTGCCGGCGATGTCGTTGTCGATGGTCTTGGGCAAGGTGATGACGTTGAGGCCGGCGTCGGACAATCGCTTGGCGTTCTTGGCCGTGCCGCCGCCGCCCAGCATGACCAGGGCGTCGAGACCGTCGCTGTGGTAGTTCTCCACGATGGTGGGCACCATGTCGACGGCTTGCCCGTCGCGGACGTACTTGTGGACCTTGTCCCGGCTGGTGCCCAAGATGGTGCCTCCGGTGGTCAAGATGCCGGACAGGGCGTTGCCGTTGAGATCGATGGTGCGGTTCTCGACCAGTCCCTTGATGCCGTCGAGGAAGCCGATCAGCTGCATGCCGTAATGCCAGATGGCGGTCTTGCCGAAACCGCGGATGACGGCGTTGAGGCCGGGGGCGTCGCCACCGGCGGTGAGAATACCGACGCGCTTGGTCATGGTCTAAGGCTCCTGCTCGGTCGGGTGCGTGTCCCCAGGCTAGACCACTGTGGACCCGGTCCCGCGCGGGGTCTCTGAGAGGGTGGCCGTCAAGCTGGGGGAGCCGGCTTCCAGGAGTTTGTATATACTCTTAACTAATTCTTCGAAGAGCGCACTGAAGGAGGCCCCAGGCCATGTCAGGAGCCAGCCCGTCAACTCATCGATCACCGTGTCGGGCCGTCTTGCTGGCCGCTGGGACCAGCCCGGACAGCCGTCGCTTGCTGACTCAGCCGCTGGCCGACTCGACCGTGGTGGAGCAGAGCTTGCAGACGCTGCGGGCGGTGGTTTCGGATGACAGCATCGTCATCGTGGTGGCCGAGGACGACGATTCGGTGCGCCAACTGCTGGGACCGAGCTGGCGTTACGTGGTCCAGTCCGTCCCGGCCGGCACCGGCGACGCCGTGCGCTGCGCCCGCTTCGAACTGGCCGGATCGACCGGTCAGGTCCTGATCGCCTACGCCGACACGCCCTTGATCAGCCCGAGTTCGCTGCGCGGCCTGATCAACCGGCACCGGCTCAAGCGGGCCCAGTTCTCCCTTTTGACCGCCCTGGTCGACCAGCCGGGGGAGTACGGTCTGGTCGAGCGCGACGCCGCCGGCGGCATCGTCGCCATCACCGAGGCCAGTGACGCTAGTGTCCGGTACCGCCCGGCCGGCCCCAGCGAAGTCAACGTCGGCGCCTACCTGGCCCAGGCCGAGCACCTGCTGCCGCAATTGGACGCCATGGCCGCCGCTGGCGAGCACCGTTTGACCGAGCTGGCCCGGCGCTTGATCGGCCAGGGCGTGGCGGTGGCCTCGTACACCATCGTGGACGCCGACGAACTCCAAGGCATCAACTCGGACCAACAGCTCCAAGCCGCCGCCGACATCGTCATGAAGCGACTCTTCACCCCCCATCGGGCCGGCGACCAGAGCCGCATCAGCTTCGGCACCGGCGGCTGGCGGGCCATCATCGGAGAAGGCTTCACCTTGCCCAATGTGCGCCGGTTGACCCAGACTCTGGCCAATCAGATCATCCGTCAGTCGGACGAGGCCAAGGGCGTCGTGATCGGTGGCGACCGCCGTTTCTTGTCCCAGGAGGCCAGTCAGGCCGCCGCCGAAGTCATGGCCGGCAACAATATCCCAGTCGACCTGTTGGAAGCCGACGTGCCGACACCGCTGGTCACCTTCGCCGCCCCCCACCTGGGCTCGGCCTTGGGCTTGGTCTTCACCGCCTCGCACAATCCGCCGCAGTGGAACGGCCTCAAAGTCTTCCTCCAGGACGGCTCCCTGCCCCTCAGCGATCAAACCGACGCCTGGGAACAGGAGTCCAACGCCTTGACCGCCGCCGACATCGTGGCGGTCGATCTGGACCTGGCCCGTCAAGCCGGCCTGATCCGCCCGGTCGACCTGACCAGCCAGTACATCGACGCCATCGAGAAGGTGATCGACGTCGAGGCCATGCGCCGGACCGACGGGCTGCGCATCGTGGTCGACCCGATGTACGGCACCAGTCAGTTGACCCTGGGCATGATATTGTCCGACGCCCGTTGCCGGGTCGAGTTCATCCACGACCGTCACAATCCGCTCTTCGGCGGTCGCTCGCCGGCTCCGGACCCGGAGGCTTTGACGACTTTGATCACGATGATGCGGAGCGGCGCCTTCGACCTCGGGCTGGCCACCGACGGCGACGCCGACCGCATCGCCATCGTCGATCAATCCGGTCGCTACATCCCCACCAACGACCTATTGTTGTTGCTCTACTGGTACTTGCACGAGGTCCGCGGCCTACGTGGGGGAGTGGTGCGCAATTTGGCCACGACCCATCTGCTGGATCGCTTGGCCGACCATTTCGGCGAGCCTCACCTGGAGACGCCGGTCGGTTTCAAACACATCACGGCCGGTATGCGCCAGATCGACGCCCTGATCGGCGGCGAGTCCTCCGGCGGCCTGACCATCAGGGGCCACATCTTGGGCAAGGACGGCATCTTCGCCTGCGCCCTGGTGGCCGAGATGCTGGCCCGGACCGGTCAACGGGTGGACCAGCTGCTGGAGCGGGTGCTGGCCCTGACCGGGCGCTCGCACTCCACCGAGTCGTCCATCCCGGCCACGCCCCAGATGCGGGTCGAGATCCCGCGCCGGATCGCGAGGGCCGACGTCTCCAGCTTGGCCGGCTTGCCGGTCGAGCGGGTCGACACCATGGACGGGATCAAGTTCCACCTGGGCCTAGACCGCTGGGCCCTGCTGCGCTTCTCCGGCACCGAGCCGCTGCTGCGGCTGTTCGTGGAGGCCGACAGTCCAGAGCGAGCCAGTCAGATCACGGACTGGCTGGTCCACTTCGCCACCGCCTGAGCCTAGAAGCGAGGAGCTCCATGCGTTACGGACACTTCGACCTAGAACGCCACGAGTACGTCATCGACCGGGTCGACCTGCCGGCCAGCTGGGTCAACTACCTCGGGGTCGAGAATTGGTGCAGCGTGCTGAACCAACAGGCCGGGGGCTACTCCTTCTGCGAGTCCTCCCAAGCCGGCCGGGTCACCCGCTTCCGGCCCAACGCCGTGCCCAAGGACCGGCCCGGACACTGGCTCTACCTGCGCGACCAGGCCGACGGCGACTATTGGTCCTGTTCCTGGCAGCCGGTCGGCAAACCTCTAGGCGACGGCCGGCCCGGCTCCGGCACGGCCTGGCACCGCACCCGGCACGGGCTCAGCTATTCGGTCTTCGAGTCCAGGTACAACGGTATCGAGGCTAGTCAGCGGGTTTTCGTGCCCCTGGGTGAGGATGTCGAGCTGTGGGACGTCGAGGTCGCCAACCAGAGCGACCGGACCCGCCAGATCAGCCTCTTCGGCTACGTCGAATTCTCCTTCCACTCGGTCCAGATCGACCAGGAGAACTTCCAGATGTCGCTCTACGCCGCCGGCGCCGACTGGATCGATGGGGTGATCGAGTACGACTTCTTCTACGAGCCCTGGACCTACCATTTCTTCACCAGTGGCAGGGCCGCCGACGGTTTCGACACCGGCCGGGACGACTTCATCGGGCCTTGGCGCAGTGAGACCGACCCGCTGGCGCTGGAGCTGGGCCGCTGCGCCGGATCGACCGGCACCACCGGCAACCGCTGCGGCGCCCTGCAACACGATTTGACCCTGGCTCCAGGCCAGTCGGTCCGCTTGGTCTACCTGCTGGGCCGGGGCGACCGGCGGCAGGCGGCTCGCCTGCGGGCCCGCTACGCCGACCTGACGGCGGTGGACCAGGCCTTGGCCGACTTGGCCGAGCACTGGCGGGCCAAACGGGACGTGCTCCAGGTGGCCACGCCCTCGCCGGCCTTGGACACCCTGCTCAACTGCTGGACGCCGTACCAGGTCGAGACCTGCGTGGTCTGGTCCCGTTTCGCCAGCTTCGTCGAAGTCGGCGGCCGCACCGGCTTGGGTTACCGGGACACGGCCCAAGACGTCATGGCGGCGGCCGCCACCAACCCGGCCCAGGTCCGTCGTCGTCTGCTCCAGCTCTGCCAAGGTCAGATGTCGGCCGGCTACGGGCTGCATCTGTTCGACCCCCGGCTGCTGACGGGGGAGGGGCTGCGCCAGGCCCCGGCCGGGGTGAAGCTGCCGACCGTGGTGCCGACCCGGGCGGATCAGTTGGCGCACGGTTTGGCCGACGCCTGCTCGGACGACCATCTCTGGCCGGTGGCCTCGGCCGTGGCCTACGTCAAGGAGACCGGCGACCTGGACTTCCTGCGTCAGATCGTGCCCTTCGCCGACGGCGACCTGACCGATCAACAGGTCGAGGAACTGGGCGTGGCCGGCTACGACCGGCGGCCGACCAGCGTCTACCAGCACCTGAAGCGGGCGGTCGACTTCACAGCTGATCAGATCGGTCCCCATGGCCTGGCCCTGGGCCTGCGGGCGGACTGGAACGACTGTCTCAATCTGGGCGGGGGAGAGACCGCCCTGGTCTCCTTCTTGTCAGTCTGGGCCGCCCGTTCCTTGGCCGAGGCCGCCACCGCCTTGGGCGAGCGGGCCGACGCCGAGCGCTACCGCGCGCTGGCCGACAGCACGGCCCGGCGCATCGAGCCGGCCCTGTGGGACGGCCAGTGGTACCTGAGGGGTTACACCCGGGACCAACGCAAGATCGGCTCGGCCGCCAACGACGAGGGCAAGGTCTTCCTGGAGCACATGCCCTGGGCCGTCATCGCCGGCGTGGCGCCGCCCGATCGGGGGGCCCAGGCCATGGACGCGGTCTGGAACCATCTGGCCTCGCCCTATGGCGCCCACCTGGTCTGGCCGGCTTACACCGAGGTGGACGACGCGGTCGGCTTCATCACCCGGGTCTACCCCGGAGTGAAGGAGAACGCCGCCGTCTTCTGCCACCCCAACGCCTGGCCCATCATGGCCGAGGCCATACTGGGGCGGGGCGAGCGGGCCCTGGCCTATTACGAGACCATGGCGCCGGTCAACGGCAATGACAGCGCCGAGATCCGGGGAGCCGAGCCGTACGTCTACTGCCAGTTCGTCTACGGGCGCGACCACACCCTCTACGGCAAAGCCCAGAACCCCTGGTTGACGGGCACGGCGGGCTGGATGCTGACCGCCGCCAGCCAATACATCCTGGGGATCAGGCCGGACTTCGACTCTTTGGTGATCGACCCCTGTCTGCCGCCGGCCTGGGATGGCTGCACGGTCCAGCGACTCTGGCGCGGCGCGCGTTATGACATTTCAGTCCGTAACCCGAACCACGTCAGCGCCGGCGTCGTCCGCGTCCAATTGGACGGCCAAGACCTGCCGCTGGGGGTCGACCCGACGGTGGACCGACCAGTCGCCCGCCTGCCCTTGTCGACGCCCGGGGCCCGGCGCCAGGTCGTGGTCGAACTGGGCTGAGCCGAGTCGGGGCCCGGGCGTCGGCCAGAACCGCTCGATGGCTCAGGGCAGCTCTGGGCTGGGTCGGTCAGTTCTTGCCGAAGTGCTGTTCCAGCTCCTCGAACATGCCCAACACCGTGCTGATGGAGCAGCGGATGGTCTGGAGCAGCTGGTCGAAGGTCACGCCGGCCTCCCAGTCGACCACATGCTCGCCGTAGACTCGGACGTCTCCGTTGTCGTCCACCCGGGTGTAGCCCTTGGGCCAGAAGTGCTGCAGGTGCCACTCGTCCAGCACCTCGCGGGCTTCGGTCCGCTGGTCGGTGGTCAAGGAGTGGTGCCAGCGGCCCCGGACGTAGAGGATCTCGTCGGAGTCGCCGCGGAGGAAGAAATAGAACATATTGTCGTCCCAGATGCCGCCGATGTCGCCGTCGCTGTCGATGGTGTAATGCCAGCTCTGTTCCCGCATGACCCGTTCGATGAGGTCGCGGCTGAGCGGCTCGGGCGTCTGAGAATCGGGGCTCATGGATGACTCCTTAAAGTGACGAGACGATGGCATTCATCGTACGCGACCGGAAGGTTCTAGCCGAGCGCTTCAGAGGAGTCACGGCCGAAGCCTGAATGCTAGTCCGATAAGGAGCATTATGACACTTAGCTCGGAAGGGCGGGTCCCGGGCGGCGCTACGATCAGGTGGGCGGTCAGACCGTGACCCGGCCGCCGGGCCCGCCTCCGCTTCAGATTGGAGTCCACTGTGACCGTCTTCGACGTCAGCTGGGAAGTCCTGCGTCAACGTCAGTCCATGAAATGGACCCGTTACGCCCCGGACGTGCTGCCGCTCTGGGTGGCCGAGATGGATTGTCTGCTGTCGCCGGGGGCCCGGGCCGCCGTGGAAGAGGCCGTCCGCATCGGTGACTTCGGCTACCACGGCCGGCTGGTCTTGGAGCCCGCCTGGATCAGATACGCCCGGGACAGCTGGGGGCTCCAACTGGACGACCAGCAGGTGGCGGCCTGTGGCAATGTCATGGCCGGCATGACGGCTCTGGTCGAGCATCTGACGCCGCCTGGCGCCGTCATCGCCACCGTCAGCCCGATCTACGCCCCCTTCCGGCCGGCCGCCACGGTGGGCGGCCGTAGCTTGGCCACGGTCGAGATGACGGACCTAGGCCGACTCGACCTGCCCGGCTTGGCCCGGCTCTTCGATCAGCGCCGGCCGGCCGCCTTCCTGCTCTGCAACCCGCACAACCCCTGTGGCAGCATCGCCACGGCCGCGGAATTACAAACCGTGGCCGACTTGGCCCGCCAATACCAGGTCTTGGTCATCGTGGACGAGATCCACTCCCTGGTGCACGACCCGGCGGTCGAGTTCGTGCCCTACCTCAGCCTGCCCGGCGGGGCGGACGGCCTGGTCGTGACCTCGGCCTCGAAGGCCTTCGGCTTGGCCGGCGCGGCGGCCGGTCTGACCGTGGCCGGGGTCAACCGGGTGGAGCAGATGTGGTCGCTGCCCTACGAGGTGCGGGCCTCCGCCAGCCATATCGGCTTGTTGGCCCAGACGGCGGCCCTGGACTTCGACCGGGCTTGGCTGGCCCAGCTCAACCGTGAGATCGTCGAGCACAAAGAACTCTTGGCCGAGTGTCTGGCCCAGGTGGGTTTGGTCTACCACCCCTCCCCCGCCACTTACCTGGCCTGGGTGGATTGCTCTCCCCTGGGCCTGGTGGACCCGGCGGCGCACTTCCTGGAGCGGGGCCGGGTGGCTTTCAACGGCGGAGCCGAGTACGACCCGGCCTACGGCCAATGGATTAGGATCAACTTGGCGACCTCGCCGGAGATCGTGCGTCAGGCCATCCGGCGCCTGGAGGTCGCTTTGGAGGGACACTGATCTAGGTCGCGCACGGGCGCGCCGGGAAGAGGGGCACAGCATGGCTCAGCGAGTGGCGATTCTGACGGCGGGCGGTTTCGCCCCCTGTCTGTCCAGCGCCGTCGGCGGTTTGATCGAGCGTTACAGCCAGATCGCCCCTGAGACTGAGATCATCGCTTACCGGCACGGTTACGAGGGCCTGCTGAAGGGCGACCGGTTGACCGTCACTCCCCTGATCCGGGCCAAGGCCGGGCTGCTGCACCGCTTCGGCGGCTCCCCCATCGGCAACTCCCGGGTCAAACTGACCAACGTCGACAACCTGGTCCAGCGCGGTCTGGTGCGTGAGGGGCAGAACCCGCTCCAGGTGGCGGCCGAGCGGCTGCGCTCGGATGGAGTCGACGTCTTGCACACCATCGGCGGCGACGACACCAACACCACGGCGGGCGACCTGGCCGACTATCTGGCCCAGCAGGGCCACGGCTTGACCGTGGTCGGCCTGCCCAAGACGATCGACAACGACATCGTGCCGATCCGTCAGTCGCTGGGCGCCGACACGGCGGCCGAGGCGGCGGCGGGCTTCGCCCGTAACGTCGTGGCCGAGCACAATTCCGCCGCCGACACTCTGATCGTGCACGAGGTGATGGGTCGTCACTGCGGCTGGTTGACCGCCGCCGCCGCCCGCAAGTACCGTTCCTGGGTCTTGGCCCAGGACTGGCTGCCCGAGATCGGCTTGGACCGGCGGGCCTGGGACGTCCACGCCGTCTTCGTGCCGGAGGCCGAGATCGATCTGGAGGCCGAGTCGCTCAGGCTGCGCGCCACCATGGAGCAGCTCGGCTCTGTCAATATCTTCTTGTCTGAAGGGGCCGGAGTCGAGACCATCGTGGCCGAGATGGAGGCCAGCGGTGAAGCGGTGCCGCGCGACGCCTTCGGTCACGTCCATCTGGACAAGGTCAATCCGGGCACCTGGTTCGCCCGTCACTTCGCTCCCCGGATCGGCGCGGCCAAGGTGCTGGTGCAGAAGTCGGGTTACTACTGCCGGTCCGCCGCCGCCAACGATTTCGATCTCCAGCTGATCGCCCGCATGGTCGATTTGGCGGTCGACTCGGCTCTGGCCGGCCGGCCCGGCGTGGTCGGCCAAGACGAGCGCGACGACCAGCTGAAGGTGATCGAGTTCTCCCGCATCGCCGGCGGCAAGCCCTTCGACGTCACCCAAGGCTGGTACCAAGAGCTGCTCAAGGACATCGGCCAGCCCCGGCCGCTCGAGGTCGGCTGAACCGAGACTGGGCTCAAGGCGAGTCCGGCTGCGGATCTGAAGTCGAGCCGGTCGCGTCGTCACTGACCGGATTGACCGGGGTGGCCGCTCCCCCGGCCTGGGCCGAGCGGGCGGACCGGGCCGCCTTCGGTTCGGTGGTGGCGGTCCAGGCCGCCACCAATACCGTCCACTGGCTGATCAGGTAGAAGACCAGCATGATGACGACCACGGGCCCGAATAAGACGGCGGTCTGATTGCGGCCGATGGCCTGGATGATCCAGGACGTCCCTAGCTGGATCGTCCCCAAGCCGATGGCCCCGAGACCGGCTCCCCGGGCTAGCGTCGACCAAGGTCGGCGTTCCCAAGGAGCCAGGGCGAAGACGCCTAGGAAGAGCAGCCAGCCCAAGGCCAGGTTGACCGTCCAGCCGGCCAGTCGCACCAGCAGACTGGCGCTCAGACTGCCGCTCAGACCCAGTTTGAGCAGGATGGTCTGGGTCAGCCAACTGGCCACCGAGGAGCTGGCCAGGCTGACCAGTAGGACGGGGGCGAAGACGGCGAACAAGCCGGCGTAGCGCAGCATCCTGAGCAGGTAAGGCGGCTGAGGATCGGGTCTAGGGTGACTGTGCCAGACGGCGTTGATCGATTGCCTCAGACGGTTGATCCAGTTGGCGCCGGAGTAGGCCGCCAGGACCAGGGCGATCAAGCCGACCGAGCGCCAGTCGGCCAGGATCGGTCTGATCAGCCCCATCAGTTGCTGACTGGCCTCCAAGTCGCCGGTCAAGCGAGCCAACCAATCTCCCAGTGGTTGGAGCAGGTCGGGACGGAAGAGATCGAGGAAGGCGCCCAAGCTGGCGCAGGCCACCATCAGGGCCGGGATCAGGGTCAGGACGGAGAAGAAGGCGATGGCCGCCGCGGCTTGCCCGCCCAGACGTTGGTTGAAGCGGTCCAGGGCTCGGACCAGATGGGCCGCCCCAGGCAACTCAAGCAAGCGGTGGAGTAGAGCCGACCACCGCGCCCGCAGCCGTTCGGTCCGATTCGAGCTGGCCAATCGATCGGATCACCAGCCCCGCCTCAGCCGACCTGTTTGGCCCGGCGCCGGGCCGCCAATTCGTCGGTCCAAGTCGGACCTTGGCCGGCCCGGTACTGGGGCAGATCGGTCAAGCTGCCTTCGATGCCGCGCCAGACCCCGCCCAAGTCGATGGCGAACATGCCCTGGCCGCCCTTCAGGAGGTCGATCACCTCGTGCTCGGAGGTGCACTCGAAGACCGACGAGCCGTCCGACATCAAAGTCACCTCGGTCAGGTCGTCCACCCCGCGCGAGCGCAGGTGCTCGACGGCGGCGCGGATCTGGCGCAGGGAGATGCCGGCGCCGAGCAGACGGCGGATGACCTTCAAGAGCAGGAGGTCACGGAAGCTGTACAAGCGCTGGCTGCCCGAACCGCTGGCGTCACGGATCTCCGGCACCACCAGGCCGGTGCGGGCCCAGTAGTCGAGTTGGCGATAGGTGATGCCGGCCACCTGGCAGGCGGTCGGACCCCGGAAGCCGATGTTGGACGCGACTGGGGCGAAGTCACCCTCGAACAGTGCCTCTTGGCCTGGTATCCGATCGGCTGGCACCACTTCGTTCACCGCTTTCTACAGGATCTCAGAACCCGAATCCGAGTCCCGGACGAGGCCAGCTGGTCCAGCTTTCGGCCTCTGACCCAGGACACTAGGCAATCCCTGCGGTCGGGTCAATCAGGCTCGCCCGGGCCTGTCTCAGGACCCTGCCAAGGGCCGCTCAGATTTACCGCTAAATCCACTCTGACAAGGTCATACAGTGCTTATAAGAACCTCTTTGAGAGAGCTCGCCCCACTCCGCTCAGGGAGTCTCAACTTGAGCTTCAGGGCAATCGTGGGAGCCTGAGCCCTCGCGCGCTCGCGGCGCGCTCAGTGCTCCAAGACGGTCTGCATGAGGGCGGCGTGGGCGTGCATGACCAACTCGGCCACCTCGATGGTGACGCGGCGGGAGACCTCTTGGCGGCGGGAGTACGGCGCCACGATCTGTTCGATCAGGGCGACCTCGCGCTCGGCCGCTTGCCGGAGCACCAGCATGTGGCGGGCGTCCACGCCGAAAGCGTTCAGCCGTCGTGCCACCATGGCCACGGTCAGGGCCTCCCAGCCGTAGTAGGAGGTCCCCCGGCGCAGTTTGATGATGGATTGGCGCTCCAGCTGGAGCAGATCGGCCTCGGCCAGACCGGATTTGTCTAAGAGCTGGGCTCTGGTCAGTTTGACTGGGCGGGCCGATCCCCCGCGTTCCATAGTCGGGACGGAGGCGGGAACGGTCGGCGCCGTCGGCGGCTCGGTCGCCTCGACTGTGGGCGGTTCCAAACCTTGGTCGATCAATTGCAGGTGCTCGCGAATGACTTTGAGCGGCAGATAGTGGTTCTTCTGGGCGCTCAGCACGTAACGCAGTCGCTCGATGTCGGCTTGGCTGTAGCGCCGGTAACCCGACGGCGCCCGCTCCGGTGTGATCAGCCCCTCCGACTCCAGATAACGAATTTTGGAGATGGAGATTTCCGGGTATTCAGATTTGACGGAGGCCATGACCTGGCCGATGCTGCGATACGGCTGCGCCATCAGCGGGCTCCATGTGGTCCGGTGAAGTAGACCATACGGAACTTGCCGATCTGGACTTCATCGCCCGAGCGCAACATGATGGGTTGACTGATCAAGGCGCGATTGACGTAGGTGCCGTTGAGGCTGGAGGCGTCGGACACGCCGTAACGTCCCTCGGCCCGGGTGAAAATGGCGTGGTGGCGCGAGACGGTGACGTCGTCTAAGAAGATCTCATTGCCGGGGTGGCGGCCGGCGATGACCTGGTCCTCTTTGAGCAGGAAACGGGAGCCCTGGCCCGGTCCCTTGACCACGATCAAGAGGGCGGAGCCGGCTGGCAAGGCGTCGATGGCGCGCAACTCGTCCGGCGTCAACTCATCGGTCCCAGTGGCGTCCTCGACCGTCGCCATGACGGAGGTGGGCTCGGCCCCGCTGACATTGAGCCGGGCGCCGCAATAGGGACAGAAATTCGCCGGGGCGACCAAGTCGAGGCCGCAAGCCGGACATTTCATGGCTTCTCATCTCCCTTCACGGCTACCTGGGGCATAGTTTAGGACAAGGCCTCTGGAGTCGAGGTAGGGCCGCTCTGCGCGGCGGGCGGCGGTTCGGTCGCACCACTGCGGTGAGCCCGGACCAAACGTTGGACCACCGTCACGGATCCCATCAGGGCGATCAGGCCGATGGCCGTCTCCAAGGCCCAGGGCACCCCCAGGCCAGCCAGGAACAAGCCCAGGCTGGTCAAGACGTTACGGTCGGTCCGCCCGGCCAATCCGCCGCGGCCGTTCAGCCCGAGCGATTCGGCCCGCGCCCTGGCGTAAGGCACGACCTGGCCGACCAAGCCGGCGTACAGAGCCAATCCCAGCCAGGGCAGGTGGTCGGGCTGACGGGCCAGCCAGAGGCAGACGGCCAAGCTGATGGCGCCGTCGGACAGCCGGTCCAAGGTCGAGTCGAGCAAGGCCCCGAAACGGGTCGGCTCAGTCAAGCGGGCCATCTGGCCGTCCAAGCCGTCGGTCAAGGAGATCAGCGGGATGAGCAGACCAGCCAACCAGAGGTGGCCGAAGGGGACGGTGGCGGCGACCGCCCCGATCAACAAGACGGTGCCGGCGACGGTGACGGCGTTAGGACTGATCCGGCGCGCCACCAACCAGGCCGCCGGCCGACGGGTGATGGCGGTCAGAATGAAACGAGCGTGCTCCAGCATGGGTCAGTCCACCTCGCTCCAGACCGCCGCCAGCTTGGCTTGGGTCTGGCCTAAGAGCTCCGGCACGGCCTTGGTCTGGGCCACGATGGGGAAGAAATTGGCGTCGCCGGCCCAGCGCGGCACGACGTGCTGATGCAGATGCCCGGCCACCCCGGCCCCGGCCACCGGCCCCTGGTTCAAGCCCAGATTGAACCCGGCCGGAGCGCTGGCCCGCCTCAGCACGCGCATGGCCCGCTGGCTGGCTTGGGCCAGTTCGACGGTCTCCTGGTGGCTCAGATCGGTGTAATCGGCCACATGACGATAGGGGCAGATCAAAAGATGGCCCGGGTTGTAGGGGTAGAGGTTGAGGACGGCGTAGACGGCCTCCCCGCGCCAGACCACCAGCGACTCGACTGGGTCTAAGCCGGGGGCGACGCAGAAGGGACAGGGCGGATCGGCCGCCGGCTCTTTGTGAGAGGCGATGTAGGCCATCCGATGCGGCGTCCACAGCCGTTCCATGCCGTCCGGCGCTCCGGCGGCCGAACTGGCCGGCCGGAGTTCGAAGTCTGGACTTGGGGCCATGGTCAGGCCCGCTCGCGGATGGCGGTCGTGATCTCGGCGATGGCGGCCGCGATTGGCACCCCGTTGTTCTGCGACCCGTCCCGGTAGCGGAAGCTGACCGCGCCCTGGGCGATGTCGTCGGCCCCCACGATCAACATGTAGGGCACCTTCTGGCGCTGGGCCGCCCGGATCTTCTTCTGCATCCGCTCGTCCGAGTCGTCCACCTCGACTCTGACCCCGGCCTGACCCAATTGGGCGGCCACCTCCCGCAGGTAGGGCACATGCTCGGCCGCGACCGGGATGCCGACCACCTGGACCGGGGCCAACCAGGCTGGGAAGGCGCCGGCGTAGTGCTCCACCAAGACGCCCATGAAGCGTTCGATCGAACCGAACTTGGCCGAGTGGATCATGACCGGCTGACGCAGCGAGCCGTCGGCGGCGGTGTAGCGCAGACCGAAACGGGCCGGTTGGTTGAAGTCGTATTGGATGGTCGACATCTGCCAGGTCCGCCCGATGGCGTCACGGGCCTGGACCGAGATCTTGGGTCCGTAGAAGGCCGCGCCGCCCGGATCGGGCACCAAGTCCAGGCCGGTCTCGCGGCCGACTCGCTCCAAGATGGCGGTGGCCTCGGCCCACTGCTGATCGCTGCCGATGAACTTGTCCGCCTTGGCCCCGCTGTCGTCGCGGGTGGACAGTTCCAGGTAGAAGTCGTTCAATCCGAAGTCGCTCAACAGGCCGAGCACGAAGCGGAGCAAGTGACGAACTTCGTCCGGGGCCTGCGATTCTGTGACGTAGGAGTGGGAGTCGTCCTGGGTGATCGAGCGCACCCGAGTCAGGCCTTGCAACACCCCGGAGCGCTCGTCCCGGTAGACCGTGCCGAACTCGAAGAAGCGCAGCGGCAACTCCCGGTAGCTGCGTCCCCGTGAAGCGAAGATGAGGTTGTGCATGGGGCAGTTCATGGCTTTGAGGTAGTAGTTCGTGCCGTCCACGTCCATGGGCGGGAACATGCCCTCGCTGTAGTAAGGCAGATGGCCCGAGGTGTGGAACAGGCCCTCTTTGGTGATGTGGGGCGTGCCGACATAGAGGAAGCCCTCCTCGATGTGGCGCTGGCGCACGTAGTCCTCCATCACCCGCTTGATCACCCCGCCTTTGGGATGGAACAGGGGCAAGCCGGGGCCGACCTCCTCAGGGAAGCTGTAGAGGTCTAGCTCCGTGCCCAATTTACGGTGGTCGCGCCGGGCCGCCTCGGCCAGCCGGGTCTGGTATGCGTCAAGATCATCTTGGCTAGCCCAAGCGGTGCCGTAGAGCCGCTGCAGGGAGGCGTTGCGTTGGTCGCCCCGCCAGTAGGCGGCCGAGCTGCGGGTCAGGGCGAAGGCCTTGATGTAGCCGGTGTGGGGGACGTGGGGTCCGCGACAGAGGTCCCGCCAAGCCACCTGGCCGGTGCGGCGGACATTGTCGTAGATGGTCAGTTGCCCCTCCCCCACTTCGACCGCCGAGCCGTCGTCGGCGGAGGCGGCGCCCTTGAGCGAGATCAATTCGATCTTGTACGGCTCGTCGGCCAGTTCTTGACGGGCCTGCTCGTCGCTGACCGCGCGGCGGACGAAGCGCTGGCGCTCCTTGACGATGATCCGCATGGCCTTCTCCAAGGCCTTCAGGTCCTCTGGCGTGAAGGGCTGGTCGACGTCGAAGTCGTAGTAGAAGCCGTCCGTGATGGGCGGGCCGATGCCGAGCTTAGCCTCGGACCTAAGCCCCTGGACGGCCTGGGCGGCGACATGGGCGCAGGAGTGGCGGATGATGGACAGACCCTCCGGGGAATCGGCTGCCACCGCTTCGACCTGGTCGTCCGGACCGAGCTCAGTGGCCAGGTCACGAGTGACCCCGTTCAACCGCATCGCCACCACGGTCTGGTCCTGACTGAACAGATCCAGACCAGTCGCGCCCGCTTCGACCGACTGGTCCTGAACGGAATCTGAGACGATGAGGCGGATGTTCACGGCGATGTCCTTTCCCAGCCCGACGACTTGATCGAGACCAGAAGCTATTTTGCCCCATCAGTCTGGAACCGGCGCCAGGGCTGGCCGCGGCGGGCCGGACGGATCAGCGCTAGCCCGTCCCCATTCGGACACCATCGGCTCTGGCCCGAGCGAACTCGCCTGGGCTCACCCCTCGACTGAGAAATAGGCGTATCCGGCTTGGCACAGGCAATTATTCGGACCGGTCTCGTACTGGTCGAAGGGGAAGGTGTCCGTGCTCTGGTCCCGCTCGAAATCATCGACCGTGTAGTCAGCGTCGACGAAACCTGATCTTTGCAAACACTGGATGGCGGTGAGTCGATTATCGGCCAGCAGCCCCGGGTTGGCCTGCTGGGTGCGGTAAAGCGCCATGATTAAACCGTTGTCCCTGTCGCACTCCAGCGACGCCGCAGTCGTATCCCTGTGTCCGGTGTTATCGATGTTAGGCAATTCGATGTAGAGGCCGTCAGGGGTCTTACGGAACGAGAGGTCGAAGCCATGTTCGGCCATGCACTGCGCGTAACGTGAATGAGCCGCCTCGTAATCCGCCGGATCGAGCTGTCCCGCCACAATAGCCCGCTCGATCACCTCCCGCTCGAGCGGCGACGGATTCTGCAATTCCAGCGTTCTTTGGAAGTACTCAGCCAAACTGTTGGCGATCCGTGCCTCCGGCGTCGCCGGTCCAACCTCTGCCTCGCCGCACCCGACCAGTCCGAAAGAAGAACTAACCGCTAGGACCACCGCGATCCATAACTTCCGCACCATTCGCATAGCCTACAAGTCAACGATCGGATTAGGCCTCGTCCGAATGCGCCACCTGCTGGCTCGTTCCAGTGTGGTCGTGGCCGCTCGTTCGCCAGGGTCTGTTGTGCGATTGGAGGGTTACGGCTCTTGTTTCGGCGTGTCGGTGGTCGTTGGACTCTGACGAGTCTCAAACACTCAATCGGCTCACTTACGAGCGCGAGCGCTCGACGTTCGCCTCAATCGTGTCTATGTGCTCGCTCGGCGGGTTCGGTCGTCGGGTGGGGAGTGGGGTGTGCTTCTCTGCGGGTGGCGCTGTCCCTCGCGTTTCTAGTTCCGGTCGCCCTGCGGGCGGCCGGACCGTATGGGTCTGCCGTGGCTTCGGCGGGGGTCGGGACGGACACTCCTCACTGCTTAGAGAGTCGCTTTCGGCGTCCCTACGGTCGTCTGTGGTCGGGTGGGGCTGGCTGATGTGGTCGTAGCTGCTCGGTCGACGAGTGTCTGTTACCTGATCGGGGGGTTACGGCTCTTGTTTCGGCGTGTCGGTGGTCGTAGGTGCTCGCTCGCTCGGCGGACCCGACCACGATAAGCGGACCAGACCACAGTAAGCGGATCCGACCACGGTAAGGGGGGCTGGGGGCTTGGCCCCCAGGAATTGAAGACCGGACGACGAGGCTCTCTGAAAGAGAGCACTATCCACCTATCGTCTGGTGGGCGGTACTGGGTTTGAACCAGCGACCTCTTCCGTGTCAGGGAAGCGCGCTACCACTGCGCCAACCGCCCGAGGTGGAGACGGGATTTGAACCCGTGTACACGGATTTGCAGTCCGTTGCCTCGCCTCTCGGCCACTCCACCGTGCTCCTTCGAGCGGACGACGGGATTCGAACCCGCGACCCTCACCTTGGCAAGGTGATGCTCTACCAACTGAGCCACGTCCGCCAGCCCTTTCAGGCGCGGTAGTTGAGCTTACACAAAGCGCCAGCCACGGCACAAGCCAGACTCGATCGGATCCGACGGGGATCAGATGATGGGCCGGACGAGGGAATGCCGCTCGCCGGCGCGGCGTTGTGAAGGACGAGGGTGCTAGGTGGCGCGGTCGTCTCGGCGGTGGGCGGTATCCCGTATTCTGATAGAAACCTCCGAATCAGTTGGGACCAGCGGTATATGTCATCCAGCGGCGCCAAGACGCTTCCGCAGCGGGCCATCGAGCCGGTCAAACGGCCCAAGCGGCGCTCCAAGTGGGGCAGCCTCCTGCTCATCCTTGGCATCGGTCTGCTGGTGACCGGGCTCGGCTTGTCCGGCTACGTGGCCTGGGAGATGTTCGGCACCTCGATCGGGTCCCAGCGGGATTATCAGAACCAGGTCAACGACATGGAACGGCAGTGGGCCGAGGATCTCCCGCCGATCGACCCCAGGGTGGAGGCGGCCGCGGTCGAGCAGGCCCAGCAGAGCGGCAATGGGTCGGTGGTGGCCAGGGGTTTCGCCATCTTGCGCATCCCTGACTTCGGGGCCAATTGGCAGGTCCCCATCTTGGCCGGGATCGACACGGCCACGCTCAAGCACGGCGTCGGTTGGTACCCTCAATCGGCCCTGCCGGGCGAGATCGGCAATTTCGTCATCGCCGGGCACCGCATCACCAACGGCGAGCCCTTCAAGAATCTGCTCAAACTGCCCAAGGGGGCCCTGGTCATCGTCGAGACGGCCGACACGGTCTACACCTACCAACTGCTCGATTCACCGAAGAACCTGACCGTTCAGGAGACCGAGTCGTGGATCATGTTGCCCAATCCGTTCGACCGCACTTCGGTCGCCACCCGGGCCATCGCCACTCTCATCACCTGCACCGACCTGTTCCACTCGTCCAACCGCTCGGTGGGTTTCGCCGAGTTGATCAAGACCGAGCCCAAGTCCTCCTGACTGGTCCGGCCCGGGGCGGGGCGGTTCAGGGGTCGGTCAGACACCCTCTCTGACCCAGGCTGGCCTATCGACATCTCCCTGACCCGACACTGAGCTGCGGCGCCCGGTCTGATCGGGCCGGGGCGGGTGCGGTTGAGTTCGGTGACGGCGCTCGGATAATGTCTCAACAGATTGTGTATACCTCTGCTGAGGAAGGGAGGCAGCCATGGCGGGACGCGACGACGACTGCGGCGATCTGACCACCAACCAGTACCTCAGTCTGCGGGACGACATCTTGGCTGGGCGTTTTCCGATCGGCTCGCGCTTGTTGGAGACCTCTTTGGCGGCCCACTACGGCGTCTCCCGGACTCCGATCCGGGAGGCCTTGGCGGCTTTGGAGCGGGACGGTTTGATCGAGCGGTCGGCCCGGGGCTACCGCGTCCGGACGGGCACGGCCCAGGACGTGATCGAGATCTACGAGGCCCGGATCGCTTTGGAGGCGGCCGCCGCGGCCGCCGCCGCCCAACGCCGGACCGATCTCGATCTGGTCCATTTGGAGGATCTGCTGGAGCAAGAGGAAGCCGCCACCGACGAGGCCGAGGGCCATCAGCTCAACGCCGAGTGGCATGAGGCGCTGTGGCAGGCCGCCCACAATGTCACCATGTCCTCGACTCTGGAACGTTGGATGGCCCAGTTACGTATCTACGACCAGGGTCCGCCCGGTCCAGCCGACGACCTGGCCGAGTCGCACATCGAGCACCGGGCTATTCTGGAGGCCGTCCGGGGCCGTCAGGCCGAGGTCGCCGCTTCCACCATGTCGTCCCATCTCGAACGCAGCCGAGGTTTGCGTCTGCGGGCGCGCAATCAGCGCAACGGGTGATCGGCGACTCGGTGGACTGCGTCCCCGCTGCCAGACGAAGGAGTCGACCATGGAGCAGCGCGATTTCGACCAGGCCGTCGAGTGTTTGACCAAGGCCACCGATGAGACCGGCCAGCCCCTCAACGTCTTCGGCCTGGTGGTGTCCGAGCCGGGCGTCAGCTGGTCGCATGACTTCGGCCACGATCCCGGAGCCACTCACAACATCCGTTCCATCAGTAAGGTCGTGACCGCTTTGAGCGTCGGTCTGGCCCAGGCCGCCGGCGCTCAGGCGGGTGACCATCCGATCGGCCCCGATCTGCCGGTGTTAGAGGTCTTGCGCGGCTTCGGCCTGGCCCCGGCCCAGGTCGACCGGCGCTGGCAGGAGGTCCGGCTCTGGCATCTCCTCAGCGCCACCATCGGACACCAGGAGGGCTTCTTCTTCCGCGGCGACATCGCCGACCTCGATCCGGCGGACTACTTCAGCTACATCTTCGACCGTCCCCTGGAGCACGACCCCGGCCAGCATTTCTCGTACTCCAACGTCGGCACCTTCCTGACCTCGGTCATCCTGCAGGAGGGCACCGGCCGCTCGGTCGGGCAGTGGGCCGAGGAGGGCTTCCTCTCCCCCATCGGCGTCTCGGGTTGGGACTGGGCCAAGCTCGGTCCCTACGACTCCGGCTGCACCGGTCTGCGCCTGACCGCCAGGGACCTCGATCGGTTGGGCCGCCTGGTCTTGGACGAGGGGGCTTGGCAGGGTCGCCAGCTAGTGCCGGCCGACTGGGTCCAGCGGATGCGTCAACCGGTCGTCCGCACCACCGCTTGGTACGACCCGGCCGATCCGATCCCGAAGCGGGCCTACGGTCTGACCCTGTGGCGGGCCGAGGGCGAGATCTACTACTGCTACGGCACGGACGGGCAATTCGTCATCATGCGGCCCAGCTGCCGACGGGTCGTCGCCATCCTGTCCGACCAGCCCGACGTCATGCCCATCCAACGCGGTCTGATCCCGGTGCTGCGCTGAGGCAGGGTCGGCCAGTGGACGGTTTTCATCGATGAAGCGTCAAAGCGGGAGGGGACGCTATGAAGAACGAGCGTATATACAAGATGGCGGTCTCCAGCGTTTACCCGTTGTACATCCAAAAGGTGGAGCGGAGAGGACACGCCAAAGAGGAAGTCGACACGGTCGCTCGCTGGTTGACTGGCTATGACGAGCAGGGCTTGCAGTCCCAGCTCGACCAGGGCGTGGACTTCGAGACCTTCTTCTCGGAAGCCCCACGGATCAACCCGAACGCTGACAAGATCACCGGAACGATCTGCGGGGTTCGCGTCGAGGAGATCGCCGAGCCACTCATGCGGAGAATACGTTGGCTGGACAAGTTGGTGGACGAGGTGGCGAGGGGTAAGGCTATGGAGAAAATACTGAGGGGTTGATTCCTTGGTCAGGTCTTCTGGACCGGCCCTGGATAGGCCGCCACCTGCGGATCGTGAGTCAGGAGGGTGAGCCCCGTCGCCGTGGCCTGAGCCACCAGAAGGCGGTCGAAAGGGTCGGCGTGCAGGCGGGGCAAGGCGGTGACCTGGGCCGCTGGGATCGTCGAAGTCCAACTTGTTGAAGACTAGGGCTTTAGAGGGCGTATCCTTACGGTGGAGGAAAAGTAAGGAGGGTGATCGTGGACGTGACGGTAAGAGTGACATCGAAAGGGCAGGTGACACTGCCCAAAGCGGTGCGTGACGCGCTCGGAATCAAACAGGGTGACTCAGTGGCCTTTCGAGTTGAGGAGAAGCGGGCGATTCTGGCGCGAAGCATCGATTTCTTGGACTTGGCGGGATCGATCTACGTCGCTCGAGACAAACGGGGCGCGGGGTGGGGCGAGATCCGGCGTGAAACCCGGTCTGACCGGACGGCTGAACGCCATTGAACACCTTCGTCGACACCAACATCTTGGTGCGCCATCTGACGGGTGATCCTCCGGACATGGCTCGTCGGGCCACTCGTTTCTTGGCTAACGAACGGAGCCTCGTGCTGGCGGATCTGGTCGTCGCTGAGACCGTTTATGTCCTTGAATCGTTCTATCGCGTTACACGACCCCGGGTGGCGGCGGTGATACGGTCGCTTCTGGCGATGCCGTCGATCAAGTGCGCTGACCCGCCGGTGCTTTTTCGGGCTCTTGAGGTCTACGAACTTGACCGGTTGGATTTCGCGGAGGCATATCTGGTCGCACGCGCAGAAGCCAGTGGGTTCGGTCGGGTCGCTTCCTTCGATCGTTCAATTGATCGGGTGTCCACCGTAGAGCGCGTAGAACCGGCCGACCACTGACAACGTGTCCCGGTCGACTCAAGCGCTTGACCCGACGGGCCTGGACTGATTGAGACGAGGCGGTCGGCCACACATGGGGCACTGGCCCCACTCTGCCGAGCCGAGTGTTTGAGACTCTCAAGGGTCGATAGACTCGACAGGCAGCGCCTAGGGGCGGTAGCTCAGCTGGTCAGAGCAGAGGACTCATAATCCTCCGGTCGCGGGTTCGAGCCCCGCCCGCCCCACCATTGTCAGTGTCACCCGTAGGGTGTCGCTGACAATTGATCGAACGCTGTCGGGGCTCGAACCCGAGAGGGCGCGAACGTAGATGGGAAGGCCGAGGGCCTCACCCATAGTGAGCGGTCCGAAGCGACTGAATGCCTGTCAACAGTCCCGGGCTGGTGTGCCGAGGAGTGGTCCTGGGCTCGGCGGTCGGGCCGGGGAATCGATAGGGTGGCGTCGATGACAGTCAGACCGAGTCCACCCGTCCGCTTGGTGGCGACCGATATGGATGGCACCTTCCTAGGAGCCGACGGGCAGATCTCAGAACTCAATCGCAGAGCCGTCTTCGCCGCCGCCGATCAGGGGGTGCAGATGGTCTTCGCGACCGGTCGCCCGGCTCGCTGGTTGGAGGTGCTGGAACCCTTGCGGCCGGCTCATCCGCGCGTCATCGCCAGCAATGGGGCGGTCAGCTTCGACCTCGACAGCGGCCGCACCTTGACCGCCCACGAGGTGCCGGCGGCGGTGACGGCGACGGTGGTGGACGATCTCGAGCAGGCTTTGCCCGGCTTGGCCTTCGCCCTGGAATACGTCGAGGGCTGGGGCCGGTTGGCTTCCTACCCGTTACGGGGCGACTTCGTCGAGGCCATCCTGGTGGCTGACACGATGGCGGAACTGTTGGGAGCCGGTCAGACCATCAAGCTGCTGGTGCTCAGCCCCGACATCGACACCGTGACCTTGATGCGGCTGGCCGAACCGATCGTGGCCGGCCGGCTCGACGTCACTTTCTCCTTCGTCCAAGACTCCGGCCTGCTCGAACTGTCCGCCCCCGGCGTCTCCAAAGGCAGCGCCCTGAGCGCTTTGATGGCCGAGTTGGGCGTCGCGCCGGCCCAGTTGGCCGCCTTCGGCGACATGCCGAACGATCTGTCCATGCTGGAGCTGGCCGGCTACCCCTTCGCCATGGGCAACGCTCATCCGTCACTGCTGGAACGCGGTTTCCGCCAGGCCCGCCACCACGGCGACTCCGGCGTGGGGCACGCCATCATGGAATTGCTGGGGCTGCCCGACGGCGGCATTGACTGACCGCTTGACTCGGAGCGGGACCCGGGCCGATCGGGCGATTCACCGCCCTGGATTGATTAGTTGAGGGTCGCTCGTAAGAGGCTTGGCCCTCCAACTGCTCCCTCCACCTCAGACCGCTGGATCGTCCTCCACCAGTTCCACCACTAAGGCTTCGGCCGCTTGACGGCAACGCGACCGGGCCGCCTCGATGTTCTGACCCCGGGCCGCCACCACGCCGACGCGGCGGTGTCCGTCCACCCTCGGCTTGCCGAAGAGGCGGACTTGGACGGTCGGCTCGCTCAGAGCCCGCTCCAGGCCGTGGAAGACTGGCACGCCGTGGCCTTCGACCGTGAGGGCGCGGCTGGCCGACGGCCCCAGACTGGTCAGACCGGGCACGGGCAGGCCGAGCAGGGCACGGGCGTGGAGGGCGAACTCGGACAGGTCCTGAGAGACCAGGGTGACCAAACCGGTGTCGTGGGGACGGGGCGAGACCTCGGAGAAGATGACGCGCTCGCCCTGGACGAACAATTCGACCCCGAAGATGCCCCAGCCGCCTAGGGCCGAGGTGATGGTGGCGGCGATCCGGCGGGCCTCGGCCAGGGCCAGGTCCGACATCGGCTGGGGCTGCCAGGACTCGCGGTAGTCGCCGTCGATCTGGAGATGCCCGACCGGGTCGAGGAAGGTGACGCCATCGCGGTGCTGGACCGTCAACAGGGTGATCTCGTAGTCGAAGTCGATGAAGCCTTCCACGATCACCCGGCTGGCCCCGTGCTGGGCCGCTCGGCCGCCGGACTGGGCCAGCTGCCAGGCCGTCTCGATCTCGTCGGCGGAACGCACCACGGACTGGCCGTGGCCGGACGACGACATCACCGGCTTGACCACGCAGGGCAGGCCGAGCCGGTCGATGGCGGCCCCCAGTTGGCCCAGGGAGTCGGCGAAGAAATAGGGCGAGGTGGGCAATCCCAGCTCCTCGGCGGCCAAACGGCGCACCCCCTCGCGATCCATGGTCAAACGAGTGGCCCGAGCCGTCGGCGCCACCCGTGCCCGGCCCTCGGCCTCCAGCCGCTCCAACAAGGCGGTGTCGATGGCCTCGACCTCGGGCACGATCAAGTCCGGCCGCTCCCGCTCGATCAACTGGCCCAAGGCGACGCCGTCCAGCATGTCCACGACATGGCTGCTCTGCGCCACCGCCATGGCCGGCGCGTCCGGGTAACGGTCGACGGCGATGACCTCGACTCCGAGGCGGACCAATTCGATGGCGACTTCCTTGCCCAGCTCGCCCGACCCCAGCAACATGACGCGGCTGGCCTGAGAGCTGAAGGGCGTGCCGATGACGCCGGGAGGAATGAGACCGCGTTGGACTGACATCGGACCCCTTATCAGACGATGGCTTGACCCAACCCTAACCGGTCCGCCCGCAACCATCGCCAGCCAAGCCACGCCGGGACCGCCCTGCCTCTAGAGACGGTCCCGGCGTAGCCTCGTGGGGGAGGTGAGGCCGGTGGTCTCACCCAGGCTGCGGACTGGGCGAAGGATCGAGACCACCTGCGCGCCAGCCTAAAACGGCACACCAAAACGTGCCATGGGGAGAACTCCCCTACTGCCCTGGCTGCAATCCGGGAGACCCCGAATCAACTGCTCAACTGGCCTGTGTCCGTCTATGAAGGCCTCCTCGACTCGGCGCTAGGACGACGTCTGTAGCTGTTCTTGGGCGTCGCGGCGCAGGCTGTCGGCGGCTTGATCCAGCAGGCTGGCCGCCGCGTTCATGGCCGGACGATGGGAGCTGGACCACTGGGACTGGAACCTGCGGGCGTCCGATCCGGTCCAAGGCAGCTGGCTGACCAATTGGGCCAGCCGTCGGATCGAGGCTCGTAACTGGTCGGCCGAGCCGTCGAAATCACGGGCCACGGCTTGCAGGACCTGGGGGTTGGAGCCCAATAGGCCGGCTCCCCCGCCGCTTCCGGAGATAGGAGATGTCACTGGTTTCTTGACTAATCCCACCGCTTGTTCCAGGCCGGGTGGAATCGGTGACGGTCCCGGGGTGGGAGAAGGTGTGGGAGAAGGTGTGGGAGAAGGGGAGGTCGGTGATAGAGGCGATACGGGGCGAGGCATTGGGACCAGTGGCGGCACTTGTCCCCAGTTGGGGGGCGGATACCAAGGAAACCAGGTTTGAGGGACGACATCGTTTGGATGACCGGCCACGACGGCGGCGGCGTTGTATTGGAAGGTGGTGCCATCTTCCAAGTAACCCCCATGACCTCTCCCGACTCGGCCGAAGGGAGTCTCTTCGGTCGACATTTGGACGACACCATCGGCTGTGTCAGGGTCCGCTCCCAAGGCCCCGGTATTTCCAGCTATACCAGCCACCAGATCGTCTTCTCTCTCGTGGCCGTTGTAGAGATTGGGCACGACCTTGGTGCCGCTGTCTCCCCCCATGCCGGGCGATCCAAACAAGATTAGATTGTCGATCTTGGGGTCGACCTGGTCACCGTAGTTTCGACCTTCGGCGGCGATGCCAGACACAGTGGAGCCGTAGGAATGCCCCAGCACAGTCAGATTCGGGTCGCCCTGATTAGTTCCGTGCAGCCCTTGGGTGAAGCGGGTCAGATCTTCCGCCCCTTCACGGGCACGGTCCTGGGAGTAGGTGTTGCCGTCGAGCGGGCCGGCGGGAGCTTTGTACCCCATCCAGACGATGGTAGAAGTGTTATCGCCGCCTTCCCAGCCGGCAGCCCGCCGCCGCAGATCAGACATCTGGTCGAGATAAAGGTCCATATTGTCTCGTGGGTTGGTCGTGATTCCGCCCACGAAGACGGCCACATTGTCAGCCTTATCGGGATCGCCGATGGCGATGGCGGACAGGGTGTACGGGTCCTTCTCATCCAGCGGAGTCGGCTCGTACAACAGCAGGAAGCGATCCTTGTCACCCTCGACAGCGTCTCGCAAGGCCATGACGTCGTCTCGGCGAGCCTTCTGGTTCAAATAGTCCTGAATAGCGGGGTCGAAAGAAGAACCTGGGGGGACTGCGGGGATGGGAGTCGGAGGGACTGGTTCGTGCGTCTGCCAATAGTCCACGTCCTTGTTCAAGGCCGCCCGGTTGAGCTTATCTCTGACCTGGGCCGGTACGCCGTCCAGGTTCCGAATCTGATCGGCCGCATGATTGGTGTAGTCATTCTGCTCACTCGAACTCAGTCCACGCCACCAGTCGGCCACCTCGGTCGGCTCCAAGTTGGTCGGCACATTCGGGTCTCCCACGCCAACGGCTCCTTCTCACTGCGACGGAGATTTCCCCAGCGCCTTGAGCTGGGGAGTCGTCATCACGACAGGCCAGGCGACCGTGCGATAGTCGACAGGTCGGCTTGACGTTTCCTGGCCTCAGGCCAATCGTGCCGGTTTACGCGACTCTTGACCATGGGGAGCGCTCCCCTGGGCTGAGAGCCGGCTTGTCCGCTCTGGGGAAACGGGCGCAGTCAAGGCTGATTAGTCCACCCGTTGGTCTGGTTCCGTTCGTGTCGTGGGCGACCTGGCGTGGACGGCCGCTCAATGACGGTATCGTCTAGATCGTGAACGAGGCGACGAGGCCTCACTCAAACGAGCAGGCATGACTTAAGACGGGGGCACGGACAAATGAAAATCGCGATT
This sequence comes from Propionibacteriaceae bacterium, assembly GCA_031265875.1. Classification (GTDB taxonomy): domain Bacteria; phylum Actinomycetota; class Actinomycetes; order Propionibacteriales; family Propionibacteriaceae; genus WQYJ01. Next base: position 129,350 of record JAISCA010000066.1, read on the forward strand.
CAACACGAGGACCTGGTCATCGACGATCAAGGCGAAATCTCCGGCCAGGACGCCGGTGCCAACCTCGTCAAGCGCTTATTGCGGGTCTTCCCCGGCGGCGCCCTGGTCGGCCCCCAGCGCGTCAGCCATCGCGACTTCGAGGTGGTGCCGCTGGATCAGATCGATCCTGACGACACCTTGCTCATCAACATGAACGTGATCGATTCGGTGTCGGCCTGGCGGACTTTGCTGGCCAAGTCGGACAGCCCCAAGGTCATGAACTTCGTCTGGTGGGACACGACCCGTTTCCGGGACCGGGTCGAGTTGGCCGAGCTGGCTTTGTCTTGCGCCCTCTTCCCCACTTTCGCCAACTCCGAGCGGACCGCCCGCGCCATCGCCGAGTTAGTCGGTCGGCTGACAGTCAAGCCGCTGGCGGAGCGGGCCCGCATCTCGGGAGTCAACCTGGGCATCCGGCTGGAACGGGTGCAATCCCGCCATGAGCCCAAGGTGCCGGTCGTGCTCTACCCGGCCATCTACGTCTCCGCCCGCAAGCAGCCCCGTCTCTTCATCGACATCGTCACCAAGGTGGCGCGCAAGACCGAGATCCAAGTCGAGGCCCGCTTGACCGAGGCCCATCTGGTCAGCGATCCGGCCATGGAGCTGTCACGTCAACGCTGGGCTTCGGTCGGCCCGCTCAAGCCCTCGCGGGAGGAGTACTGGGAGGCCCTGTCCCACACCACCGCCTTCCTGGCCACGGCCGAAGAGGAATCCTACGGCCTGGAGTACATCGAAGCGCTGCTGGCCGGAGCGGTCGGCGTCTTCCCCGACCGGCCCTGGTCCCGGGCCCTGCTGCCGGCCAAGTATCCCTTCCTCTACACCACCCCCGGCCAGGCCGAGGACATGTTGCTGCGGGCCGTCACCGACCCGGCCGCTTGCCGGCGCGAGATGGATGAGTCAGTTCAAGGCTCCTTCGACGAATGGCTGAGGGACCATCACAACGACGACGCCTTCGAGTCGGCCGTGGCCGAGCACGTCCGGCGCTGGTTCGGCCCGGTCGCTTGATCGCTCGGTCCGGTCAGGCCGACCGCCAATAATTTTGATTATGAGCAAACTGAATAAATGGTATTTGGGATTAACCTTCTCCATCATGCTGATTTGTTGGGGTATTTGCGTCCTGTGCAGTCTCAACGGCATAGTTATGAGCGAATATTATATCCTCTACGTACCATGGATTTTGGGTGGGTTGTCCCCTACTATCGCCTCTTATGTCACATTGAAAAAGAACGGTGAGGTCAAGGGATTCAAGGACTGGCTGAAAATCGTTTTCAATTTTAAACGTGGTAGTGTATTAGCTTACGTGGCAGTTATCGTATTCGGCATATTAACCTTCCTACCACAAAGTATTATTGCGGGATATGAAAATGGAGCAGCCCTGTACTTACTCCCTCTGCTCATGGTCGCCATGCTGGTTGGCGGTGGTTTAGAGGAAGCTGGTTGGCGGTTAGTACTGCAACCAGAGCTAGAGAAGAAGTTCAACTACACGGTATCCACAGTCATCGTCGCTGTAATTTGGAGCCTATGGCATCTACCCTTGTTTTTCATACAGGGCGTTAGTCAATACAGGACAGACTATGGGATTTTTTGTATCGGAGTTTTCGGGCTGAGCTTCGCTTTGGCGAGCCTCAGAAAAATTACCGGCGGCGTCGCCCTGTGCGTCTTATTCCACTGTACTTCGAATGCCTTGTCTAGCATATTCATAACAAAACAAAGTGTTCTCGGTTCCACCGTGGCGGCAATCTCCACCATCGCTCTTTCCTATGTGGTCATTCTTTTATGGAAGAGTAAGCAAAGGCAAAGAATACCCGCGATAGGATCAGAGTGACTGTTCCACCTGTGGCTTAGCGTTCAGGGATTCGTGCCGTCATACGGCAATCCCTTCGGTTAATTCAGCAGGTTACGGTCGGTCAGCGCGCTCTTGGAACGAGCGAAGAGGTCCAACAGATCGCCGATGCTGGCGGCGGCCTTCTGCTCGGGTCCCAATTCGTGGATGATCTCACCCTCGTGCATCATCAGCAGACGATTGCCCAGACGCAGGGCGTGCTCCATGTTGTGGGTCACCATCAGAGCGGTCAAAGAACTTTCGGAGATGACCCGGTGGGTCAGGTTCAAGACCAGTTCGGCCCGCTGCGGATCGAGGGCGGCGGTGTGCTCGTCCAAGAGCAAGATCTGCGGCCGGGTGAACGACGCCATCAACAGCGAGAGGGCCTGGCGCTGACCGCCGGAGAGCAGCCCGACCCGGTGCCGCATACGCTGTTCCAGACCCAGGCCCAAGGCCGACAGCTCCTGTTGGAAGGCCAGCCGGCGCTCCTTCGTCACGCCCTTGCCCAGGCTGCGCCGACGGCCCCGGACCAATGCCACGGCTAGATTCTGCTCGATGTTGAGGTGGGGCGCGGTGCCAGCTTGGGGGTCCTGGAAGACGCGCGCGATGCCGCTGGCCCGCTTATGCTCCGGCAACCGGGTGACGTCGCGGCCGGCGATCTCGATCTGTCCGGAGTCGACCGGCAGGCTGCCGGCGATGATGTTGAGCAGGGTCGACTTACCGGCCCCGTTGGAGCCGATGACGGTGACGAAATCACCGGCCGCCAGTTCCAAATCGATGCCGCACAAGGCCCGCCGCTCGTTGGCGGTGCCGGCGTAGAAGGTCTTATGCACGCCCTTCAGTCTCAGCATCAGGCCTCCCCTGGTCCGGGACTGGGTTGGTCCGGGACGACGGGGTCGATCGGGCCGACTGGTCCCGGGGCTGTGGCGATCGGCTGGACCGGCGGGGTCGAGTGGACCGACTGGAGCGGTCCGGGGCCGGCTGTCGGCGGGCTAGCCGCCACCGTCAACGGAGCGCCGGGCGTGGGCAAGATGCCCATCGGCTCCGGCAGGTCGGCCTTGGGCCGCCAAGGCGACAGCCGGGAGAAGGAGTTACGCAAGGTCTTGGACTGCGACAGCACCAAGGCGGCGATGACCATGACGGCCGAGATCAGCTTCATGTCCTGGGCCCGGAAGAACTCCCACTTGAGGGCGAAGAAGATGACCAAGCGGTACACCACCGAGCCCACCACCACGCCCAGGGTGGCCAGGAACATGAAGCGGGTGCCCAAGATGGCGTTGCCGATGATGACCGAGGCCAGGCCGGCCAGGATCAAACCGGTGCCGGAGCCGATGTCGATGAAGCCCTGGTACTGCGCCATGACGGCGCCGGACAGCCCGACCAGGCCGTTGGCCAACATCAAGGTCACGATCTTGGTCCAGTCGGTGCTGACACCGAGGCTGGCGGCCATGCCCAGATTGTCGCCGGTGGCCTGCACGGCCAGGCCGAAGTCAGTGGACAGGAACCAGTCCAAGACCAGCTTGGCCAGCAGGGCCAGCAGGCCCAGCAGCAGGACCGACAACCAACTGCCGATCAGACGGGCTTCCTGCAGGGGCGTGAAGAGCGTCCGCACCCGCAGCAGGGATAGATTGCCCGCTCCCATGATGCGCAGATTGATCGAGTACAAGGCCAGCATGTTGAGGATGCTGGCCAGCAGGGGGTCGATCTTCAACTTGGTGTGGAGCAGGCCCGTCACCAGGCCGGCCACGGCTCCGGCTAGGAAGCCGGCGCCGGTGGCCAACCAAGGTGACAGGCCATGGATGATGCAGAGAGCGGCGGTGCCGCCACCGGTGACGAAGGAAGCGTCCACCGTCAAATCCGCGAAATTGAGAATCCGGAAGGTCAGGAAGACCCCTAGCGCCAGCAGCGCGTAGATCAGTCCCAGATCGATTGCGGACAGCACGCCGTGGCGCCTACCTCTCTGCTCGGGTCGGGCTGGGCTTCAACCTCAGCCGTTCGATCACACGATGGTGGCGTCCCTCAGCAGGGTCTCGCTCAGAGTCACACCCATCAGCTGGGCCGACTCGGGGTTGACCTTGAGCTCGGTCTCTTGAACCACCAAGGAAGGAATCGTACCGGGGTCGACGCCTTGAACGAGAATCCGGTACGCCATCTCGCCGGTGTGACGGCCCAGCTCGTAGTAGCTGATGCCGCGGGTGGCGACGGTGCCCGCGCTGACCGACTCGGCGTCGGCGCTGAAGATGGGCAATTGGTTCTGCTGTCCGAAGGCGATCACGGTGGAGAAAGCGGCCACCACGGTGTTGTCGGTCGGCACCATCACGGCGTCGACGCCGGCCAGAGCTTGGATGCCAGTGGCGATCTCGCTGGAGTTGGTGATGGCGGACTCCCGGATGGTGAGGCCGAGTTCGGCCGCCTCGGCTTTGTAGGCGTCGACCTGGACCTGTGAGTTGGCCTCGGAGGAGGAGTAGAGCACGCCCACGGTGGTGGCGTCGGGCAGGATCTCGTGGATCAAGTGGATCGGCTTGGCGTTGGGGTTGAGATCGGAGGTGCCGGTGACATTGGTGCCGGAGGCCTCCCAGGACGGCACTAGCCCGGTCGAGACCGGATCGGTCACGCCAGCGAAGACGATCGGACGGTCCCTCTCCATCTGGACGATGGCCTGGGCCACCGGAGTCGAGATGGCCACGATCAGATCGAGTTGGTCGTTGCTGGCGAAGCTGGAGGCGATGGCGGCCGCGTTGGAGATCTCGCCTTGGGCGTTCTCGTCGATGTAGCGGACCTGGACGCCTTGCTCGGCCAGGTAGTCCGCCAGGCCGTCACGGATCAGTTGGAGGGAGGGGTGGTCGACGATGACAGCCACGCCGATGGTGAAGGAATTCTTATCGGTGGGGTCGGGCGTGGGGTCGTTCGAGCCGCCGCAGCCGGCCAGGGCGAGGGCCGAAGCGGCCACCCCGGCCGCCAGGGCGACCATCGATCTGCGTGCTTTCATTGATCTCTCCATCTCTTACGAGCAGGTGGTCCGAGACCACGGTCTAGGTGGTCGGCGGCCAGCTGAGTGGTCCAGGCAGCCGATAGCGGGCAGGTTACCTCAGGCCGAGGCCAGCGACTTGTCCTGTCCGAGCGGTGGGCTAAGCCCGGTGCGGCTCCGGGCGGTCGTCGGGAACCGGCTCCGGCGTCAGCCGGCGGCCTCTTCGGCCAGCTCCAACCAGGCTTGTTCCCACTCCTCCTGGCGGTGACGGGCCTGTTCGACCCGCTCGGCCAACTCGGCCAAACTTAGATAGTCGGAGGGGTCGAGTGCGACCATGGCGGTCTGCCAGCCCGCGATGTCGCGACCGGCCTGCTCGATCCGCCGCTCCAAGGCGGCCAATTCCTTGCGCTGACCGCGCTGGAGGGCGGAGGCCGAGGCCGGTCGGGCCGATCCGGTGTTCTCCCGCACCGAGACCGTCGACGTTGGCGGGGCCGGCTGGGGGCGGCGGGCCTGGAGTTCGAGGTACTGGTCGACCCCGCCGGGCAGGTGCCTAAGACGCCCGTCCCAGATGGCGTATTGCTGGTCGGAGATCCGTTCCACTAGATAGCGGTCGTGGGAGACCACGATGAGTGTGCCGGGCCAGGAGTCGAAGAGGTCCTCCATGGCGGCCAGCATGTCGATGTCGACGTCGTTGGAGGGCTCGTCCAGCAGGATGACGTTGGGCTCGGACAGCAGCAACAGCAGCAATTGGAGCCGGCGGCGCTGCCCACCCGACAACTCCCCCACCCGGGCTGACAGGTGTCGGCGGTCGAAGCCCAGGCGTTCCAAGAGCTGGGTCGGGCTGACTTCTTTGCCTTCGACCAGCCAGGTCGCCCGCACCCGCGCCAACACCTCCCGCACCCGATCCGAGGCGATGTCCTGGAGCTGACGGAAGTGCTGGTCCAACATCGCCACCTGGACCGTCTTGCCCCGTTTGACCCGTCCGCTGGTGGGCTGGATGGTTCCGGCGATCAGGCCCAACAGGGTGGACTTGCCCGTCCCGTTGGCGCCCAGCACGGCCGTCCGCTCGCCTGGCGCGATGCGCCACTCGACGTCGCGCAGCACGACGCGGTCGCCGAAGGAGACTGAGGCGTCCAACAGATCGATCACGTCTTTGCCCAACCGGGCCACCGCCAAACGGGCCAATTCGACTTGGTCGCGCGGCGCCGGCAGGTCTTGGATCAATCGGTTGGCGGCCTCGATCCGGAACTTCGGCTTGGCTGTCCGAGCCGGTGCGCCCCGGCGTAACCAAGCCAATTCTTTGCGCATCAGGTTCTGCCGTTTGGCCTCCAGGACCCCGGCCTGGCGGTCACGCTCGACCCGCTGCAAGACGTAGGCGGCGTACCCGCCTTCGAAGGGCTCCACGACCTGGTCGTGGACCTCCCAGGTGGCGGTGCAGACTTCGTCCAAGAACCAACGGTCGTGGGTCACCACCAGCAGGCCGCCGGCGGTTTTGGGCCAACGTGAGCGCAGGTGAGAGGCCAACCAGGTGATGCCCTGCACGTCGAGGTGGTTGGTCGGCTCGTCCAAGGCGATGACATCCCACTGTTCGACCAGGAGGCGGGCCAGGGCGACGCGGTGGCGCTGGCCACCGCTGAGCTGGCCGACCGGCTCGTCCCAAGGTAGATCCGGGACCAGGCCGTCGATGACGTCGCGGATCTTGGCGTCGCCGGCCCACTCGTGCTGGGGCCGGTCGGCCACGATGGACCAGCCCACGCTAGCGGCGGGGTCTAGATCGTCGGTCTGGTCCAGCAGGCCCATGCGCAGTCCGCCCCGGCGCGTCACCCGTCCGGCGTCGGGGGCGATCCGACCGGACAGCAGCCCGAGTAGAGAGGACTTGCCGTCGCCGTTGCGGCCCACCACCCCGATGCGGTCGCCCTCGTTGAGGCCCAAGCTGACCGAGTCGAACACCACTCGGGTGGGGTACTCCAAGCGCAGGGCCTCCGCCCCCAGGAGATGGCTCATGGGCGAGCCGGAGCCAGCTGGCCCCATCCGTCGGAGTCGGTCTGGTCCGGCACAGTGTCGATCATGCCCCCAGATTACGTCAGCCGCCCGATCGGACAGTCCGTTCCCAGGCCTAGTGGGCCCAGCCCCTAAAGCTGTGGGTGAGGAGCGGTGTCAGGCGTGGGGCGGGCGAGGCGGAGGCGGGAGGCGAGGCGGGCCATCGTCGACCGACGACAACGCGGCCAGCGCCGCGTCTGGCGCCGCGAGTCCGCAGGATTAGGGGCGACAGCCCACTAGACCGACCCCGGGCGTTACACGGCCGAAACACGGGCGCAACTGACTGGCAACCACTAAGTCATAGCCTCGGCCCGAGCCCGTGGACACACGGCTGAAAGACCGATTCGGAGGAAACATGTTCCAAGGCGCCGACGACCTTCTGGCGTACGCATCGACTAATGGCGTCGAATTCGTCGATGTCCGGTTCTGCGATTTACCGGGCGTGATGCAACATTTCAACGTTCCGATCAAAGCCTTCGGTCCCGAGGTCTTCACCGAGGGACTGGCTTTCGACGGCTCCTCGATCCGCGGCTTCCAGCAAATCCACGAGTCCGACATGGCCTTGTTGCCGGACCCCTCGACGGCCTTCATCGATCCCTTCCGCAAGGCCAAGACGCTGGTCCTCAACTTCTTCGTGCACGATCCCCTGACCAAGGAGCCCTACAGCCGGGACCCTCGTAACATCGCCCGCAAGGCGGAGTCCTACCTGGTCTCGAGCGGCATCGGCGACACCGCCTTCTTCGCTCCCGAGGCCGAGTTCTACGTCTTCGACTCGGTCCGGTTCGAGACCAAGCAGTCGGCTGGGTACTACTTCATCGACTCCGAGGAAGCGGCCTGGAACACCGGCGTCGAAGCCGACGGCGACGGCCAGCCCAACCGGGGCTACAAGATCCGCTACAAGGGCGGCTATTTCCCGGTCTCCCCGGTCGACCACTTCTGCGATCTGCGCGACGCCATGGTGGCCAAGCTGACCGCCGTCGGTCTGGAAGTCGAGCGCTCCCACCATGAGGTCGGCACCTCGGGCCAGGCTGAGATCAACTATCGCTTCAACACCATGTTGGCGGCCGCCGACGAGGTCCAGAAGTTCAAGTACGTGATCAAGAACACGGCCTGGGAGGCCGGTAAGACCGTCACCTTCATGCCCAAGCCGATCTTCGGCGACAACGGCTCGGGTATGCACATCCACCAGTCCTTGTGGGCCGAGGGCGTCCCGCTGTTCTATGACGAGGCCGGCTACGCCGGGCTGTCCGACATGGCTCGCCACTACATCGGCGGCCTGCTCCATCATGCCGGCTCGCTGTTGGCCTTCACCAACCCGACCACCAACTCGTACCACCGCTTGGTGCCGGGCTTCGAGGCGCCGGTCAACCTGGTCTACAGCTCGCGTAACCGCTCGGCCTGCATCCGCATCCCGATCACCGGCTCCAACCCCAAGGCCAAGCGCTTGGAGTTCCGCTGCCCCGACCCTTCCAGCAACCCTTATCTGGCTTTCGCGGCCTGCCTGCTGGCCGGCTTGGACGGCATCCAGAACAAGATCGAGCCGCCTTTGCCGATCGACAAGGACCTCTACGAGCTGCCGCCCGACGAGCACGCCCAGGTCGCCCAGGTGCCCGGATCATTGGACGCCGTGCTGGACGCCTTGGAACAGGACAATGACTACCTGCAGGCCGGCGACGTCTTCACCGGGGATCTGATCGAGACCTGGATCGAGATGAAGCGGGCCGACATCAACGCTATCCGCCAGCGTCCCCACCCGCACGAGTTCGAGATGTACTACGACATCTGACAGACACCGTAACCGGCGAAGGGCCTCTGACCTGCCTGTTCGCAGGATCAGGGGCCCTTTGGCATGGTCTTCAGAGGCCCAAATAGCGCAGAAATACCGCAGGAGATCTGGCTGATCCGCTGAGAACGACCCTAGACGGTTATTGTTCGGACGGCGCTGGGCCGAAGGACGACGCCACCTATCGGTCGGTCGTGGCCGTCATCGGGGTTGTGAGTGCCGAAGCCACGGCGTCCGACGCGTTCGGCGAAGGCATCGAGCGCGTCGATGACATCTTGGGCGATCCAGACGCGGTTGCGTTGGTTACCGCTCGTGCGCTGGAGGATTTCTGCTTCCTCCAACTGTTCCACCGCTCGTTGGGCGGCAGACAGGGCGACGCCCGTGGCGGATTCGACGTGGGCGACGTTGACTGCGGGCTGGTTCAACAGGTGCGGGAGCAGACGCCGCGCTGCCGACCCACGACGCGCGGGCAGCTTCTCGCTCCAGTCCTCGTAGACGTTCTCCAGGTCATCGACCAGAATACGGCCGTTGCTGATCGCTCGGAACGAGGCGTTGATGAACTGATGGACGATGGTCTCGATGTAGCCCTCCCGGTAGTCGGTCAGCGCACGGAAGTATCCCGAGGTGTCGGTCAGCAGGCCCGCCGAGACTGGGATGGTCAACTTTCGTGTCACCCCGGAATGACGCAGCATCGCGTGGACGAGGGTTCGTCCGGTACGACCATTGCCGTCGTTGAACGGGTGGATCGTCTCGAACTGGGCATGGGCGATCGCGACCTGCGCCAGCACCGGCAGGTCGACACGACGCACGAAGGCGATCAGGTCATCGAGGGCCGCCCGGATTCGCGAGTGATGCGGCGGCACGAACGAAGCCGTGTGCGGGCTCAAGGCGTCGCTGCCGATCCACACCTGCTGGTCGCGCAACTGCCCAGGCGCGGCCCAGGCCTGGCGGTCGAGCAAGGCCTGGTGAGCGGCCAGGATCGTATCGACGCTGATGTCGTCGGCTAGGGCGACAGCGCGACGCATGGCAGTCACGTTCGCTGTCACCATTTTGGCGTTCGGCCCCGCCTTGGCGTCGATGGCCGCCAGCGCTAACGCACGGGCTCCGGCAGTCACGCCCTCGATCTGTGAGGACGAGGCCGACTCGGTGCGTAACAACACCGACGCCAGCGGCGCCAGTTCGGTTGCCGTGCCATCGCTTTCCCGAGCAGCGCGACGTTCCGCGATGGCTGTGACCTCGGCATCGAAGCGAGTGATCTCTCTGACCGCGTCCTCGGCCTCAGCCTGGAGTCCCGCGTCGACCTGTGGCGCTGACTCAGTGATAACGACCGGAACTGCTGCCTCGTAGGGTCCACGAGCCGAGAGCCGCTGGCGACGCGAGGCGCTGTGATCCGGTTCGTGGCGCCAGGGATGTGTTTCCCAGCCGACCACGAACTCGGGACGCAGTCCGCCTCGTTCTTGCTTCACGCTGCCATTTTACACCACTTTATTAAGATAAGATGGTGTAAGACGTGGTGAACTGAGAAAGGCCGGTCTCATCAGCTCCGTATTGAGTGGCAGCCCCTCGTCGACCATTAACGCCATCCGTCAGCGGCCCCACCCGCACGAGTTCGAGATGTACTCGACATCTGAGCCGGGTGGGTCCTCGGGCCGGTGGGTTCGCCATCGGCCATGAATCTCAAACCAGCGAATAGTCCGCAAGACCCGGCGATCCTCACTCGAGAGCGCTGGGTTTTACGGCTTCTCAAGTAGGTATAAAGCGGTATTACACTTGCAGCACTTGATGGGCGACCCGGGAGGAAAGTATGAGAACCGCACTGGCTGAAGACGTCCAGATCCTGCGCTCGGGCCTGGCCAGCCAGCAGTCCGAAATCGAGGTGACTCTGCGCCTCCCCCACGAGAGCGCCAAGAAGGTTCTAGCCTTGCTCGACGCCGAGCGGTCTGTCGGCGCCATCGTCATTCCGATCAAACAGGAGTACACCACGAGTGAGGCGGCTAAGATTCTTGGTTTGTCACGTCCCACGCTGATGAAACTCATGGACACCGGACGGATCAGTTTTCGCAAGGTAGGCAAACACCACCGCATCCTCGCTTCGTCCGTCCAGACGTACCGCGATCATCGGGAAAATAGTCACCGCTGGCCGTCGTCGCCTAATTCCCCAACGAGTACGGAAATATAGTCGGTCGATGGAAGGAGAGCCTCCCGCGATGACGGAGATCACCGGAAGCGGCTGCGAGACCGACGGCCAGATCGCCTACGCTCCAGGCTCTGTCGTGGTCGTCCGCGATGAGGAGTGGATGATCGAGTCCATCGACTCCGACGCTGATACGACCTGGCTGCACGTCCGTGGCCTGAGCGAGTTGGTCAAGGACACGACGGCGACGTTCTCCCCAGCGCTCGACCGCGTCGAGGCGGTCGATCCTTCGGCGACCCGGGTGGTGGCAGACATAAGTCCTAACTACCGCATGTCGCGGCTGTGGCTGGAGTCAACCTTCCGCAAGACGGCGGTGCCACTGGCTTCCCCAGAAGTCACGGTCTCCGCTCAAGCCCTGGCCGACCAGCTGGAGTACCAGCGGCTGGCCGTGACGAAGGCACTCGACCCGGACAACCTCCGCCCCCGCATCCTGCTGGCCGACGCCGTGGGCTTGGGCAAGACCATCGAGATCGGCATGATCCTGTCCGAGCTGGTCCGGCGCGGGCGCGGCGACCGCATTCTGATCGTCTCTCCCAGACACGTCTTGGAGCAGATGCAGCACGAGATGTGGACCAGATTCGCCCTACCGTTCGTCCGGCTCGACTCGGCGGGCATCCAGCGGGTGCGCCAGCACATTCCAGCAACCCGGAATCCGTTCACGTACTACCGCAAGGCGATCATCTCCATCGACACGTTGAAGTCCGATCTGTACGTCCACCAGATCAAGAAGCAGCGTTGGGACGCCGTGGTGATCGACGAGTCGCACAACCTGTCGAACTCCGCCACCCAGAACAACCGCTTGGCCCGCACGCTGGCCTCGACGACCGACGGGCTGATCCTGGCTTCGGCCACGCCCCACAACGGTGACGCCCGCTCCTTCGCCGAGTTGATCCGCCTGCTCGACCCGACGGCGGTGAAGCCGGACGGCGACCTGATTCCAGCGGAGGTGGAGCGCCTGGTGATACGCCGTCACCGCCACTCCAAGGAGGTCGCCTCGGTGGTCGGCGCGGATTGGGCCGAGCGGCTGGAGCCGCTCAACGTCCTGGTGGCGCCGACTCCGGAGGAGGACGCCATCGCCGAGGAGTTGGCCGAGACCTGGCTGCATCCCGCAAGTGGCGTCAATCCGTATTCGGGAGTTGTGCGAGCCCTGTTCCCGTGGACGCTGGCTAAGGCCTTCTTGTCGTCTCCAGCGGCGCTGCGGCAGACGGTCGCCAACCGGAAGAGGACGATCTTGGCCGATCACAGTCCGGCGGCTGACCGGGAACGTCAGGCGTTGGACCGGCTGGCCGTGTTGACCGGCGCCGCCTTGGACAGGCCGAGCGCGAAACTCCTACGACTGGTCCACCACCTCAAAGAGGTCGGCCTGGCGAAGAACTCCACCACCAGGGCGGTCGTGTTCGCCGAACGCATCGCCACCTTGGAGTGGCTGGGCGAGGAACTGCCGGGCGCCCTCGGCCTGAAGCCGGAAGCGTTCGAGATCATGCACGGCGGTCTGCCCGATGAGGACCAGATGCGGATCGTGGAGGAGTTCAAGCGGGCGTCCAGTCCGATCCGGGTCCTGTTGACCGGCGATGTGGCCTCCGAGGGTGTGAACCTGCATTCGCAGTGCCACCAGCTCGTCCACTACGACATTCCCTGGTCGTTGATCCGCATCGAGCAGCGCAATGGACGTATCGACCGTTACGGCCAGAAGTTCCCACCACAGATCACCACGTTGATCCTCAACCCGAGCCATGAGAGGTTCTCCGGCGACGTGCGCGTGCTGACGTCGCTGATGAACCGCGAACACGAGGCCCACCAGGCTCTCGGCGATGTCGCTTCGCTGATGGGAAAATACTCCGTCAAGGCCGAGGAAGAGGAGATCACGAAGGCCCTGGCGGCGGGCCAGCGAGACCTCGGCCCGGTGATCCAGACTCCGACTCAGGTGGCCCAGAGCGCCGGGCTGGCGGGGTTGTTCGCACAGGTCTTCGGCCCAGCTCCTCAGCTGCCGACCGAGCTGTTCGAGGAGGAACAACCCGCTCTCTACCGCGATCTCGACCTGTATCCCAACCAGGTGTCCTTTTTGGAGGACGCCCTGGCGGCGGCTCTCGCCCCCGCTGCTCCCAGCGATTCCTTGGCCCAGGGCGGTGTCGGTTGGCGGCACGACTCCAACTTCGGCACCGCCGAGTTGAGCCCACCACCCGACCTGGTGCAGCGCCTCGAAGTGCTGCCGCAGAGCTATCTCAAGGACCGTCACGTCACCGAGAAGTTGATCCTGGCCACCACTGAGCAACGGGGCCAGGACCGGCTTGACGCAGCCCTGTCCGACCAGTCGGATTCGTCGTGGCCAGACGCTCACTACTTGAGCCCGCTCCATCCTGTTCTGGATTGGGCGGCCGACCGGGCGCTGGCTAAGCTGGGGCGCGGTGAGGTGTTCGCGGTGCGCGGCGGCGTGGACCAACCGACGGTTCTCCTGCTGGGCACTCTGACGAACAAAGCAGGTCGGGTCGTCGCCACTTCATGGATGACCGCCGAGTTCCCTAACCCCGCCAACCCAGGCTTCGCGCCCGTCACTGTCTGGGAGTCCGCCTACGAAGCCGTCACCGAGCTTGGCATCGTCGAACGACGGGCAAACCCTGGACCGGTGGAGAGCCTGGGCCGGTTGACCGTTCTCATCCCTGTCGCCGTGCAGAAAGGGACGGAGCAACTGAAGGACCACATGAAGACTCAGTGGCTTGATGCCGAGACGCGAGTGAAGCGGTGGGCTAAGCGCATCGATCAGTGGGAGGACGAGGCCGGTGCGCTGATTCAGCGCCGTGAGGTCACGGATCGCCGCCGTTCGGTCGAACAGCAGCGGGAACTGGTCTCGATGATGGCCCCTGACCGTCCCCTGCTGAGGCCGATCCTGGTGGTCGTCCCGGAGAACTGGGGAGATGCGGCATGAGCGTCTTCGAGTCGATCACCATCGGTCAGGGCTGGATCTCTGAGCACTTCTTCACCTCAGCTGGCTCCGGCTCTTTCGAGACCAAGGTCAAGGAGCGCCTGAAAGTTTGGGACGAAGCCGAGACCATCGGGCAGACCAGTCCCAGGAGCCGCTTCACGAGGGTCCGCCGCGATCTGCTGGCCGAGTTGGCGGCACTGGAAGAGACCGAATCCGGAGAGCCTGGCGGCGACGCCCATGCCCAAGAGCTTCTGCTCGGCGCCCTCGGCTACGTGGATGGCAGCGGCCTCAAAGTCGCCGCCCAAGGCCCACTCCTGAGGGTCAGCGCCCCTGGCGTCGAAGCCCAAGCCCCCTTGGCCATCGTCTTGGCCAACCCGGTCGAGACCGCCGACGACCTGATGGCCAAGGACGATCCAACTCTGGCTGAGCCGGTCAAACTGGACGAGGATGGCGATGAGTTCAACAGCGTCGCCCGGCTGCTGTCGGCCTTGTTCACCGCCGACGATCCGCCCGCCTTCGCCTTGGTTCTGGCTGGGCGCATCGCCTTGTTGGCCGAGAAAGGCCGCTGGGCCGAGGGCCGTTATCTGTCGATCAACCTCCAGCTCGTGGCCGAGCGCAACGACACCCGCAAGGGCGGCGAGATCGACACCGCGCTGACCTGCCTGGAAGCCCATTCGCTGATCCCGGACGCCGAGGGCGGCATCTGGTGGGACCGGATGCTGACCGAGTCGGTCAAGCACACTGTCGGCGTCTCCAAAGACCTGCGCGACGGCGTGCGCCTCAGCATCGAATTGATCGCCCAAGAGGTGCTGGACCGCCGCCAGGACCAGGGCCTCGAACCGTTGCCCGCCGACCAGGCCCAACCGCTAGCCCGACAGGCGCTCCGGTTCCTCTACCGCATCCTGTTCCTGCTCTACGCCGAGGCCTCGCCTGAGCTGGAAGTGCTGCCCGTCGGCGCGCCCGAGTACGACCAGGGCTATTCCCTGGACCGGTTGCGCGAACTCGTCCAGGTCAAGCTGGCCACCCCGCGGGCCAAGGCCGGCGCCCACCTCTACGACTCGCTGGCCCGGCTGTTCCGCCTGGTGGACTGCGGTCACGTCGCCCAGGGCGAGAACGACTTAGTCTTCAACTCGCTGCGGGCCGACCTGTTCAAGCCCGAGGCCACCGCCCTGATCGACCAGGTCGGCCTGGGCAACGAGGCCCTCCAGCGCGTCCTCACCCACCTCCTGCTGTCGAAGGAGCAGCGCGGGAAGGACCGCGGCTTCATCTCCTACGCCGAACTCGGCATCAATCAGTTGGGCGCGGTCTACGAGGGCCTGATGAGCTACACCGGCTTCTTCGCCCAGACCGAGCTGTACGAGGTGGCCAGGGGTGGCGACAACTCGAAGGGCTCCTGGGTCGTGCCCCACGACCGTATCGACGGGATCAGCAAAGACGACTTCGTGCGCCAACCCGATCCGGTCACGGGTGAACTCAAGCCCGTCCTGCACCGGCGCGGCTCCTTCGTGTTCCGGCTGGCCGGGCGGGAACGCCAGCAATCCGCCTCCTACTACACGCCCGAGGTCCTGACGCGCTTCACGGTCCGCCAAGCCCTCGACGAGTTGCTCGGTCCCGAGGGCTCGCGCCCGCCCGAGGGCACGGAGGCCGCCACACTCTGGGACGAGGCCCAGCAGCGCGGGCGGCTCTCCGCGTCCGGCCTCCTCGACTTCACGATCTGCGAGCCCGCGCTGGGCTCCGGGGCGTTCGCTATCGAGGCGACGCGGCAGTTGGCCGAACGGTATCTGCGCCGCCGCCAAGAGGAGTTGGGTCAGCGCATCGACCCCGACGCCTACCCACACGAACTCCAGAAGTCGAAGGCCTACATCGCCCTCCACAATGTCTATGGTGTGGACCTCAACGCCACCGCCGTCGAACTGGCCGAGATCTCGCTCTGGCTGGACACCATGGTCTCCGGCCTGGCAGCCCCCTGGTTCGGTCTGCACTTGCGGCGCGGCAACTCACTCATTGGGGCAAGACGGGCTGTCTACTCACCTACCCAGGTCCAGAAGGGAACCTGGCTCAAAGAGGTCGCCCGTGACCTGCCGCTCTCGTCACTCGCTGCCGACGCCGAGGCCGGAGTGGTCGGCTCGGCCTTGTCCGACGGCGTTCACCATTTCCTGCTCCCGGCAGAGGGCTGGGGCGCTGCCGCCGATGCGAAGGAAGCCAAGGACCTGGCCCCTGAGGCGGTCAAGACGCTGAAGGCGTGGCGCTCCGGCATCAGGCGGAAGCCGACAGCCAAGCAGACCGTGGCATTGCAGAGCCTGGCCCGCCGGGTGGAGACCCTGTGGCAGTTCGCCCTACAACGCCTCCGTATCGCCGAAGAGCAGTCACGCCGTACCATCGACGTGTGGGGGTTAGATGTCATTGCGGCCTCCGAGCCGCAATCCCCAAAGCAGTACGTCACCCGTGAGGAGATCGAGGCGACGCTGGCTGACGTGAACGGAGCGCTGTCCCGGCTGCGCCGCGTCATGGACGCCTGGTGCGCTCTCTGGTTCTGGCCGCTGACCGGCAAACTCCGCACCGTCTCCACTGAGAACGGCGATCTGTTGGTCAACCCGCCCACTCTCGACCAATGGATCGCCGGGCTCCAACTCGTCCTCGGCTCGGCGGGCAGCAAAGCGACTTGGCAGGCCGACGCCCTCATGCCGAGGCTCGACTGGGCCGAGCTCGGCGACGCAGAAATCTCCGATCTGGAATGGGCCACGGCTCAGAACATCGACCGGGCCAAGAAGGCGCAGCCGTGGCTGGAAGTCAGCGAGCGCATCGCCAACCAGCAGGGGTTCTTCCATTGGGAACTCGAATTCGCCACGGTCTTCGCGCAGGGGGGCTTCGACGTTCAAGTCGGCAACCCACCGTGGGTTCGCCCACGATCCGATGTCGAGGCGCTCCTCGCAGAAGCCGATCCGTGGTGGCAACTGAAGTCGAAGTCCAACGCCCAGGAGGACAAGATCCACCGAGAGAAGGCCTTGGCGGTCGCCTGGGTGCCTGACCTGATCCTCGATGGCACAACTGACGTGGCCGCGTTGGCCGCTCTGGTCGGCGCGCCCTCGGAGTACCCGCTGCTCGCGGGCCTCCAACCGGACTTCTACCGATGCTTCATGGAGCAGACCTGGCGACACGCCAAACCAACAAGTTCGGTCGGTCTGATCCACCCCGAGACCCACTTCACCGACGAGAAGGCCGGACTGCTGCGCCAGGCCGCCTACCGGCGGCTCCGCCGCCACTGGCAGTTCATCAAC
>JAISCA010000057.1 GCA_031265875.1 Propionibacteriaceae bacterium
CTCACCCGACTCAGCCAAACCCAAAGAGATACCCGACGAATCAGCCGCGCCGACCGTCACCACCACCAAACCAGCGCTCCTGGGCTCAGTCGGACCGAGATAAGTCCGCTGGCCGCCCGTCCCAGACGACAGATCCGGATCCTGGGCGCTGTGGGTGGGCCGCCAAGCCACCGCGTCATAAGTGATCCGGATCAAAGCCGTCCCCTCGGACAAACCCGTCACCCGATACTCCTGCCGGCCCGGAGCCCCCACCGGGGTCAAAGACACACTCGACACCGCCGCCGAACCACCGTCGAACGAATCCAAACGATCAGTCCCACCGTCGAAGTCCACCAACTCGAAATGATAATCAGGCTCGACGAAATAATTCCCAGTCGTGCCCTGCATGGCCTGCCAGACCCGGATCGGGAACAAATCGAACGAACCACCCACATCCAATGACAGATGCTGACTGTCGTCCAAATTCAACAACAAACCAGACTCCAGACCGCCCGTCGGCGCCGGATGATTGTCCAACTCCTCCAAATCCACCGTCACCGTGTACACCGGCACATCCGAACGGACTTTGAACTCCCGCGCCTCACGCAGCCACTCGCCCCCACCAGCCTCATAATGCAAATTAGCGCCATCCGGCAGACTGAACACCCACCTGTCATAACCATCATCGCCCGACACCGGCCCCGACACCGGCAGATGCTCAGTGAAAGCCTCGAAATGCCGCACACCCTTCTCAAACACTCGGAACCTAGCCCCCGCCGTCACCGCCACCTCGAACCGATGCGGCGGCGCCAACTCCAAATAACCAGAGGTGCCATTTCCAAGCCACTTCCCGTCCACTAACCGCACCAGATCGGTCTGATAAGTCCATTTGAGAGTGTCCCGGAACGTGTTCAGGTACGCATTGGACGGGGCGTCGACAGCCGGCCACTCCACCTCCGGCCAATACAACAAACCACTCTTAGCCGAAGCCAACGACTGATCCTCCGGCGTCACCCTGTACGAATACGCCTGACCCACATCATCCGGATTGTCCACCGCATCATAGAACTCACCCGCCGAACGCGCTATCACCAAATAATCCACATACGGCATATAACCAGCCACAGTCCGCGCCGGCTCGACCAGGTTACCCAGATAATCCCACAGCTCAATCTTCGAAACCGGCGACGACGGCGACAACTGGATCTTGGCCTGGCTCAAGAACAACTCCAACGGCGAACCATCACCGGCCGGCACCTCGAACACACCACCACCGACCCGATGACCATGACGGCCCCAGCCCTCCCAACTGTACGAACCAGGCGCCAACTCGAAAGCCAACCCATAAGACGGATACCCTGCAGAGCCAAAAGGATTCACCTGATCGAGCGTCCAAGACGAATCCGCCGCATAACCATAGGCCACGCCCACCACCGGCTGACCGTCCGAGTCGAACACCCGCAAATCACCATCCGCGATCAAATCGTCCCGCTTCCACAGATCGGCCAGATCATAAGCCGCGCAATCCGCCAAACCCAACCGATCCAACGCGCTCTGGTTCGGACAGCCCTCCTCCGTCCAATAGAACCGCACCATCCTCGCCCCACCGTCAGGCGGCGGGTCGTCCGCCCGGGCCTCCCAAGCCGACACCGGCGCCAGACCAGCCACCAAAGCCAACACCGCCACCAAAGCCGACACCACCCGAGCCCACGACCTCATCGAAACCCCTCAACAAATAGACAGACGGAATGAAAACGAAACGAACCACGAACAGACCCAGCCCAGCCGACCGGAAACCACCCCGACAGGGACGGCCCCGGCCGGCCGGACCGAGCCTCGACAGATCAGACCTACGAGACCGGCGGATCAGTCAGGACCTTCGGGAGCAACAGGTCGTAATACTCCACCGGGCCGAACCGCCACACCACCAGATCGCCCTCGAACAGACGATAGACATCCGAACCGGCGTACTTCGAGACCTCCGTACGCACCCAATCCGTGCCATCGAACTGATAGACGCCGTACAACCAAACGCCTTCTGAGATGGGATTGGGATAGGCGGTGCCGTCGACCGTCATCGACTCCACCAGGTCACCAATACCCGGATAGAACCGATAGCTGATACCACTCAGTTCCGGAATCGTGCCGTTGTACCACATCTGATAAGTGGCATCCAAAGCTGACGGATAGTTCGTGTTCAAGTCCTCGTAGAAGGTATTGGCCAGGATCGTGACACCGTCCGCCTCGTAATAGTTCGTCCCCGGCACGGCGGGATCGTAGACCCGGACGCTGATCGACGCCACATCGGCCACGAAATCATCAGCCAGACGCATCACCGTGATGCTAGTCGAATTTGTGTCACTCAGAGCGGGAGCGGCGGGACAGGTCAGGCCCGTCGCCAGCGGGTTGCACACCCCGAAGCTCATCGCCCCATAGGTGTCATCGCCGTCGACGGCCAACCACATGTTGTCGTACCAGCCCATGCCCGTGTCGGCCGCGTAGAAGTCGACCACCCCGCCGGTGATGCCATCATCCATCCGAGTCGCGATCTCGATACTCTCAGCGTCAGCTGAGCTGTCGAAATAGGTCGGGCCGTATTCATCACCAGCGGTCACCCGGGGAAACACATCCGTGTCACCGTAATTGAGGACGTAGGTGTAGTCGCCGAGAGACACCATGTACGGGTCAGTCGACGCGGCCTGAACCGGCGGCGCCATCAAACCCATCGCGACGACGACGGCGACTCCCGCTGCCACCAAGGAAGCACTCCAACGCTTCCCTCGCTTGATCATCTTGAACATCAGTGTTCCTTTCTAAGGAAGTGAATCAATATCGATAGGGGATAGGGAACCGGCGGACACAGTCCAGCTGCGACCACCGGCCGGGACGGATAGGACATAGTCGGACCGACCCGACACGGCCGTCTCGAAGGAACGGCAGGATGACAGACCAAGACAACCTGACGGGATGTCCTAGCCGGTGAGAGGCGCCAGGCGCACCGAAGGAACGCCTCCGCCGAGGGGAACGAGACGACTCTGGGAGCCGCTCTCGCCAGTGGGCACAGGTGTGACTAGCCGCTACGTCACACCTCTGATTCCGGCCTGAGGCCGGGTTCCGGCGTATCCACCCCGCCGAGAGCACCACACCGGCCTCGACCACCGCCATCAGACCCAGACGGCCAAAACCGACTGGACGGGGATGAACGACGGAGGTGGTAGACACCAGATGACCTCTCGGTAGCGATCCCGAGGGGGCACCCAGTACGGGTTCCTCCCCGTAGACACGACGGACGGAACGCTGACTGCGAGCTGGCCATCGGACTCGTCCTAAAGGAATTCACACCCCAATAGGCATACCGTTGCGGCTCAGTGCCGGATTCTCACCGGCTTCCCCAGACAAGCAGCATCTTCAATTGTGGGAGTCCGATCCGCCCGACAGAGGACGAAGGGGGCTGTAAACCCCAGCCTTCCACCACTGGCCCGGAAGCGCAACCCCTATACGGGAAATCTTCACCGGATCGCCCCCGGCCCCGTTCAGCCCTTAGGCCAGGTCTCCTGCTTGGCCCTCAGAGCCAAAGCGATCAAACGGTTGACCGGGGCGTCCAAACCGAGGGCCTGGCTCCGGCCCACCACCTCGTCGGCGAATAGCTCGATTTCCATGGGGCGGTGGAAGCGGGCGTCTTGGGCCATCGAGGTGTACCCGGCTGGGTCCAGACCGTCGATGGTGGCCAGGATGGCGCTCAGGTCGTCCTCGGTCACCGCCACCTGGCTGGCCTGAGCCAGGGCGAAGGCCTCGGCTTGGGCGGCCACCATCAGGGCGCGGGCGCTGGAGCCGGGAACCTGGAAGGGGGCGTAGGGGGCTTCCAACAGGGCCGAGGCCTGGTTGACGCCGACGTTGAGGATGAACTTCTTCCACAAAGCCCGTTCCATGTCGTCTGGCGCCAGATAGGGCAGGCCGCAGGCGGTCAGAATCACCTCCAGCCGGAGCCGGCCGGGCGAGGGCGGCTGACCCGGCGAGTCGCCGAAGTTGAGTTGCCCGAGCGAGTAGTAGCGGAAACCAGTCTGATCACGCCCGGCGTTGCTGCCCAGGCTGATGGCCCAGGGCACGTAGGCCTGGGGGAAACGCTGGCGCAGGCGCTCCTCGCTGGAGATGCCGTTGAGCAAACTGACGAGGGCGGTGTCCGGCCCGACCAGCGGCTCCAGATCGGCCATGGCCTGATCCAAGTCGTGCTGTTTGACCGCCACCAAGATGAGGTCCAAGAGGCCACGGTCGGCTCCGGGGAAGCTCGGGTCGAGTACGGCCGGGGCGTAATGGACACCGTTGACGGTGACGCCCTGGCACCGTAGCCGCTCGGCCCGGTGGCCGGAGGCGATGACCGACAGGTCCAGCGCCGGATCGCGCTCCAACAGATAGGACAGGTTGGCGGCGCCGAGAGCGCCCACTCCGATCAGACCGATCCGACTCACGACAGCCTTCCTCCCGGCCGGCGTCCGCCGACCCAAGACAACCGTAGCCGCCGCCGGCGGTCGCAGTAGAGTGTGGCCAATGAGCCGGGAGCAGCCTGATTGGACCGTCCGGGTCGTCTGCGTGGTGGACGAGCCGGATCGACGCCTGTCCCGTTTCATCGCCAGCCTGGCCCAGGCCACCTCGGCCAAGGTCGACTTGGTGGTGGTCGCCCCGGCCGGCCGCCACGCCGCTCTGGAGCAGGCCCGGGCCCAGGGCGCCCGTCTGATCGAGGTCGGGCGGTCCTTGAGCTACGGCGCCCGCGTCAACCTGGGCGTGGGCGACCTCGGGGCCGACTGGCTGGCCATCGCCCGGCCCGACATCGACTGGCGCCCCGGCGCCATCGACCGCCTGATCGCGGCCGCCCAAGCCGATCCCCGCCTGGGGGCGGTGGGGCCGCGTCTGATCCGCCCGGACGGCCGCCTGCACCCATCGGCCCACCGCTCGGCCCGGGCCTTGGCCCATCTGGCCCTGGGCCTGGGGCCGGTCCTGGCCAGCCGGGTCGAACGCGGTCAACCGCGTCCGCCGCACCGGCTCGATCTGACCCTAGGCGAGGCCGCCCGCCGCGTCGGCTGGCTGTCGACTTGCTGCCTCCTGCTCAGGCCAGCCGCCTTCGCCGCTGTCGGCGGTTTCAACGAGAACTATTCCCATTTCTTCGAGGACGGCGATCTGGCCGAGCGCCTAGCGGCCGAGGGCTGGGCCAGCCTCTACCTGCCTGCGGCCGAGGCCGGTTTCACGCCCCGTCCGCTGTCCCGCGTCCAAGCCGTCGGTCTGATCCGATCGCACTACCGCGGGGCCCGTCTCTACCTGGCCGATCGGTTGCCGCGCTGGTTCCAAGCCCCGCTGCGCTGGAGCGTCAACTTCAGCCTGGCCCTACGCCTGCGCCTGGCCGTCCTGCTGATCCTGTTGCGTGGTCCGCGCCGGTTGAGCCAAGGCGAGCCCAAGCCCCCGCGCCCCCGCCGGTTCGGCCGCCGGCCCAAACGCCGCTGAACCCAAGCGCAGCCAGCCCCAGTCCGCGCCAGAAGAGCGCCAGCCCCAGCCCGGGGGAGAACCCCTGGACAAGCCAGAAGAGCCCCTGGACAGGCCAGCGCCCGGCCGGTTGATGGGACCGACCGGGCGCCAGATGCCTTCAGACCCGGGTTCAGGCTGGTTCGGCCGAGGCCGTCAGCTCCTCCACCGGCAGGTCGGGAATGTGACCGGCCTCCGCGCCCGTGAAGACGAAAGGCTGATCCTCGCCCTCATCGGCCACGTCGACCAGCACGACCTGGCCCGGCCGCAACTCGCCGAAGAGGATCTTCTCGGCCAGAGCGTCCTCGATGTCGCGCTGGATGGCGCGCCGCAAGGGGCGAGCCCCCAGCACCGGGTCGTAACCCCGCTGAGCGATCAGGGACTTGGCCGCCGGAGTCAACTCGATGCCCATGTCGCGGTCGGCCAGCCGGGTCTCGATCTGCTTCACCAGCAGGTCCACGATCAGCTCGATGTCGGCCGGGGACAGCTGATGGAAGACGACGATCTCATCCACCCGGTTGAGGAACTCAGGACGGAAATGCTGCTTCAGCTCGTCCGACACCTTGGCCTTCATCGCCTCATACGAGGTGGCGGCGTCGCCGCCCCTTTGGAAGCCCAGATTGACGGCCTTGGAGATATCCCGCGTGCCCAGGTTCGTGGTCATCACAATGACCGTGTTCTTAAAGTCGACCACGCGGCCTTGGGCGTCGGTCAAACGGCCTTCGTCCAGGATCTGGAGCAGCGAATTGAAGATGTCCGGGTGGGCCTTTTCAATCTCGTCGAACAAAACCACCGAGAATGGCTTACGCCTGATCTTCTCCGTCAACTGACCGCCTTCTTCGTACCCGACATAGCCGGGCGGCGAACCGAACATACGCGAGGCGGTGTGCTTCTCTGAGTATTCACTCATGTCCAAGGTGATAAGAGCGTCCTCGTCCCCGAACAGGAACTCGGTCAGGGCCTTAGTCAGCTCGGTCTTGCCGACCCCGGAGGGGCCGGCGAAGATGAACGAGCCGGAGGGCCGCTTGGGATCCTTCAGGCCGGCCCGGGTCCGCCTGATGGAACGGGCCAAGGACTTGACGGCGTCGGCCTGGCCGATGATGCGCCGGCCGATCTCCTGTTCCATCTTGAGCAGCCGGGAAGACTCCTCCTCGGTCAGCTTGAAGACCGGGATGCCAGTGGACGAACTCAGCACCTCGGCGATCTGCTCCTCGTCGACCTGGGCCGGGATGGCCTCGTCGCCGGAGCGCCACTGCTTCTCCAAGCTGGTCCGCTCGGCCGCCAGCCCCTGCTCGGTGTCGCGCAGGCCGGCCGCCCGCTCGTACTCCTGGGACTCGATGGCGGAGTCCTTCTCTAGCCGCACCTGGGCGATGCGGTCGTCCAGCTCGCGCAGGTCGGGCGGGGCTGTCATGCGCTTGATGCGCAACCGGGCGCCGGCCTCGTCGATCAAGTCGATGGCCTTGTCGGGCAGGAAGCGGTCGGAGACATAACGCTCGGCCAAGCGGGCGGCGGCGGTCAGAGCGGCGTCGGTGATGACGATCTTGTGGTGGGCCTCGTAACGGTCGCGCAGGCCCTTCAGGATCTCGATGGTGAGCGCGACGGACGGCTCCGCCACCTGGATGGGCTGGAAGCGACGCTCCAGAGCGGCGTCCTTCTCGATGTGCTTGCGGTACTCGTCCAAGGTGGTGGCGCCGACGGTTTGCAACTCGCCCCGGGCCAGCATCGGCTTCAAGATGCTGGCGGCGTCGATGGCGCCCTCGGCCGCCCCGGCCCCGACCAGGGTGTGGATCTCGTCGATGAAGAGCATGACGTCGCCCCGGTTGCGGATCTCGGCCAAGACCTTCTTCAGCCGCTCCTCGAAGTCGCCGCGATAACGCGAACCAGCCACCAGGGCGCCCATGTCCAGGCTATAGATCTGCTTGTTGCGCAGGGTCTCAGGGACGTCGCCGCGCACGATGGCCTGGGACAGACCTTCGACCACGGCCGTCTTGCCCACGCCGGGCTGGCCGATCAGAACCGGGTTGTTCTTGGTCCTCCGGCTCAGGACCGTCATGACCCGCTCGATCTCCTGGTGCCGGCCGATCACCGGATCAAGCTTGCCGTCCCGGGCGGCCTGGGTCAGGTTGCGACCGAACTGCTCCAAGATCTTGGAGGTGGACGGCCCGGGGCCCTTCTCCGGGGCGCCGGCGGTGGCGGCCTGCTTGGTCTGGAAACCAGACAACAGTTGCAAGACGGTGTCGCGGATCTGGTTGAGGTCGCCGCCCAGCTTGATCATGATCTGGGCCGCCACGCCCTCGCCCTCGCGGATCAGGCCGAGCAGGATGTGCTCGGTGCCGATATACGAGTGGTTGAGCTGGAGGGCCTCACGCAAGGACAACTCCAGCACACGCTTGGCCCGAGGCGTGAAGGGGATGTGACCGGTCGGGGCCTGTTGGCCATGGCCGATGATCTCCTCGACCTGCTCGCGCACCGCCGTCAGCGTGATCCCCAGTGACTCCAAGGCCTTGGCCGCGATGCCCTCCCCCTCATGGATCAGCCCCAGCAGAACATGCTCAGTGCCGATGTAGTTATTGTTGAGCATACGAGCCTCGTCCTGGGCCAGGATGACCACCCGGCGAGCACGATCCGTGAATCTCTCGAACATTACCTCTCCTTGATCACCAGCGATGCCGCCCGAGCGGTGGCGTACGGAGCGATCACCATTTCAGTGTAGTGAACGCGACCAACTCGGTGGATCTTCCCATCCAGCACTGACACTGGACGGGCTGACACTGGACCCACAGACGGCGACGCCGCCGCTGGCGGGCGGCGGCGTCGCAGGTCCGATGGAATGGTAGCCCCAGTCCTGAAACGGTTCCCCCGTGTTGCCGGCGGGAGAACCAGGCCAGATCGGGCGACGGCCGGCCGCCGACGAGGCGGCAGGCAGTCGGTCTGATCGAGGGGCCGGCTTCCAGTCAGACTGGCCTTCGGCGCAGGCCGATGAGACCTGGCCTAGTGCGCGGCGTTGTAAGCCTCCCTGACCTTGCTCGGGATGCGACCGCGGGCCGACACCTCGTGGCCATTGGCCACAGCCCAAGCCCTGATCTCGGCGATGTCACCGGCGGCGGCGGGCCGCCGGCCAGTCACACGCCGGCCGCCCACGCGACGGGCTTTGTCGATCCACTTGCCGAAGTCGGCTCGCAGATCGGCGGCATGAGCCGACGACAAATCGATCTCATAAGAAACCCCATCCAATGAAAAAGCCACCATGCCTTCGGCGATCGATCCATCGATATCGTCGATCAGCACTACTTCGGTCCGCTTAGCCATCATTTGCCCTTCAGTGGTGTTCGTACAGCTCTGGCTCGTTGGATAGCATCCAGTTATCGCCCCGGCTGATTAATCTGTCAGCGATCGTACGCCAAAACGCTCAGAAATACAAACACTGAAGCAATCGCTAGACAATTGGTTCCACCGAACTGGATCATTTCTCGGCGGCTACGACGGCGTGACTTCAGTCTAAGATCTCAGGGCCGGAACGGTCGCGGCGGTCGCGCTCGGAGCGGTCCCAGGCCGGGCCGGCCAGAGTGTTCGAAGCCGGTTCCGGCGCGGGCCGAGGTGCGGTCGCGGGAGCGATCCGGCATGATGCTGACTGGAGGTGGCGACTTGGCCGAGAATCGAGCCCGCATCCGGGACGTGGCAGCCCGGGCTGGCGTCTCCACCGCCACGGTCTCCAACACTCTCAACCATCCCGAGCAAGTGGCCGGCGCCACCAGGGCGCGGGTGGAACAGGCCATGGCCGAACTCAATTTCGTCAAGAACGCCTCCGCCCGCCAACTCCGGGTGGGCCGCTCCTTGATGGTCGGAGCCATCGTCTTGGACATCAGCAATCCTTTCTATACCGCCTTGATCCGAGGCATCGAAGATCGCCTGGCGGCCGATGATTGCACCTTGCTGATCTGCAGTTCCGACGAGGACCCGGAGCGGGAGGCCCGCTTCATGCGCTTATTCGCCGAACAAGGCGTCAGGGGCGTCTTGTTGACCCCCTCGGGCGACCCGGCCGAGCCTTTGAGCTATCTCAGCCGATTAGGCATTCCGGTGGTTCTGCTGGACGCCGAATCGGATCAGGTCAGCTCCGTCAGCGTCGACCACGTGGCCGGCGCCCGCCAGGCCGTCAGCCACCTGCTCGACCAGGGCCACCGTCGGATCGCTTTCATGAACGGCCCACCCGATTTGAGGCAGTGCCGCGACCGGGCCCAGGGGGCCTGGGAAGCCGTCCTCGCCCACGGCCTGGACCCGGCGGCCGTGTTGGTGTCCCAATCCTTGGCCTCGATGAGCGCGGCCACCGGCCAAGCCGGTTTGGCCAATCTGCTGGACCAGCCCGGTCCCAAGCCGACGGCCGTCTTCTGCGTCAACGACGTGGTGGCGATGGGCGTCATCCGGGAGTTGCGCTCCCGTCACCTGGCCCTGCCCCAGGACGTGGCCGTGGTCGGATACGACGACATCCCCTTCGCCGAAGAGCTGATCACCCCCCTGAGCTCGGTGCGCCAACCCATGCACGATCTGGGCTGGAGCGCCGTCGACCTGCTCCTGACCGAGCCCGACCAACCCCGTCACATCACCTTCACGCCCCAATTGGTGGTACGGGCCTCCTCCCGCCCCTTCGGCCCCGCGGGCGACCGGACTCAGGTCTGAGCGGGCGGGGTCGTAAGTGCTCGGTCGTCGACCCCGTCGTCACTGAACGACGGGTCACAGCCCGCGACACGCCGTGGCAACAGTCCTAACTCTCCGCTAGCGTGAAGGGGCCGGGCCGAGCGGGAGGTTACGGCCGCCGCCGCTGACGACGGCGGGTCCGGCGTCAGTCGGCGTCGGCGTCGGTCGAGGAATCGTCGTGGCGGCTGCGGCACTCGCGCTCCAGGACCAGGCCGGCCACCATCACCAGCAGGGCGGCCAAGGCGCAGACGGCTCCCCGCAGGACGCGCTGGTGCGAGGCCTCCAGGGCGTAACGGGGCAGGTTGACCAGCGCCAATACGACGTAGGCGGCGGCTAGGGCGGCGCCGGCCAGAGCGCTGGCCCGGGCCAAGGCCAGGAGGGCGACGGCCCGGCTCGGGTCCGGGTAGCGGTGCTGCACGTGATAGCGCTGGTGGGCCAGACGGGCGGCCGCCAGACCGAACAGGGCGACTCCGGCCAATAGACCGGCCACCAGCCAACTGGGCGGGGCCGGTCGATAGCCGAAGGCCTCCAACACCATCAGCGAGGACCAGCCGATGGCGCCGCCGAAAGCGGCGGCGGACAGCAGGCTGGGCCAGCGCAACGGCTTCAGGGGCCGGCTCATCGGGGCCCTCCGACGGTCGAGCCCTCCGGCCTATCCGCCTGGGCCGCCGGACCGGTCTGGGCCGCCTGACCGGACGGAGCGGTTGGACCGGGCTGAAGGGTCGGGATGGCTAGGCGCAGGTCGTCCCGGCGCTGGACGCTCTGACCGTCCAGCCGGCTCAACCACTCGGTCAGGGGCCGGTCGCGCAGCCGGGCCGTCGGATCGACCTCCAACCAAGGGATCAGGACGAAGGCCCGCTCTTGGGCCCGGGGGTGGGGCAGGGCCAACTCGACCGTGGCCCGAGTCTGCTGTCCGACCGCGATCAAGTCGATGTCAAGGTTACGGGGACCGTGGGCGACGTCGCGCCGCCGGCCCGCCGCCGCCTCGACCTCCAGCCCCCGGCGCAATAGCTCCTCGGCCGACCGATCCGTCTCGACCACTAGGACCAGATTCAAGAAGTCGGGTTGGTCGACCGGGCCGACGGCGGCGGTTTGGTAGAGCGAGGAGACCGCCACCAGGTCGAGACCGTCGGTGGCGGCCAAACCGGCCAGGCCGAATTGGAGCCAGCCGAGACGGTCTCCCAGATTGGAACCGAGGCTGAAGACGGCCCGGACCCGGCTGGCGGCGATCACGGAGCCGGCCGCGGCGCCAGCTAGCGAGCCAGCCGAGGCGTCGACCACTGGACTGGCCGCAGAGCCAACTGGGACGGTTCGCCGCACGGTCACGGACACGTCCGCGAAGACGGCCGCCAACGGCGCCTCCGGCTTGTGCACGGTCACCTCGACGGCGCTCAGACTGCCCAGGGCCAGGGCGGCCTGAGCGATCCGATCGGCCAGGGTCTCGATCAGATCGCAGGAGGGACCGGCCACCAGTTCGGTCACGGCCTGGGCCAATCGACCGTAGTCGACGGTCTGGTCCAGGCGGTCGGCTCGAGACAGAAGCGGGGCCAACCAGGCCCGCAAGTCGACCCGGAAGGGCTGGTCGGTGGTCTTCTCCCAGTCGTAGACGCCATGGCGGCCGGCCACGGTCAGCCCGGTCAAGTCGATCCGGTCGCCCGTCGGCTCCAGCTCGGCCGCGGGAATCGGCTCGACCGCCTTCGGGTCGATGGGCACGGCCATTGGTTTCGGCTCCGGCTCGGCCTGGAGAATCGGCTCGACCGGCGCCAACGGACCCAACGGCCAGGGGGCGGGGACGACCGGCCGGTGGGACCGACTGACCGGGTGGCCGAGCCCGGACGGCCGGCTCGACCGCAATCTCTCCGCCACCGCCACGGCGGCCCGGTGTCCGGGCACGGTGTGGCAGCGGACCGCCCAGACCCGGCGCTGAGCCAACCAAGCGGTGACGGCTTGACTGGCCGCCTCGCGCCGGTCCGGTGCGGTCGGGTCCGGATAGGCCTGGACCAGGAAACGTTTACGCGAGGCTCCCCACAGGACGGGCCAGCCGAAGCTCTGCCAACGGTCGACCTCCCGCAGCAAGGCCCAGTTGTGCTCGGGCCGCTTGGAGAAGCCCAGGCCGGGATCGATCAC
The DNA here is from genome assembly GCA_031265875.1 of Propionibacteriaceae bacterium. GTDB lineage: Bacteria > Actinomycetota > Actinomycetes > Propionibacteriales > Propionibacteriaceae > WQYJ01. Next base: position 12,310 of record JAISCA010000057.1, read on the forward strand.
CAGCCGCTGGCGGTCCAGGCCGGCGGCCAAGGCGGCCTCGACCCGTTCCATCAACTCGGCCACCACCTCCACCGGAGCGTCGTCGTAGACGGCCAAGGAGTCGTCCGCGTCGAGCCGGCCGCGCCAGTGCATGACGACATAGCCCGCCGGGCTGTCCGCCACCAGGGGCAAGAGGTCGGGATCGGCCAGACCGCCGGAGACATCGTTGACGATGAGGGCGCCGGCCGCGATGGCGGCGGCGGCCACCACCGCCCGGGTGGTGTCGACGCTGACCGCCAGACCAGCCCCGGCCAAGGCTTCCACCAGCGGCACGACCCGGGCCAGCTCCAGTTCCGGAGGCACCGGCTCGGCCCCGGGCCGGGTCGACTCACCGCCCAGGTCGATCACAGCGGCCCCCTGCTGGGCCAGTTCCAGGCCGTGGCTGCGGGCGTCGGCCGGGTCGAGCCAACGACCGCCGTCGGAGAAGGAATCCGTCGTCAGATTGAGGATGCCCATGATCCGGGTCGGCCCGGGGCTGAGCAACTGGGCCAGACGCCGAGCCGGACTGGACCAGACCGGACCGCCGGGGTGCGCGCTCACGGCCGGCCGGCCATGATCAGAGCCATCGCCTCCGCCCGCGAGGCTGGGTCATGCAATTGGCCCCGCACGGCCGATGTGACGGTACGAGAACCAGGCTTGCGCACCCCCCGCATGGTCATGCAGAGGTGCTCAGCCTCGATCACGACGATGACGCCGGCCGGGGCCAGGGCCTGGACCAAGGCGTCGGCGACCTGCGTGGTCAAGCGTTCTTGGACTTGGAGACGCTTGGCGAAGAGATCGACCAACCGGGCCAACTTGGACAAGCCCACGATCTGTTTGCTGGGGCCAGGGATATAGCCGACGTGGGCCAAACCGGTGAAAGGGGTCAGGTGGTGTTCGCAATAGGACCACAGTTCGATGTCCTTGACCAGGATGAGTTCCTCGTGGTCGATGTCGAAACGGGTGGCCAAGGCCTCCTCGGGGTCGCCGCCCAAGCCGGCCAAGGCCTCGGCGTAGGACCGCGCGACCCGCTCCGGGGTGTCCGCCAAACCGGGCCGGTCGGGATCCTCCCCCACACCGATCAGGAGTTCGCGGACCGCCCGGACGACACGGTCATGGTCGAAGGCCATAGCCGGTTCAACCGCGATTCCACTGCGGCGGATCCCAGTCGCCGACCGGGTCGGGGTCGGTCCAGGAGTCGTGCTCGGAGTCGACCTGGCCGACTGGGGCTGGGATGCGGTCGAGTTGGTCCAGATCGGCTCCCTCGGGCTCTTCCGGGGCCGGCACCGGCGGGATCTCGGACGGCTGGCGGTTGGGCGAGCCGGTCCAAGCCGAACGCTCCGGGTGGTGGCGCAGGCTAGTGAAGATCTCAGCCACCTGCTCCTTGTCCAAGGTCTCGTGCTCCAGCAATTGACGCACCAACTCGTCCAAGACCGGACGATTGTCGACCAGGGTGTCGAAGGCCTCTTGGTGAGCGGCGTTGACCAAGGCCGAAATCTCGGCGTCGACGATGGCGGCGGTCCGCTCGGAGTATCCCTGGGCGTGGCCGACCTCCAGGCCGACGAAGGGCTCACGGTCGTCGGAGCCGAGGTGGACCGCGCCCAAAGCCTCGGTCATGCCGTAGCGGGTGACCATGGCGCGGGCCAATTTGGTGGCCTTCTCGATGTCGTTGGAGGCCCCGGTGGTGGGATCGTGGAAGACCAATTCCTCGGCCGCCCGGCCCCCCAGCATGTAGGCCAACTGGCCCAACAACTGGCCCCGGGTGCGTGAGTATTGGTCCTGGTCCGGCATCACCATGGTGTACCCGAGGGCGCGGCCCCGGGGCAGGATGGTGATCTTCTGGACCGGATCGTTGCCCGGCATGGCGGACGCCACCAGGGCGTGGCCGCCTTCGTGATAGGCCGTGATGAGGAGCTCCTGCGAACTCATCAGGCGGGTCCGTCGTTGGGGACCGGCGATGACCCGATCGATGGCCTCGTCCAAGGTGCCGCTGGTGATCTCAGCCAGGTCGTTGCGGGCCGCCAGCAGAGCGGCCTCGTTGAGCACATTGGCCAGATCGGCCCCGGTGAAACCAGGGGTGCGGCGGGCGACCGAGCGGAGATCGACATCGTCCGCCAACGGCTTGCCGGTGGCGTGGACGCCCAGGATTTGATACCGCCCCCGCAGATCGGGGGCGTCGACGGCGATCTGCCGGTCGAAGCGGCCCGGCCGGAGCAGGGCCGGGTCGAGCACGTCGGGCCGGTTGGTGGCGGCGATCAGGATGACACCGCCGTGGACGTCGAAACCGTCCATCTCGACCAACAACTGGTTCAGGGTCTGCTCGCGTTCGTCGTGGCCGCCGCCCATGCCGGCCCCGCGATGGCGGCCGACGGCGTCGATCTCGTCGATGAAGACGATGGCGGGGGCGTGTTGCTTGGCCTGCTCGAAGAGATCGCGCACGCGCGAGGCCCCGACGCCGACGAACATCTCCACGAAGTCGGAGCCGGAGATGGAGAAGAAGGGCACCTCGGCCTCGCCCGCCACCGCCCGCGCCAGCAAGGTCTTGCCGGTGCCAGGCGGCCCGTACAACAAGACGCCCTTGGGGATCTTGGCCCCCAGGGCCTTGAACTTGCCCGGTTCGGCTAAGAAGTCTTTGATCTCTTGCAGTTCCTCGACCGCCTCGTCCACCCCGGCCACGTCGGCGAAGGTGGTCTTGGGCGTGTCCTTGCTCATGGCCTTGGCCCGGGAACGGCCGAATTGGAGCACCCGGCCGCCGCCCTGCATCGAATTGATGATGAAGAACAAGACGGCGCCGATGATGATGAAGGGGATCAAGGTGCCGAACAGGGAACTCCAGAAGCCAGGCGTGGCGTTGACGCCGTTCCAGTCCTGCAAGGTGCCGGCCGCGACGCGGTCGTTCAGCCGCTGCACCAGATCGCTGGATTGGTTCCCCACCCAGGCCGCCTCGATCTTGGAGCCGTCTGGTTTGGTGATCTGGATGACCTGTTCGCGATCGGTCAGGATGACCTCGCGCAGGGGATCGTCGGAGTTGATCACGGCCACGGCCTGTGAGGTCGGAACCTCTTGGTAGCCGCCGATGCGCTGGGCCAAGGAGACCACCCAACCCAGCGCGACGATGCCGAGCAGGACCCAAATGATGGGACCTCGCATCATTTTTCTGAACGTGTCCATGCACCAACCTTGATTCGCGACGCAGGGCTGACGATACCAGTCGGAACCAGTGGCGGACAGTCCAGCGGCGCTGGTTCGAAGTGGACACAGCTAGTCGAGCGTGGCAGCTAAAACATCGGATTCGCGTCGCCGGGCGACGCCGCTCATAACCCAACTTCTAGCTGCGACACTCCACTAGAACTGAGGGCGCCGAGATCGATCACCCGGTCGCAGCGGGCGGCCAAGGACTCGTCGTGCGAGATGACCAGGACGGGACGGGAATCCAAGTTGGCCCAGATGTCGTCCATCAGCGCGTCGGCCGTCTCGCGGTCGAGGTGTTCGGTCGGCTCGTCCAAGATGAGCAAGCCGTAGTCGCCCACCAGCAGCCGGGACAGGGCCAGACGACGGGCCTCGCCACCGGACAGGGTCGAGCCCAGCTCCCCCACCGAACGGTCCGGGTCGAGACTGAGACCGGCCCGCCGCAGAGCCGTCACGACCTGCTCAGGGCTGGCCCCCTTGTGGCCGATACGGACGTTCTCGGCCACGCTGGTGGCGAAGATATGGGCGTCCTGGGCGAGGTAGCCGATCCGGCCGACGGCCTCGAGTTGGCCGCCCTGGGCCGGGATCAGACCCATGATGGTGGCGGCCAGAGTGGTCTTGCCGACGCCGGAAGGGCCGATCACGGCCAGGCTCTGGCCCGGCCCCAGCTCCAAGTCGACGCCACGTACGACCGGCTCCGCTCCGGGCCAGCCGACGTCGACCTGGCTCAGACTGAGCTGGGCGGCCCGCTCGGGCGCGGACGGTTCGACGTCGCCGCGTCCGACCGGCTCGGCCTCCAGCACCGCCACCACCCGGTCCAGGGCGGTCTCGGCCCGGGTCTGGGTCTGGGCCGACTGGGCGAAATTGGCGAAGACCTCGTGCAGAGCCAGCGGCGTCAAGACCAGGACCGCCAGCAGACGGCCGTCCAATTGACCGGCCGCCACCGCTTGACCGCCGATCCAAAGCCCGCCGATGACGGCCAGACCGGCCGCCAGGACCTGCAGGCCGGCCCCCACGCCCTTGGCCCAAGCCGCCCTGGCTTCGACCTGCCGCAACTGCCCGTCGACCTTGGCCAAACCAGCCAAAGCGGCCGGGCTGGCGTCGTAAGCGGCCAGATCGGGCGCGCTCAAAGCCAGATTGTGGACCAGGGCGCCGAGCCGGCCGCGCAAAGGCACGGCGGCGCGGTCGGCCCGTTGGGAGACCCGCTGGGTGAACCAGGGCACCAGGAAGCCGCCCACCAGGGCGCTCAAGATCAAGACGGCCGTGGCCCCGACCGAGAAGCGGGCCAGCATGACGCCGGTCCCACCGACCACGACGGTGGCGGCCACGAAGGGGATGACGACACGGGCCACGACGTCCTCGATCGCCCCCACGTCGGCCACCACCCGGACCAAGAGGTCGCCGCGCGAGCGCCCTAACAAGGTGGTGCGGGCCAGGCTGATGTAGGTGCGCAGACGGAGGGCCGACTGCATCCTGAGGGCCAGGTCGTGGCCGACCAAGCGCTCGACGTAACGGAAGACGGCGCGGGACAAGGCGAAGGTCCTCACCCCCACCGCCGCCACCGTCAGGAGCATGAAATTAGGATGCTCGGCGGCACGTGAGATGAGCCAGGCCGAGACCGCCATCAAGGCCACCGAGGCCCCGGCGGCGACGGCGGCCAAGGCGATGGCGCCAGCCAAGCGGGAACGGCCTTGGGGCACCTGGTCCAGCAGGCTGGTGACCAGGCGGCGCAGAGCAGAGCGGCCCGGCGCGTCAGGCAGCGTGGGAGCCGGCTCCCCGATCAGGTCGTCCGGCTCCGCCTCTGAGCGGGCGACGTCGGGGAAGAGCCAGGAGACGGTGCCGCCGGCGTCGGCCGTAGCGGCCGGGAGCTGGCTCGGCCGCCGGTCGGCCGTCTCGGTCGAGGCCTCGGCCGAGGACTCCAGCGCGGCCTCCCCGGCGGTCCGATCCGACCGCTCCCGCTCGGCTGGTTCGGCTGACCCATCTGATTCGGCTGGTTCGGCTGGCTCGTCTGGCTCGGCCAGCCAGACCACCCGGTCGGCGGCCTCCAGGACGGCGGGACGGTGCGACACCACCAGGGCCGAGGCCCCGGAGGCGCGCAGGCTGGCCAGTACCTTGGTCTCGGTGTCGGTGTCGAGCCCAGCCGTGGGCTCGTCCAGGAGGAGCAGGCGGGCGGAGCCCTGGTCGATCCGGAGCAGGGCGCGGGCCAAGCCGACCCGGCGCCGCTCGCCCACCGACAGACCCTCCCCGCCCTGGCCGATCTGGCGGGCCGGGCTGAGCGAGCCGGCCCCGGCCCGCTCCAAAGCTAGCTTGATCTGAGCCAGGTCGGCGGCCGGCCAGCCCAAGCGGACATTGTCGGTTAGACTGCCGTCGACCAAGCCTGGCGTCTGCGGCACATAAGCCGTCAGGCGACGCCAGGCCGCCCAGTCCAGCCGAGCCGCCTCGACGCCGCCCAAGCGGAGCTGGCCGGTCTGGTGGGGCAGGAAGCCTAAGACCAGATTGAGCAGGGTGGTCTTGCCGCCGCCGCTGCGGCCGGCCAAGGCCACGATCTGGCCGGGGGCCAAGTCCAAGTCGAAGTCGGCCAGGGCTGGCCGGTCCGCCTCGGGATAACTGAAGCCGAGGCCCTGAGCCTGGATGGCGACCGACTGGGGGGCCCTCCGGTCGGCCTGGTCCGGTCCGACCGGCCAAGCCCGGTCGATCTCGCGGAAGGCGGCCTCAGCGGCGGCCAGACCGTCGGCCGAGTCATGGTAGTGGACGCCGACCTGACGGATCGGCAGGTAGACCTCCGGAGCCAGGATGAGGATGAAGAGGGCGACGTCGAGATGAAAATCAAAATTGTAGACCAGGCGGGTGCCGATGGTGACGGCGATGACGGCCACGGCCAGGGAGGAGAACAGCTCCAAGACCAAGGCGGACAGGAAGGAGACCCGCAGAATGGACATGGTCTCGCGCCGGTTGGCCGCTTCGGTCCGGCGCAGTCCGGCGGCTTGGGCCCGGGCCCGGCCGAAGACCTGCAAGGTGGGCAGGCCGGCCACCAGATCGGCGAAGTGGTTGGCCAACCGGGTCTGATAGGCCCAGCGGCGCTCGACCTTGGCTTGGGTGGTCCAACCGACCAACGCCATCAACAGGGGGATGAAGGGGATGGTGACGGCGATGATGACGGCCGAGCGCCAGTCCGTCCACAAGATGGCGGCTCCGATGATGACCGGCACGGTGGCGGCCAGCAAGAGCTGGGGCAGGTACTTGGAGAAATAGCCGTCCAAGGCGTCCAGCCCCTGGGTGACCAAGGTGACCAGGGTCGAGGAGGTCGAGGCGGCCAGGGCCGGGTTGTCCAAGCGAGCGGCCAGAATGTCCTGGCGGAGCTGGGACTTGACCTGGGCGGCCGCCCGCTGGGACAGCCAAGAGTTGAGCCAGCTCATCAGGCCACGCCCGATCAGGACGGCGGTCAATCCCAGCACGGCCCAGCCCAAGGAGCCGGCGCCGGCGCCGTAGAAGAGGCCGGCGATGGAGTCGGACAGCAGCCAGGCCTGGAGCAGGACCAGCCCGGCGGTGACGCAGCCGACCACCGCCCCGGCCAGGATGTAGGAACGGGTGGCGCGGGCCCGCTTGACCAGACGGGGATCGACCGGACCCCTGGGGGCCCGGCTGACCGACCGCCGGGGACCGGACTGACCCCCGGTGGCCTGGCCCGAAGGGCCGGCTGGTCCGAGGGAGTCGTCCGCTTGACTGATCTGGTCGGCCGCCCCGAAGGCGACGGCGTCAGCCGGGGCTGCCGGGGATAGCCCGACGGCTCGGGACCGCCGTTGGCGACCCCGAGCCGTCGGATCAGATGATTTGGATGTCATCAGATGGCGTGCGCGGCTCCGACGGGGGCCGTGTCGTCAACGATGTTCTTCGTGCTCAGGCGACGCCGGAAGACGAAGTAGGTCCAGGTCTGATAGGCCAAGACGACCGGCACCATGATGGCGGCGAAGATCGTCATCAGCTTCAAGGTGGTGTGCGAGTTGGCCACCAAGGTCAGATCGACCGAGATCCCGCCCAGAGCGTTCGAGTTGAAGCCCAGGTTCGGGAACATGTGCAACAGGACCATCAGGATCATGGTCACGGTCGCCAGCGAGGTGCAGAGGAAGGCCAAGCCGTCACGGCCCTTGGCGCTGAAGAACCAAGCCCCGGCCAGGGCCACGATGGACAGCACGCCGACCACCCAAGCGATGGTGATGAGCAGGCTGACCTTGCCCGGCACGAAATCGGTGCCACCGTAGGCGTAATTGCCCCAGACCACGAAGACGGCCAATAGGACCAGGCTGACCAGAACCGACTTGGCAGCCAGGCTCTTGGCCTTGGCCCGGACTTCGCCCCGCGTCTTGAGCGACAGGAAGATCGCCCCGTGACTGACGAAGAGAGCCACGAAGAGCAGCCCGCCGACCAGGCAGAAGGGATGGAACAGGCTCCAGAAACCGGAGTAGACCGGGATCACATGGCCTTCCCAATAGGACGCCTCGGACGCCACCAAGACGACGCCCTTGAGGAAGTTGGCGAAACCGACGCCGAAGACCAAGGTGGGCAGGAAACTGCCCACGCAGGCGGCCCAGTCCCAAGCCCGCCGCCAGGTCAGCGACTCCTGCTTGCCCCGGAACTCGAAGGCCACACCACGCAGGATGAGGCCGACCAGGACCAAGAACAAGGGCAGGTAGAGCGACGAGAACAGTGAGGCGTACCAACCGGCGAAAGCGGCGAAGGTGGCGCCGCCGGCCGTCAATAGCCAGACCTCATTGCCATCCCAGTGGGGGCCGATGGTGTTGACCATGACCCGGCGGTCGGAGTCCTTCTTGCTCAAGAAAGGCAAGAGCATGCCAACGCCGAAGTCGAACCCCTCCAAGAAGAAGAAGCCGATCCACAAGACGCCGATGAGAATGAACCAGAGCACAGCCAGCTTGTTATCGCTGAGCGGATAAGCGGTCTCAAGAGCGGTCAATGCGAGAGTATTCATGCCGATCCCCCTCAGTAAGCGAAGGACAGAGGAGCATCCTCGTCCTTGTTCAGGTCGACGGGCGGAACATCGGTCTCAGGCGGCAGCCCGATCTTGATGTACTTGAGCAGCAGTTTGACTTCGAACACAGCCAGGACGCCGTAGATGACGGTGTACAGGATCAAAGTCAACAGCAGGATCGGCACTGAGTGGGCCAGCGTCGGATCGGGCGAGATGGCCAACTGAGTGGGCAGGACACCGTTGACGATCCAAGGCTGGCGGCCCATCTCGGTGAAGATCCAGCCGAAGCTGTTGGCCAACAGCGGCAGCAAGGGCATGGCCACGGCGATGGCCGTCATCAGCCCGCTGGGCTTGGGCGCCTTGTCCTTGCGCACCGCGATCAGGAAGAAGACACCGCCCAGCATGGCCAACAGGCCGATGCCGATCATCAGGCGGAAGCTCCAGAAGGCGACGGTGCTGTCAGGCGCCAGATCGCCGATCTGATCCCGGTCCGCGATATTGGCCAACTGGTCGGCGAAGCCGGCCTGCAGATCGAGTTGACCCAAAGGCTTGCCATCGGCGTCGGTCAAGCAGCTCTGCGGTGAGCCGCCATTGTCAGCCAGGCAGTCGATGAAGACCTGCTGGCGGTAGCCGTAATCGCGGAACTGGGCCTCCAGCTCGTCTAGGCCCTGAATGTTGTCAGTGCCGTAGAGCCAGTTCAAGAAGCCGGGGAAGAGCTCGACCCCGGGCAAGATCTGGAAGGCCGCCTCACCCGGCGTGGGCGAGGTTTGCAGCCCTTCGGCGGCGGCCATCTTGCTGGGTTGCGTGGCGACCATCTGCTTGCCCAGCAGATCGCCGGTCACGATCGTGCAAAGGCCGGCCACGATCAGGACCCAGGCCCCGATCTTGGTGCCCTTGCGGTACGCCACCAGGTCCCCTTCGGGGGCGGCGGCGGCCTTGGCCTTGATCAGACGATAGAAGGCGATGGCGGCCATGAAGGCCCCGGCCGTGACGAAAGAGGCGGCGATGGTGTGCGGCCACTGGGTCAAGAAGACCGGGTTGGTCAACAGGGCTAGGAAGTCGTTCAGCTCGGCCCGACCATTGGCGAACACGGCCCCAGTCGGATTCTGCATCCAGGAGTTGGCCGCGATGATGAAGATCGAGGAGATGAAGGTGCCGACCGCCCCTAGCCAGATAGAGGCTAGATGGACACCCTTGGACAGACGGCCCCAGCCGAAGATCCAGATGCCCAAGAAGGTGGATTCAAGGAAGAAGGCGATCAGAGCTTCCAGCGCCAAAGGAGCGCCGAAGATGTCGCCGACGAAGCGGCTGTACTCTGACCAGTTCATGCCGAACTGGAACTCCTGAACGATGCCGGTGACAACACCCATTGCAAAATTGATCAGGAAGAGCTTGCCGAAGAACTTAGTCAGCCTCAGATACGCCGAGTTGCCTGTCCTTGTCCAGACAGTTTGCAAGACGGCGGTTAGGAGACTGAGCGCGATCGTCAAAGGGACGAATAGGAAGTGGTAGACCGTCGTAATGCCGAACTGCCACCTGGCTACGGTTTCCGGACTCATGCCGCGAAACTACAACCCCCTGGGCACGGTTGTCCAGCTTGATCCGCGCGCCTGGACCGAAACTCACCCCGGAACGATCTTAACAAGCGGATTCTCAGACCCCGGCGGGGGGGTCCATTTAGTCCAAGGATAGCCCTTTGACTAGGGTTTATATCTTCTACGAGAGTCGCTGGCCGAGCCGCCGGGGAGCCGGTTGGCGGCTCAGGGCGAATCTGTCCCCAGACCGGCGAATTGGGCCTGGTAGAGCCGCCAGTAGGCGCCTTGGGCCCGCAGCAGATCGGCGTGGCTGCCCTGCTCAACGATGTCGCCGTGTTCCATCACCAAGATCAGGTCGGCGTCCCGGATGGTGGACAAGCGGTGCGCGATGACGAAAGAGGTCCTGCCACGCCGCAAGGCCCCCATGGCTTTCTGGATCAAGACCTCGGTGCGGGTGTCGACCGAGCTGGTGGCCTCGTCCAAGATCAACAGGCTGGGCTCGGACAGGAAGGCCCGCGCGATGGTCAGCAATTGCCGCTCGCCGGCCGAGACGTTGGAGCCCTCCTCGTCGATGACGGTGTCGTACCCGTCCGGCAGGGAGCGCACGAAGCGGTCGACGTAGGTGGCCTTGGCCGCCCGCAGGACGCTCTCCTGGCTGGCTCCCGGCTGACCGTAAGCGATGTTGTCACGGATGGTGCCGTGGAAGAGCCAGGTGTCCTGCAGCACCATGCCGATCTCGTTCCGCAGCACGCCCCTGGGCAAGCTGGCGATGTCGACCCCGTCCAGGCTGATACGGCCGGACTGGACGTCGTAGAAGCGCATCAGGAGATTGACCAGGGTGGTCTTGCCGGCCCCGGTCGGCCCCACGATGGCGATGGTCTGGCCGGGCTCGGCCACCAGCGAGAGGTCGGTCATGAGGGGATGGTCCGGCTCGTAGGAGAAGCTGACGTGGTCGAACTCGATCCGCCCCGAGACCGGCTGGGGCAGACTGGCGTCGCGCTCGGCCGGCTCCTCGGCCACGTCCAAGACCTCGAAGACCCGTTCGGCCGAGGCCACCCCGGACTGCAACAGATTGGCCATCGAAGCCAGTTGGTTGATCGGCTGGGTGAACTGGCGCGAGTACTGGATGAAGGCCTGGACGTCGCCCAGGGTGATCTGGCCCGACGCCACTCTGAGACCGCCCACCACCGCCACCACGACGTAGGTCAGATTGCCCACGAAACCCATCAGAGGCATGATGACGCCGGACATGAACTGGGCCCGGAAGGCGGCCTCGTACAACTGCCCGTTCTTCTCCGCGAAGGCTTGGCCGACCTCCCGCTGACGGCCGAAGACCTTGACCAAGGAGTGGCCGCTGTAGGCCTCCTCGATGTGGCCGTTCAACTCGCCGGTGGCCTTCCACATGGCGGCGAAACGCTTCTGCGACCGCTTCATGATCAACCCGGCCAGGACGATCGAGATCGGGATCGAGATCAGGGCCACCAGCGTCAACAGGCCGGACAGGGTCAACATCATGATCAGGACGGCCACCACCGTCAGCAGGGCGGTGACGACCTGGGACAGGGTCTGCTGGAGGGACTGGGCGATGTTGTCGATGTCATTGGTGACGCGCGACAGCAGCTCGCCCCGGGGCTGGGAGTCGAAGTAGCTCAAAGGCAAGCGGTCGAGCTTGTTCGCCACCTGCTGGCGCATCCGGAAGACGGTGCGCTGGACCACGCCGTTGATCAGCCAACCGGCCACGATCATGCCGGTGGCCCCGAGCAGGCAGAAGGCGACGGCCAACATGATGACCGTGGCCAAGCGCGAGAAGTCGATGCCCACCCCGGGGGTGAAGTCCATCCGGGTCAGCATGTCCAGCATGGACTGGTTGAAGTCGCCGGCCGCCCCCTGCGTCAGCATGTCCAGGACCTGTTGACGTGACACGGAAGTGGGATCGACGCCGCGCTGGCTCAACTGGTCGCCCACCAACTGGCCGATGATGCCGGAGAAGATGACGTCGGTGGCGCGACCCAACAACTTGGGCACGTAGACGTTGACCGCCACCGAGACGGTGGCGAAGGCGACGGCCACCACGACCCGCAACAGCTCTGGTTTGAGATAGCCCAACATACGCCGGAAGGAGGGGCCGAAGTTGACCGCCTTCTCGGACACCCGGGCCCCGGGCGGGCCACCGCCGGGGCCGCCGTGACCGCCGGACGGACCGAAGCGGGGTCTGGGGTTGGCCTTGGCCGGAGCGGCCGGGCTAGCGGGGCTGGCCGGAACGGAACTGACCTGATCGGGGCTGGCCGGAACGGTCGGGACCGACTGGGACGGGTTGGCTGGACGCTCGCTCATGCCACCATCTCCTCGGCGCTGAGTTGGGACTCGACGATCTCGCGGTAGGTCTGGCAACTCTCCAGCAGCTCGTCGTGCCGGCCTTGACCGACGATCCGGCCGGCCTCCAAGACCAAGATCTGGTCGGCCTGGCGGATGGTGGAGACGCGCTGGGCCACGATCAAGACCGAGGACTGTCTGGTCTCCTCGACCAAGGCGGCCCTCAGCCGGGCGTCGGTGGCGACGTCGAGGGCGGAGAAGGAGTCGTCGAAGATGTAGACCTCCGGTCGCTTGACCAGGGCGCGGGCGATGGACAGACGCTGCCGCTGGCCGCCCGAGACGTTGGAGCCGCCCTGGGCGATGGGGGCCTGAAGGCCCTCCGGCAGCTCCGACACGAAGTCCTTGGCTTGGGCCACCTCCAGCGCCCGCCAGAGGTCCTCGTCGCTGGCCTCGGGCTGGCCGTAACGCAGATTCGAGGCCACCGTGCCGGAGAAGAGGTAGGGCTTCTGCGGCACCAGTCCGATCTTGGACCAGAGCAGGTCGGGATCGAGCTGACGCAGATCGACCCCGTCGAGCCGGACCTGGCCGGAGCTGACGTCGAACAAGCGGGGGATCAGATTGATCAAGGTGGTCTTGCCTGAGCCGGTGGCTCCGATCACGGCCGTGACCTGACCGGGGCTGAGGGTGAAGTCGATGTCGGACAGCAGAGCCTCTTCGGCGCCGGGGTAACGGAAGCCGACTTGCCGTAGTTCGACCTCGCCGCGACCGCTCGGCTGGACCGGGTGATCCGGCGGTTCGACCGTCGACTCGGTGTCCAGCACCTCCATGATGCGACGGGCGCAGACCGCCGCCCGAGGCACCATCACCAACATCATGGTGGCCATCATGACCGACATCAGAATTTGCATGATGTAGGAGATGAAGGCGGTCAACTGGCCCACCTGCATGGCGCCGGAGTCGATCTGGCTGGCGCCGAACCACATCACACCGACGTTGGACAGGTTGAGCACGATCATGACCAGGGGGAACAGGGTCATCATCAGCCGGCCGACCTTGAGGCCGGTGTCGGTCAACTCGCGGTTGGCCTGGCCGAAACGCTCGGCCTCGTAATCCTCCCGGACGAAGGCGCGCACCACCCGGATGCCGGAGATGTGCTCGCGCAGGACCCGGTTGATGGTGTCGGTGCGGGTCTGCATGGCGCTGAAGAGGGGACCCATGCGGGACAGCACGACGGCGGCGATGATGGCCAAGGCCCCGACGGCGGCGGCGATCAACCAGCTCAGGGAGACGTTGGTGCGCAGGGCCATGTAGACGCCGCCGACCATGGTGATGGGGGCGCCCAGGATCAGGATGCAGGTCATCAAGACGACCATCTGGACCTGTTGCACGTCATTGGTGTTGCGGGTCAGGAGGGAGGGGGCTCCGAAACGGTTCAGCTCACGGGTGGAGAAAGCCAAGGCGCGGTCGAAGATGTGTTGGCGGACGTCGCGCCCGAAGCCCATGGCCAGCCGGGCTCCGAAGTAGACGGCGCAGACCTGGCTGACGACCTGACTGGCGGAGACGGCCAGCATGATGCCGCCGTAGGTCCAGATGTACCCGGTGTCGCCCTTGGCCACGCCGTTGTCGATGATGTCGGCGTTGAGGCGGGGCAGGTAGAGGCTGGCGATGGTGGCAGCGAACTGGAAGATCACCACCGCGATGGCCTGGCCGGTGTACGGCTTGAGGTGGCTGAAGACCAGCCGGAGCAGAGGGTTTCGGGTCATTGATGGTCTTTCATGGTGTCGGAGCCGAGTCGGCGGTCGCGATCGGGTGCGGTCTCAGCGTCGCGGGTGGGGTCGGGATTGAGCAGGGCGCCTAGGACCAAGCGGTTGATGTTGGCGGCGTCCAGCAGACGGGGGTGGCCCAGAGGGGCCATGGCCGTGGCCAGGGTAAGCAAGCGGATGTAGGCGGCGGCCAATTCCAGGTCGACCGTCAGTCGTTCCCGGTCTGGGGCCAGAACCGCCACGATGGCTTCCAAGAGGTCCTGTCCCCGGCGGTCGAAATCGATCCGGTGGCCGCTCCACGGTCCCCGCTTGGAGCAAGGGCCAGGTCCCTCCCCCGGAACGCAGCGGTCCTCTCCCGGACCCGGCCCGGGACCGTGGCCGAACTTCCCCGCCGGGCCGAATTTGCCCTCCGGTCCGAACTCGAAACGGGCCTGGGGCGTGTGCAGCACCATCATCAGGGAGCGCATCCGGCGACTGGATCCCATCAGCAACTCGACCAGGCAGTCGATCCGCTGGGGCAGGGGCTGGTCCGGGTCGATGGCCTCGACTTGAGACACCAACTGGCTCGGCTCCATGACGGTTTGAACGGCCTCGCGCAGCAAGTCGCGCTTGGTCTCGAAATAACGGAAGATGGTGCCCTCGGCCACCCCGGCGGCGGTCGCGATGGCACGGGTCGAGATGTCCAGTCCATGCTCGATCAGGAGCGGTATGGTGGCCGCGATGATGGATCGGCGGCGTTCTTGGGGCGGCTGGGCAGAGGCACGGGCCATGCCCAGATCATAGTGAGTGAGTCCTCACTCACTCAAATCGGCTCGATCCGACGGCATTGGCGACCGTCTAGAAGCCCCAAAAAGCGTCCTCCCTCCGCTGCGCTCCGGTCCGGTACTTTCCGGGGACCCCGAGAAACCGAAACGCGGCTCATTCGTCGAAGTTTCAGACTCCTAGTGAAGCTAGGCAGCCGCCCGGACGAACCGGGTCATTGGACAGTCAAGCGTCTCAAAGGGAAGAATCGCCAGGGTCCCAGACCGCTTCGACGCCAGCGCCCCCAGCGGCCCCGGACAGCCGGTCGAAGACAAGGAAAGGTGGTCCGTCCGTGGCCCATGGCCCTGACGCCGATCCGGCGGCCAGCCCGTGGCGGCCCGGCCGGATCTGGTTCGACGGGCTCCGCCGCCGCTCCGCCAGCGGTTGGCGGAAGCTGGTCGCAGCCGTCCGCCGCCACCGGCCCGGCCCTATCCTGGCCTTGGCCGGATTGGTCATGGCCGTCCACGTCGCGATCGCCCTGAACCGCTACGCCACCTACCAACTCGGCTTCGATCTGGCCCTGTTCGGGGAGTCGGTGCGGGAATACAGCCAGTTTCAGGCGCCGCTCTCGACCATCAAGTCCAGCCTGCCCTTCAACATGCTGGGCGACCACTTCACACCGATCCTGACGCTGCTGGCCCCGATCTACCGGCTCATACCCGACATCCGTGTCCTGCTGGTGGCCCAGGCCTTCCTCTTCGCTCTGACCGCCGCCATCATCGGACTGTGGGCGGCGCGGCGGATCGGCCGGGGCGTCGGAATGCTGGTGACAGTCGCCTTCGGGCTGTCCTGGGGCATCGTCCACGCCCTGCTGTTCGACTTCCATGAGGTCGCCTTCGCCACTCCCCTGCTGGCCTTGGCCCTGATCGCGCTGCGCCAGGAACGCTGGGGCTGGCTTTGGGTCTGCGTCGTCCTGCTCTGGTTGACCAAGGAGGACACCACCTTCGTGACGGCCGGCCTCGGTTTGCTGCTGTTGACCCGGCGGCGCTGGCTCCAGGGCCTGGCCCTGGGAGCCGCCAGCCTGGGCGTCTTCCTAGTCTTGGTCCGGTTGGTCATCCCCTGGTTGAGCCAGAGCGGCGTCTACACCTACTTCGACGTGGTGGAGAGTTCGCCTTGGTCCGTCCTGGCCAGCCACCTGTTCAACCCCACCTTCGCCACCTTCGCCGGGGCCGTGGCCCTGGTGGCCGGAGTCGGTCTCAGCTCGCCCGTCATGGTGGTCTTGGCGCCACTGGTGCTGTCCCGCCTGGTCTCGACCAAGTCGATCTACTTCGAGCTGCAGCACCACTACCACGTCCTGGTCATGGTGGTCTGCTTCATGGCCTTGATCGAGGCCTGGGAACATTGGCGCTCGAAGCTCCGGCCTTGGGCGGCCCGGCTGTTGACGGTCGGGCAGATCGTCCTGCTCGGCTTGGTCACGGCCCACGGCGTCGAGGTCGCGATCCACACCGGCGGACTCGACCGGACGCCGTCCAACTGCTCGGTCTGCGCCTCTATCGACGCCGCCCTGCCCGCCGTCCCGGACGGGGCCGACGTGGCGGCCGAGGTCTACATCTTGCCCCACCTGGTGGACCGGGCCCGGCCCCGTATGGCCATGCCCGACTGGCTGGACCAGACCGGCCGCCCGCTCGACCCCGACTGGGTGATCTTGAACCGGGCCTCGTCGGCCAACGGCAACCCGGAGAACCACTGGGAGGCCGAGACGGCGGACCGGCTGCGCCAGCTGGGCTACCAGACCGCCTACGAGGACGGTCCCATCGTGGTCCTACATCGTTGAGCGGGTCTGGCATATCCTTACCAAAGTGACCGATGACGCCTTGGACCTGACCGCTCAGACCACCCCCGATCTCAATGAGCAGATGCGGGTGCGGCTGGACAAGCGGGACCAGTTGGTCCAGGCCGGCCTGGCCCCGTATCCGGCCGCCGTCCAGCGGACTCACTCCCTGGCCCAAGTCCGGCAGGGCTGGGGCGACCGCTTGGAGCCGGGCCAGGAGACCGCCGATCTGGTGTCGGTGGCGGGCCGGGTGGTCCACCTCCGTAACACCGGCAAGTTGTGCTTCGCCACTCTGCAGGACGGCTTCTCGGCCGACAGCTTGGGCGAACGGCTCCAGGTCATGCTGTCGCTGGCCGAGGTCGGCCCCGAGCGGTTGGAGGACTGGAAGGCCCAGGTCGACCTGGGCGACTTCATCTCCGCCTCCGGCCGGGTCATCGCCTCCAAGCGGGGCGAACTGTCGGTCCTGGCCCAAAGCTGGACCATGGCCTCCAAGGCCCTGCGTCCGCTGCCGGTCCTGCACAAGGACCTGAGCGAGGAGACCAGGGTGCGCCAGCGCCAAGCCGACCTGGTGGTGCGGCCGGCCGCCCGGGACATGGTGCGGACCCGCTCGGCCGTGATGGGAGCCCTGCGTCGAGGGCTGGAGCAAGAGGGCTTCCTGGAGGTCGAGACCCCGATCCTGCAGATCATCCACGGCGGCGCGGCGGCCCGTCCCTTCCGCACCCACCTGAACGTCTTCGACCAACCCATGACCTTGCGCATCGCCTTGGAGCTGCACCTCAAGCGGGCCATGGCCGGCGGGGCCGACCGGGTCTACGAGATCGGGCGCATCTTCCGTAACGAGGGCATCGACTCCTCCCACTCGGCCGAGTTCTCGATGCTGGAGTTCTACGCCGCCTGGGGCGACCAACACTCCGTCGCCGCCACCTGCCAACGCCTGATCCAAGCCAGCGCCGACGCCGCCCTGGGCCAGCGCCAAGTGGTGGTGGACGGACACGACATCGACCTGGACGGTCAGTGGCGCTGGGCCAGCTTCTACGACCTGGTCAGCCAAGCCGTGGGCGAGGTGATCGACCCCGGCACCCCGGTTGAGAGCCTGCGCCAGCAGGCCGACCGGCGGGGCTTGGAATACGACCCCGGCTGGGAGGCCGGCAAGATGGCGATGGAGTTGTACTCCGAACTGGTCGAGGACGAGTTGATCGAACCGACCTTCGTGCACAGCTTCCCCGCCATCGCCCAACCCTTGGCCCGGCCCAACGACGACGACCCCCGCCTGGTCGACGCCTGGGACTTGATCATCGGCGGCGTCGAGCGCGGCACCGGCTTCTCCGAGCTGATCGACCCGGTCATACAACGCCAGCGCCTGACCGAGCAATCGATCAAGGCCGCCGCCGGCGACCCGGAGTCGATGGAGCTGGACGAGGACTTCCTGATCGCCCTCGAACAAGGCGCCCCGCCCATGGGCGGCGTCGGCCTGGGGGTGGACCGCCTGCTCATGCTGCTGACCGGGGCCGGTATCCGCGAGACCATCCTCTTCCCCCTGCTGCGGCCCCAGGGCTGAGCCGAAACGAGAGACCCCGCCCCAGGCCAGTCAGGCCTCTCGCAGAATGCTAGCCGGATCCCGGTGAGCGGCATGCCAGGCTGGATAAGCCGAAGCGACGATCCCCGTGGCCGCTCCGACAGCTAGTCCGATGAGGACCACCGGCCACCCGAGATGAAGGGGCAGTGCATACGCCCTCGCCAAAGCCCAGGTCAGAACGACTCCGACCCCGACCCCAAGACTCGCGCCGACCAACCCAGTCCACAATCCCTCCACCGTGTACATCCTCCATATCGACACCTGGCTGGCCCCTAGAGCCCGTCGCAGGGCGATCTGCGGAGCCCGGTGTGTCACTGTGAGAAACATAGACACGCCAGCGGTCAGAGCACTAAGGCAAAGAATGACTGCTCCAATAGCCCAAAGCAATTGAGTCAAGTCATGGGTGACAGCTTGTTGGAGTTGAGCTAATTGAGCCACCACGGTGACGGTGACTGATCCCGGATTCTCTGGAGACAGCGCCAGGGGAATCGCGGCTTCCAGAGGTTCAGCGTATCCCGGCTGAGTCTTGACCAAGATAAAACAATCAACCCGGCCAGTCAAGTATGTCGTGGTCGGGAATGACGCATACACGGCATCGTCGAGCAGCACGTCTCCCAGACTCGTGAGAACTGCGACCACCGGCACCCTGCGCCCATTGATGACGATGTCCACTCCGACATCCGAGCTGGACACGCCCAACCTCTCAGCCGCCTGCGCTCCCAGCACTACTACTGACCCCCCCTCCTGGGTATTCATGAGATCGATACGCCCCTGATCAGGAGCCAAGCCCTGGATCGTCAGATAACGAGAGTCCGAGACGATAATCCGCCCGGTGAAAGACTGCTCCTGGCTCGATCCTAAGCGGGTGATCCGAGTCGAACTCGGTGAGTAGGTTATGACGGGCGCGGTCGCTTCGATACCCTCCAGATCAGCCAGGGCCTGAGCGGGAGCCGACGAGGAGTAAGGGTCGGTGAACACAGCAGAGTCAACGCGGGAGGAGAAGACGCGTATCTCCGTGCTTCCAGCCGCCGTCAAGCTTGCAACGATCTGACCGGTCGTTGAACTTGTTAGACCGACCGCGCCCACCAGGGCAGCCACCCCCAGCAGATACGCCAAGACGACCAACAACCACCGGCCCGGCCTAGCCAGTGGTGCCATGACTGCGTCCTTCAGCTCTAAGCCGAGCCGACGAGATAGCACCCCATCACTCGCCTCATCCCCCGCTTTCTTTCGACGAGACTCAGCGTCCACCGAGTGAGCTTGACCGATTTGGGCGGTTCTATTAGATGGAACCACGCCAGCTCGCACTTCTTCGGAGCCGATCAATAAACCGTCGACCATCATCACTCGACGGTCAGCGGCTGCTGCCACAACGGGATCGTGCGTCACAACGACGACGGTCACCCCAGCAGAGTTGATTCCCCGTAGATGAGAGACCAATCTGCGAGAACTCTCCGTGTCAAGCGCACCCGTTGGTTCATCGGCTAAGACAGCATCGGGCCGGATCGCCAAAGCTCGGGCCAGAGACACTCTTTGCTTTTCTCCGCCTGACAGTGACCCAGCCATTCGATCGATCATGTCACCGAGTCCCACAGTCTCTAGAGCGACCATGACCCGCATAGCCCTAGTACGCCGATCTATTCCGCGCACTTTGAGCCCCAAAGCGACGTTATCGCCGACCGACTGGTCAGGAAGCACATATGAATTTTGGAAGACGAACCCGAATCGGTGCCCACGTTCGTGATCACGCTCAGCTTCGCTGAGACTGGACACCTCTCGTCCAGCTAGCGCATAGGCACCCGAAGTCGGACGATCCAACAATCCGACCAGCGACAGTAGCGTCGTCTTCCCAGATCCTGATGGTCCCACAACGGCCACGAATTCACCTCGCCGGACTCGCAGTGTGGAATCCCTGATCGCCCACTGATCGGATGCCGGCACGCGGCGAGACAAATGTCTGGCGTCAATTAACAGATCTTCTGTGGTTATCACATGCCACTCACGACGACTGTTGAACCAACAACCAATTCCTGATCATCATTCAGAATGGCGTATCCCGAGGCTTGACCGATCAAAGAGACGTCGACCCTGTGAGCATGGTTCAAAATCTGTGGAATGGCAGACGTACCGCCCCCACCAGGAGTCACTTCAACGAGAGTGTCCAGGAGCCAAACGTACATGGACGTGCCGTCGCGTCGAATGGCAGTCAATGGCACCGCAGGCGCTTGAGCCACGGTTTCTGTATCAGTTATGGTCGCAGGTGCCCCAGATACCGCCGGAGAAGTGGCGTCAGAAGGGACAGGAACAGTTATGTCATACCCGGGCGGCATCCCTTGGACGCCTTCCTGATAATCACTCACCAAGGTGACTGTTCCCGAGAAATGTGGACCATCCACAACCTCCACATCTACCGTCGCCCCCACTTTCAATATAGACGACTGCAACATGTCGACGCGGGCTATGACGACAGCCTCTCCTATTTCGACTATGACAATGGGATTATCCGGATCAATCATCTGACCAACGGCTCCGGCAGAGGTTACTAGGGCAGGAACTCCAGACAAACCCACCGTCCATGACATGGGCAGATAGTGGCTGTCACCCATTTTCGGCAGTTGATAACCAAGCGATGTATATAGCGCTACCAAAGTTCCCATCGTGCTTACACCGAGTCGGCCCGTCGGAGCTGCAGACGTACGTCCCATATCAATGAGAGCCTGCTGCAAAGCCGTCACATCGGCACCTGTCATGCCCACAGCTAAGTCACGATACAACGGCACCGACGACGGGAAAGCCACTACGGGGACGCCCGAGATCTCCGCTACTAGGCTTCCATAACCGATCAAATCTCCAACGGCATGGGCTCCGGCTGTTATCACATCGACGCCTGTGCCAAACTCTCCCCGCGGCATAACCGCCGTCTGGGCCGGATTCAACACTTGGCCTGACACGACACATGGATCACGCACAGGTCGCGATTCCACTTGAGCCGTGATCATTATGTCTCGTGTCGCATTAGTGATTGGTGAATGATCCACCGGACCGTGGAATAATGCCATCGCCAGCGCTCCACAAACAGACCCGAGCATGAGAGCAAGGATCATGATCAGAATGTTCGTGCGTTTCATGATAGCGGAACTCAGTTTATTCAATCCGGCTCTTCGCCTAACAAAGCTTCAGAGAACTCCGACCTCGCGCAGGATTCCCTCAGCCCTGGCTACCCGATCATCCGCTATTCGACGGATCTCAAAAAGTTCTGCTTCATGCTGATCAATCATTTCTAGCTGGTAAGTCGCCATTATGTTTCCAGCGGTTTGAGTCAAAGATATCTGATCGTTGCAAGTAGCCTCTGCCAGCTTGACTTTTAGCACCTGTTCGTCTGACCATGACTGATCTGTCACGAATCCCCCTCCGCTTGAGTTCGGTAGTGTTTGATATCCTTGTGACTCTCCGCATGATCGTAATTCACCGAGGAGACGAGCGTACTCAGAACTGTTGAATGTCCGCATGTATGAGTCAGCGTTAAGAATCGCTATGAGTTCTACTCGATCCTCCCCAGGATTAGTGATCGTAATGAGTCCCATGGAGATATAAGATTCCGCTTGCACGCAGCGTTCAGCTGTAATCGGATCCGCGTCAACGTACACCGGAGCGGGAGCGTCATCAGGGAATGGTTTCCAACCATTCTTAGCGACAAAAGTGGCATCCCAAATACCAAATAACCAATGAGTGGCCTCTGGATCTGGGACGACCGGAATCAGCGCTCGCCTAGCCTCGCTAAGGACTTGATCGCTAACAGATTCTGAACCAATCACACACCGCGCAAATTCAATACTAAGCGCAGCTCGAACGAGCCTCTGCTCCGCGAGATCCATCCCGTACTCATCCAACGGTAACGTAATCGTCGCATTATCCCAATCGAGCATAGCTCGACCCGACCCACTGATTACACCAGACGACTCGCCTGCCGGCTCATCCCCAGCCACAGTAGGAGAGCAAGAACTACCGAACAAAAGTGCGATAGCTAACAGCGTCCCGCCGCCCCTCAGCGTGCGACATGACATGCGCTACCTCTTCAAACTCGTCCTGAGGCTAAATCCTACCAAGCCGGAACCCTACACTGTGCTGCAGTATCCCTTCCAACTCTCAAGATTATCGTTGTACGATGCACTTAAACCATTCATACCCGAAGAGGGACTTAACGTGAGTCTAAGTCCCGTGAATAACTGGTTGGTCCAAGCATACTGAACAGTGCTGCGATTGTTATAAAGTGAAGATATTACGTTATTCCATGATCCGAAATCCTGTAGTTGGCAGTCCCCTACGGCATTTCCAGAATTAGTCATAGTCCATCGTGACCCGATATAACAAGTATCAGTCCACCAACAGGTCAATGCTCCACTGTTGTAACAAGGACTAGGTGTACACGTCCCCTCCGCGGCTTGTGCTGAACCTGAGTTAGATCCAACGAGAGCTGCAGCGCAAAGCGCTGCAGCGAGCGAAGCGACGATTCCTCTTCTGATTCTCATGACCATCACTCTCTATCACAACGTTAACCAAGCGACCATCGATTGGCTCCGAATCTGTGAGACTGAGCTTGAAACACAAGATTTCTTTATTCAGTACATTATAAGTCCGTCCTGCGGATCGTGTCAACCGCCCGACGTGCCTCACGAGAAATGCCCGCGAAAGGTTCCCCGTGCCTCAGATAAAAATGCCCGCGAATGGCGGGCACGATCCGAGGTATGGGAAGCAGGTTGTCGATGGCGGCTCGTGCGGAGATCACGGCGAAGTACGCCAGGGCGTACGCGAAGGCGTCGAAGAAGGACAAGGGCCGGCTGTTGGACGAGGTGGTCGCGGTCACGGGGTGGTCGCGGGACAACGCCAGGCGCCGGATCGCGAAGGCTGCTAAGCCCCGGCCTCGCGCGGTGGGCGAGGCCCGCAAGCCGCGGGCGCGGAAGTACTCCTACGACGCGACGAAGACGCTGCAGAGGGTGTGGGCGTTCGCGGGGTTCGAGTGCGGGAAGTACCTGGCCGCCGCGATGCCCGCTCTGCTGGACGCGCTGGAGCGTCACGGCGAGCTCGTGGCGGGCAAGAACCGGTACTCCAGCTCGGCGCGCGCCGAGCTGGAGGAGATGAGCCCGGCGACGATCGACCGCTACCTCGCCCCCGCGAGGGCGAAAGACCCGCTCCGGGGCATCTCGACGACGACGCCTTCGCCGCTGCTGCGTTCCTCGATCCAAGTCCGCAAGGCCGGTGACGAGGTCGAGGACACCCCGGGGTTCTTAGAGGGCGACACCGTCGCGCACTGCGGGCCGACGATGAAGGGCGAGTTCTGCCGGACTGTGAACCTGACCGACATGCGCACCGGGTGGGTCGTCACCCGCTCCACCCGCAACAACGCGCACCTGAACGTCCTGGCCGCCCTGCGGCACGCGGTCGAGCAGGTCCCGTTCGAAGTCACCGGGCTGGACTTCGACAACGGAAGTGAGTTCATCAACCACGACGTCATCGGCTGGGCGGCGGAGCGGAAGATCTTCTTCACCCGCTCCCGCCCCTACAAGAAGAACGACCAAGCCACGATCGAATCAAAGAACGGGCACCTCGTGCGCCGTTACGGCTTCTACTGGCGCTATGACACCCCCGAGGCGCTGACCCTGCTGAACCAGCTCTGGCCGCTGGTGAACGACCGGCTGAACTTCTTCACCCCGACGAAGAAACCCATCGACTGGTCGACCGACGCCGCCGGACGCCGCAAACGCGTCTACGACGACCCGAAGACCCCGTTCGACCGGCTCCTCGACGCCAGAGTGCTGTCCCCGATCCAGGAAACCGCGCTCCACGCCCGGCGAGACCGGCTCAACCCCGCCGATATCGCCCGCCGCGTCCAGTCCATCCAGGACCGGCTCACCGGCCTGGCCCGCGACCAGACCCTCGCCCTCCAAGCCGCGACCGCCACGACCCTGCCGGACACCACCCGCGGCGTCAAGCTACGCCCCGCGAGCTGACCCCAGTCTCACCGGCATACTTACGTGAGGCACGGGAACCATTTCGCGGGCATTCCTACATGAGGCACCTCGCCGCCCGACGATCCTCAGAAGTAATGCCGGTGTAGCGACGGTCGTGCCTCATAAGTGATTGCACGCTTGGCCGGGACGCTGAAGGGCATGGATCGAGGGTTGTCGATGGCGACACGGACAGAGATCACGGTGAAGTACGCCAGGACGTACCGGACCTCTTCGAGGTCGGATCGGTCGCGGCTGCTGGATGAGGTCGTGGCGGTGACCGGGTGGTCGCGGGACAACGCGCGGCGGCGGCTGTCGCAGGCGACGCGCCCTCGTCCGGCGCGCACCAGGCCGGGGCGACCGCGGAAGTGCTCCGGGCCGGCGCTCAGGGTCCTGGAGCAGGTCTGGGCGGTCAGCGGCGGTAGCTGCGGCAAGTACCTGGCGCCGGCGATGGAACCGCTGCTGGATGCCCTGCGACAGCATGGTGAGCTCGTGGAAGGCAAGCGCGGCTACGACGCCGAGGTGCGCGCTGAGCTGCTGGCGATGAGCCCAGCCACGATCGACCGCTACCTCGCCGACGCGAAGGCCCGTGGCGCGTTGAAGGGCATCGGCGCGACCAAGCCCGGCACGCTGCTGCGCGACTCGATCACGGTCCGCAAAGCCGGGGACGAGGTCGAAGCCGAGCCCGGGTTCTTCGAGGCCGACACGGTCGCGCACTGCGGCCCGACGCTCAAGGGCGAGTTCGCCCGCGCCGTGAATCTGACCGACATGGTCACCGGGTGGGTCTTCACCACCGCGATCCGTAACAACGCCCGCGTCCACATGCTCGCCGCGCTGGAACGCGCCCTGACGGCGATCCCGTTCGAGGTGGCCGGCCTGGACTGCGACAACGGATCCGAGTTCATCAACCACGACGTGATCGGCTGGGCCGCCGGGCGGGATGTCTACTTCACCCGCTCCCGGCCCTACCGCAAGAACGACCAAGCCACCATCGAGTCCAAGAACAACCATCTGGTGCGCCGCTACGCCTTCCACTGGCGCTACGACACACCCGAGGCTCTAGCGCCGCTGAACCAGCTCTGGCCACTGGTCAACGACCGACTGAACTACTTCACCCCGACGAAGAAGCCGATCGGATGGACAACCACCACCACCGGGAAACGCCGCCGGATCTACGACAGCCCACGCACCCCGCTGGAACGACCGCTGGCCGCCGAGACGCTCTCACCCGCGCAAGCCGCCCAGCCGCGTGCTCGCCGCGCCACGATCAACCCCGCCGAGCTCGCCCGCGACATCCAACGCATCCAAGACAAGCTCACCGGACTGGCCAAACGCCCCACCCAAGACCTCGCCGACAGCCTCGTCAAACCGCTACCCGACACCCGTCGCGGCGTCCGCACCCGCCACACCGCCTGACCCACACCACACGGGCCTCCACTTATGAGGCACGACCCCGCCCACGCGGGCACTTGACAATGAGGCACCGCGCCGCCGCGCCTCCCGACGTGCCTCACGTAGTTTGAGCGCGAGTGTGGGGTCGGCGCCTCAGACACTTTGAGCGCGAAAGCCTTCGGGCTGAGGCTTGCCCGGGTGGAAGGCAAGATCCCGATGGCCGCTAGACGACAGGTGACGAAGAGGCTCCGAGGCGCTCACGCCAAGGCGTCGAAGAAGGACAAGGGCAGGATCCTGGACGAGGTGATGGACACGACCGGGCTGGCCCGGTCGTCGGCCAGGCGGCTGCTGACCGGCCCCGTGCCACCCGACCCGGCCGTCCGGGTGGATCGGCGCAGGCCGCGCCCCAGGGGGTTCGACGACGACGCCAGGAGGCTGGACGAACCGCCGCATCGGGCCGAAAGGTAGCGTTACCTGCGTGAGTGACTTCTTGGACACCATCGGGGTCGGCCGCGACACCTTCGCCCAGCCGGAGGGACCGGCCGCGCTGGGGATCACAGCCGAGCATCTCAATCCCAACGGCGGTGTGCACGGTGGCGTCATCGCCACCCTGGTGGACACCGCCATGGGGGTGGCGGCCCGGGACGGCTTGGGCGACGGCCGCCATGTCGCCACCGTCAGTCTGACCATCAACTACCTCAACCCGGCCGTGGTGGGCGACGTCCTGTTGGTCACGCCTGAGGTCTCGCGAATCGGCCGCCGGCTCATTTTCACCGGGGCCGAAGTGGTGCGCTCGAGCGACCAGGTCATCATCGCCCAGGCCATCGGCTCCTTCGCCATCATCCCCTGAGCGACGCCGCCGCCAGGCGCGCAGGACCGTCTCCACTGACTGCCCGCTAGAGGGACGACCGCCTCGTAGCCCATAACTCGTAGCCCATAAGAGGAAGAACTGCCTCTTAGAAGTCGGCCCCGCCCCGACCGGCCACCGTACGACCGGCCTCACAGCTCAGTCGATCTGGAGTTCTCCCATGGTGGCCCAACCGTCCCACTCGGGCAGGTTCTGGCTGACGATCTGCGGGGTGGCCAGCAGATGCGGGCGCATGGCCTCCAGACCGAGCGGGAAATGGGCCGAGTTGACGTGCTTCGAGCCGGCCTCCGGGTCCCGGAAGCCCTCGCACAGCAGGTAGGTGTCAGGGTCTTCGACGCTCCGGAACCAGTCGAACCAGAGGTTGCCCTCCTCAGCCCGCGTGGCCTGGGTGAAAGGATCGACGATGTCGAGCCACTGATCGACCGACTCGGGCTTGACGGCGTATTTGACGACGATGAAGATCATGGGCCTATCTTGGCACGCCGCCCCCGACCGCGGAAGCGGTCCCACCCCCTCCGAAATGGCCTCCCGCCCTGACTCGTAGTGGGTATCGCGTACGCAATCGCTCGATCGCGACGACCGTCGCCGCCGAGAGGAGGCTTCCGCCCCAAGACACGCCGAGACCGACGTCGTAACTGCCCTGCCGGTGGTGGGGATGGTCGCGATTTAGCGGTTACGTGTGCGGTGGGTGGCTCCGCGCCCCCTTGCTCCGTAAGTCCGCGCCCACTGGTTCCGGTCGCCCTGGCGGGCGGCCGGACTAGAACGGGTCTGCCGCGGCTTCGGCGGGGGTCGGGACGGGTGGTCTTGACTGTCTAAAAGGTCGCTTTCGGCGTCCCTACGGTCGTCCGTGGTCGAGTTGGACTGGCCGGTGGGATCAGGGCGGGGTCTGCTGCGCGAGCGGTGGGTTACGGCTCTTGCTTCGGCGTGTCGGCGTGCCTAAGTGCTCTGTCGCTTACATCAGGCCCAGACCGCGACGGTTTTACGGGTGGGGACGGCGTCGGGATCGGCCGCGAATAGCTCTGGATGGTCTCGGCGGATGTCTTCGATGTCGCTGAAAACAGTGCGCAGGTGGGCCCGTAGCAGTTCCCGGGCCCGGTCGATCCTCCCGGCCAGGGCGGCCTCGAAGACTGCCCGGTGCTCCCGGACGTAGACCTGGAAGGGACGGTCCGTCCGCAGGGCCAGCATGCGGGCCCGGTCGAGGTGGCCTTTGGCGGTGGCCACGGCCGGCCAGCTGCCGGCGTGCCCGGACAAGCCCAGGAGCAGGCGGTGGAACTCCTCGTCCAAGACGAAGAAGGTGGCCCGGTCGAGGTCGGCCGTCTCTTGGGCGGCCAGGTTGGCCCGCAGCGCCGCCACCTGATCGGGCGCCGGCTCGCCTTCCAGCCGCTCCAAGCCGGCCAGCTCGACCGCCTCGCGCAAGAACTGGGCGTCGGCCACCCGGACCGGGTCGACCCGGGAGACGAAGGAGCCGATCTTGGGGAAGACCTGGACCAAGCCCTCGTCGGCCAACAGGATGAGGGCCTCACGGACCGGCGTCCGGCTCAGGCCGAGCTGTTCGGCCAGCTCGTTCTCGGACAGGGCCGCCCCTGGCTCCAGATCCAACTCGATGATGCGCCGACGCACCGCCTGATAGGCCGACCGGCGGCGGCTACGTTGACCTGGGCCCTTGCTCACGGGCTCATCCTACGCGCCGCCGACGGGCCTATCCGGCCTTGTCGGACTTGTGTGTTGATCTTGTATGGAAGTAGATATATGGTGAAACTGTCGTGAACCAGCGGGCGTCGCCCGAGCCGCATCGCAGCCCGGATCGGCCGCCGTTGGATCATGGCTGCTCCACCCCGGCCGGGCCGGAACCTCTCGCTCCGAGCCGACCGTTGAGCGGACGGTCTGAGACCGCCGCCCAGCTGACTCTCGCGAAAGGACGACCATGCCCGACCCCGAATCGATCCTGACCCGAGTCCGCGCCCACGG
This sequence comes from Propionibacteriaceae bacterium, assembly GCA_031265875.1. Classification (GTDB taxonomy): domain Bacteria; phylum Actinomycetota; class Actinomycetes; order Propionibacteriales; family Propionibacteriaceae; genus WQYJ01. The sequence goes on from JAISCA010000057.1 coordinate 40,496, forward strand.
CATCGTGCCGGTGGTGGTGCTGGACCGAGCCGAACAGGCCCTGGGCCTGGCCCAAGCCCTGATCGACGGCGGCCTGCCGCTAGCCGAAGTGACCTTCCGGACCGCCGCCGCCCCCGCCGCCATCGCCGCCCTGGCCGAACGGGGCGACCTGACGGTCGGAGCCGGCACCGTCTTGACCCCCCAGCAGGTCGACCAGGCCGCCCAGGCCGGCGCCCGCTTCATCGTCAGCCCCGGCCTGTCCCAGGCCGTGGTCGCCCGCTGCGGCGAACTCGGCCTGCTCTGTCTGCCCGGCGCCATCACACCGACCGAGGTGCAAGCCGGTCTGGAGCTGGGGCTGAGCACGCTCAAGTTCTTCCCCGCCGCCAGCGCCGGCGGTCCGGCCGCCCTGGCCGCCTTGGGGGGGCCCTTCCGTCAGGTCGCCTTCGTGCCGACCGGCGGCGTCGGCCTGGCTGATCTGGCCGACTACCTGACCTTGCCCAACGTGGCGGCGGTGGGCGGCTCCTGGATGGTCCCCCGCGCCGCCTTGGCGGCCGGCGACTTCGACCGGGTGCGCCAACTGACCGCCGAGGCCGTCCAGACCGCGGCGAGCGTCCTGGGCCGGAAGTCAGCCGCCGCCGACCAGGCCGGTCCGGCCCCCGGCTGCCACGCCGAACCCTCGGCGCCGGACCATGGACTGGGAGGGAACTGACATGAGCCAGATCGAACTGCGGCCGGCCGATCAATGCCGCTACGACATCGTCGCCTTGGGCGAGGTCATGCTGCGGCTCGACCCGGGCGAGGGGCGCATTCGCACCACCCGCCAATTCCGGGCCTGGGAGGGCGGCGGCGAGTACAACGTCGCCCGGGGCCTGCGCCGCGCCTTCGGCCAACGGGCCGCCGTCGTGACCGCTCTGGCCGACAACGAGATCGGCCGCCTGGTCGAGGACCTGATCCTGACCGGCGGGGTCGACCCGTCCTGGATCAAATGGGCCCCTTACGACGGCGTCGGCCGAGCGGTCCGCAACGGCCTCAACTTCACCGAGCGCGGCTTCGGCCTGCGCGGGGCGGTCGGAGTGTCAGACCGGGGCCACACCGCCATCAGCCAACTGCGGCCTCAGGACGTCGACTTCGACCACCTCTTCGGCCAGTTGGGAGCGCGTTGGTTCCACACCGGCGGAATTTACGCCGCCCTGTCCGACGACGCCGCCGCCACCGTCCAAGCCGCCGTCGAAGCGGCCCGCCGCCACGGCACGGTGGTGTCGTACGACCTCAACTACCGACCCTCGCTCTGGCAGGCGGTCGGCGGCCAAGCCCGGGCCCAGGCCGTCAACCAGGCCCTGGCCCCGCTGATCGACGTCATGATCGGCAACGAGGAGGATTTCACGGCCGCCCTCGGCTTCGCCGTGGCCGGGGTGGACGAGAACCTGACCGCTCTGCCGCTGGAGTCCTTCCGGGCCATGATCGAACGGGTGGCTCAGGCCTACCCCAACTTCCAGGTCATCGCCACCACCTTGCGCCGGGTGCGCAGCGCCAGCCTGAACGATTGGGGAGCGCTGGCCTGGTCGCCTGAGGCTGGTTTGGTCCAGGCCCTCCAGCGCGACGGGCTGGAGATCTGCGACCGGGTCGGAGGCGGCGACTCCTTCGCCTCCGGTTTGATCTACGGCCTCATGACCGGCCAAGACCTGCAGACCGCCGTGGACTGGGGCGCGGCCCACGGGGCCCTGGCCATGACCACGCCGGGCGACACCTCGATGGCGACGGCGGCCGAGGTCCTGCGGCTGGCGGCCGGCGGCGGGGCCCGCGTCCAACGCTGACACCCGGACCGGACTAGCTGTCGCTCTGGCCCGACTCCAGTAGGCTCTGAAGGAGACCGAGAGGAGCATCAGTGACGGCCAGTCAGATCGTTCGCGCCATCCGCACCCCCATCACCTTGGTCATTCTGCTGGGTCTGCTCGGCTGCGGGGCCTGGTGGGGTTACCGCATGATCGTGGACGGCGTCCGGCCGGCTTTGCCGGACCCTTGCGTGACGGTCGACCTGGCCGAGCTGACGCCGGCCTCGGTGGTGGTGCGGGTGTACAACGGGGGCCCGGTGCGCGGTCTGGCCAACAACGTGGCCAAGGGCTTGCGCCAAGCCGGTTACATGGTCGTCAACGTCGGCAACAGCGACGAGAAGATCGACCGGGTGGTCATCGTCGGCTTCAGCGCCGACAGCCCCGAGGTCCAACTGGTGGCGGCCCGCTTCATCGACCCCATCGTCCGGGCCGACCAGCGCCGCGACCACAGCGTCGACGTCCTGGTCGGCGCGGCCCCGCTGGACCCCAACCCTGAGCCCCCCGGCGCCATCGTCCTGCCCAGCGGCCAAGCCTGTCTGCCCCGTAGCGTCGTGCCCACCCCGGAACCCACCCCGCCGCCCGAGGACCCCGCCACCGTCGACCCAGGCGCAGGCGGCCAAGAGGGCGGCGGCTGAGCCCGGGACAGACGCGAGCGGACACTTGAAACCATCATTTCGGCTTGCCAGCGGTCGTAAGCGCACGCTCGAAGACTAGGACGGATGCGAACAGACGATTGAGACCGAGCTCAGGCCCGGCGGCGGCCCAACTCGGTCCAGGTGGCCAGACGGCCGGCCCGACCGATCAACTGGATCCGGCGCTCGACCTTGGAACGCAGGGCGGCCGGGGTGACGATCAGCAGATCGTCACCAGTCCGGATCAGGTCGCGGTCATGGGGCGCGAACATGCGATCGCCCCGGATGATCAGACTGACCGAGACGTTGGAGGGCAGGCGTAGCTCCGAGACCGCCACCCCGTGCAGCTTCGACTGCGACGGCACCTCGACCTGGACCAGGACGGCTTCGCTGCGGTCCAGGGGAGCGACCTCGATGTCCAACTGATCGGCCTCCCCCTCCCCGGCCAGGCCGAGCTTGCGCGCCAGCCAGGGCAAAGTGGGGCCATTCAGGACGGTCAAGACGATGACGGCGACGAAGACCAGGTCGAAGATCGAGTCCGACCCGCGCAAGCCAGCCGCCATCGGAATGGTGGCCAAGATGATGGGCACGGCTCCGCGTAAGCCGCCCCAAGACAAGAAAATCTTCTCCCGGTTGCCCAATCCGACCCCGGCCGTGCAGACCCAGACGGTGATGGGACGGACCACGAAGGTGAGGAAGAGCCCGGCCACCACCGCCACCACGACATCACGGCCGGTGATCCGGCTGACGTCGGACAACAGGCCCAACATGACGAAGAGGCCGATCTGGGCGATCCAGCCGATGCCCTCGGCGAAGGAACGCGTGGCATGGCGGTGCGGCAGCTTGCCGTTGCCCAGGACCACGGCGCAGACGTAGACGGCGGCGAAACCGGAGACGTGGACCAGCCCGCCCAGCCCGTAGGCCAGCACGGCCCAGCCCAGCGAAGCCAACGGATAGAGCCCGGAGGCGGGCAAGGCCAGCCCGCGCAAGAGGCGGACGCCGAGCCAACCCAGGCCGGCTCCCACAGCGATGCCGCCGATCAACTCGGCGATGATGATGAGACCGGTCCAAACCAGCCCCAGATCGATCTCGGTCCGGCCCATGGCCAGATTGGTGGCGGCGATGGCGAGCAAGACGGAGGGGGCGTCGTTGAGGCCGGACTCACCCTCCAGAATGGAACGTATCTTGGGCGGTAAAGGCACATGGCGCAAGACGGAGAAGACCGCCGCCGAATCCGTCGGCGCCATCACCGCACCCAACAAGACAGCCACGGCCAGAGGCAGGCCGAGAGCGGCCCAACCGAACAAACCCATCAAGACGATGCCCAAGATGACGCCGCCGGAGGCCAGCAGGACCGCCGGCAAGATGGCCGGTTTGATCTCATCCCAGTTGGTCGACAGACCACCCTCGGCCAAAATCAGGACCAAGGCGGCGAAGCCGAGATCATGGGCCAGGCCGGCGTCGGTCAAGTTGAGTTGCGGCGTCGTGACCTGGAGCACGATGCCCAGCCCCAGAAACAACAACAAGGCGGGTAGACCGATACGGTCGCCCAGCTTGGCCACCATGACCGCCGTCAAAATGATGGCCGCGCCCACTAGGAGGACGACTTCCAGGCTCACAGCGACGTCCTCCTTCCTCAGCTTTGCCTGTACCGTACCCGACTCGGTCGCGCTCCCGGCGCCGTTGAGGCGCCGATCCGCCGGGTGTATGACCGGAATCGACCGCATCGGCTGATCGAGCGTGCGATCGGTCCCGACAGCCCGCCCGATCAGGCGATCTTCGACTCCCTAACTGTCGTTAAACCCACTGACAGGCACGACAGCTAGGGAGAGAAGTCTCCGCCCGACCCGCCTCAGACCACCCCGTGGCCGACTGGAACCGGGACTATTCGTGGTCGCCGTGACGACGTAGGACCACAGCGCCACCGGCTCCACCCGCCAGCAGCAGACCGGCTAAGACGTAGAACCAAGGCGAGGTCAAAAAGCCCTTCAGACCGCCTGAGTCAGGATCGAGAGGCTCGGCCGTCGCGCTGGCCGAAGCGCTGGGGGACGGCGTCATGATGATGGTCGGTCCCGTCGTGGAGGGCGGAGCGATCGGAAGCTCGGAATCGACCACCGCCGGCGGCTCGACCTGAACGATCTGTCCGGCCGGCGGGTAGTTGCCCGGGACCGTCGGACGCCGGGTCGGATTGGTCGCGGGCGGCGGATCGACTGGAGCGGTGGTGGTGGGCGACGATGGCGGCGGAGTCGGGGTGACGGGCGGCGAGACCTCGGCCTGGAAAGTCGTGCGCATAGTGAAGGTGGCGATCTGACCGGGCTCCAAGGTGCGGCTCCAGCTCAAACCGATGGCGCCGTCGATGGCCTGGGTGGTGCCGCCGGTGACACGGTCGGGCAGCTGCTGACGCTGGTCGACGGACTGCCACAGCTCAGCCGGGGCGCCGTAAATGTAGTGCGACCCGGAACCGGAGAACTGGATCGCCCGGGCCTTGGCCGAATAGGCCCCAGTGGAACCAGGGGCGCGACAGGTCACGACCCGGTTGGCCGAGTCATACTGGCCGTAGGACAGGTGCGAGGGGCTGAAATCGCAATCGGCCAGTCGGTACAACTGGATGACGGTGCCGGCGTCGGCCGTGTTGGTGATCTGGATGGTGGTGGTGTAGCTGGTCTCACCGTCGACGTAACGGTCGGACTGAAGCACGGACACCCCCCAGCCGGAGGTCAAGGTGTTGATGAAGTACGGATTATTGGGGCTGCCATTGCCCTTGATCTCCTGCGAGATCGGGATCCAATTCCGGCTGCTGGCCGAGCTGCCACTGCCGATGGGCAAGCTGGCGGGCTTGTACAACATGTCGTGGGCCGCCACCAGGGTGCCGCAGGCGTTGCCGGAGCGGAAAGCCGCGCCGGACCCGACCAGGTCGACCTGACAGTTCAGGTCGGTGGAGATGGTCAAGGAATTGATCGGTCCGATGGGGTCGACCGTGCCGGCCTGAGCGGCGCTGATGGGCAGGATCGCAGCGGCCAGGATGACGGCCGCGCCGAGGGCGAGCCTCAGTCTCCGCATCACATAGCCCCGATCACAATAATGACAAGCCTCATGCTCAAGGCGCGTCCGCCCGAATGGTCCATGGCGAGTATACGTCACAGGAGACGGCGTCGTGACACTGAGGTTGAGGTTCTAGGTTAGGCTCGATCCATCCATTTGGGAAGGCCGTCCACCCGGCCAAATCCGGTCCCGGCGGGACAATCGGGCTGAACCGGGAGCGAGCCGAGCCCAGGCCAGTCCTGCTAGAATGTCGGCGGCCAATTTTGGAGGTGTCGCCTAGTTAGGTCTATGGCGCCCGCCTGCTAAGCGGGTTGAGGGCTTCAACCCTCTCGTGGGTTCGAATCCCACCACCTCCGCCAAACGATTGGGCCATCTATGCGCTCTATCCAGAGCGCCGTGATCGTTTGGCCTCACCGCCAGGGGGCCAAGCCCCCTGGCCCCCTTACCGTGGTCCAGTTCCGCTCCCGCCTGGGGTCCAGTTCCGCTCCTGCCGTGGTCCAGTTCCGCTCCTGCCGTGGTCCGGCTCCGCTCCCGCCTGGGGTCCAGTTCCGCTCCCGCCTGAAGTCCAGTTCCGCTCCCGCCTGGGGTCCAGTTCCGCTCCCGCCTGAGGTCCAGTTCCGCTCCCGCCTGGGGTCCAGTTCCGCTCCCGCCGTGGTCCAGTTCCGCTCCCGCCTGGGGTCCAGTTCCGCTCCTGCCGTGGTCCAGTTCCGCTCCCGCCTGGGGTCCATTCCGTCCCCCGTCACCGAGCGACGACTTACGCGCGACGACACACCGAAACCAAGAGTCGTAAGTATCCTCGCGTGATCCCCTTCACCATCACAGATAAATTACGTCGTCCGATCACCTAAAACGGGCGCCATCGGCGAGCCGCTCCTCACCGAGCGACGCTCACGCCCGTAGAAAGCCGTGAAAGGGGCTCTTCGTAATCGATGGTGTGGTCACAGGTGACCGCTGTGCCCGGCCCCGCAGGGGGCTGCGGCAGACTCATTATGGTCCGGCCGCCCGTCAGGGCGGCCGGAGTCTGGGGAGCGGGGGCGGAGCCCCGTAGAGAGACACCGGCACGTGAGCGACGGGTTACGACTTCCGACACGCCGAAACCAAGAGTCCCAAGTATCCGCTCGCGCGATCTCCCTTCACCCTCACGAAGAACGTGGCACGCGCCAAGTCATGTGAGGGTGGACCCTGGGGGATGAACTCCGAAATCACTCTGTCGGTCACGCCCGCCTTGGGCTGGACTGTTGGCGCCGGATCTGTGTCGGCGAGCGCTGAAGGCGATATCGCCTTGTACGGCCATTTATCCCGGCTCCAGTCAGAAGGGCTGATTACGATACCTGTGGCGATGCTTGGCACTTCCCTAAATGTGATTGGTTAAGCCTGGCTCCGCCTCTATGGTGATTGCTGACGCCACTGCGTGTGGCTAAAACTTACGAAGGCGCCTAAGCGAGGAGACGGGCATGAGCGAGGACCAGCCGGTCCGGCCCTCGGGGAGGCGGAGCGGCCGAGCCCGTTCCCGCGACCCCGAGGCCGGAGGCGACCGGGCGTCCCGCTCGGGCCGGGCCGATCCCACCGGGCCAGCTGCGGCCGACTCCAAGCGGACCAGCTCGGACCCGACGGCGGCCGGGCCGTCCGCCGCTCGATCGTCTGGCCGCCGCACGGTCGCTCCCACCGGCGCGACCGCGTCCGATCGGGGCGTCCGCCGCGTCGACGGAACCGGCGGGCAACGCCAATCCCGCCTGAATTCGCGCCTGACCCGACCTAGCCCGGCCAGACCCCCGGCCGCCGCCGAGTCAGCTCCCCCGGCTCCCCCGGCTCCCGAACCGACGATTTCCGAGCCGAGCCTGGTCGCTCCGCTCCCACCTGACCCGAGCCAGACTCCAGCTCTGGCCAGCCCGGCCGCTCCAGAACCAACGACCGGGCTGGAACCAACGCCCGGACTGGCACTAGCTGCCCCGGACCCAGCCTCCGGCCCAGACGAAACGGTCGCTTCCGATCGAGTGATCGCCGCTGAGGCCGATCCGGCCCTCTGGACCGCTCCGGCCGACCAGGCCGCTCCCGCCACCGACGAGGTTGGACCGGCCTTCGTAGCCCCGGCCGGACACGGGCTCGGACCCAGCTTCGAGGCTTCGGTCGGTTCGGGCGGACAGTCCCCCGACGAGCCCCCGACAGCGGCCGAACCCACCTCCGAAGCTTCGGTCGGTTCGGGCGGGCTCTCCCCCGACGAGCCCCCGGCGACGGCCGAACCCACCTTCGAGACCCCAGCCGCCTTCGAGACGCCTGTCCTCTCCGTCGACTCCGTCCACCCCGTCGATCTCGTTCAGCCTGTCGACTCGGTCCATCTCGTCGACTCAGTCGCCACCGAGACCTCAGCCGATCCCGGCTACGACCCCACTGCCCGGGTCGGCCTGGCCGGGCTGGGACCGGAACCCGGCCCGATCACACCGGCCGATCCCAGCCCAATCTCCGAGACGCCCGCTCCCTTCGAGTCCACAGCCGCTCTTGATTACGCTCTGACAAGCCCGGCCGGACTTGGGCCGGAGCCTGAACCGATCCCTCCAGCGGCGCCCGCGCCGGACGTCAGCGCTCCCCTCGACGGCACGGTCGCTTGGTCCGAGCCCGAAGCCTGGTCCGAACCCGGCCCGGCCGGACTCGGATCTGAACCGCTCTCGGGCGGCGGCGGACCTGAACTGACTGTCGGACCTGAGCCGACTGAGAACGGAGCCGTGTCCGGAGCCGAACCAGCCGGCTTCGGACACGGATCGGCCTTCGCTCCGCGAACCGATCCACCGTCGACCGCTGGCTTCGCCCCCGATCCGATCTTGACCCCAGAGCCAGCTTTCGGCCCTAGCGCGGCCTGGACCCCAGAACCGACCTTCAGCACTGGTTCCGCCCCGCCGCCGGAGCCGATCCTGCCCGCAGCTCCGACACCAGCTCTCCAAGCCGTTCCGTCCGAAGCGACCGGCTGGGCTGAGACGTCTGGCCGGCCGGCCGGAGCAGAGTCTTGGGCCGGACCCTCCGACTTCGGCTTCGCCGGACCGTCGCCCGAGACGGATAGGAGCGGATCCAGCCCAGAGCCAGTCAGTCCCGCTCCTTGGTCGGCCGCCCCAGCCATCGAGACCGGACCAACCGAACTGAACCCACTCGCCGGGCCTAGCCCCTGGCCCACCGAGCAGCCGGCTGGCGCCGGCCCGACCGGACCAGCCCCGAGACTTGGGTCAGAGACGTCCTGGCCCGACCCCACCCGCTGGGAGACCAGGCCGGCCGTTCCGTGGGCCCAAGATGACAACCGAGTGGTCGAACCTCCGATCAGCGGATCGGACCTGAGCGCCAGCCGGCCGACTGAGACCGGCCAGGACACCGCCGCGCCCACGGCTTGGTCCGCTCCAGCCGATCAGACCGATGGGCCGCCCGCCGCCCCCAGCCCGGCTCCCTGGGCGTCAGACTGGCAAGCGGCCGCCGCCCACACCAGCCAGATCTGGCAAATACCGGAGCGAGACCTGGACCAGCTCCGACCGGGCCGCTCGTCGTCAGCGCCGACTGGACCCGGGCCGGCTGGGACCACCGATCCGACGACCAGACCGACCTGGTCAACCACTCCAGAGCCAACCTGGCCAATCCCACCGGAGCCGACCCGACCAGCCACACCGGAGCCAACCTGGCCAGCCGCCCCGGAACCGGACCCGACCAGTCAAGCGCCCGACCTCGCCCCCAGCGCCTGGCCCGTCGTACCAGGCGACCCGTTGGCTCCCCAGGCCGGTCCTGTGAGCCCGGCCGTAGTAGGTAGCACCTGGCCCGTCGTACCAGGCGACCTGTTGGCGCGGCCCTTCCCCTACCGCCAGACGGACTCACCACTAGCGTCGGCGGACGAGTCCGGCGTCACCACCTGGCCGGCCATGGATCTGGCCGAATCGCTCGGGACGACCGGTCCCAGCCTGGCTCAGACCCCGGCGCCGTCCCCGCCGTCCCCGCCAGACCAGACCTGGCCAGCCGCCCCCGCGCCGACCTCCACCGACCCGGCCGCCTGGCCCGGGGCGACTGAACCGGTCGCCTGGCCTGGGCCGACTGAACCGGTCGCCTCGCCCTGGGCGGCGTCGCAGACACCAGGCGAGCCGCCGCTCGCCCCGGAGCCGGCCGCCAGCCCGCTCCGGCGTCACTTTCCAGAGGACGATCCAGACCGACCGTTGGACCACCCCGTCCCGTTGGACCACCCCGACCCCTCGGACCACACAGCCCGGTCTCTGCCCGAGCCAGGGGACGACTCAGACGGCGCCGAGCCGACGGCGCTGGCCCCAGGCGACGCTCTCTGGCGTCGTTTGGGCACGTTATCGCCGGATCAGCCCGACGCCTTCACCCAGTCACCAGAAGTTCATCCCCCGGACCCCCTAGTCGACACCTGGGCCGGTGACGACGAGGCCTGGGCCGGGATCGAAGCCGATCTGCCCCCGACCGACTGGAGCTACCTGTCCTCCGACCAGATCGACGCCGTGGAGGATCTGGGCGAACCGGCCACCTGGCCACCGGTCTGGTCCACTCCGACCGTTGGTCCAACCTCCGCTCCGACTGTCCTGTCCGGAACCGACTCGACGGACTCGTCCGACCGGTTCAGCGCGACCGCCCCGCCCGCCGTTCAACCCGGCGGTGCCTCGGCCGGTCCCTTCGACCCGACCGGTTTCCCCGCTGGCGCCGCCTTAGCCGACCCGCCCGAACGGACCGGCCCGGCCCTCCCACCAGGCTCCGGCCCAATCGCTGGTTCGCCCGACCTAGACAGCTCAGTCGTCCCCTCGGACACCGGCCGGGCCGCCGGATCGCCGGAACCGTCCAGTCCGGGTGAACCGTCCGACCCCTTCGCGGCAGCTGCGATAACCGGACCGCGCGATCAAATTCCCTGGCCGTCGGACCAACCCGAAGCGAAGCCAACCGAACCGGACGCGATCAGCCTGACCGACGGAGCCGGAGAGACTGGTCTCGCCAGCGCAGACGGCCCGACTCGATCTGGGCCGAGCGACCCTGACGGACTGAGCGACCCTGACGGACTGAGCGGCCCAGACGACCTGGGCGGTGTCATGAACGCCCTAGACAGCGCCATCGTGAGCGCCCCGCAGGCCGGCGCCGCCGACCCGACGGAGCCGGCCGATGCGCCTAGAGCCGACCTGATCCCGGACTCGGAGACTGATCTGGATTCGGACGCCCACCCGACCACGATTCCCGGCTCGGGCGCGACCCCGAACTGGGACACGACACCAGACTGGGACACGACACCCGAGACCGATCCGGGCCAGTCCCCCGCGGCGGACGCTCAACCAGCCACGTCCGGGAGCGAGGCCGACGAGGCCGACGAGGCCGCCCGACCGGGCGCCCCCGACGTCCAGCCGGCTGAGACCGGCGACTTGATCAAACTCCTGCCCTCCGACGAGGATCTGATCGAGCAGGGGCTGGCCACTAGACAAGCTGAGTTATTGTCCGGGAGCGGCCCCAAGCGAGCCCTGGTCGAACCCCGGCAGAGCTTCCGCGAACGGCGCGCCAAGACCAAGCGGGAGAAACGAACCCATTCCCAACAGACGACCTCGACCACCGAGCCAGCGGATGTCCCATCCGAGCCAGCGGAGCCGACTGTCACGGTCGCGGACGCCACCGCCTCATCGCCTTGGCCCGCCTCAACGGCAGTCCTGGCTGAGACGGCTGCCATCGGCCCGGCCACGGCTTCCGCCACAGATCTGGCCGGCCACCTGATCGCGCCGGCCGGCTCGGCCACACCCGTCGATTCGGCCGCCTCGGTCGCCCCACCCACAGCGACCGAATCGATCTCATCGACCGGCTCGACCAGGCTGGGAGACGCGATCGCCCCAGCCCGGCCGGCCGCCAGCGCCCCAGCGGACGCCCTGGCCGAGCCAATCACCGCCACTGGGGAGGACCGGACCGCTCCAGCTCCGGAGTCGGGCGCCCGCTCCGCTTCCAGCCCGACCGAGCCGACTGGTCAACGGGCCGGCCGTCAGACCAAGCCCAAGCCGAACCGCTTGGCCCGCGCCAGCTCAGCGACACCCAGCCGGGCGGCCCCAGAGGACGCCTCGGAGACCAAGCCGAGCCGCCGGTCGTCTCGGCCGCCTCGTCCCTCCTCCCGGCCGGATCCGGCCGGAGGCCCACCAGACAACTTCGCCCTGGCTTTGCTGGGCCGTTTGGTCCCAGCCCTGGGTCTGCGCCGGGCCGGTTTCAACAAGCTGGCCTGGCTGGCTTGGTCGGTCCTGCCGATCCTGGCGGCAGGGGCGGCCTGGACCTGGTTCTCCTCCAGCGCCCGCCTGTATCTGTTCTTCTCCGTTGGGTCGCTCAGGCTGGTCCTAGTCCTGCTGATCGGCTTGGCGCTGGCTTGGTCAGTCGCCCTCTGGCTGATGCAGCGGGGCGCTCGCTCCAGCGGCGGCCGGAGCGGCGCCGGACGACCCGTCCTGTCCGTCGTCGTGGCCGTCCTAGTCTGCGGCGGCCTGGGCTGGGGGGCGCGACTGACCTACCTTCAGGTCGACGCCTTGGACACCGTCTTCGCCAGCGCTGGGCGGCCCGGCCTGGCCACCTCGCCCTTGACCCCGGCCGACATCCTGAGCGCCGAGCGGGTCAACATCATGCTGCTCGGCCTGGACTCCGGCTTGGGCAACGTCAACCCGACCGGCCCCAAGACCGACACCGTCATGGTGGCCAGCGTCGAGCCGTCGACCGGGCAAACCGTCTTGATCTCGCTGTCCCGTAACACCGCCCGGATGCCTTTCCCAGTCGGTTCGACCTTGGAGAGCCATTTCCAGAAGGGCTGGTTCGACGGCTCGAACCCGTCCAACCCGGACTATTTGCTCGGCGCCATGTACGAAGGCCTGCCCGACAATGTCGACCGCAATCAACTGGGACAGACGGACAACCTGGGCGCGGACGCTTTGAAGCTGTCCGTCGGCGCCGCCTTGGGCTTACGGATCGACTACTACGTCCTGATCGATTTAGCGGTCATGGCTGATCTGATCGACGCCCTGGGCGGCGTCACCTTGGACGTCAACCGCCCCATCACGATCCCCGGCGGCCGGATCGAACCTGGCCCGCAACAGCACTTGGATGGGGCCACGGCGGTGGCCTTCACCCGTAGCATCGGGGCGGGCGACGACTACGCCCGGATGGCGCGCTCACGTTGCGTGGTCCAAGCCGTCCTGTCCCACACCTCGCCCACCGATTTGACGCGCCACTTCATCGACATCGCCCAGGCCGCCCGCAGCGGCGTCCGCTCCGACATCCCAGTCTCGGCCTTGCCCCAGTTGGTCGAACTGGCCGACCGGGTCCAGCGGAGCGATGTCATCAGCCTCCAGTTCACCAACAATCAAAATGGTTTCGTAGCCTCGCGGCCCAATTTCCAGCGCGTGGCGGAACAGGTCCAAAGCGCCATCGAGTTGGCCCGCGACCCGGCCCCGGCCGAGCCGGACCAGCCCGACGACTCGGGCAGCATCCGACGGACGGCCGACCCCCGGCCCCTGCCTGAGTTCTGCGCCTTCAACCCCGACAGCGATTGGTGAGCCACAGCCACCGCCAACCGAGAGCTGGAATCGCCCGTTGGAGTGAAAGCCCTTCGCCAGCGGGAAGTTACGACAAAAGACACGCCGGTGGGAACGCCGTAAGCCGTCGATCGCGGGATCGTTCCGCGCTAGTCGCCTAGGTGGGTGTCGATGGCGTGACGGAGGCGCAATAGCTCGTCGTCTTGGAGGCCGGCCGGGTGGGCGATGACCGTCCGCCGGCGCTCGCCGTGGTAGAGGGCGATCTTGTCTTTGCCCTTGGACCAGGCCACCCGGCTGACATCGGCCCAGTCGCCGGTGAACTCGCCCCGCGGGGAGTAGACGGAGTAGCCCTGGTCGTCCAACTCGACCCAGACCCGCTGACGCCGGGCGGCCAACGCTCCGGCCAGGATCAAGATCAGACCCAAGCCGGCGCCGACCCCGCCCAGAACCCACCAGACCACCTGCTTGGTGGCCAGGGCGACACCCAAGCCGACCCCGCCCACGATCACCAGCAAAGCCGCCAGGGCGATCACCCGAGGCAGTCTCGGTCGCAGTAGATAAGTCTCCATGGTCCCTCCCCGCCCCAGCGTGAATTCCCCCAGGCTAGCGCTTGGGCTTCCGCCCCAGACCCAGCCACGGCCGAAGCCCGGGAGATGGCCGCCGCCGGGGCACCGCAAGCGTCTCTAATGCAACGGTCCCCCGACGGCGGCCCCTAGCGCCTAGCCGCTGAGACAGCCAGACGCTAGGGCGGTGGTCCGGCACTTAGTTTGAGCCCC
>JAISCA010000053.1 GCA_031265875.1 Propionibacteriaceae bacterium
ACGGCCTGCCAGGCCGCTTGACCGGCCGTCCCGGCCCTCGACCGGGACGGCTGATCCCGACGCCAGCCCGAAGGGCCGTCCCAACCCCCGGAACCCCCGAACCGTCGACCCGCCACCCCCGCCGGCCACAAGAGAACGCCACCACCCAGACCGCCGCACCCCACCCCACGTCTCCACCAGCCCCACACTCGACCCCGAGAAGACAAAACACACTCCCACCCCACCCGCACCTATGCTGAACCACATCAAATCAACCCGACGTTGCGTTGACCGCTAGAAATCGCCACCGAAACGGCGGCTGGAACTGCTCGATCACGACTGTCGTCGTCGACGAGCGGAGACTCACGTGACGGCCGACCGTTAGCGCGAGCCGTCGCTGACGGTCGGTGGGCTCAGGCGATTTCGATGAACTTGCTGAAATCGGGCTCGTGGGGCGGCCGGGGCTCCTCGGCGGCGTAGCCCAGCAGGATGGCCAGACCGTACTCGAAGCCCTCCGGGAAGGAGAGCAGGCGCTCGAAACGGGCCCCTTCCGGGCTTTGGAAGAGCTTGCCCAGCATCCGGTTGGGGCAGGTCGCCAGGCCCAACTCGGTGGCGGCTAGGAGCAGGTGGGAGACCAGCACGCCGGTGTCGACCTCGGTGCCCTTGCCGGGCAGGTCGAGGCGGGCCACCACCAAGACGACCGGGGCGCCGTAGAGCAGACGGCCGCCCCGCTCGATGATGTCGGCGTGACCCTTGGGATCGAGTTGGCGCAGCGCCTCCAGGCCGGCTCGCTCCAGCTCGGCCACGACCTCGGGAGCAGTCACGGCGATGATGCGCCAGGGCTGGCGGTCACGGCCGCTGGGGGCGCGTAGACCGGCCTCGGCCACCTGGCGGAGGACCTCCGGCGGCACCGGGGTGGGAGCGTAGGAGCGGCAGGCGTAACGTCGCCGGATGACATCCAGGACTGAGTTCATGGTCGATCCTTCCAGGAGGGTCCTCATTGACCGGGCCTAAGGATATCCCGCCCCGGCCGTTCAGAACGATAATCTTTGCTGCGACGGGCTGTCATCCGGGCGGCCCGCGCGGGCTGACCCGCGTATCGAGAACTGGAGCGACCAGTGGCTAGCACCCTCGACAATGTCATCAGCCTCGCCAAGCGGCGTGGCTTCGTCTTCCCCTGCGGTGAGATCTACGGCGGCACCCGGGCGGCCTGGGACTACGGCCCCCTCGGCGTCGAATTGAAGGAGAACATCAAGCGTCAGTGGTGGCGGTCGGTGGTGACCTCGCGGGCGGACGTGGTCGGACTCGACTCCTCCGTCATCCTGCCGCGCCAGGTCTGGGTCGCCTCCGGCCACGTCGGCGTCTTCAACGATCCTTTGACCGAGTGCCTGTCCTGTCACAAGCGCTACCGGGCCGACACCTTGGCCGAGGAGTTCGAGTTCCGCAAGGGCCGCCAACCGGAGGACCTGAGCGAGGTGCCCTGCCCCAATTGCGGCAACAAGGGCCATTGGACCGAGCCGCGCGACTTCAACATGATGTTGAAGACCTACCTGGGGCCGGTCGAGGACGAGTCCGGGTTGCACTATCTGCGGCCGGAGACGGCCCAGGGCATCTTCGTCAACTTCCACCATGTGGTCCAGACCTCGCGCTTGAAGCCGCCCTTCGGCATCGGCCAGACCGGTAAGAGCTTCCGCAACGAGATCACACCCGGCAATTTCATCTTCCGCACCCGTGAGTTCGAGCAGATGGAGATGGAGTTCTTCGTCCCACCGGGCACGGACGAGGAGTGGCATCAGTACTGGATCGACAACCGCACCCAGTGGTACATCGACCTGGGCATCGCGCCGGACAATTTGCGCCATTACGAGCATCCCAAGGAGAAGCTGTCGCATTACTCCAAGCGGACGGTCGACATCGAGTACCGGTTCGGCTTCGCCGGCGGCGACTGGGGCGAGCTGGAGGGCATCGCCAACCGGACCGATTTCGATCTCGGCACCCATTCCCAGCACTCCGGCCAGGACTTGTCCTACCACGACCAGGTCAGCCACGAGCGCTACCTGCCCTACGTGATCGAGCCGGCGGCCGGGCTGACCCGGTCCCTGATGGCCTTCCTGGTCGAGGCCTACGCCGAGGACGAGGCCCCCAACACCAAGGGCGGGGTGGACCGTCGCACGGTCCTGCGCCTCGACCCCAGGCTGGCTCCGGTCAAGGCCGCCGTCCTGCCCCTGTCGCGTCACGCCGACCTGTCGCCCAAGGCGCGCGATCTGGCCGACCGCTTGCGGCGCTGCTGGAACGTCGACTTCGACGACGCCCAAGCCATCGGCCGGCGCTACCGGCGCCAGGACGAGATCGGCACCCCGTTCTGCCTGACGGTGGACTTCGACAGCTTGAACGACCAAGCCGTCACCATCCGCCAGCGCGACTCCATGGCCCAAGAGCGGGTCGCCCTCGACCAGGTCCAAGACTGGCTGGCCACTCGCTTGGCCGGTTGTTGATCGGCTCGGCCGAGGAGGGACGCCGCGCGGGACCGTCTCAGCCAGTGACGCTGGAGGCTGGCCGGGCCGGTCTGGGACCGGTCCGCTGGGGCGGCCTCGAACTGCCGCTGCCGGTGCTGCTGGCCCCGATGGCCCAGGTCACGACCTCGGCTTACCGCCGGCTCTGCCGGGAACAGGCCGAGGCCGGGACCGGACTGAGACCAGCCGGGTTGTTCACCTGCGAGATGATCACCGCGCGCGGCGTGGCCGAACGGATGGCCAAAACTCTGGCCATGATGCGCCCTGATCCTGGCGATCCCATCCGGTCGGTCCAGTTGTACGGCCTCGACCCGGCCGTGCTGGGCCGGGCGGTCCAGATCGGCTGCGGCGAACTGGGTCTGGGCCACATCGACCTCAACTTCGGCTGCCCCGCGCCCAAGGTGACGCGCAAGGGCGGCGGCGGCGTGCTGCCCTGGAAGCTGGACCGCTTCGCCGCCCTCCTCCAAGCGGCGGTGGCGGCGGCCCGACCCTACGGCGTGCCGGTCACGGTCAAGACCCGGCTCGGCCTCGACGACGACCACCTGACCTATCTAGAGGCCGGCCGGATCGCCCAAGACAGCGGTTGCGCCGCCATCACCTTGCACGCCCGGACGGTGGTCCAGGCTTACGGCGGGCGGGCCGATTGGGACAAGGTGGCCGAGTTGGTCCAGGCCCTGGACATCCCCGTCTTCGGCAACGGCGACATCTGGGAGGCCGGCGACGCCTTGGCCCTGGTGGCTCGGACCGGCTGCGCCGGCGTCGTGGTGGGCCGGGGCTGTCTGGGCCGGCCCTGGCTCTTCTTCGACCTGGCCCGAGCCTGGTCGCAGGGCGTCGCCCCGGCGCCCAGCCAGCCCGATCTGGGCCAGGTGGTGGCTCTGGCCCGGCGTCACGCCGAACTGCAAGTGGCTCACTTCGACGGCGACGAGCCGCACGCTCTAGCCGATCTGCGCAAGCACATGGCGTGGTACTTCAAGGGCTTCGCCTTGGGCGGCGAACTGCGCCACCGGCTCGGCCTGGTCGCCTCTCTGGCCGAGTTCGAACGCCTGACCGCCGACCTCGATCCGGCCACGCCCTATCCGGTCGAGGAACTGGGCCGTCCCCGCGGTCGCCAAGGGTCGCCGCGGGCCAGTCTGGCCATGCCCCAGGGCTGGCTCGACTCTAGACGTCTGGACCAGGCCGAACTGGCCGAGGACGAGTCCGACCCCAGCGGCGGCTGAGTCGCTGGGACGACGACGGCGGGTTCGGCTGTCGCTGCGATCTGACACAGTAGGGGTATGACACGGTCGAACCAGCGGGCCCAGCTGTGGGCCTCCACCATGCGTGGCCACGACCTCGGCCCGCTCGTCTTGGCTCACGCCGACAGTCGGGCGGCGCTCTCTCTGAGTCAAGCCGTCACCCGGGGGGAGCGGGAGCGGATCGAAGCGGAGACCCTGGCCGTCGGGGCCGCCCGGGCGCAGGGAGCCGGCCGGCGGGCCCGCCCGGAGGCGCCCGACCCGGAGCGGACCTGCTTCGAGCGCGACCGTGACCGTATCGTCCACTGCACCGCTTTCCGTCGCTTGGCCGGCAAGACCCAGGTCGTGGTCTATCCGACCGACCACCAACGCACCCGCTTGACCCATGCCCTCGAAGTGGCCCAGGTGGCGGTCGCCGTCGCACGCTCACTGGCAGTCAATCTTAGTTTGACTGAAGCCATCGCTTTGGGCCACGACTGTGGTCACGGGCCGGGCGGGCATGCCAGCGAGGACGCCTTCGCGCCCTACTTGCCGGGCGGGTACGACCACGGCCCCTGGGGAGCCGACGTCGTCTTAGCTCCGCTCAACCTGTGCGCCGAGACCTTGGACGGCATCCGCAATCACTCCTGGTCCAGGCCGGCCCCGGCCACGGTCGAGGGTGAGATCGTGAGCTGGGCCGACCGCATCGCCTACTGCGCCCACGACTTGGAGGACGCCATCCGAGTCGGCATCGTCCAGGCCCGGGACATCCCGTCTCAGGTGGCTCAGCTGGCCGGCCGGAGTCGGCGGGAGCAGATCGGCGCCTTCGTGCGCGGCCTGGTCCGGGCCAGCGTCAGACATGGCCGGGTCGGCTTGGCCCCGGCCGAGGCCGAGGCGCTGGCCGCCCTGAGGGCCTTCAACTACGAGCGCATCTACACCCGGCCGGAGTCGGTGGCCCAGTCCGAGGCCGTCATCGCCGTCCTGCGCGCCCTGGTCGACCATTACCTGGCCCATCCCGAGCTCCTGCCCGACCCGGCGCCGGAGGACGATCAAGCCCGGGTCCGGGCGGCTGTGACCTACGTCGGCGGCATGACGGACCGCTTCGCCTTCGAGCAGGCCGAACGCCTATTGGGCTGGGACAGCGCCAACCTGCCGCCCGGCCTGGGCCGATTGGCCTGAGGTCCGGACAGGCCTGGTCCCAGGCTCAGTCCGAGCCCAGGGCGGTCTCCATCAGCTGGCGGCGGCGGGCCTCCAACTCCACCATCTGAGCGAAGAGAGCGGCGTACTTGGTCTGGTCGGTCACCGGATTGGTGCGCTCCAGCTTGGATTTCAACTCGGCCAGAGCCCGGCGCAGGGTCAAGACGCGCAGCTTGGCGCAGTACTCCATGGCATGACGCGGCGTCGGCTCGGCCGGGATCGGCTCGACCACCAATTGGACCGCCCACTGAGCCAGAGCCGGGTCGGGCAGGTCACGCAGCACGCGCTGGGAGAAGTCCGGCTCGGACGGCTCGGGCTGGGCGCTGGCGATGGTGAAGACGGCCCGGTAGGCCGGGTCGGTGAAATCGTCCGCGCTCAGACCGTGCCAGACCGGCTCGGCTTGGGCGAAGAGGTCGGGGCGTTGCAGCATCCATTTGATGGTGTCGCGCTCGGCTTGGAGGCGGCGGTCGGCCGGGTCGGGCAGAGGCAGGGCGGGCGGGGCGGCGCTGGGAGGCGGGTCCGCCACTGGCTCCGGGCTGGCGGCGGGCGCGGGGCGGCGCGGAGCTTGGGCCACCAGGCGCCGGACCTCGTCTTGGTCCATGCCGACCATGGAGGCCAGTTCACGGGCGAAGCCGTCGACCAGGGAGCGGTCCCTGACCGAAGCCAGGAGGGGAGCGGCTTGACGTACGGCCGCCAGACGGCCGTCCACTCTATCAAGATCAAATTGACTAATGGTGTGGCGCATGACGAACTTATAGAGCGCCTCTCGCCGGCCGATCAATTCGCGCAGGGCGGCGTCGCCGTGGAGCAGACGCAGATCGCAGGGGTCGAGGCCGGTCGGCTCGACCGCGACGTAAGTCTGGGCCGCGAAGTGGGCGTCGCCGCTGAAGACTTTGAGCGCGGCCTTGCGGCCGGCCTCGTCGCCGTCGAAGGTGAAGACGACCTCGCCGTGGAAGGCGTCGCCGCCCATCAGGCGCTGGATCAGGCGGGCGTGGTCGTCCCCGAAGGCGGTGCCGCAGGAGGCCACGGCGGTCTTGACGCCAACCAGGTGACAGGCCATGACGTCGGTGTAGCCCTCGACGATGACGGCCTGGGACTCCTTGCCGATGGGGGCCCGGGCCAGGTCGAGCCCGTACAGCACATGCGACTTCTTGTAGACCGCCGTCTCGGGGGTGTTGATGTACTTGGCCGGCATCCGGTCGTCGTCGAAGAGACGCCGGGCTCCGAAGCCGAGCACCGCCCGG
This sequence comes from Propionibacteriaceae bacterium, assembly GCA_031265875.1. Lineage (GTDB taxonomy): Bacteria > Actinomycetota > Actinomycetes > Propionibacteriales > Propionibacteriaceae > WQYJ01. The sequence goes on from JAISCA010000053.1 coordinate 6,145, forward strand.
CCGGCGTCCCGGATGGGCCAGAGCAAGCGGCCCTGGAAGTAGTCCCAGCCGCCCCGGCGGGCCAGTCCGGCCGCGATCAACTCCTCCTCGTTGAAGCCCTTGGCCTTGAGATGGCCGACCAGGGCCCGGCCCTCAGTGGGGGCGAAGCCGACGCCGAACAGCTCCGCCGCCGCCTTGTCGAAACCGCGCTGGTCCAAGAATTGACGGCCGGCCAGGGCGGCTGGGCGCAGCAGGGCGGCGGCGTAGAAATCGGCCGCCGCCGCGTTGGCCTCCAGCAGACGGGCCCGGGGGCTGCCCTGGCTGGCTCCGGGCTCGGTTTGGTCGTAGCGCAATTTGACGCCGTACTTGGCGGCCAAGAACTCGATCGCCTCGGGGAAGGATAGATTGTTGATCTGTTGGACGAAACGGACGGCGTCGCCGCCCGCCCCGCAGCCGAAGCAGTAGTACAAGCCCCGGGCCGGAGTGACCTGGAAACTGGGCGTCTTCTCCTCGTGGAAGGGGCACAGTCCCTTCAGCGTGCCCGCCCCCGCCGGTTTGAGGTTGACCTGACCGGCCACCACGTCGTCGATCCGGGCGCGTCCGCGCACCTCGTCGATGTCTTCTTGGTTGATCCGTCCGGCCACGGCCCGAGTCTACTGAGACGGGCCCGCCGATCAGGACCAGTCAGGCGATCGGGCCGAGCCGTTCGGCGCTGCGTGGTATCACCAGGGGCGCCCCCGTCACCGGATCGGGCATGACCAAGCAGGGCAGGCCGAAGACCCGGCTGATCAAGTCCTCCGTCAGGATGGCGGCGGGCGGACCGCAGGCCACCTGCTGGCCGTCCGCCATCACGATCAGGTGGCTGGCGTAGCGGGCGGCCTGGTTGAGGTCGTGCAACACCGCCACCACGGTCTTGCCCTGCCGGTTGAGACGGGCCAGTAGCTCTAGCACCTCGACTTGGTGGGCGATGTCCAGGAAGGTGGTCGGCTCGTCCAGCAGGATGATCTCGGTGTCTTGGGCCAAGGCCATGGCGATCCAGACCCGCTGACGTTGGCCGCCGGACAACTCGTCCACCACCTGCTCGGCCAGATCGGACACCCCGGTGGCGGCCATGGCTCGGGCCACCGCCGTCCGGTCCCGTTCGAGCGAGCGGCGGAGCAGGCTTTGGTGGGGGTAGCGGCCTCGGGCCACTAGGTCTTCGACGGCGATGCCGGGCGGCGCGATGGAGCTCTGGGGCAGCAGACCGATCTGGCGGGCCACCGCCTTGGTCGGCTGGCTGGCGATCGAGCGCCCGTCCAACACGACCTGGCCGGCCCGGGGGGGCAGCAGACGGGCCAGCGCCCGTAACAAGGTCGACTTGCCGCAGGCGTTGGGGCCGACGATGACGGTGAAACCGCCGTCCGGCACCACCGCCGTCAGGTTCTCGGCCACCACCCGGCGGCCGTAGGCCAAGGTCACCGCCTCGGCCCGCAGACGTTCCGCCGGTCTCATCGCAACCTCCTCGCCTCGCGGATCATCAGGTCGACTAAGTAGGCGCCGCCCAACACCACGGTGACGGCCCCGGTCGGGGCCGCGACAGGGAGGGCGAATTGCGCCACCAGATCGGCCGCCAGCAGCCCCAGCCCACCCAGCAAGGCGCTGGCCAGGAGAGGCGTGGCGGCCGAACGGGTCAGGCGCTGGGCGATCTGGGGGGCGGCCAGCGAGATGAAGGCGATGGGTCCGGCGCTGGCCGTCACGATGGCGGTCAGCCCGGCCCCCAAGGCCAGGATGGCCAAACGGGTCGGCTCCACCTTCAGCCCGTGCCCGCCGGCCGCGTCGTCGCCCAACTCGAGCTGGCGCAGGCCGGGCGCGCAGGCGACCACCAAGGGGGCGATCAGGGCCAGGGCGACGATGGCGGGCCCGGCTTGGTCCCAGCCGATCAGTCCGATCGAGCCGGCCCCCCAGATGGCGGCGGTCATGGCCACCTCCTCGCGTAAGCGCATGAGCAGGAAGAGGTTGAAAGCGTGCAACATGGCGGTGACGCCGATGCCGACCACGATCAGCCGGAAGCCCTGCGCTCCGTCGCGCCGGGCCAGGGCGTAGACCAACCCGGCCGTGACCAGTCCGCCGATCAGGGCGCCGCCGCCGGTGGCCAACCGCCCCGACCCCAGCCAAGCCACCGCCACCAGAGCGCCGGTGTACGAGCCAGTGGACAGCCCGATGACGTCCGGCGAGCCGAGCGGATTGCGCGTCAGCGACTGGAACAGGGCCCCGGAGACGGCCAGGGCGGCGCCGAAGACCAAGGCCACCGCCACTCGGGGGGCTCGCCAATCGACCACCACGGTGTGGGCGAAACCAGTCTCCTGGCCGGTCAGGGCGGCCAGCACTTGGGCCGGCGTCAGGGGATAGTCGCCCAGCCCGAGGGCGATGACGGCCAAGCCCAGGCCGGCCAGTCCCAGGGCCAGTTGGAGGGCCGCGCGCCGGCGGCGGAGCCGGTTCACAGGCCCCTCGCTTGACGACGACGGGCCAATCCGATCAGGACCGGGGCCCCGACGAAGGCGGTCAAGGTGGCGGCCGGCAGTTCGCCCGGCGGCGCCGCCACTCGGCCGATGATGTCAGCGGCCAGGACCACGGTCGGCGCCAAGGCGGCGGTCAGCGCCATTATCCAGGGCTGGTTGGGTCCGACCAACCAGCGGGCGACGTGGGGCGCCATCAGGCCGACGAAGCCGATCGGGCCGGCCAGAGCGGTGGCCGCCCCGGCCATCAGGGTGACGGCCAGCACCCCGGTCACCCGGGTCAGAGCCAGCCGGGCCCCCAGGGCTTGGGCCAAGTCGTCGCCGAAGGCGAGCGCGCCCAGCGGGCGGGCCACGGCCACGGCGGCGCCGATCCCGATCAGAGCGGCCGGGGCGGTGCCAGCGATGGCCGGCCAGGTGATGTTGGACAACGAGCCGATCTCCCAGGCCACCATGGCGTTGAAAGCCTGTCGGTTGGACAGCCGGATGATCGAGGTGATGCCGGCTAAGACAGCGCCGAAGGCCATGCCGGCCAGCACCAGGCGGGCCGGGGAACCGCCCAGCCGTCCGACCGAGCCGATCAAGAAGACGCCCCCGGTGGCGGCGAGAGCGCCAGCGAAGGCGAACCAGACGTAGGTGGCCGGAGAGGTCACCTGGAACACCCCGACGGCGATGGCGACGAAGAAGGCCGCCCCGGCGTTGACGCCGAGCAGGCCCGGGTCGGCCAAGGGGTTGCGGGTCAGCCCTTGGACGATGGCGCCGGACAACCCCAGGCTGGCCCCGACCAGCGCTCCTGCCACCGTCCGGGGCAGGCGTAGACCGATCACGGTGGCGACGGCCTCAGGCGAGGCCGACCCGCCGGTCAGGGCGGAGAAGACCTCGGCCGGGTCGATGGCGCGGGCGCCGATGGCCAGCGAAGCCAACAGCGTCAGGGCTAACAAGGCGACGACCGCCACCAAGGCGACTAGCCGGCGGCCGAGCTGAGGCTTGGCGCTGACGATGGGCGGCAGTGGCACGGTGCGTAAGACTATCGACTGGCTGACTCAGAATCTTAGGCTTGCCTAAAGTGGACTTAGGGTTACCTAATGCGATGTTAGGCTAGCCTAAGTTCTGGTCATCCGACCATTCATTCCCTCGACCGGCGCCAGGTCTCGACCACCGCCTCCGTGGAACCAGCCGGCCGGCTGCGCCGACACGGAACGGCGCCCTGTCAGAAGAAAGGACCCTCCTCGTGAGAATCCCTGCCCGCTGGAGTGTCGGCCTGCTCTTGGCCGCCACCTTGTCTTTGGCGGCCTGCTCCTCGAACGCCCCCGTCGACCCAGTCTCCAGCCCGCCCGCGTCCGCCGACGGGGCCTACCCAGTGGTGGTCGAGACGAAGTTCGGGGCGGTCACCGTCGAGTCCGCTCCGCAGCGCGTCGTGGCCTTGGGCTGGGGCGACGCCGAGACCGCGCTGGCCCTAGGCGTCCAACCGGTCGGGGCCTCGGATTGGCTGGGCTTCGGTGGCGACGGCGTCGGCCCCTGGTCCGAGGGTCTGTACACCGCCTCGCCCACCATCGTCGGCACCATGGAGCCGTCCTTCGAGGAGATCGCGGCCCTTAGGCCGGATCTGATCCTGGACGTGCGCTCCTCCGGCGACAGCGAGCGCCACGCCCGGCTGTCCGCCATCGCTCCCACCATCGGCGTGCCGGTGGGCGGCGACGCCTATCTGACCAGTTCGGACCAACAGGTCCGTATGATCGCCGCCGCGCTGGGCCAAGTCGCCGCCGGCGAGGCCATGATCGCCCAAGTCGAAGCGGCTTTCCAGTCCGCCCGCCAAGCCCACCCCGACTGGGCCGGTTTGACGGCCACGGCGGCCACCCGGACCTCTGAGTCCTGGGGCGCCTACGTCGAGGGCTCCGACCGCGTCATCTTCCTGGAACGGCTCGGCTTCGTCCAGAGCCCGGCCATCGCGGCCCTCAAGCCCAACGAGGGCGCCCTCGGCTTCTCCGTCAGTGTCTCGGCCGAGCGGCTCGACCTCTTCGACGCCGATCTGGTGGTGGCCTTCCCGATCTGGATACCGACCACCGACATCACCGACGATCCGGGTTGGCGGGCCATCCCGGCCATCGCGGCCGGCCACGACGTCGTGATCGACGGCGACCTGTCCAGCGCCTACTCGGTCGGCACCGTACCGGGCATCTTGTACGCCCTGCAGCACATCGTGCCCCTGATCGCCGACGCTCTGGACTGATCTGTCCGACCCTAGAGCCAAGAGCGGCGGGGGAGTCCTGTGTCAAAGCTCCCCCGCCTGGACTCGAACCAGGAACCCTCTGATTAACAGTCAGGTCTAGTTGCCAACCTAATCACCACCTGACTAGGTGAAATAAAGTTGAATGCGCCGGTTTAGGTAGCTACCGGGTAGCTACACAATCTGACCTCAACCGACAACCCGACCCATCACGCACAACCTCAGTCGGCAACCCGTTCGGCCGCCAATTCCTCGATCCAGCCGGCCACCGCCTCGGCGGCGTGCGCCCGCGCCGCCGAGGGCAGGTCGGTCCAGAGGCGGCGGGGGATCGGGGCCATCATCTCAGACGGGCGGCTCATCACCACAGGAGCCATCGCCTTCCTAGGCTTCGGCGCGGTGATCGCGCTGAACCTGATCCCCCGCCGCGACAGCCAGTGAACCGATCCTGTGCCACGGGAACGTGAAAAAGGGCCCCCTCGGCCGAAGCCGAGGGGGCCCTCCCCATCACCGAAGGAGCGAACGATCAATCAGCGGACCACGCCGAAGCCGGCCCCGTCGCCTCCGTCAACCGATTGAGATGCTGACGATCCGTCAGCACCTCGGCCCGCAACTGGGCCACGTCACGCCGGATAGCGGCCTGATCCGACCGGACCCCGTCCACCTTGGCCGAGACCTCCGCCAGCGTCACCGTTAGCCGGTCCGTCGCGTCACCCAAATGAGCCGACCCATGATTGGTCTTGATCTGCCGGCGCACGTCCGAGGACGTCTTTTGAGAGTTGTGGGCGAACACCGCCGCGATGATCGACGCCGCCCCGCCGATCAAGGCGATGACGACCATCGCCACCGCCTCGACCGCGCCCATCAAGCCACCCCAGACAGATCGTCCTCAATGGCCCGTCTGGGTTTGGAGTCCTCACCCGCGATCCAGTCCAGCAAGCCCGTGGGCTTGAGGGCCGCGAAGACCGCCTGGCACACGCCGATGGCACTGGCGAGCGAGGTGGCGATGGCCTCCCACGAGGCCGGGGCGGCTGTGGCGAAGAGGCCGATGCCGCAGAGGGCGACGGCGGCCAGGATGGCGATCAGGCGCTTCTGGCCACTCGTGAGGGTGAGGCGGCCGAGGAGTGCGGTGGCGATCGCTCCTAGGGTCCCGGCGATGGCTGGGACGGCGATCAGGTCAGGCGTCATGGTGGCCTCCGAGGTTGTCGAGGAGTTCCTGGCCCCGCTCTGGGGTGAGGAGGTGGAAGAGGACGGCGATGCGGATGAGCGCGGTCAGGAGGGATGTCCAGGCTGTGCCGGTTTGGGTCGGTGGCTCGGGCTCAGGGTCGGGCTCTGGCGGCTCAGGGGCTGGCTCGATGGGCTCGGGCTCAGGGTCCGGCGTCGGCTCGGGAGCGGGCTCAGGGACCGGATCAGGCTCGGGCGTCGGCGTCTGTGGCCCGCCGTTGCGCAGGATCTCGTTCGCCCTGGCCACCAGCCAATCCACGTCGGTGTTCCCGGGGCACATGGTGGCCGTGAACTGGTTGTGCAGGAACACGTTGACGCCAAGCCGCAACTCGCCCCAACCGTATTTGTCGGCGAAGTAAGCCAGCAGCCAAGCCGAGTTCTCCAGTGTGGCCCGGCTGGGCGGGTTCGCCGTGGGATCGGTCCCCCAGCCGCCGACGAGTTCGACGCCGATGTACTTCTGGTTGGCCGCCCAATCCCCGGCGTGCCAAGCTATATCACGCTCCCTGACGTACTGATGCACCGGCAATTCCGGGCCGACGCCGTAATGCGCCGACGCCTCCCGCGTGCCGTTGAAGACATTGTCGATGGCCGCCAGACTCGACGTCACCGACCAATGGAGGACGACGCCGACGGGGGTGCGGTTGGCGACTGTGAAGTGCTTCGCGCCGATCCATTCGTATGGGGTTTCTGGGACTGCCATGATGATTCAATTTCCTTCGGTCAGAAGAGGCGGCGGGCGTGGAGGTAGCCGATGTCGGCGTAGCCGTCGCGGTTGAGTCCGTGCGCCCCGCATTGGACTTGATAGGCCCGCTGGAGGGTGATGTCGTGCATCATCACCAGACAATTTCCGCCCACCAGGTAGCCGAAATTCGTCTCGACTGTCAAAGCGACATCGCTGGTGGATATCTCGGCGGCCTTGTTGCCGTCGTAGGCGCTGCTCCCGGAATACCCCCGATAATACGTGATCGTGAACCATCTCGCGCCAGAAGTCGACGCGACCACGGGATAGGCGTAATTACCCGACCGGATCATCTTGAACCGGAGCCCGTCGAAATCCACCTGAGCGATCGTGCCGCCGGCCGGGAAGTTCCCGATCTGACTGAACCAAGATAGGGCCGCCCCTTTGAAGAACAGGAGCGCCTCACTGTCGACGTCGGCGACCCCGATCGGAATCGCTCCGACCGGGGTGCCCCCGACATAGAACCGCGCCATCGGTCTAACCGGTGACGACGTACCAGACGTTGGGGTCTGGCGTCGATGGAAGCGTGGCGACGACCTGGAACTTCGAGCTGTCAGCCTTCAAGCCGAGGGCGTCGGTGGTGGCCTTCTGCGTCATCGCCGTCTGCGTCGACTGACCGGTGGCGGCGGCCAAGCTCAGGATTTCCAAATAGGGCGTCAGGTCGATTTCGGTCGTGCCGATCATCTCGAATCGGGACTCTGATTCGAGCCAGCAGTATTCCGTGTAGGGGCCGCTTTGCTGCGACTCGTCCCGCTGCAGATAGATCACATTGGATTGGCCGGTCGTGGGCAATTGCGAGACGGTCTGGAATTCCATATTGACGATGGAGTCCCGGATATCGGACAGCATGCCGCTGACAGCGGCTTGGCTGATCACGTTCGTGGTCGAATCTCCCTCGACCTGCACGACCGAGGTCTTGTCGACCTTGCCCCCCACCGTGGTGTCCACGGCCGTGAACTTCTGCGCCACGGTCTGAGTCTGCCCGGCGACCATCGGGACATCTCCGGCGGCCAAGACGACATTGTTGTCCCAACCCAGCTGGGGGAGGACGCCGTTGACCGACTTGACGATCACGTCCTCGATCCTGGTGCCGTCCTGGGTCTTGAGGTCGTCCCACCAGAGTTCGACGTTCCCGTCGGGGTCCGGGGTCTGGTCGTTGACAGAAATTAAGAACCGGTTCGGCAGCTTGTCAGTGATCTCATCCACTTCTTGCTTGATGGTCCAATTCGGGGTATCAGCCGCGTATGGGAGATTCTCGCCGCTCAGGGCGATATTCCCGCTGGTCGGCGCCGTCCCGTTGACCGACTTGACCTTGCCGTCCAAGGCCGCTTGGACGGTCACCCCGGTCGCGCTGGTGCCGATCTGCGAGGCGGCCACGGTGGCGTTCCCGCTGGCGTCCGGGGACTGCCCGTTGACCTTCTTCACAGCCGCGTCAGCGGTCGTCTTGACATTGTCGATGGCAGTCCCGACCGACGTGGTCGTGCCACTGACGTGGACCAAAAGGTCGTCGCCTGAGAGTTTGACGTTCCCATTCGCGTCAGGGGACTTCGAGTTGACGGTCTCCAGATCGCCGATCACATTACCGGCGACCACTAGCTTAGCCATTATTTGACTCCTTATCATTCTTGGTTCGATTGGATGTATAGATGTGTTAGGCGGGTGCGATTAGCCAGGCCCCGTACAATCTGATGACCGTGGAATTAGGGGCATATCCGCCCTGCTCGGTCGGGCCGGTGACATTCCCATCGGCGTCCAGGACGAATCTCTCCGACTCTGAACTGTAAGACATGTTGTACGGCTTATAGTCGGTCTCTAATATCACCGGGCCGGGCGGCCGATAACCAGCGGGGACACCGATGAAAACATGCTCGTCGTCGTAAATCTCACGGTGAGCGATGAGCGCCACCGAGAGCTGGGCCACCGGCCCGCATCTGACGAGAGATGGACTGTCCGGGTCGGTCTGGCCCCACCCAGAGACCTCAATGACCTGGCCTGTTTCGACCGGCGGGGACCCGCCGATGACATGCGGGCCGATGACAAGCTTGGCCATTCCACCCACCCCTCAGACGACAACATACATAATGCGCTGGTCCAGATCGTCCGGCGGGATCAACCGGAACGCCGCCTCCGTCAACACCACCGTCACCTGGGCGTTGTCATCCTGATCAGGTCCGATCCGGTTGACTGTCGCCAACCCCGGCCCCTGCGGACCAGGCGGCCCCTGCTCCCCCTGCGGCCCCCGCAAACCATCCGCGATCCTCAGCAGGGTGGGCGGCGGTCCGACCGGCAAATCCGGCGGGTCCAACCGGACCCTCACACGAGGCCCGCTCATGACACGGTCTCCTTGGTCTGGTCGTCCCGCAGGACGACAGTGCCTTGCCAAACGGTCCAGACGGTCTTCCCGGATCGGGGGTCGCCCGGCGGACCGACGGGGCCGCCGGTGAGCAGCAGCTCGATGTCGGCTTGGTAGGACCCGGCGGGTTGGGCGGTCTCCCAGTGCGTCAGGTCGACGGCGATCATGTCCCTCTTGACGAGGGTGACCCGGTCGGTGGACCAGGTGGCTAGGGAACCGCGCGCAGTCAACGTCCCAGACAGGAGGCCGGTGAATCCGGCGCCCCAAGGCGGGTCGAGGATGAGGAGGACGCGCTTGTCGTCCCCGCGCGTCAACGTGATCGTGTTCGATCGATCGTCGAAACTCATGCGCTGTCCTCCTGTCCTGCTTGTGCGAGGGATGGTCACCAGAGCTTGAGCGCGTTGAAGGACATGCTGACAAAAGTGATGTTGGTCTGGGAGGCCGCGTCGACCTTGGCCGACAAGCGCGCCCGGTATGGGCCGGCTTGGGTGATGCGTGTGGGGCAAAACAGTGTGCAGGCCAGGTCGGCGCCCGACGCTCGCTCGCCCGCGTGGGCGTAGACGCGGGGGCCGTAGGCGACGGTGGAGGCGAGACCGTTGTCCCACAAGGCGAGCTGCGCCGTATAAGCGGAGTTGCCATCGCAGCGGCCGTAGCCGACTGCGGTGATCAGCCACACCCCGGGCGTCAGCTGGAGCTGGACGTTCCGGTCGGAGTCGTGCCAGACCCCATCCTTCGGGAACAACTGATATAGCAGCGCTGGGGGGTCGTTGAGATCTCCCACGAAGCCCGGCTCCGGGACGAGGCTCTGGGCCACGCTCATGATCCAGGGTTTCTCGGCTTGCCAGGCCTGGTCCAACGCTTGGGCGATGTCGCCGCCTGGGATGTTGGTGTTGACCGGCAGGACCGGATCGGGCGGGACCGGAATGGTCATTGTCATTCTCCCATGATTTGGTTGAGTGGTTTGCCGATGGTGTCCCGCGCGGTGAACCCTTGGGCGGCGCAAGCCTGGGCGATGTCCGCCTCGGTCCAACCCGCCAGAGCGGCGTCGTCGACCCAGTCGGCCCAGGTCACGGCCGGGATCGGCGGCCGCAGCGACGGGCCGACCTCGGTCGACGACGACTCCCACACCGCCACCCCACGGGTGACGGTCGACAGGCGCGCGCGCGAGGCCTGGCCGGGGGCGTGGCGGAAACGACGCCGGGCCACCCAAGTCACGTCGGGGTCACCCCCGGCCACCCGGATCGTGACCGGCAGCCCCGAGGCGACCATGTCCTCGACCGCCCGATCGGTGACCTGGTCGAAGACGGCGAAGCTGACCGTCGTCTCCAGCCGCCCAGGGGCCCCGATCGAGACCGGTGGGGCGCCGTTGATCGGCGTCAGGACACTGCTGTCGGAGGCCCACGAGCGAGTCCCGTCGGTCGCCAGCAGCAGCTTGACCTCGACGCTGTTGGCGGGATCGACGTCGAGACCGACGACCCCGACCGAGGACCCGAGGTTGGACAGGGTGACGGGATCGCTCAGGGCGGACGCCAGGACCGTCCCAGAGGCGTCTGAGACGGTGGCCCGGAACCTGGTGGGTTGTCCGAAGATCGCGGCGCCGTCGACCAGGTCGAAGACGCCGGCCTCGGGTCTGGCGTCGTTGGGCACGGGCTCCTCCAGGCCCCCGGCGTCGACCCTGACGACATCGACCCGGCGGGCCCCCGCCGGGGCGCCGGAGACTGTGACACGGATCAGATGCCGGTCAGGGACCGCAGTCACGACCAGGTCAGGCATAGGTCACCTCCATGCTCCAAGTCGCGGCGTCAGAGACAAAATAAGCGTTCACTCCAGTGCCGACCAGGGCGACGCCTTGGATCGAGCCGTCGGCCAGGCCAGCGCCCCACGCGGCGGGGACGTCCCAGACACCGGACTGGCCCCTCGTCAGGCCGCCGACCGTGACAGGGTCGCCGACCCATTGGGCCGGGCCCGGGCCGGCGTTGGCGTGGGCACGCAGCACAGGGGCGACCGGGGCGTTGTTGCCGTGGCTCGACGCCGATCGAGCCAGAGAGAGCTTGCAACTGGTGACCGGCCGGCCGGACTGGCCCGCCGGACCGGGGAACACCACGAACCCCGTGTTGTCGGCGGTCTGCCCGGTCGTCCAATGCCCTTGCATGGCCTGCCCGTCGGGAATGTCCGTCCGCCGAGATCCCGACCGCATCGTCCAGCCCGTCGACGGCGCCAGTTGGACCGCCGAGGGGACGTCCGGCGTCACACCGCCGGGCGTCGGCGGAGCGGGCCTCAACGGGGCCGAGGTGGTCCCCAGAGCGACCGCGCCGCCGGGGGTGTCCAGGAACACGACCTGCCAGCCGACAGGCGGCAGCACCGTCCCAGCGCCGAAGGGCAGCAGGACCGGCATCGTCACCAGTTGGCCGTCCAAACCTTGGCCGTCGGGCAGGACGTCGATCGTCTTGGCCGCCTCGTCCACCGCCTGCACCACACCAGTCATGGGCCACCAAGTCAGATTGGAGGTGACGGTCGCGGTCCCGTCGACCACGTCGACCAGGACGTCGTCGCCCTTGTGGACGAGGACACCGCCGGCGAACCCGACCGTCTGATCCAACCGGACCTGACCGGACTCCAAGATCCCAGTGACCTTGGCCCGCGTCCGGCTGCCGCCCCTGCCCTCGTCAGGCAGGTCGGGGTCGAAGATCGGGACTGTCATCTAGCTTCCTCCGGGACGCGGATGGTGGCCGTCGAGGGGCCGCCGAGCTGATGGTCGAGACCGATGACCTGACCGGCCCAGCGTTTGCGGTCCGGGTCCGTGATGACGACCGGGTCGAGCACGTCCAACCGCAAACCGACGGCCGGATGCACTGAGGCGGTCAACGTCCGGGTCATGCTCCCGATCTCCTGCCAAAGGTAAGTCTCGGCCGCTCGGGTCAGTGTCGCGACGTCCTTCCCGATCGACATTTGCTCCCGGCGGGTGTTGACTCCGAAGGGGCCGTCCACCGCCCACAGGCCAGTCTTGACCTCGGCCATGCCCTGGATCGGATTGTTGGCCTCGTCCGAGCCGGTCACGACGACCCGGTTGCGGGGCTCCGCGCTGCCGTCCAGCGCCAGCTCAAAGATCTCATCGACCCGGATCGGCCACGGATCTGTGACCGGGTCCAACGGCCTGGGCTCGACCTGCCCGTCCCGGTTGACCCACACCGCCGCGCCCATCAACGCCCACAAATCGGACAGGGCGGACAGTGGGTTGGTGTCGTAGGTCGCGGTCGCACGGACCAACCTCGACTGCATCGAGGGGTCCCACCAAGCCATGGCCACCGGCAAGCCGACCCCGGCGGCGGCCAACAGTCTGACCGTCTCATCCACCATCGACAACCCAGCCGGACCCAACAAGCCCGACCACGACCCGCGCTCGATCAGCGCCGTCAAATCGTCGCCTGTCACGTCGGCCGCGTCATGCTGCCCCATCGGCACCCGCCGCCGTGTCACCCAGCGGACCTGGTCCCCGCCGGCGTCCGACAAGCGCGCCGGAGGCAACGGGCACCAGGCCGACCCGTCGAACCTGACCCTGGCCCACACCGTCTGACCGGCCGTCCACAACGGCCCACCCGACTGGCGCAGCGACCCGTCCGGATCCGCCACGGTCATGTCGAGCTGCCCCGACACGATCCGCCCGTTGGTCGACGCCGACCACGACAGGCCGGTCACGGCCTCGGACAGGTCCCACGATTGGCCGCCCCGCTGCACGACGACCTGGGACTCCGGGACGACCGAGCCGCCCTCGGGCCACCAGCCCGACGACGGGGCCCACATCAGCGGGCCCCCCGTCTGGTCGCCTTGGACCAGTCCTTGACCTGATCCAAGGCTCTGGCGTCGAGCCAGGCGTCGAACTCCTGATCGTCGACCACTAGCCGCAGCTTGGCCCCCTGGAGGGCGTCCAGGACTCCGATGGTGTTCCCGGCCGCCCCGGCCCCCGTGGGCGTCTGAGAGGCGAAGGAGAGGGCACCTGGGGCTATGCCTGGGATCTTCGGGATGGCGGCGGCGGCCATGGCCAGGCTGGCGTCGGTGATGGCGGGCAGCGAGTCGTTCAGGCCTTGGACGAGGCCCGCGCCGATCTGCCGGCCGACCTTGTCGCGGAACACCCTCGACGGGGACTTGATGCCGAGGAACGAGGCGATGCCGCCGAGGGCGGCCTTGGCCACGCCCACTATGGCGTCCTTGATCATCCCTCCGAACGCCTTGATGCCGTTCACGATGCCTTGGACGATGTTCTTCCCCAGCTCCCCGAGGTTGGAGAACACGCTCTTGATGCCGTCCCAGGCGGCACCCCAGTCACCTTTGATGACGGCCATGATCGTTTTGATGACGGAGGCGACGACGCCGAGGGCGGACTTGATGATGTTGGCGAGGCTGGTGAAGATGGGTCCGACGGCGGCGGCCATGGCCTCGATCACCGGCATGAGGACGGCGACGATGATGTCGATGACCGGGGTGATCGCCTCGACGATGCTCGTGATGACTGGGACCAGGGCCTCGAAGACGGTGATCAGGGGCGGGACGACGGACTCGATCAGTTGCATGATGATCGGCGCGAGCTTGTCGATCAGGTCGGCGATGAGGGGGCCGAGGGTGGTGAAGATCAGTGAGATGACGTCGGCCATCGGCGGCAGGATGGTGGAGACCAGGCTGGCCAGCACCGGCACGAGGTCGACGATGACCGGGACGATGGCGTCCAACACGGTCGCCAGCGTGTCTCCGGCGACCCCTGCGACCTGCCCGATGACGTCGGCCACGGTTTGGAGCGCGCCGGTGACGGCCGGGTTCGCGAACGCTTCCGCCAGGCTCGACGCGACCCGCCCGAGGGACTCCCGCAGGCTGGACGAGTTCGTCAGCATCAGCCCGACGGCGGAGATGATCATCCCCAACGGGCCGGTCAAGGCTTTGAACGCGCCGCCGATCATCGGGATCTTCGACAGTGTGCCGCCGAGCAGTGGTGTGGCCAACGCGGCGACCGACCCCAAGGACCCGCCGATCCCACGGATCTTCTCGATCAGCCCGGACACCGAATCCCCGCCGGCCTTGATCTTCTCCGTGAACGCCTGGACCTTCGGGATCATCCCCTCAAGGGTCGAGTTCAGACTCGACTCGCCGCCCAGCCCGAACGCTTCCTTGATCGGTCCGACCAGGGCGATGGCCGCGTTCATCAACTCGCGGAACAACAAGGCGGCTGTTTTCACGGCCGGGAACTCGCCCTGGATCAGGGCCTCACCGAACCGGGACAGGGCGGACTTGGCGTTGGTCAGGGCGCCCCTGGTGGTGTTCGCCATCTCCCCGGCCATCAACGCGAGGCTGTCGCCCAGGGCGGCGAAGACTTGCTCGGGGGCGACCTTCCCCTCCGACACCAGGTCCTTCAGCTCGGCCGTGGTCACACCCATGCTCTTCGCTAACAGGTCGAACGCGGGGATGCCCCGCGACGACAGTTGGAGGAGGTCTTGGGTCGTGGCCCGGCCGGCCGACTGGATCTGTCCGAAGACCATCTGGATCTCGGACAGAGGCGCACCGGCGGCCGCCGCCGTGTTCTTCAGCGACGTCATGTAGGCGTTGAGCTGCTCACCGGGTTTGATGCCGGCGACAAGGGCTTGGGAGGCGGCCTGTGCCATCTCCCCGGTCGAGAACTGGGTGTCCTGGACGGCGGCCTTGACGTCCGCCATGACCGAGGCGACCTGCTCCGACGCCATGCCCAAACCGCGCATCTGAGCGCTGGCGTTCTCCACCGTCACCAACCGGTCGAAACCGCCCTTGAGAGCGAGCCCGAGGGCGCCGGTCAACGCGGCGGCGGCGCCAGTCGCCACGTTCCCCAGGGCGTCCTTCAGCTGCTGGCCGGCTTGCCTGCCGAACTCGCCGATCTTCGCCAGGGCCCGCTGCCAAGCGTTCGGGGTCTTCCCGGCCTCCGAGTCGGAGTCCGACTTCGCCTTGGCGAAGATCGACTTCAGCTTGCCGCCCAACGCGGACGCGGCCTTCCCGATCACACCGAAAGCGGCCCCGGCCTTCTGGCCGACTTGCCCCCACGGGCCACCCAGTTGGGCGAGCCCGGACTTGATCTTACCGACCGTCCCACTGGCCACCTGAGACACCTTGTCCCAAGCCTGCTTGCCCTTGGTCGCGACCGGGTCCCACACCGTCGACACGGCCCTCGACAGGGTCGATTTGATGGCTGTGGCGGCCTGCGCCGCGGCCTGCGACGCCACGCCCCAGGCTTTGGACGCCGCAGAGGACACCGCGCCCCAAACCTGCTCGGCTCCCCGCTGGACCACGCCCAAGGCCCGCTGAAGCGGAGCTGGGAGCGCCGCTCCGACTTTGGCGAACACGCCACTGAACATGCCGCCGACCCATTGGCCGACAGTCGACAGGTTCTGCTTCAACGCCCCGCCGGCGGACGACGTCAACTCACCGAACGCCGACGCGAACCCCTTGCCCTGCTCACGGCCGATCTCCGGGCCGACCGTCTCAGTCGCCTTCTTGACCTTCTCCTTGAAGCCTTCCCCGGCTCCAGTCCCGGCGGCCTCGGCGGCCTCGCGGGTGGCGACGCCCAGCCCTTCGGCGCTCGCCGCCACATTGACCCAGACGGTCCCGATCACGGGACCTCTAGCACTCGCAGCCACAGCCGGTCACCCCCTCCAGGTCAACGGAAAGCGTTATTGGTTTCGTACCAGGCGGTCAGCGCCGGGTCGGGCGCTTCTGGCGTGGTGGCGTGGTCGTGGGGCCAGGGGATGTTCCCGCCCAGCCCGTTGGCGACCTGGATCACAGCCAGATCGGCGAACGACGCCGGCCACCTCGCCCCAGTCAGATCCGCGAACAGGTGGCTGCCCGTGTCACGGGCGGCCTCCGAGATCAGATCGGACGCCGCCCGCCACGGGATGCCCGCGCCGACCTGGTCCAGATCCAGACCCAGCCGGGCGAAATCCCACCGCAAAGCAGGGTTGTGCTCTACGATGAATTCGCAGAGCTTCTCGATTCCCCCATGGCGTAGCCCGCCAGCTTCCCCCACAAGTCGAAGAACTTCGCCGCGAACATCTGGAACGCCACGAACGACTGCGACTTCAACACCCGCAAAGCCGTGTCGTCGTGGATCAGCTTGAACACGGCCTCCAACTGCTCGGTCTGACTCTGCGAGTCACTCGCCTCGATGGCCTCCATGACCGTCTCGTAAGGGATGTCCAGAGCCGCCTTGACCCGCTGCCCGTCCGGGAACAACGCCGCCAACGACCGCTCCACCAACAAGAACCTGGGCTTGACCTGGTCGGCGATCCGATGTAGCTCGGCGTCCTCGTCCTGCTCCCGGTCGAAATCAACCAGGGCTAAGCCGTCGTCGACACGGTCGAACGGATCACCGTAAACGTCCTCGTCAGTCATCGACCTCTCCCGTCTCAGAGTCTCCGGGGCCGGCCGAGACGGCCGCCTCCAAGGCCTCTAGGCGGTCCAGGATCGAGTTCAGCTCTATCGCGATCCTGGGCCGCGACAGCTCGTCAGCGGTCAGCCAAGGCGCTAGCCCGCCGCTCACGACCCCACCGCCACGACTGGGAGGTCCCACTGCGAGTACTTCTCTCCACCGAACAAGTCGGAGCGCTGCCACTCGTAGGCCACGGCGAACCCGCGCACGGTGCCACGCTCGTCCTTGTCCTGCGCCACCTCGGTGAACTGCGCCACGCCGTTCCGACGCTCGATGTCACCGGACTTGTACAAGACCTCACGGAAAATGAGGAACTGTTTGTCGGTGAAGGCGTCGGAGACGTAGATGTGCCCGTTCGCGTCGAACGTCTTCCCAGTCAAGAACTCGACCAGGGACCGGTCCGACTGCGCCAAGCCGACCTTCTCCGACAGCGTCGACTCCCCGAACAACTTGTAGCCGTCCTGGAAGAACTCCGTCGCGTCACCGGTCTCAGCGGTCGGCTCGAACCCGCCGTCCGTCTTGATCAAACCCAGCAACTTATACGCCGGATAGTCAGTCAAAAGTGCCAGGCTCCGGTCGCCGCCGTCAGCCGGAGTGACGACGTTGGCGGCGTCCAACGGCGCCCAGGCGATCTTCCCCGTGATAGGGATTCGGACAGATTGCAGATCGTTGCCCTGAGGGTCAACAGCCATGATCATTTCCTTTCAAAGGTGCGCGTCACCAGGTGCCGATGACGCGATAGTTGACGACGAAATAGGCTCGGGCGACGTCCTGCGGGTCGTCGACCGAGGTCGGCCCGGCCGCGCCCTCGACCGCTGTGATCGGCGAACCGACCGCAGTCAAGATCGCCGGAACATCCGTTAGGACGGCCAAGGCGATCCGGGCCAAGTCCCTGGCCGGCTTGTCATGCTGCCCGGTCCCGGCCAGAACGTTGACGCCGACCTGCCAGTCCCACTGGAGGGGCGGGACGGCCGGGCCGCCGTCGCAACGGACCACGACCAGCGGCGCGCAGGCGGCGTAGTCCTTGGGTTCCTTGTTCGACACCTCGACCGGCCGGCCGAGGCCCTTCAGACGCGCCCGCAGATGGGCGGTCAGCCATAGTTCCAGGTCGGGGGGCGTGATCATCCGTTCATCGCCGCCCGCGCGAGGTTCCCGGTCTTGACTTCGATGTACAGGCCCGCCTCGTGGCTCGTCGCGATCGCGTAACGGGGCCGATTGGTGGACGCGTCCTGGACACTGATAGAAGCTTTGTAGTTGTCGTGGCCGACACCGGATGACGCCGCCCGTGCGGCGGCTGCCTCGGCCCGCTGCCGGACCGCATCGTGCAGGGCGGGGAGCGCGAACACTTCGTCCCGCCATCTAGGATTCCACTCCCATTTCGTTGGACGTCGTCCCATGTCAGCCTCCCGTCACATGCTCGACAGTCAGGACTTGCCCTGGCCGCCAGCCGGTGAACGGCGACGTGTCACCGGGTTTGACTTCGACGACCCGCCAGGAGGTCCCGTCGTTGTCACGGCGGATCCGGTCGCCCGGTTGGACGTCCGCGTCCGGGTCGGGCAAATAAGCCTTGGCCCGGCGGGTGACCTGCTGGCGGTTGTCAGACGAGTCCAGTGTCATCGGCTCGGACTGCCACGAACACCGGCCCAACGGCAGACAATGAGGAGGCACATCCCAGTCGGAGACGGTCGAGTGCGGGTTGTACGGGTCAGGTCGTTCGCGGGCCCTGAGCCTGGTCACAGGTTCCCCGAAGGCCAGCCAGAAACCATTCTTGCCCAGCCTGCTCACGACGGCCACCCCAAAGGCAGATCGGGTGTGGTGTCGACCGTCCCCGCCCGACGGCCCCGCCCCCGACAGATCGACTCCAACAAGTCAAGCTCCGAAGGCCAGAACACACCCCGCCTGGACCGGTTCGCGGTCCCGTCAATCGTCTCTTGGTGCGTGAACGATCCGGCCACGTCCAAGGTGGTCGTGATCGCGCCCAGGCCGGTCTCGTGCCACCGGAGGACCGCGCCTCGCAGGACGGCCCGGAACTGGTCCCGTTGCAGCGGGGTCAACCGGGCCGGGTCGCCCAGGCAGGGGGCCACTAGTTGGGCTTGGGCCATGGCGTCCGTGATCATCGCCTCAGCCTGGGCGAAGTCCAGATCGGGGGCGAAGACTTTCAAATCGTCAACCGTCAAGATGGTCATCGTCAGTCTCCTGGGTCCATGGGGTGGGCGAGGATGTCACGGGCCATCTGGACGATCCCGATCTGCTCGACGCAATCCATGCCGGTGGTGCCGTAGATCGCCACCCCGCCCGCGCCGCGCCGGTACTCGACGTCGGTCGAACGGAACCGCAGGATGAGGACGGCCGACAGCAGCATGTCCCCCTCTTCCAGCGAACCCATGTCGAACAAGTCGATGTCGAGGTCTTGGGCGCAACGCGCCAGAGTCTCACGGTCGAGCACAGGTCCTCCTAGATCGGGGTGTGGCGCCGGGCGGGGACGGTGCGACTGCCGCCCCCGCCCGACGGGCCTCTCAGCCCAGAGGCGCGGTCGCGATGACCGTGGCCCCCAACGTCGCGTTGGCCCGCTGCACCAGCGGCAAAGCCACCGCCGACACCAACACGTCCAACCCCTCCGGGTCGTGACGGTCGAACGCGCCGGAGAAGATCCCGGCCCGCTCCCCCTCACCGATGCCGTAAGACGGCTGGATCGCCTCGGCCGTCACACCGAAATCAGTGCTCCCCAACGACCCCTCTCCGCCGATCGCCAGACCACCGGACGGCGGCAGCAGCACGACCTGACCGTCCGGGAACACCGGCCGGCCGAAGTCGTAGACACTGTAGGCATCGTCCGCGACCACCAGACGGGTGATCCCGGCCATGCCGGACAGCACCTGCTGCACGGCTTCCGTGGACACCCTGGTGGGCAGCTTGTCCGACCGTCCGAGCGCGAACGCGATGACCTGCTTGTTGGCCTGCAACGCGCTCAGTACCCGGTTCGAGACGGCCAGGGCGGACGGCAGCGAACCGTGCGAGGCCACCTTGACCAGTTCGCGCCAGGCGATCAAGTCGTCCACCGGGGTCGAGTCCGCGCTGTCCCAACGAGCCGCGGCGGCCCCCGGCAACGGGATCGTCAACGCCGGGTCCCGCCCGTAGTCGATGGTCGCGGTGATGCCGTTCTCAGCCAACACCAGCTTCCCCGTCAGCAGGGCCTCGACCCGGGCCAACTCCAGACGGGCGGCCACACCGGCCCCAAGGCGGGCGGCGTAGTCCTCCAGCTTCGTCCCCAGGGCCGACAGCTGGTTGGAGAAGGATAGCTCGGTAAACTCCGACACCGGCAGCTTCCGGCTGATCGGAGGGAGCTTGCCCTCCTTGGTGATGGTCGGACCGAGCTGCCCATACGGGGCCTCCGTGTCGAAAGCCCGGTAGCCGGCCACGTCGACCGGCTTCACAGCCGAAGCGTCAAAACTGTACGACAAGGTCGGGTTCTGCTTGGTGGGCAGCCACTCGGCCATCGGCATCGCCGCGTCCAGCGCCTCGGCGGCGGCCTGAGCCGCCCCCGTCAACTCGACGGCGGTCTTGTAATCAGTGTTGAGTCCCATGTCAGTTCCCACTTCCAGTCGGCTCGGGGGCGGGGGCGGGGGCGGGCACGTAGTCCACGCCGACGAACACGAAACTGCCCGTCGTCGCCGTCTGCGTGTCCAACACCGGGGCGGTCGGCACGAACGCCGGATCGACGATGCCATGGACCAGCATCGCGACCTGAGACACCTCGGTGGTGACCCCGCCGAAGTCGGCCTGCAACTGCTCCGGCTCCAACAAGAAACCAGCCAGGTACTGGCGGCCGTCTTGGGCCGTCGGGTCGTAAGGCCCCCAGACGGCTTGCCCGGTCAGCTTGCCCAAAGGCAGGCCGGACGGGATGACGCCGAGGGTGTCATAGTGCACTCCCGCAGTCAGCAGGGAACGCTTCAAAGAGACAGGGATCGCATTGTCCCTGCCATGTCGAGACCGGAGCCAACGATAGTCGCCGCCTCCAGTGGTGGTCGTCTTGATCGAAAGATCAGCCACGACGATTCCTTTCAATTTGGGTTGTGTATTTCTCGCGGTACCGCTGGCGCGCGTCTTGGACAGACTGGGCCGCTGGGGCCGTCGGGGCCTTGCCCTGCGACGGATCCGGCTTCGGCGCACGAGGCCCAGCCTGGGCCTGCTGGTCGGCCAACGCGGCCAACACCTGGTCCGCAGCCGCCTCGACCTCCGCCTCAGTCGACCCCGCCAACAAGCCAGCCAGACCCGTGGGGATGCCCTTGCGGTCCGCCACCTGACGACGCAGACTCTCAGCCGCCAAAGCGTCCCGCTCCTGCCGGATCTGAGCCATCTCATCGGCCAGCCGCTGCGCCTCAGACTTCCCCGCGTCCTCAATCCCCTTCAGCTTGACCGAGTCCTGTTTGAGCTGTTCGTAGTCGGCGTACTTCGCCCGCTCACGAGACAACCGGTCGGTGATGATCCGATCCAGGTCGGCTTGCGTGGCCGGCGGAGTGTAGGGCTTGGCCTCCGGGGAATCCGAGCCGCTCGGGCTCTGTGGGTCCAGGACTGGCCCGTTCGTGGGTTGGCCGGGCACAGGCGTGCCCAACGGTTCGCTCATCGATTCTCTTCCTTCCACCATCAGGTGTGATCGCCCCTGTTGACCGCCAAGGGTGGGCGTGAAACTCAGTCGGGGGAATGAGAAGACCCACCGGGAAACCCGATGGGCCAATCTCCAGAAGAGTGACTAAGCGGCGGACGTGGTCACGGACACGAACGCGGAAAGGTCGAGGAACTCCGGGTCGTCATCGGCACGCGGAACCACATCGTCGTCATCGAACACCGGACACGATAGGACCTCGCGCACGTCGTCTTTTGTCACCAGTTGCGAGAGAGTGTCTATCGCCGTCTTGGCGTTGACGAAGAGGAAGCCCACCGGGTCGATCGAGACGAGATCGGCTAAACGACTGCCCGAGATCTTTTCCCGGACCTCGCCGATGTCAAGATCGACGTAATAGCTGACCTTCATAACTCCCAGTGTACATACTCACCATCAGTGATGATGACATCGAGCGACCGCACATCAGCACCATAACGCAGCAACGCTAATTCCATGCGGGCCTTCGCCTGACCCATGGTCAATCCGGCCTGACGGGCGTCGATGACGATATGGGCGGATTGCCCTCGGGCGTTACGTACAGCCTGAATGATTGCGTTGTCCGTGTCGGCCTTGGTCGCCTTGAATTCGACTGTACGCGTGAGACCGATCAGGACCGCGTCTGGAGTCCGTTTGCCGTGCTCATTGATGTCCTTGACGGAGAGCACGGGCTGCCCTATGCGCGCTTGCCAGGCCGCGATGATCCGTTCCGAGTCATACCTGTAGTGGCGATCCGGCTTGTCTTCTGACGCGATCAGCCCTCTGGTTCGAAGCTCGGCCACAGAGAACAAGTCCGGCTTGACGGCACCTTTGGGGCGGCCGAGCATACCGTCGTGGACGAGATCCGTCCGCTTGGGCTCAAGGCCCGTCGACTTGGCCCGCTTCTCGTCAAACAGCGCCCCAGTCGGGGACGTCGACCGGGAGTCCCGAAACAGTCCGGTCCCCCCAGTCTCGGAACGCATGGCGGCCATGGTCTCCTTGGCCGACATGCCCGGCTCGTGGGCGGCGTTGTAGGCGTCGATGTACTCCTGCTCCCGCGCGGTCGGCTGCCACTCCCCGAAGACTTCCTCCGCCGTACAACCACAATTGTTGTGATATTTGCTGCCGTCTCGTTGGGCTGTGACTGTCGTCTTGTCGTAGACCGGCCCGCGCGTCACCAACATCGCGCACCAGGTGCAAGGGTCAGAGTCTGGGACCCGCCGCCACCCCGACGACAGCTCGTTCGCGCCAGCGGACAATCCGATGAGGTCACGCCCTGATGCCATCGCCTGCTTCGACCAGCGCGGGCGTAGATCCTTGAGCGCAGCCGCGACCGCAGCCTCGGGCGAGCGCCCAGACTCGATGCGTTCACGGACGGAGAGCAGGACCCAGCCGAACGTCTGATACGTCCGCTTGAGGTCGAACTCGGGCCGGACGATCGGCATGTCACCAACGTCGAGCCCAACCGCCTCCACGGCCCTGTAGGCCCGTAAATACGCTTCTGCCTCTCTGACCCCGATGCTATGAGAAGCCCTCATGGCGTCGACCATCGCCGCCGCCCACCGAGGATACGAGCCATCCAGATCGTTCGGGGCCAGCAAACGAGACAGTTCGTCAAAGACGTCCTCCGCCGCCAGACCGAGCAGGACCTGCTCGCGCTGATGCGCCGCCGTCAGATCCCGACCATCAGCCGTCCCAGCCACATCATGCCGCCATAGACCGGGCCATCAACTCGACGGCACTAGGGTTCGCGGCCCAGTCGGCCTCGATCTGAGCCTGCTCCGCCGGAGTCAACCCAATCCTGTCAAGTGTCACCTGGCTCCTAGCCGGCAACACGTTCGCGCCGACCAGCTTCGCCGCCTCATCCGCCTTCGCCGCCCTGGTCGGCGTCGCCGGATCAGCCCACCGACACGACACCCGGGCGAACTCCTCCGGCACCACACCGTCACGCACCAGCAAAGCCAGCCGGGCGACCTCCAACCAAGCCGCCCCGAACATCTGCGCCCGCCGCTCAGCCTTCTTGATCAGGCGCACCTCAGCTGCCCTGATCGCATCCGCGCTCGCCGGGTTCGCGGCCGTCGCCACACCAAGATAAGCGTCCGGGATGCCGGCCGCAGCGGCCAGCTGCATCGCCAACGTCCGCAACTGCTCGATATGCGACCCCGGCGACACGGCCGGGAACTGAGTCACAGTCGGCGTCTCGCCCTTCCCATCGGCCTCAATCGTCCACAGTCCAGTTGTCAAATACTTCCATTTGTCGATGGCGTCCGGCGCCGCGCCCAACACGATCCGCTGCGGCGAGGAAAAGAATTCCCGGTTGACAGCCATCGACAACAGCACACGGGCCGCCTCGTCCACGAGGTCACGCACCGGCGCGCTGATCTCCGACTGCCCCTCCCGGCGGGAAGCCGAAGTCCGGTTCGCCATCATCACGACCGGCACACGACCCAAACCATGCCGATCACGGTCGGTCTCCACCCACGACCCGGAAAACTTCTCCAACCAAACAGTCTCATCCGGCAGATACAAAGTCCCAGTCGGCGGCTCCCCCTTGACCAACGGGTCCAACGTCAACGCGCACGACAGACGCCTAGATCGGGCGTCCCACAGCCCCGTCGTCCCCAGGGCGGACTGCACCGTCACCAACGGATCGGGCTCGCCAACCAGGGCGGTGCCGACCGTCACGAACCCGACCCCGAACATCAAAGCGTCCAGGTGACACAAGCCCGACTCACCATCCAAGCAATTGGAGTTGAACACCAGGTCGAGACCCAACGCCCCTGAAGGGTCGTTCCAGCCCAACAGGCCGATCCGCTCGTCCAGCGCGTCGACCACCACGCCGGCCCAACCCAGTCTGGGGGCCATGCCCCGCAGTGCCGGCGGCACAGTCAACCCAGCCCAGTGCGGCTTGACCGAGCCCTCGTAATAACCGGCCTTGACCAGGTTGCCCTTAAGTCGGCCGCTCAGAGCGGACTCCAGCTTCCGCACCAGATCCTCTTCAGGCAGCATCCAACGCACCCCCGCTCACAGATCACAAATCAAACGAATATTGCGCTATAGGGTGGTCGAAGTCAGGCGTAGCCCCAACGGCCCTTCCCAGGCTGCCGCTGAGATTTCGCCTTCCGGCCCGAGTTCCCCGCCAACCGGGCCCCCATCACCGCGCCGACCATCGCCGTCGCCGCGTCCACCACCTGCAACGAATCCCTGGTCGCCTTACCCAGGGACACGCCCCACGGATTCGGCCTGGCCTTGGCGTTGTGGACATGACGGCGCAACGTCGGCGAACCATCCCACCGGAACGGCCCATCCAAGCCCTCCTCGTCCACCCACCGGCGCACCAACTCGGCCGCCTGAGTGAACTCCTGATTCCGCCTGACACCACCCTGCGCCGACGTGCGCAGATCGAACAACACCGAACTACCACCAGCCCCGGGCGTCGCCCAATTCGCCAACCGGCCACCGAGATCCCGATGCAACCCATCGATCATCGTCGCCCAATACAACGCCTCAGCCGTGTCGTCCTTCGCCGGACCCGGGTCGATCCCCAACCACAGCACCCGCCAACGCTCCACCGCGTGACGCACCGCAGAATCCACCTCGCCCCGAGGAGCCAGCCACGAAGCGCCACGACGCCCCTTCGGACGCTCCCAAACCCCGACCTCGAAGGCGTGATAGTCGAGCGTGCAGCCGACCAGCGCCGTTGCGTCCTCGGACTTAGAGCAGTCCAGGAACAGCGCCACCGGCGTCCCGTCCTCGACCACCCGATCGCCAGCCGCCAACTTGTCGAACTCGGTCGAATCGACCCAAGAGTCCTCAGCCGCCGCCAACCCATTCAAGAAGAACCGGATCGTGTCAGCCACCGACGTGCGCGGGTCCATCATCTCAGCCGACAACCTCGGCAGATCAGCCCAAGGAGCGTCCTGGTACGCCGCCTCCAGCCCGCGCATCCGACCGACCTCGGTCATGATGTCCGTGTCCGGCGGCGCCTCAATCGAGTCGTACAAGATGTCACGCGCACCCGGATAACCAGCCGCCTGCTGCTTCTGCCAGGCTTCGAACGACCGCTCCGCCACCGAATCCTGACCCGGCCGATGCGCGTTCGTGAACTCGATCAACCTGGCCTGCACATGAGCCGGCGACTTCGCCACATTCCGCCGCGCCACCCGAGCCACAGCCGACCCACCAGACGAATCCGTCAAGTGATGCGACTCATTCAGCAATCCGCAAGTCACCGGGTCGCCCTCCCTCGACGCCTCCGCCGACGTCGGCACCTCGAACCGCGACCCCGAACCCTTCACAACCGTCCGCGACTCACCACAATCCAAACCATAATAGTCGCGTGCCTCGCGCGACCACATCGCGTTAGCGACCCGCAGCAGCGTCTTCGACTGATCCGCCGAGTTCGACGCCACCTGCACCAAAGCCAAGTTCCGGCGCGCACCCACCGGACGCCCATCAGGACCGAACCAACCGAACCCCACCGGCCCCAACAGCTCAATATCCCCAATCGCTGCCGCAAACGGATCTTTGCCACTGCCTTTGCTGCCGCGTTTCACGCCCGAACGCCAAGTGAACCGGCCCTCGGAGTTGACGTGATACCACAGGACCAGGAACCGCCGCTGACCAGGCGTGAACCGCCACGGCCGACCCGACGAAGGATGCACCAAACCAGGCTCCCCAGTCCGACCCTCAGCCCAATCGATCACACCCGGACCAAGACTCATCGCCGCCAACGCCTCACGCTCATCCGGATCGGACGGCCATGGCAAGGAACACCAAGCCCCAGACTTCGCGTCCACCCAATACCCAGGCAGCAGCAACGCCTCAGAGGTCACGATAATCGCTCATCCGAGTCACCTTCGGCCCCGGCTCCCCGGCCACAGCCTTCACATACCTGATGCGCAGATCGCGACGGAAATCGTGAGTCGTCCCCAACACCCGCTCCCGATTCCGGATCTCAGTCGCCAACCGCAAATCACCCGAATCGAACGCAGCCACCAGACGAGCCGTGTGCTCGGCGAACACCCAATCCGCCTCCGACCACAACACACAATGCGGCATCGAAGCCACCGTCCGCCACCAACGCCTCGTCTGAGCCGGCCAAGGCGAACCATCAGGCAAGCGAGGCGGCAACCGCCGCCCGCCCCGGAACGGCACATCCGCGACCTCGGCCCAATCGAACGTCGGCTTGTGCCGAGTCACAGCCTGACCCTCCGGCTTCGGCTTCGCCCCTCGCACCGCCACGGCCGCCCCCTCTACAACACGAACCTCCGGCCCGTCATCCTGATGAACCGGCCCCACGAATAACGCTCGATCTTCCCCCGCCGCCAACCAGGGCCTTCCGCAGCGGCCACGAACACATGCACGCCCTCACCGGACACCGACCGCTCAGCGAACAGCACCTGCTCCGGGATCGCCCTGGCCAGCTCACGGGCCTCAGCGTCGGACACGTGATCTAGGTCATAGCAACCCAGGCCCGAGCCCAGCATCACACCGAACCCATCGCCCACCTTCGACGCCTTCACCTCAGCCCAACTCGACCACGTCGAAGGATCAGTCGAAGACCCCGGACGGCCATCCACCCTCAACGGACGCTTCCCATCAGCCCGCACCCAACGCCGACCAGACAACATAACCTTCGGAATAGCGCAGGCCCGATGCGCCGCCACCCGACACCGACCCGAACAGAACCGCGCGTTAGACGGGGCCGCGCCTCTGATCACAGCGCCACAACGCTCACACTTCCGCATGCGTCAATTCTACCAAAATGTAACGGCAAATGCCATCTGACTAGGCATTCCGTGGAACACCGGGAGGCCGCTCCCGCCCGACGGCCCAGGGGCGGCCAAGCCTCAGTCAACCTAGCCCGACCTCTGGCGAGCCCCCAGCCGGCAACGTCGCCGAATTCAGCACGCACCCAGGAGACACACAACTATCCGCACAGATTTCGAGGCCCTAACACAAACGGTGAAGGTGTCTTGGGGGGAGGGGCACCCTCCCTGGGTCGGAAGCAACGGCGGCCGCCGCCTGGAGGCTTCGACTGAGAATGATTCTCTCATGTCGAACGTCGCGTTGCGACTCGTGTCTGGCTGGGGTGTGGGCGTGGGGGGCGGCGCCAGGCTGTTCGTGCCGCTTGGGCTTCGGCGTTGGTTTTGGCTTGGTGGTGGGTGTGGCAGAGGGTTTGGAGGTTGGTGGGGTGGTCGTTGATTTCGAGGTGGTGGGGGGTGATGTGGTCGATTTCGAGGTGGGTGGTGTTGGGGCAGCGTTGGCCGCCTGTGGTGTGGACGCATTGGTGGTGGTCGCGGTTGAGGATGGCGTTTTTGGTTTTTTGGGGGAGTTTGTGTCCGCCTTGGTGTGTCCACATGGTGTCTGGTCTTTGGTGGTGTCTGGGTGGGGGCAGAGTTCTCTTCCGAAAACATGTCATCACTTGGGGGCGGGTGGTGCGATGGCGGCTCATTGGGGGTGTTTGTGTTTGAGCCAGGCGAGTCCGTCTGTGACGGGTTTCCCGGCCCATGGTTTCGGGGCGGGTCCGGCCATGGTGGTGCCCTGCCAGTGATCAGCGTGGATGCTGTCGAGGATGAGTGTGAGGGCGAGTTGGGCTTGGGGTGGGGCGACGCCGTTTCCGATCATTTTGCCGGCCGCGAATTTGGGCATGTTCGGGATGCCTGTGATCCAGTGTTCGGGGAGTCCCATCATCCATTCGCCGAAGGCCGGGTTGGCTTGGATTGTTCCGTTTTTCGCGACGATTGTGGGGGCTGGTGGCACGCGCACAAGAGTGTGGGTCGCGTGGTCGATGGCTGGCGAATATCGGCCCCATCGCGTGGGGCTGCCGGGTGGAGTGTTGGCGTGGATGTCACGGAGTTGGCCGACGAGGGTGGCGCCATGCGAGGGGATGGAGGTCCAGTCTTGCTGGAAGTTGGCGCATGGGGTTGGGAGGAGTGGCCCGGGGTTGGGGTTGGCTGTGGCGCGACGCCGGATGGGCGGGATGGCGTCTTTGTGGGCGATTAGGAAGATTCTTTTGCGCGCGTGTGGTAGGCCGGCGTGGGAAGATTGTACGACCATCCATCGCGCATCATACCCGTTGTCGGCCAGGTCTCCGAGAACTCGCGCGATTCCGGCTTGTCCAGTGTGGGTTGGGTGTGCAGCCATCGTCGCGTGGCCGTGTCCCATCGGGCATGTGCGGCCGGTTGGCATGAGCGCGCCATAGACGTTCTCCCAGATGACGAGTTTTGGTTGGAGCCGGGTGATGGCTTGGCGCATGTGGGCCCAGAGGCTTGATTTGGGGCCGTCGATGCCTTCTCTTTGGCCGACTGTGGACATGTTTTGGCAGGGGCTGCCGCCGGAGAGGATGTCGACTGGTGGGGTGGCGTCCCAGTCGATTCGGGTGATGTCTCCGAGGTTGGGCGTGTCGGGCCAGTGTTGTTTGAGGGTTTGGGCGGGCCAGTGGTCGATTTCGCTGTGCCAGATGGTTTTGGCGTCGAAGACATGTTCGATGGCCATGCCTAAACCGCCGTAGCCGGAGAAGAGGCTGCCGTGGGTGGGCTGTGTCATGCGTGCCACCGCCTTCGTTGGTTCTGGGTGGGATGGCGGTGTGGCGGCCCAAGTGGCGGGTGTGGTGTTTGAGGCGGCCCATTCGGGGGTGTGTGGCTGTTTTTGGGCGCGGTGAAGGTGTTGAGAGGACTCAATCATGTTTCGGTGGGCTTGTCAAGTGGCGCGTGTTTTCTCATGGTTTTTTAAGGAATGTGGTCACTGGGGGGTTTCACTAGACACTTTTGTATGTTGGCGCTACTTCGCCAACATGCGCGTGCTGGATCGGTTGAGCGTGAATGGCCCCTATCGCGTGAGGTCATTTAATATTACAATCATATTACACACCTAGTCAGGGGCGTATTAGGGTTACCTTAGTGTTGGCGCTTTGTTGGCGGTTTGTTGGCGCTCGGACGCGTGTTGGCGGAGTAGCGCCAACAAATCTCCGACGGACTGCCATCTGGCTAGGGGTTTCGTTTGATTTAATCGGTTCAATCCGAGCGCCAACAAACCGCCAACATGGCGCCACGGGCGCTGTTTCGGCCAACAGGCCGCCAACACGCGAAATCGTTAAGGTTTCTCAGGATCGTGTTGGCGGAGTAGCGCCAACATTTTCATTCTCGCCGCTGCTCAGTCGCCGTCGCGGATCGTGTACCAGTGTTGGGCGATCGCCCTGAACGCTTGGCTCTCCTCTTCGTCGCGGGCCGACTTGTACAGGCGCCACCAGGTCGAGGCGTGCTCGCCCGCCACGTCGGGCTTGGCTTTCCCACTCACGGGTGGGATCTCGGGCAGCTCCTTCGGCGCCTTGGTTCGCCTGCCCTTGGTGTCTAGTCCGGCCGCGCGTCGAGCCGCGTTGAGCCAGGCCTCGAAGTCTCTTTCCTGCTTGGTCTGGGCGGCTTTGTTCTCGGCTGGTGTGAAGGCGCGGTGGACCGTATCGAGGGTTTTGAGGGTGAAGCCTTCGGCTCTGACTGCGGCCGGGGTGACTCCGACTTTGACTATGAATCCTTCGCCGGTGGGGAGGATGACTCGGCCGCCTATGGTGGGCGTCTGGGGGAAGGGCCAGATGTAAAAGTAGGGTTTGAGGCTGTCCCAGCCTCGGTATGGGGGCGGTTCGGCGTGGTTCCGGAACGCGACGCCGACGACTTGGGTGCGCTGGGGCGGCTTCTTCGGGGCTGGTTTGGGGTTGCTCTTGGGCTTCGTGGCCTTGGCTGGTTTGGCCTTGGTCGTTCTCGCTTTGGCCGTTTTGGTGGTCAGTGCGCTGCGGAGGATCGCTTTCAGCCAGGATTTACGACGTGGGCTCATGGGTTTTTCATAGTGGCCTGGCGGGCCGTCTGGCAAGGGGTTGGGCGTTCGTTCAGGTGGTGTGGTCGTGTGTGCTCAGACTCCCATGGTGTCGAACGTTCGTTCTACTGGTGGCATGATGGGGGCATAGGGAAGGGCGACGGCCCCTTCGTCCTGAGTTCTCGGCTCAGGGGTGGCCGCCGCCCTCGGTTCGCACCTGAGGAGGCGCTGATGAGCTACTTTACAGGCTGAGCGGCCGGTGGCGGCATCCGGACTTCGGCGTCCGCGATGACTTGCCTCGGTTCGACTCCGATGGCGGCGCAGATCTCTTCGACGGAGGTGACCCTGAGGGGTCGTTCGCTGTCGAGCCACCTGTGGATGGTGGCCGCGGTGTGGCCGGTGGCTTGGGCGATTTGCTTGCGGGTGAGGCCTTGGTCGGCGATGCGGTGTTTGAGTTCGGCGCGGATGGCCCGGGTGAACTCGGTCGGGCGGTCACGTGGGGCGGTCACGACATCTCCTTCGGTCGATGGTCGAGCGTGGTCGCCTCGTCGAGGAGGCGTCCGGGATTGAGGCCGAGCGCCGTCGCCACGGCGATCAGCACTTCCACTGGGATCGCTTGGTTCCCCTTGATCGCGGTGTTGACCGTTGACCTTGGCACGCCGGACTTGGCGGCGATGTCGTCGAGCGACCAGTCCAGGCGGCCCTTCTGCGCTCGCAGCTCGGCTGCTATGTAGGTGGTGGCCGGTCCGACCGGCCCCGGTTTTCTTCCCATACAGGCGATTGTATCCCCAACTCCGGACTGTGTGTCCAAATCTGAACGATGTTTATACTTGCGTACATTTCTAAATAGGAATAGAGTGACCTCATGATCCTTCCGTACATGGCCCGTTCGGCTATCGCAGCCGAGGTGCGCGCCCAGATCGCCAGATCAGGCAAGACCAACCTCGACGTAGCCGCAGAGACGGGCATCCCCACATCGACTTTCAGTCACAAGACTTCCGGCCGTTCCCCGTTCCTGGCGGAGGAGCTGGTCGCCATCGCCAGAGCTTTGGGCATCATGCCTTCAGTGATGATTCCAGCCGACGCTCTGGAGCGTGCGGCGTGAGCGGCAAGGCCCCCAGGCGTCAAGCCGTGGGGCGTGAGCGTCGTCGTTCGTCGGCTCTGGCGAGGATCACGGCCGGTTCGACGTCGAGTGCGAGCCCGGCTCGGTGGAGCACTTTCAGGGGCATGTCTCGGGTGCCGTTGAGGTATCTGTCCAGGGTCGGGCGGGGGATGCGCGTCCGTCGGCAGAACTCGGACACGGATATGCCTGCGGCGCCGATTTCGGCTCTGAGCTGAGCGTTGACGGCCGTACGGTACGGCTCCCATGGGTCATCCATGGTGACGACGGTACCACCAAAACAGATGCAATATCAATCCAAAATGATGAAGGAGTCGTCTTGACAGATCAATCTGGCCCTTATAGCATCCTCCACATGGATGAAAGTTCGTTCCGTCAGGATGTAGCCCGCCGAGTCGCCCAAGCCATGGTCGCGGCCGGAATGTCCAAGACCAAACTCGCCCAACTCGCCTGCGTCCCCTACGCCACCCTCGACCGCAAACTACGAGGCGGCTCCGACTTCAGCGTCATCGAGCTGATGCGCATCGCCGACGTGTGCTCCGTCCGCCCGCACTCCTTGTGCCCGTCGATCTTCCCGATGGAGGCGGCGGCGTGAGCGGCAAGGCCCCCAATTGGGGGAAACAGGTCGTCAAGCTGATCCGCAAGTCGGACCCGCGCCCGACCTGGAAGAGGTGGACTTCGCAGATCCTCCTCCTGTGCGCGGCTTCGGATTGTCTCAGCGTCGCCACGGAGCGTCTGGAGACTTTCCCTGGACACTTGACT
Organism: Propionibacteriaceae bacterium; assembly: GCA_031265875.1. Lineage (GTDB taxonomy): Bacteria > Actinomycetota > Actinomycetes > Propionibacteriales > Propionibacteriaceae > WQYJ01. The sequence goes on from JAISCA010000053.1 coordinate 37,923, forward strand.
TCGGTCGGGTTTTGCGCCGGTCACGCGGCCCTGATCGACGCGTGCGTGGCCGCGTTGGACGCGTTGGATGGGCCGGGTCGGGCGGGCGGCGTGTCATGAGCGGGCATCGCGACGACCAGCGGACACTGAGGACCTGGCACGACGATAACAGGCGCCCCTCGTGGGCAACCGAGATTGAATCATGGCGCACCGCGATGACCGCGATGCGCCTGTCCCCGCAGACCATCGAGTTGAGGGTGTACCACCTCCGACGACTCTCCAAGGCGTTCCTGGCGGACTCCCCCTGGGACATCGCACGCTCCCAACTGCTGGACTGGACTGGCCAGCACCAATGGCGACGGGAGACCGCCCGCGCTGTCCGATCATCGTTCCGCCGCTTCTGGGCTTGGG
>JAISCA010000059.1 GCA_031265875.1 Propionibacteriaceae bacterium
TCGTTAGCTGGCACCTGCCATGTCGCCACACCATCATTCCAATCGTAGACGAACTGATCTATCGCACCGTTCGTCTCACGATTCCAATACTGCCCAGCCCGCTGGATCAACTGCTCCAAGTAAGCTTGAGGAACGAACGCATCCTTACTCGCGATTGGCTGGGTCGAGGCGTATATGACGTAGAAGGTATGCGTCAACCCGGTGTTGGATAACACGCCAACGTTAGACGACGTACTAGACACAGAAGTGCCGACTGTCGCCCTAGACACGGTCCCCTCAGTGGCATCCGCGACCTCATAGGGATCGGGGTACATGAAATCCGCACTCGGGTCGGATTGCCCACTGACAGCAGACGACACTGGATCCGCCTGAACCTGAGCAGGCGCCACACCCACCAAAGCGAAACCGCCAACCAAAGCTGACAGGACACTGACCGCTAGACGTTTGAGGATTCGTTCTCTGCCCATCATTGGACACCTCCGGAGGTGTCGGCGACGTTTGAAAATTGGACAGTTTCGGCGGTGAAAAGTGGACACTCGACCACGATGGAGGGTGATCACTTTGGAGGATTGGGCGTTGATCAGGAGGCTGGCCGCGGAGGGGGTGCCGAAGGCGCGGATCGCGGCGCGGTTGGGGATCTCTAGGACGACGGTGGTGAAGGCGGTCGCGTCGGCCGGGCCGCCCAGGTATGAGCGGAAGTCGGCCGGGACGTCGTTCTCGGTGTTCGAGCCGAGGGTGCGGGCGTTGCTGGTGGAGTTCCCGGACATGCCGGCGACGGTGATCGCCGAACGGGTCGGCTGGGCGGGGTCGATCACGTGGTTTCGGGAGAACGTGAGACGTCTGAGGCCTGAGTTCCGGCCGGTCGACCCGGCGGACCGGTTGACGTGGGAGGCGGGCGACGCGGCCCAGTGCGACTTGTGGTTCCCGCCGCGGAGGATCGTGCTGGAGAACGGGACCAGCGTGCTGTTGCCGGTTCTGGTGATCACGTTGGCGCACTCGCGGTTCATGCTGGGCCGGATGATCCCGACCAAAGCGACCGAGGATCTGCTGTTGGGCATGTGGCGGCTGTTCCGCGAGCTCGGCCGGGTCCCTCGCCGGTTGTTGTGGGACAACGAGCGGGGCATAGGCCGGGGCCCCCACCGTTCGGAGGGCGTGCCGTCGTTCATGGGCACGTTGGCCACCAGGCTGGTGCTGCTGCCACCACGGGACCCGGAGTCCAAGGGGATCGTGGAACGGCGCAACGGCTGGTTCGAGGCCTCGTTCATGCCCGGCCGCGGTTTCGCGTCGCCGGCCGATTTCAACGACCAGTTCACCGACTGGCTGGCCGGGGCCAACAGGCGGGTGGTGCGCACGGTCGGAGCCAGTCCCGTCGACCGGTTGGAGGCCGACAAGGCGGCGATGCTGGCTTTGCCTCCCGTGCCGCCGGTGACGGGTTGGCGCAAACAGATCCGGTTGGGCCGGGACTACTACGTGCGGATCGCCGGGAACGACTACTCGGTCGACCCGACCGCGATCGGCCGTGTGGTCGACGCCCACGCCGACTTGGACCGGGTCCGGGTGAAGCTGGACGGGAGGTCGGCGGGTGAGCATCCCCGGGTGTGGGCCCGGGGTCTCACGGTGACCGATCCCGCCCACGTGGAGACCGCCGCGCGGCTACGGCGTCAGTTCCAACGGCCCCGGCCACAGCCAGCCGACGACCCGCTGGTCCGGGACCTGGCCGACTACGACCGAGCGTTCGGAACCGACGCCGAGGGGGTCTGGCGATGACCCCCAGGGCCGACGAGGCCACCAAGCGGCTGACCTGGCTGGCCGGCGCGTTGAGAGCGCCCCGGATACTGGAGTCCGCCGGTCGGCTGGCCGACCAAGCCAGGGACGCCGGCTGGTCGTTCGAGGACTACCTCGCCGCCGTGCTCGAGCGTGAGGTCTCGGCCCGTGAGGCCTCCGGAGCCGACCTGCGGATCCGCGCCGCCGGATTCGGCGTCCGTAAGACCTTGGAAGACTTCGACTTCGCCGCCCAACCCGCCGTCCGCGGACAAACCGCCGCGCTAGCGTCCGGCGGGTTCCTGCTCGAGGCCCGCAACGTCGTCCTGCTCGGCCCACCCGGAACCGGCAAGACCCATCTAGCGATCGGGCTCGGGGTCAAAGCCGCCCAGCACGGCCACCGAGTGCTGTTCGCGACCGCGACGGGCTGGGTCGCCCGCCTCACCGACGCCCACCGCGCCGGCCGCCTACCGGCCGAACTCGCCAAACTCCGCCGCTACGGACTCATCATCGTCGACGAGGTCGGCTACCTGCCGTTCGAGCGAGACGCCGCGAACCTGTTCTTCCAACTCGTCTCCTCCCGCTACGAACACGCCTCACTGATCCTGACCAGCAACCTACCCTTCAGCGGCTGGGGAAGCGTGTTCGGAGACCAGACCGTCGCCGCCGCCATGATCGACCGCATCGTCCACCACGCCGACGTCCTCACCCTCAAAGGCGCCAGCTACAGACTCCGCAACCGAGGCATCGACACCCTCCCAAGCGTCAGAACCACCACCGACCACACAGAAGGATAGTAAACTCCCCGCCAACAGGGGCCACCAAGCCCCACCACCGTTCACTTTTCAACCGCCGAAACCGGCCAGAATCCGAACGTCGTCGTCAGGAGGGAAACGAGGAGGCGAGGTGACCCTTTTAGCCGAATCGCCACCTACTAGTGACTCACTATGCCACCAAGTCCGGAAGAGTACAACCCCTTGGGGGTTGGCCCTTGGACAAAGCTGGAGCCGCCGCCCCTAGTGGGGACGGCGGCGGCTCCAGCGGCCTAGACCGATCAGTTCAGATCGGCTCAGATCGACTTCGTCGTGTCCTCCTCTTGGTCGCGCCGCCGCCGCCAGGCCCAGATGACCAGCCCTGTGCCGACCAAGAAGGCCAGCAGGCCGGCCAACGCCGCTCCCCAACCGATCGTGGCGCCGGTGGCGGGCACGGTGGCGAAGATGACGGTGAA
>JAISCA010000069.1 GCA_031265875.1 Propionibacteriaceae bacterium
GGCCAGTTCGAGGGTCCCACCATGGACCAGTTCCTGGTCATGAAGAAGACCCTGGCCGGCACGCCGGTCAAGCTCAAGGTGGCCGGGGTCAAGTTCCCTAGGCCCCAGAACGCCTACGCCTTCCTGCTGGCCGGGGCCGACCTGATCGGCACGCGGGCCGCCATCGAGATCATCGACGCCCTCGACACCATGCGCCAAATCGGCCTGGTGCCGGCCTACCAGGGCTGAGCCGGTGACCGGCCAGCCGATCGACCTGGTCATCCTGGACATGGACGGCACCATGGTCGACACTTTGCCCGGCATCGCCCATTCGGTCGGCGTGGCCATGGTCGCCGCCGGGCTGGAAGCGCCCAGCCTGGAGTTCGTGCGACTCAACATCGGCGGCGGGGCGCGCAATCTGGTACGTCAAGTCCTCGGCCCCCAGCGGGCCGATCAGGTCGACGACATCTTGCGCGCCTTCGCCGAGCATTACGACGCCAACGCCGAGTGGGGCACCAGTCTTTACCCCAACGTGGCCGAGACGCTGGAGCATCTCCACTCCCGGGTCAAGCTGGCGGTGGCGACGGCCAAGTCCCGGGCCGGCACCGAGCGGGTGATCGACCACCTCGGCCTGGGCGGTCGCTTCGACCAGGTCGTCACCATGACCGAGATGGTCCGGCCCAAGCCCGACCCTTACTGCGTCGAGCTGATCCTGGGCCGGCTGGGACTGACCCCGCAGCGTACCCTGCTGGTGGGCGACACCGTGACCGACATGGGCACGGCCGCCAACGCCGGGCTCAGGGCGGTGGCGGTGACTTACGGCTACGGCCGCGAGGCCATCCTGGCCGACGGCGGGTACCGCACCATCGACGACTTCGGTCAACTGCGCGAACTGGGGGTTTATTGACGTAACGGTCGAGGCGGCGCGACTGGGGGGTACGCCGCCGGGGAGCGGGCGGTCCGGCGCTGACAGGGCGACCTGGCCGGACCGCCCGATCCCATTCCACCACCGAGCCGTCTCCACCGGACTGTCGCCGCCAGCGGGCGGCCGGGCGGCGTAGGCTCGTATCATCAGACCGGGCCAAGGCGTTCGGGGCGCGACAGGGAAGTCCGCCCCGGCCCGACATCTCGGTGCATAGCTTCACTCGATCGCTCTCAGCGGCGGCAACGACGCCGCCGACTCCGCGGAAACTCTGAGAGCGGACTGGAAAGGAAAGAAAATGGTTGAATGCGTGGTCGGCGTCGACGTCGGCACCACCGGTTGCAAGGCCATGGTGATGGACCTGGACGGCCACACCCTGGGCCAGGGCTACCGTGAATACACTCTGAACGAGCCCAAGCCGAACTGGGTCGAGATCGGCGCCAGCTTCCTGCTCGACATCACTTTCGAGGCGGTCCAAGAGGCCGTCGCCTCCTCCGCTCTCGACCCGGGCCAGATCAAGGCCATCAGCTTCTCCGTCAACCGCTCCAGCTTCTGCTTGATGGACGACGACCTGAAGGTCATCGACGACAAGATGTACGTCTGGCTGGATTCGCGCGCCGAATCGGTCATGGAGGAGATCAACGCCAAGATCTCGCCTGAGCGGCGCAACCAGATCACCGGAATGCCGGGGTACAACATCTTCGCCGCCGCCAAGTACTACTGGGTGATGAAGAACGAGCCCGAGACCTACGCCCGCACCAAGTGGTTCTCCACCGTCGAAAGCTTCATCCTGCACGGCTTCGGTTCGGACGACTTCGTGGTCGAAATCTCCGACGGCACCGTCACCGGCCTGTTCGACGTCAGGACCTTGGATTGGTCCGAGGAGTTGGCCCAGGCCCTCGGCTTCGACCCGGCCAAGTTCCCGCCCACCTGCCGGCCCGGTCAGACCGTCGGCACGATCTCACCGGCGGTGGCGGCCCGGACCGGTTTGGCGGTCGGGACCAAGATCGTGGCTGGCTCGGGCGACCAGCAGTTGGCCGCCATGGGCGCCGGCGTGATCCGGGACGGGGCCGTCTCGCTCACCATCGGCACCTTCGGCCTGCTGGCGGTCGGCCTGGCCCAACCCGATTTCTCGGCTTTGACCGGCATGATGATCCCGTCCAGCCCCCGCCTGGGCGTCTTCGAGGTCGAAGGTCCCCAGGTCTCCGGGGCCACCTGCTACCGCTGGGCCCGCGACACCCTCTGCGCCGACGAGGTGGCCGAGGGCGAGCGGACCGGCGTCGACCCTTACGTCCTGATGGAGGATAGGTACGTCAAGCAGTCGCCGCCCGGCGCCAACGGCGTCCTCTTCTACTCCGCCCTGTTCGGCTCCGGCTACCCGACCTGGGACACCAACGCCACCGGCTTCTTCCTGGGCCTGCGCAACACCCACTCCAAGGCCGATCTGATCCGCTCGGTCATGGAGGGCATCACCTTGGAGGCCCGCCACATCCTGGAGTCGATGATGTCGGCCGGGGTCGAGATGGAGGACATCATCACCGTCACCGGCGGCGCCTCCAAGTCGGGCTCCTGGCGCCAGATCATCGCCGACGTGATGGGCCGGTCGATCCGGACCCTGGACGTGCCCGACGCCGCCGTCCTGGGGGCCGCCGCCCTGGCCGCCCTGGGCGCCGGACTGGTCGAGAACCTGGAGCAAGCGGTTGAGCGTATGGTCAGCTTCGGCCCGGTGATCGAACCGATCGAGGCCAATGTCGAGGTCTACGACCGCACCTTCGCGGCCTACAAGTCGGCCTACGAGGGCCTCAAGCAGCAGGACCTCTTCACCCAGTTGGCCGCCCTACGGCCCCAGGAGTGAGCCGAGCTCCCAAAACCCGGGCCCCCGATCACCACCTGATCGGGGGCCCGCCCCCTCTCCGTAGTAGGGGAAGGGTTACGCGAGCGAGCATCTACGACATCCGACACGCCGAGGCAAGAGCCGTAACCCACCGATCGCGCAACAGACCCCGCCGACCGTGGGGACGCCGAAAGTGGCCTCACCAGATAAATGGAACACCCGTCCCGACCCCAGCGGAGGCCGCGGCAGACCCATACGAGCCGGTCGCCCGCAGGGCGACCGGAGCCAGGAGGAGACGCCGGGACGCGCGGAGCCCGGGGACAGTACGCGCGGGGCGCAGGAACCGCAACCACCCGGGGCGCGGCGCCGTACGTAAACGCACGCTCGCCGATGGGGCCTCACGCGATTGAACGGATACGGCTCTGAGGCGACACTGCAGTGACACTAAGGTGACGGGCATGGATTTCTTGCACGGTGGACAGGGCAGTCAGGCCGAGGCTTGGGCGTTGTTCGACAGTTTGGAGCCGGTGGCGGTGGAGCGGTTGACCGGGTTGTGGCGGGGCCGGGAGCTGAGAGCCGGCTGCGCCCTGGAGGGTTTGTTGACGTCCTGCCGGTGGTACGGCAAGCGTTTCATCGACCCGGAGCACGTCCAGCCGACCATCTTCGCCCGGCCCGACGGCAGTCTCTTCGCCGTCAATCCGTCCCTCTTGCCGATGTGGCCGTCCCTCAACCGGGTGCCGGCCGGCCTGATGGGGCGGGCCTTCGACCTGGCTCGCCCGGGCCTGATCACCCGGGGCTACCACGCCCGTCTGCGTGCCTTGGAGTGCCGCGGCCGGGTCTCGGCCGCCATGGTCTACGACCGCCTACCCGTCATCGACAGCTTCCGCCGGATCGACCCCGACCGCCTGCTCGGCGTCATGGACCTGAAGGGCTCGCCCGACTCCAACCTGCTCTTCTTCACCCTAGAACGCCCTCCGGCCCAAAAGGAGGAGAACCAGGCCTGAGCCTGTGCCAGAGCCTGGTGGGCGGGCTAGCCCGTCGTAACCCGTCACTCGTGCGCGACCCCGCCGCCGACCGGGGGCTTACGGCATCCGACACGCCGGCGAGCCGGTCGTAAGCGTCCAATCGCGTGACCTTCCCTCACCGATCGGAGGGGTACGACTGAGCCCGATCGAACCCGACCCGAACGCCCGTCCTGAGCCGCAGGGGGCGGCGGCGGACCCCACCACAGTCCGGCCGCCGGCCAGGGCGACCGGGTCTAGGGGAGTAGAGACGGGACCGCTCTAGGGGACGCTCAGACAAGACCGCCAGTCGTAACCCGCTCGGCGGCGGGGCGGGCGGGATTGGGCGATGACGGGCGAGCCCGGTCGCGAGAGCGATCATCTGGAGTCGGCGGAGTTTTGACCCCGGGCAGGGGTCCCGCCAAGGCCCCCCACCCAGGGTGTCTAGGGCGCGGTCAGATCGCGCCAAAATCGGTTGGGCCAGCGCTTCGGCCGAAACGGCGGGCCGTCCGGCTGGACCAGGGCGACCGCGCCGGCCGAGCCGGCCCTGACGGGCCGGGGCTCGACCGGGTGGTCAGTTCCGGCGGGCGTATCGACCCGGACCCCAGGTTACCGGTCCGGTTCAAACGTCGCCGACTGAGGGGCCGCGCCGGCGGCCCGGCGCCTCACTTAGCCGTGGCGGCGGCGTTCATGAAGCGACGCTGATAGGACACGACCTGGTTGGCCGAGGTGAAGCGAGCCAGGTAGCCGGGCTCGGCCGTGATGATGACCCGGTCGACGATGTCGGCGTACTCCGGATCGGCCATCAAGCGGTCGATGTCGGGGTAGTTGTAGTCGCCCTCCATCGAGCAGATGATGAGCCGGGTGTCAGGCAGGTTGGACTGGCGCAGCCAGCGCAGGTTGTGACGGACGCCGTCCAGGCCGTCGCTGCCCTCGGCCGTGCCGAATTGGCGGTAGGCCAGCAGGTCGCGGCCGATCCGCAGCACGTCCAGCAGGTCGTGCTCACCGTCGCCCTTGGGCAGGTAATCGCCGGCCAGCAACGTCTCGCGCAGAGCCACCAGATGCTCGCGCTCGCCGGTCAGGTCGTAGAAGCCGAGCAGACGCTGGATGGCGGCCGACTGCTTGCCGCGATGACGGACGAAGGAGTTGATGAAGTACGGCTTGGCCTGCAGGGCCAGAGAGGTCTGGTAGGGCTCGAACATCAAGGTGTAGTTGATGCGGTAGCCGTTCTCCCGCAGCTTGAGGGCCAGGTTGTGCCCGCGCAGAGCGTCGGCCGTGGCCGGAGCGTCGTAGGGCAGAGAGAAGCGCTTGTCGCCCTCCAACAGTTGACCGACGTTGTCACCGTTGACCGGCCCGGTGTGGGGCACCTTGACGACCAGGCGGTAGGGGCTGAGGATGCGCTTGAAGACCTCGCACTCCTCCAAGATCTTGTCGAAGTCGGGTTCGAAGGGGTTGTTCAGCTCGACCGACACGTCGACGCCGGGGCCGAGGATGCGGCCCAACTCCTCCATGACCTCGTCGCGGGTGGTGAACTTACCGCCCACATTGGCCTTGGGATTGTTGATGAAGAGGTCGTAGACGATGCCGGGGTTGCAGGTCAGGTTGCCCAGCAGGGGCGCGATGGGCGCGACCTCGTAGGGATTGGCCGAGTCGGCCGAGAAGATCACGCTGGTGGGCCGCTTGATCGAATCGGCGTCGTACGAGATGTCGCGCACCAGGTCGGCCTCCAGCAGGCCGTCTCTCTTCAGCGTCAGCTCGACCCGGAAACCGGGCGGAGTGTGGCCGGCCGGGGTGGCGAAGGTGCGGATGACGTCGATGAAACGCGGGCTGACGCCGAGGTGGCGGGCCCGGCCCTGGAGCAGGTTGAACTGCATGCTCGACAGCTCGAGGGCGCTGAAGCGATCGACCTCGGCCGTCTGCTCGGGAATGACCGTCGCTCCCAGGCCGTCCAGTTGGAAACGGACACCGGCTCGGCCGCCGCCGCTGACGGGGTAGTTGACGGTGCTCATGGTGTCTCTCCTCCGTTGTCTATCCCGACCGGGATATGGACTTGTATATACAAGTTATCCTAAGCAGGCCGGACCCGCCCTGTCAACGCCTCAAGCCAGGTGTCAACCGCCGATACGACCACCGGGCCGATCACCGTCCTCGGACGCTCCCTCTCACCGCCGCCGAGCGGTCGGCTGACCGGACTGACGTACGATGACGGCACGGCTGCGGCGGCGGTATGGGCGTGACAGAGCACTTGCGTACGCCGACACGCCGAAGAGCAGGAACGTAAGTCCCCGCTCGCGCGGCCAAACCGCTGCGGTGCGCGACTGCGGCCGCCGCTCAGGCGGGCAGCAGGGGCCACACCATGGTCACCCGGGTGCCTTGGCCCAGGCCCGCGCTGTCCAACGAGACGGAACCGTGCTGGGCTTGGACCAGCGCTTTGACCAGGGACAAGCCGATGCCCGAGCCGCCCAGGCCGGCATCGCGTTGCCGGGAGGAGTCGACCCGGTAGAAGCGGTCGAAGAGATGGGGCAGGTGCTCCGGCGCGACGCCATCGCCGTCGTCCGTCACGGTGATGACGACCTGATCCTGCCCGCCGGAGATCAACCCGCCCGTCTCGCTGCGGCTGGTGGCCGGACGGGCTCCGACCACGACCCGCCCGCCCGGCGGCGTGTGGCGTAAAGCGTTGTCCAACAGATTGGTCATGACCTGGCCCATACGGTCGAAGTCGGCTTGGATCAGGGCCTGTTCCAGCCCCGCCTCGATGGCGAGGACCAGTTTGACCTCGCCCTCGACGTACCTGGCCTGGGCCGACTGCACCGCCGCCGTCAGCAGGGCGCTGACCGACTGCGGCTCGCAGCACAGGCTGAGCCCGCCCTCAGCCGTGATGGTGACCAGGGCGATGTCGGCGGCCAGCCGGGTCAATCGGGCGGTCTGCTGGCGCAAGAGGGCGACGGTGCTGGCGTCGGCCGGCTCGACCCCGTCGGCGATGGCTTCCAGATAGGCGTCCAGCGTGCTGAGCGGGGTACGCATCTCATGCGCCAAGTCGCCCAACACCTGGGTCCGGGTCTGTTCGATCTGGCTCAGCCGCTGCGCCATCGAGTTGAAAGCTCCCCGGAAAACTTCGAACTCGGAGCCGTAGGGAAGCTGTCCGATGCGGGCGGTCAGGTCGCCCTCGGCGATCCGGATGGAAGCGTCGTGCAGTCCGGCGAAGGCCCGCACCAGACGCCGGGTGAAGAAGACGCCGACCAGGATGGCGCAGATCGCGGCCAAGCCCGAGGCCACCATCAGGACCGACAGCCAGGAGGTCATGAAGGTACGCCAACTGTTCTTGTCCACCATGGCGGTGTCGAAGCCGGCCTCCAACATGCGTTGGTAGAAGACGCGCGGACCCATGATGTAGGCCGTCGCGAAGGCCGTCGCCAAACCGGCCCCCACGATGGCCGCGCAGATCACCGCCACCGACTTGGTCAAACTGAAGCGGGCCATCCAAGGGACCGGCTGACCGATCAAGGCTTGATTGGCCGAAGCCTGGTCGGCCGCGGCTTGATCGGCCAAGGTCTGGCCGCTGGGGGCGGTCATAGTTTGGGCTCGCCCAGGTCGTCCTCGCCCAGCTCCGGCCCCAAGCGGTAGCCGATGCCACGCACGGCCACGATGGGGCAGCTCTGCCCGACCTCGTTAAATTTGCGCCGGATATGGCCGATGTGGACGTCGACCACATGGGGGTCGCCGACCCAGCCGGCGCCCCAGAGGTGGTCCAGGATGCGTTCCCGGGCCAAGACCGCGGACTGGAATTGGAGCAGGACGGCCAGGATGTCGAACTCGGTCCGGGTCAACGTCACGATCCGGCCGGCGGCGTGGACCTCGCGCGCCGCGGCGTCCAGAGTGATTTCGCCCCAACGCAAGACCGGCGGGCCGTCGAACTCCGTCCAATGACGGGGCCGCCGACGCAGGACACGGGTGCGGGCGACCAGTTCACGCGGGCTGAAGGGCTTCGTCATATAGCCGTCGGCGCCGGCGGCCAACCCCTCCAAGACGTCCTCCTCTTGGGCCCGGGCGCTCAGCATCAAGATGTAACAATCGGATTGGGCCCGGATCCGGCGGCAGACCTCGATGCCGTCCAAGCCGGGCAGGGCCAGGTCGAGCACCACCAGCTCCGGATTGTTGGCTTCGGCCGCCGCCACCGCGCTGAGCCCGTCGTAAGCCTGAGTCACGGAGTAGCCGTCGCGGATCAGATAATCGGCCACCAAACGGGCCAGCGGGCGTTCGTCTTCGACCACTAGGGCGCGCGGCGGACCGCCACCCGCCGATGGGGCGGGGTCGGACTGCGCAGAGGCGGGCACAGTTTTCCTCGCAAGGAATTGGTAAAAGGCGGAGTCGTCACTAAGTGACGCGCCTCATCTTAACCGGGCCGACCGGTCTTGCCCACTCATTGGACTGAAGCCTTTCAGGCCAGCGGGCGGTTACGACTCTTAATTCGGGTTATCGGCAAAAATGTGTGTCTCCCAGGGGGGTGTTTGGCCTAGTCGCTGAGCGGGGTGGGGGCGTCTGGTTATTGCCTTGGGGGCATGACTGGGAGAAGTGTTGGACATCCGGG
>JAISCA010000027.1 GCA_031265875.1 Propionibacteriaceae bacterium
GTGCCGACCAAGAAGGCCAGCAGGCCGGCCAACGCCGCTCCCCAACCGATCGTGGCGCCGGTGGCGGGCACGGTGGCGAAGATGACGGTGAAGGGCGAGCCCTGGTAGTTGGCCGGGGCTGGGCCGTCGGCCGGTGGGACCGGCTGCGGGGTGAAGGTCAACTCCACCGGCAGACCGCCCACGATGACGTGGAGCCGGCCCTGGTGGGCGCCGTCGACCAATGAGGTGTAGGCGATGGTGGTCTCGCCCTGGTCGTCGCTCAGCGCGATAGCCTCGGACTGGACCACCAGCGGAGCCTGGCTCGACTGGAGCACGGTCTGACCGGGCACCGGGTTGCCCTGGCGGTCGAACAGGTAGACGTGGACCACGTCCTGGCTCTGGCCGTCGGCCAGTTGACCGTCCGGCTCCACCACCACGCGCGAGCGCCGATCATTCGGCACGTCTGGATCGGGCACGCAGTCAGGGGCCAGGCAGACCGGGCCGGGCACGAAGCTCAAGGAGACCGGCGAACCGGTCACCAAGAGACCGTCCACCCAGACCTCGGCCTGGTAGGTGCCCACCTGCTGCGAGGTGTACCGGATGACCGAGACACCCTCCCCGTCGGTGCCCGGGATGCCGGGCAGGACGCGCAAAGCGGAGTCCTGAGCGGTCGAGGTGATGAGGGCTCCGGGCACCGGGTTGCCCCAGCGGTCGAAGACGCTGGCGATGGCGATGTCCGGGGTCGAGCCGTCGGCCGCCTGATGGTTGACCGTGACCTCGACCCGGGTGCGCCGGTCGGCCGGCAGGTTCGGATCGACCGGCAGGCAGCCAGCCGCCTCGGAGCAGGGCTGACCGGCCAGCCAAGCCCGCGACTGGGCCGGCAGCGGACCCCGGGCCAGGGCGGCGGCGACGCTGTAAGTGCCGGCCACAGTCGAGTAGAAGGAGACCTGGCAGGTCCCGTCCACCGTCAGGCAGGAGAACTCGCCGTCGCTGAAGAGCGGACCGGCCGGGTCGATGCTGAAGGTCACCACGTCACCGGTGACCGGGGCGCCGAAGACGTCCCGGACCTGGGCCGTGGCCGTGTAGAGCGAGCCCGGACCGGCGCCGGCGGTCAGCGGACCGGCCGGGTCGATGCTGAAGCTGGACTGGTTGGGATCGCCCAGCCCGGCCCCGAAGCCGAGCGTGACGGGCGAGCCAGCCGGGGTCTGGCCGGACACCGAGACATCGGCCGAGTGATTGCCGGCCACGGTCGAGGCGTACCAGATCGTGGTCGAGCCGTCCGGACCGGTCGGGTCGAGGCTGGCGGCCGGCTGGATGATCAGGCCGGAGTCGGCCGTGGTCGAGGCGACCGGCCGACCGGGCACCGGGTTGCCGAACTCGTCGTAGGCCCAGACCCGGACCAGATCGTGCTCCTGGCCGTCCGGCTTGACCCCGTTGCGGATCAGTTCGACCCGGGTCAGGTGGGTCGGATCGAGCGGCTGGCAATCGGTCACGCAGACCTCACCGGCCTCGAACACGACCGTCACCGGGCTATTGCTGAGACCAGTGGCGGCCCCGCCGACGCCGGGCATGACGGCCGTGACTAGGTACGAGCCGGCCTGGCGGGCGCTGACCTGGACCGAGCAGGTCCCGGCCTGAGCGCCTGAGCCAGCCGTGACGCAACTGTCTTGGCCATCGATGAAGCTGACCTCGGACGGGGCCGTGAAGTCGACCATGATGTCGTTGATCGGGTTGAGGCCGACGGCGTCGAAGACGTTGGCCGTGATCGTGTAGACGGCGCCGACGGTCAACGGTCCGGCCGGCGAGACGACCAGCCGGGATTGGCTGGGGTCGCCCTGATCGGTCGAGAACAGCAGCGAGACCGGGGCGCCGGTCGGCCGCTGGCCGACCACCCGCAGGTCGGCCACGTGAGTTCCCATACGCAGCGAGGCGTAGCGCAGCACAGCCGTGCCGTCGGGTCCGGTGGTGGCGTCGGGCGTCAACAGGATCAACTCAGGATCGGCCGTCGTGGTGACGACCGCCGCCCCCGGCACGGCGTTGCCGTAGGTGTCATGGACGTAAACGGTGGCCTCGTCGGCCTGCGTCCCATCCGGAACCACACCATTCTTCGTCACCTCGACCCGGGTCACCCGGGCCGGGTCGACCGGCTGGCAATTACTGACGCAAGCCGGACCGGGCCGGAAGGTGACGGGAGTCGGGCTGTTTTGGATCTCCGTGGCCTGGGCCAACACCGGCACGGTGGCGCGGACGTTGTAGACCCCCGCCACCTGAGCGGTCAGTCCGACGGCGCAAGAGCCGTCGGCCCCGGTCAGGCAGGTGCTGTCCGACAGTTGGGCGGCCGGGTTCGGCTCGTTGGATTCGACTAGTTCAGCGCTGAAGCTGACCGTGATGTCGGACAGCAGGGTGCCCTGGGCGTCGCGCACGGTGGCGCGGGCGATGTAGGACTGGCCCACCTCGAGCGGACCGGCCGGCGTCACCTGCAGCTCGGACAGATCAGCCGAAGGCTGGGTCTGAGTGAACCGGATCTGGTTCAAGATGCCAGTGTCGGGACGCAGCCCCGAGACTAGGACCTCGGCGGTGTAGACGCCCTGCTGGAAGCTGGTCCAGAGCAGTTCGGCCGTGCCGTCGGCGCCGGTCCGGACGCTGTTGATCTGCGGCCTGAGATCAGCGCTGTTGGAGGCCGTGGCCTCGACCTGGGCGCCGGCGACCGGGTTGCCGTAGGTGTCGAAGGCCCAGAGCTGAGCCTTGTCCGCCGAAGACCCGTCGGCCAGCTGATCGTTCACCACCATCTCGACCCGGGTGACATGGCCCGGCGTCTGCGGATCGCAGTTGGTGACGCAGACGCCACCGGCCACGAAGCTGACCGCCGGCCGCTGGACCACCTGAACGGCCTGGACGGTGGCCTGGACGGTGAATTGGCCGGCCAGGAGACTGGTCATATTGAAGCTGTAGCTGCCGTCGGCGTTGACCATGAAATCGACGCCGGTCAAATCCGGCAGGACAGCGCTCTGGTCCAGACCGACGATGGCGAAGTCGGCCGCCGTCAGATCGAGCACCGGGTTGCCATGGACGTCCTGCGCGGTCACCGTCACGACCACGTTCTGGCCCACCGTCTGAGAGGACGGGGTGACCGACAGGCCGGAGCGGTTCGGATCGACCGCAGTGGCGACGAAGCGGACCGAGTCGGACTTCGTGACCGACCCGACCTGGGCCGAGACCTCGTACGAGGCCGCCACGGTCGTGGTCAAGACGTAGACGTAACGACCGGGCGACCGCTCGACCGGACCCGACACCACGGTCAGTCCGTCCGCATCCAACACGATCTCCGAAGCCGTCAGACCAGTCACCGGATTGCCCGACTGGTCGTTGGCCGACAAGGTCGCCTCGACCTCGGCGCCGACCACCTGAGTCTTGGGCGACAGCACGAGGCTCGACCTCGACTCCGACAGCTGACCGAACTGGAAGGCAGCCGTGAAGGGCGAGGACTGATAATCAGCCGGAGCCGGCACACCGGGCTGAGGCGCGAAAGCCACCTCGACCTCCTGGCCCGCCACCTGGACGAAAGCCCGCGCCACATGGCCACCGGCCACCGCCGAACGCAGACCGAAACTGGCCCGGCCATCCGTGCCGCTCAAACCCACCGGCGTCGTCGGCAGAATCAACTCGGTGTCGTCCGTGGACAGCCGCACCGAGGCGCCGGAAACCGGGTTGCCCAAACGATCGAACAAGAAGACATTGGCCAAGTCCTCCGACACGCCATCCGCCACGGCCCGGTCGGGATCGACCACCACCCGGGAACGACGATCGTTCGCCACCCCCGGATCCGGCTCACACATAGGCGGCAGACAGATCGGACCGGCCTTGAAGGACAAGCCGACCGGCGAACCCGTCACCAAGAAACCATCGGCGAAGACCTCGGCCTGATACGAGCCCGCCACCCGGGAGGTGTAATCCACCTGCGACAGACCCTGATCATTGGTCCCCGGGATGCCCGGCAGGATGCGCAGATCGGCCTCTTGCGTGGTCGACGTGATCAAAGCCCCCGGCACCGCGTTGCCCCACTGGTCGAAGACATGGACAGTCGCCTCATCCGGCGTCGAACCATCCGCCACCCGATCGTTCTTCGTCACTTCGACCCGCGTCCGCTGCTCCGCCGGCACGTTCGGATCCGGCACACAACCAGCCGCCTCCGAGCAGACCGCGTCCGCCCGCCAAGCCACCGACTGAGCCTGGCCCAAGGGACCCCGGGCCAGAGAGCCAGCCACGCTGTACGTGCCCGACACGGTCGAGAACAGTGACACTTGACAGAACCCGTCGACCGTGATGCAAGATAGCTCGCCCCTGGCGAACTGCGGCCCAGCCGGATCGACCTTGAAGGTCACCACGTCGCCATTGACCGGCTGGTCGAAGACGTCATGGACCGTCGCCGTCAAGGTGTAAGTCGAATCAGCGCCGGAACCGACCGTCAACGGCCCTTCCGGAGCGACCGTGAAGCTGGAATGATCCGGATCGCCCAGGCCAGAGCCGAAACCGAGCGTGACCGGCGAACCGGACGGCACCAGGCCATCCACTCGCACATCGGCCACATGACTGCCCGCCACCAAAGAGGTGAACCAAACCGTCGTCGAACCATCGGCGCCGATCCGCGCGATGTCCGGCTGCACCGTCAAATCAGCGTCAGCCGTCACCGCCGTCACCTGAGCGCCGACCTTCGGATTGCCAGCGCTGTCGAAAGCCCAGACCCGGATCTGATCCCGATCCTGCCCGTCCGGCTTGGCCCCGTTCTTGACCACCTCGACCCGGGTCAGATGGGACGGGTCGACCGGATCGCAACCGGTCAGGCAGATCGGACCGGCCTCGAACTCCACCGTCACCGGCGAATTGCTCAAATCGGTCTCAACCCCACCGGACGAGATGGTGGCCCCCACCTGGTAGGAGCCGACCACCCGGCTGGTGACCTGGACCGAGCAAGTCCCCGGATCAGCCAGGCCAGTCCCAGTCACGCAATCGTCCACGCCGTCCACGAACTCCAAACCGGGCTGAGCCGTGAAGCTGACCGGAATGTCATCGACCGGGTTCAACCCGACCACGTCCTGCACCACAGCGGTGACAGTGTAAACACCACCCGACGCCAACGGACCAGCCGGAGACACCCGCAGAT
>JAISCA010000047.1 GCA_031265875.1 Propionibacteriaceae bacterium
CGACCGAACGGCCGATGGATGATTGCACCAAGTGGGCCACCTGGGGGTTGAGGCCGGCCACGTCCATGGTCGAGCCGCCGGCCGCCTCCAAGGTGGCGATGCCCTGCAACACCTGGGCCATGTTCGGGCACTGCTCGGACAGCGCCGCCGAGTCCCAATTGGCCGCCTGGCCGAACTCGGCCATCGCCTTGGCCACACACTCCTGCACCCGCCAGTCCTGGGACGACTGGGCGACTTCGACCAGCAGAGTCCGCGCCGACTCGTCTCCCCCGAGCGCGAAACCGAGCAAGCGGTCGCCCCCTGGGCGACCTGGCCCGACAAGCCGCCGTCCAGCAGCGACCGCGCCACCGCCGTCATGGCCACCGCCTTCCTGCGCAACACCTCGGCGGCGAAGGCCTGCACCGTCCGCCGCAAAACCGGCACAGCGGTTGCGGCCGAGCACAGACCCGCCAATTCTTCCGCCGCCGCCATAGCCTCACCTCTCTATCGACGAGGCCGTTCCCCGGACCGACCCAGATCCCGAATCAAGTCCGGGATGACCGGTGACGGATGCTTCTCAGACTACGGTGGACACGGGACGGCTTGACGAGATGGGAGGAGGGAGCCATGGGCGAAGAGTTCCGAGGGTTGTTGCGGGCCGACGGGCGCTTGGCGGAAGCCGAGGGCAAGACGCTCGAATATAAGCAAGACTTGTCCTCGCCGGAGCGCCTCACGCGCACCCTGGTCGCTTTCGCCAATTCGGCCGGCGGGTCCGTCGTGGTCGGAGTGGCCGACGACCGAAGCGTTCTCGGCGTGGGGGACCCGGACGGCGACGAGCACCGTCTGTCCAATCTGATCCTGAACCGCATCGAGCCGCGACTGTTGCCCACTATCGAGCGGATGACCGTGGCCGGCAAGACGCTCCTGGTGGCCAGGGTGTATCCGGCGACCCGTCCGCCCCATTGGGTCGCCACCGAGGGCGAGGACGAAGGGATTTACGTCCGCCTCGGGTCTAGCACCGTCAAGGCGGACGGTCCCCTCCGGGCCGAGTTCCGCCGACGCGCGGACGGGTTGGTGTTCGACACGCTGCCCAATCCCCGCGCCGCCGCCTCCGGCCTTGATGACACGGCCATCGCGGCGGCCTTCACGGGCCGCGACCTCGCCACGGCCAAGCAAGTCTTGGGGTTGGTGACCGAGGAGCAGGGTCGACTCGTCCCGACGAATGGCGGTGTTCTCCTGTTCGGCAACGGGCGGGAGTGGCTGTTCCCAGACGCCTGGATCCAATGCGCCCGCTTCCGGGGCGTGAAACGCCAAGACTTCGACGACCAACTGGTGCTGCGCGTCCATCTGCTCGACGCCGTGAACAAGGTGGACGAGTTCCTACGCAAACACGCTTTCCGCGCCGCCCGCTTCGAGGGTTGGAAGCGCCAGGACGAGTGGAGCGTTCCCCTCGACATCCTGCGCGAACTGACCGTCAACGCCCTGACGCATGCCGATTACTCCATCCCCGGCGGCCCGATACGGGTGGCGTTCTTCGATGACCGAGTGGAGATTGAGAGCCCGGGAGGGCTCCTGCCAGGCTTGACGATCGAGTTGATGCGGGCCGGGGTGTCGCGCGTGCGCAACCAGGTCATCGCCCGGGTCTTCCACGAGGCCGGCCTGATCGAGCAATGGGGCTCGGGCATCCCCGGGATTTACGCCAAGGCCGCCGAGCGCGGCCTGCCCGAGCCGGAGGTCTTCGAGTTCCCCGGCCGCCTGCGCTTCGTCATCCGCACCCGCCACGCCGAGTTCATGGCCGGGCGACCGCCGATCCCCGACCGTTCCACTGGCATCAACGGGACCGACCAAGATCCTGAGACTACCGACCAAGATCGAACCAGAAACGACCAAGATAGCGACCAAGACACGGTGGACACCGACCAAGAAGACATGGTCACTCCGCGCACCCGTTGGGATTCGAGCGACACCGCGCTTCTAGTGCTTCAGGCCGTGGCAGAGACACCCAAGTCCAGAGAAGAGTTGCTGGATGGCCTGAGGCTGTCCGCGCACACGGACAACGCCCGAAAGCACATCCGGCCCTTGCTCGACGCCGGCTGGATCGAGATGACGCTCCCGGACACGCCGACCAGTCGGAACCAGCGGTATCGCATCACGGCAGCGGGCGGTCTGGAACTCAGGGCTCGGCGGAAATCGACAACCTCCGATGGATAGACCAGGAAACTCTCCTTCAGGACGGCGATCTGACACAGAGTCAGCCGGCAAGCCTCTCTCCTCAATAGGATGGAGTCCTACTAAGAAGGAGGCGCCATGCGGACCACGAAGCAGTTGAGCATCACACTGACGTTGGAGTTGGCGGCCGTTGTCGAGGCGAAGGTCGCCTCGGGCGAGTACTCCTCCGACAGCGAGGTGATCCGCGATGGCCTGCGCTCCCTCCTGGCGCGCGACCGCGCCGTCGAGCGCTGGCTGGCCGAGGTCGTCGCGCCGACATATGACCGCGTCGCGGCCGGACAGGAGCCAACCCTCACCGCCGAGATGAGACAGCATCTCCACGCCCAGCCCGCGGCAGTCGCATGACCCACTCGGTTGTTTTCACCGCGACAGCGAGCCGCCAACTGGAAGCCATCCAACGGCACATCGCCTCCGCCGCCCTCGGGCCGGACGGCCCGGCCATCGGTTGACACTTGGACATGGGACGAGCGCGCCGCTGGCGGCTTCTCGGGCACACCAAGGCGGGCGACGCCAAGCGGAGAAGTGGAAACCCGCCCGGTTCGGAGGCGAAACCATACCATTCGCAGACCAACTAACTGCCCATTCGCAGACTGGCTGGTCAGACGCCGGACGGCGGACGCCTGGCTGAGAGAACGGCCGAATCGGCGCCTCCGGCTACTCCGCCGCCGCCTCGCCGGCCTCCGGCTCGTCGATGTCGAAGCGGGTGCGCAGGCGGGTCGAGCGCATGGCCACGGTGGCCACCACCGAGACCAGGGAGACGA
>JAISCA010000048.1 GCA_031265875.1 Propionibacteriaceae bacterium
CCGTCTCCCGCACGATCCAAGCCCGCACCGGCCTCGCCCTACGCCGCGTCCTGCGGACCCTACGCCCGCTCCGCTCCGCGACCATCGCCATCAACGGCGTCACCCAAACGCTCCCACCCGCCCTCGGCCCCAACGAACAGACGCTCATCGACACCATCAGAACCCGCCGCCCAAGGCACTAGGGCATTTGACCCAACTCAGGTCTAAGTGCGCCAGCTCCCACAGGATGGCCTGGTCTGTGATCCTCCAGACGGCCGCGGAGCGGACGCTCAGGTCTGGGTCCGCCAGCGCCACCCGCCTCAGCCCGACCTGGTCCTCTAACCGCATCATCGCCGGGTAGCGGACGTACGGCTCCGGGTCCTCCAGCGCGATCCGCTTGAGCACCTCTTCGTCGGCGATCCGCGCCACCGCCTCGGCCCGGACCTCCCATCTACCGTCCCCGAGGGCCAACTCCTTTAACGTCCCCTGGTCGTCGATCCGACCCACAGCCGCCTCTCGGACTCGCTGTTCCCGCTCGGTCCGCGCCACCTTGGCCAGGGTCGTTTGGTCGGCGATCCGACCCACCGCCCCGAGGCGGACTTCCGGATCGCCGTCCGTCAGCGCCACTTGAGCGAGGACCGCCTGATCGTCGAGCCGCCCCACGGCCGTCAGGCGGACGCTGGCCTCCGGGTCCTGGAGCGCCACCTGTCTCAGGATCGCCTGGTCGGTGACGCGCTCCGCCGCAGTTCTGCGAGTGTAAGCGTCCTTGTCGGTCAGGGTCGCCTGGGCCAAGACCGATTGGTCAGAGATTCGTCTCAGCGCCGCCCGGCGGACGTAGTCGTTGAAGTCACCGTTGGCGACTTGCGCTAGGACCGTCGGGTCACAGACTCGCTCCACCGCCGCCGTGCGGACCAGGAAATCCCGGTCCTGCAGCGCCAACCGCTGAAGGACCGTCTGGTCCTCGATCCGTGCCACCGCCACGCAGCGGGCCTTCCAATGGCTGACCGCGCAGGCCACCTCCGCGATGATCGTTTGGTCGGTCAGCTGTCTGACCGCCTCGCAGCGGACGTCCCAGCTCGTATCTTTTAGGGCCACCCGCCGCAACACCGTCTGGTCCGAGACCCGTCCCAGCGCCAACATACGGACATAGCCCGACAGGTCGTCCAACGCCGCCTCGACGTAGAGAGCTTGGTCACAGACCCGCTCCAGCGCCGCCCAGCGGACGTCGTCGAAGTACGCCTGCCGCGCGGCGTAGACCAACTCCACCGGATCGGTCAGCGCTTGGATGGCAGCCAGCCTGGTCTCAACGTCATCGTCGTCCCAAGGCACGGATGGGTCCATACGCTCACCTCCCCAACGGCCAGACCGGTGCGCCCAGCGGCCGACCGTCTGCCAGCCAGCCTAGACCGGAAGGAGCGACTGCGGTCGAAATACCTGATGGGATCAGGACCGCGCTGGCGGATGATCCCAGCGGCTCCCACCTGACGGGCCACAGGCCTGTGCTGAGCCGATAGGATTCGGCCCAACCATTGGGGCCCTCCGAAGGCGCTCGTGTCGTCTATTACGGCTCCTAACTGCCCAAGCCGCGGGCGAGAGAGATGAACATGATTGATTACAACGCGATCACGGCTCAGCTGACATCGGTCGAGGGGTTCTTGTCGCTGACTGATGAGTCGGGAGTGTTCGGCGCTAAGAAGCAAGCTCAGGCGGCCTATGAGTTGTGGCGCTCAGCCGACGAGGGCTCAGTGGGCGCGGTCGCCCCCATGCCGGCGCCTGGCGGCACCGGGTCAGGACTGGTCATCTATGTCTACTGGAACCCCGCCGAGGTGACTCCCGATCTGGAGGCCATCCAGGTGGCGATCAACACCGCTTTGCCGGTTCGTATGATCGAAGACGACGAGAAGGCGACTTGGAAGGGCCGGAACAAGAAGCAGAATATCTTCTTCGGCTGGCAGGGCATGAGGTCGCGCGCCCTCTGTCAGTGGTTCCGGGAGCGTTTCGGGGTGTACGCCTGCACCAGCCAGGTCTTCGACCGTTCCGATTTCGGCTATAACGTGGCCGTGGTCGCGGTCAAGGGCGGCGTCGACCATCTGTGGACGCTGACCGTGCCCCGGTGAAACTTCCCCCGGAACGACAACCGCTTGGCACACGGCTGAAATCCCTGGCCCAGAGCGTCCTGACCGGGCTGGCGACGCTGGTCGGCGTCTTGGCGCTCATCTTGATACTGGGCCAGGACTCCGGCTGGGTGGGTTCGATCGCACGTCCGATCATCGCAGCCGCCGCGGGCGGCCTCGTAGTCGCCGGTGTCGTGGTGGCGGTCGCCTATGTCGTCGTGCGCCGCCACAACAAGACGCACGAGGATGTCAGCCAGCCCTCCCCCGTTCTGGCCGCCACCCGGTTGGCCCAATCGTGGCTCGGCCGGGCGCTGGAGAAGGTCGATCAGCGGCACGATTTCGGGTTCGATCCAGGAAGTGTCGTCTGGTCGGATGCCACGCGCATCACAGCCGCGACCGTGGCCGAGTATGACGGTCTGGAGAAGATCGGATTCCTATGGTTCGTGCGCCCCGCCCAACCCGATGACTTCCTCACCTCCACCCAGTTCGCCGGACTGCCCCGCTCGGCGCAGGACGCCGTCGTGCTGCTCGATCTACGCCGTGAATCACTGCTGCGCGGACTGGACACCTTCCTGTCCACGGCTTCCGGCTTCTACTGCCACGACCTGGACCGCATCATCCAAGCGGCGCTGCGCACCGGTAACTCTGACTTGTTCGACTTGCTCAGATTCGTCCGTACAGTCGCGCCCAGCCAGTCCGTGAACAACATGACCGCGACGGTGCTGGAGGAACTCGACAAGCGGGAAACCTGGGCGGGGCTACTCGCCCCCAACGAATGAAAACGTCACGACAGGATCGCCGCGAAATGTGACTATGCCATATCGGATCGAACCGACTCTTCCAGAGCCTCTGGCCAGTGACCCGTTCCATGACGATCAGGTCTATGCATGTGTACCAGCGATCATCCAAGTCCGGAGTCACCGAACAGTTCTGTGATCCACTGCGAAACGGCAGGTCTGGGTCGCTCGTCCATGTAGGGCATCGCTATAGGGTAGATTGACGGTTATGAAGAAGACCTCGGTTTACTTGGACGAGCCCCGCCGGACCCGTCTGGCGATGACCTCCGAACGGACCAGCCGTTCACAGTCAGACCTGATCAAGGAAGGTGTGGATCTGGTGGTCGAAAGGTACGGCGGCGGTCGCCGCATGATGGCCCCAGTGGTGCGTTCTGGCCGTCCTCTGCCAGACATCGACGCGCTCTTGGAGGGTTTCGGGGAATGAGGCTCATCGCCGACACCAGTGGGATAGTGACCGCCCTCGACGCCGATCAACCCGGACACGACCAAGCCTTGGCCGCTCTGCAGGACGCAGCCGTCGCGGTGGTGACTCCGCAGGTCATCGCCGAGACCTGCCATGTCTTGACCCGACTGGGGGTCCCCTCGGCCGTGGACGGCCTGCTCGAAGATGTGGCCGCTGGATTCTATGAGTTGTGGAATCCGGAGCCGCATCACTATTCACAGGCGCGGGAGTCGCTGTCGAAGTATCGGGGGGCCATTCAACGCAAGCGGCCGAAGCCGGATGGGTTGGATCTGGCTGACGCCATGAATCTGATCGCGGCTGACAGGTTCGGCATCGAGTTCATCCTCACGACCGACTCCGATTACCGGCAGGCCCGCACGCCAGGCGGCAAGACCCTCGCGCCGATCTCCCTGATGCGCGACTGACGCCAGGTGCGGTGGGACGGCGGTTCAAAATCCGTCCGGAAAAAATAGTGAAGTTGCTCATATAAAGCTTCGGTGCGATCAGTCGGATATCTGTCGATTTGTCGGGCTGACAGGATTTGAACCTGCGACCGTTGGCGGGCCCCCAGTCAAGTACTGCCCCAGCAGAGCACAGTCGAATATCTATCGATTTGTCGGGCTGACAGGATTTGAACCTGCGACCGTTGGCGGGCCTCTAGTCAAGTGCCTGTCGATACGTCGGGCTGACAGGATTTGGGTCTGCGACCGTTGGCGGGCCCCCAGTCAAGTGCCTGTCGATACGTCGGGCTGACAGGATTTGAACCTGCGACCGTTGGCGGGCCCACAGTCAAGTACTGCCCCAGCAGAGCACAGTCGAATATCTATCGATTTGTCGGGCTGACAGGATTTGAACCTGCGACCCCTTGACCCCCAGTCAAGTGCGCTACCAAGCTGCGCCACAGCCCGCTCTTCAGTTGTAGGCGCCCGGCGGCGCCAAGCGCTCACTCTACTACGGCTGGGGCCTGGTGGGGACCATCAGCGGGACCGTTTCGGGCGGGCCCGGACCTCGACTTGGATGGGGCTGCCGGCGAAGCCGAAGTCCTCCCTCAGGCGACGGGTCAGGAAGCGCTGGTAGGGCGGGTCGAGGGGGCCGGAGGTGAAGAGGACGAAGCTGGGCGGGCAGGCCTGGACCTGGGAGCCGAACAGGATACGGGGCTGCTTACCGCCTCGCACCGGGTGGGGATGGGCCGCCACCACGCGGCCCAGGAAGGCGTTCAGGCGACCGGTCGAGACTCTGGTCTGCCAACCCTCCAAGGCGGTCTCGATGGCTGTGGTCAGGCGGTTGACGTTACGGCCGGTCAGGGCGGACAAGTTGATTCTGGGGGCCCAGGCGATGTGGCCCAGATCGCGCTCGACCTCGCGCTCTAGGTAGTGACGGCGCTCCTCGTCGATCAGGTCCCACTTGTTGTACACCACCACCAAGGCCCGGCCGGCCTCGATCACCATGGACAGCACGCGCAGGTCTTGCTCCGACACCGGCTCGCTGGCGTCGATCACGACCAGGCAGACCTCGGCCCGTTCGACCGCCGCTTGGGTGCGCAGCCAGGCGTAGTACTCCTGCCCGCTGGCCTCCTTGACCCGGCGCCGGATGCCCGCCGTGTCGATCAGGCGATAGGTCTCGCCCTCCAACTCGACCAGTTCGTCCACCGGATCGACGGTGGTGCCGGCGACATTGTCCACCACCGCCCGGCTGGCTCCGGCCAGCCGATTGAGGAGGGAGGACTTGCCCACGTTGGGCTTGCCCACGATGGCGATCCGGCGCGGCCCTTCGGCTTGGTCGAATCGCTCGGGCGGCGCCTGAGGCAAAACGCCCAGGATGACGTCGAGCAGGTCGCCCGAGCCTCGGCCGTGCAGACCCGAGACCGGGTGCGGCTCCCCCAGCCCCAGGTTCCACAGGCTGGCCGCCTCGGACTCCCAGCGCACGTCGTCGACCTTGTTGGCCGCCAGCACGACCGGCTTACGGCTCCGCCGCAGCACCTGCACCACGGCCTCGTCCTGGTCGGTCGCGCCGACTTGGGCGTCGACCACGAAGACGATGGCGTCGGCCGCCGTCATGGCCAGCTCGGCCTGTTCGGCGATCTGGGCCGCCATGCCCTGGCCGTCGATGGTCCAACCGCCGGTGTCCAAGACGGTGAACTCGCGCCCGGCCCAGACCGCGTCGTAACTGACCCTGTCCCGGGTCACGCCGGGGGTGTCTTCGACCACCGCTTGACGCCGGCCCAAGAGCCGGTTGACCAGGGTCGACTTGCCCACGTTGGGCCGTCCCACCACGGCCAGGACCGGCTTGGCCACCGGCCGGGCTTCGACGCGATCGGGCTGGCCCGCCGGGTCGACCTCAGCCGGGACGACCGGCTGGCTGTCTGGGCTCACGGCTAACTCCTCACTCGATCTTTGACCCGGTGAGTCTACCCAGCCCCACCAGCCCGGCCTCAGAGCGCCGAGTCAGCGTAGCCACTCGCTCGGGCCAGGGCCACGATCTGGTCCACCACTTGGTCGACCGTCAATTCGGTCGAGTCGATCACCGTCACGCCCAGGGCGGGGGTCTCGAACTCCACCAGAGTGGAGTCCTCACGGTCCCGCCGCAGGACCTGGTCGACCAATCCGGCCCGGTCGACCGTCTGGCCCAGTTCGGTCCCCCGACGGCGCAAGCGGACCTCGGGGTCGGCCACCAGCAGGACCCGGACCGGAGCCCCTGGAGCCACCACGGTGGTGGTGTCACGGCCTTCCAGGACGAAGTCGCGGCCGGCCACGATGGCCTGTTGCCGAGCCACCAATTCGGCCCGGCAGCCGGGGATGGTGGCCACCGCCGAGACCCAAGCCGAGACCTCGGGGCGGCGGATCTCAGCCGTCACGTCCTGACCGGCCAATCTGACCCAGGGGGTGGCTGGATCAGTCGACAGTTCGACCTCGACTCGCTTCGTCAAGGCCAAGATGGCGGCGCTGTCGTCCCGGGCCAGGCCCTGGCTCAAGCCGGCCCAAGCCAGCGCCCGGTACATCGCCCCGGTGTCGAGGTAGCCCAGACCCAGCCTGACGGCCACAGCCTTGGCCACGGTCGACTTGCCCGACCCGGAGGGGCCATCGATAGCGATCAAGAATCCCATCAGGCCCCCAAGGTCCAACCGTCTTCGACCATGGCCCGGGCCAATTGGGCGGCCCGCTGAGGCCCGTCCACCGAGATGGTCAAGAAGCCGATCTCCCGCACCGCGTCGTGCTCGATGGCGACGTCCTCGACGTTGACGCCGATCCGGTTGACGGCGGCGAAGATATCGGCCAGCGCGCCCGGCTGGTCCGGGATCTCGATCACGACCGGCTCCCAGATGTCATTGCGAGGACGGCCATGCTTGCCGGGCAAGCCCTGCCGCCCGGCCCGGCCCCGCTCGATGAAGCGGCGCACCGCCCTAGTGTTGTCGAGGTTGGCGATCAAGTCGGCCAGGTCGGCTTGGACCTGCTCCAACTCAGCCTTGACGGCGGCCCGGTTGAGGGCCACGATCTGGCCCCACATGTCCGGGTCGCTGGCCGCCACCCGCGTCACGTCGCGCACCCCTTGACCAGCCAGAGACAGGTTCAGATAAGGCACGGCGTTGAGCCGCCCGGCCACCATCGAGCTCATCAGCTGGGGCAGATGGGAGATCTGCGCCACCGCCACGTCATGATCGGCGGCCGGCATCAAGGTCACCCGCGAGCCGCATAGCCGAGCCAAGGCCTCGACTTCGGCCGTGCGCTCGAAATCCTCCCGCCAGTGCGGCGTGATGACCCAGGTGCGCTCCCGGAAGAGATCGGCCCTGGCCCCCAAGGGCCCACTGCGGTGCGAGCCGGCCATCGGATGCGAGCCGACGTAACGGCTGATGTCCGCCCCCCGCTCGACCAACTCAGCCAGGACAGCCGCCTTGACCGAGCCGACGTCGGTCACGGTGGCGCCAGGACAGCGCTCCAGACGCTCGGCCACGACCTGGGCCAGAGCCATCGGTTCGACCGCCACCACCACCAGAGCGATCTGAGGGCGAGCCGCGCCGGCCTCCCCGGGCCAGACCGTGCCAGCCCCGATGGCGGCGGCCGCCGCCGCCATGTCCGGATCAGCGTCCTCCAACCAGACCTGGCGTCCGGCCGCCCGCAGGGCCAAACCGATGGAGGCGCCGATCAAGCCGGCCCCGACGATCAAGCAGTCGCCCGGTCTTGGTTCTGGCGCCGGCTCCGCCTCAGCCATGTTGGACCGGGGCGGCGTCAGGGGCGGCCGAGGGGCGGTTGGCCCGCCGCCGCGGACTACGGGCGGGAGCCGGCTGGACGGGTTCCAAAGCGGCGGCCAGTTGGGCCCGGCTCAAGCGGGTGAACTTACGGGACTGATGACGGGTGCGGTCCAACACGGCCGCTTCGAGCGCTTCGACGCCGACAGCCGTCTCCTGCTCAGGATCGGCGGCCAGGGCCCGGACCGCCGTGGCCAAGGCCTGGGGCAGGCTGGCGACGGTGAAAGTCTCGGCCAAGCTGGCCGAGATCTGCTCGGCCGCCCCGCCCATGACGCAGAAGTCACGCTCGTCGGCGATGGAGCCGTCGAAGGTCAAGCGGAAGATCTGGTCCTGCTCCGCGGTTCGACCGACCTCGGCCACGGCCAATTCGACCTCGTAGGGTTTCTCGGTCACGGCCGAGAAGATGGTGCCCAAGACCTGGGCGTAGGCATTGGCCAGCATCCGTCCGGTCACGTCGCGCCGGTCGTAGGCGTAGCCCCGGATGTCGGCATGACGGATGCCAGCGATACGCAGGTTGTCGAATTCGTTGTAGCGGCCGACGGCGGCGAAGCCGATCCGGTCGTAGATCTCAGACACCTTGTGCAGCGACTGGGAATGGTTCTCGGCCACGAACAAGATGCCGTCCCGGTAACGCTGGACGATGACGGAGCGGCCCCGGGCGATGCCGGCGCGGGCGAACTCGGCCCGGTCCTTGACCTGCTGCTCCGGGGAGACGTAGAACATCGGCGCGCTCACAGTTTGGCCTCCGGTCCGTCGGGGCGGCGCTGGCGGGAGGCCACCACTTTGTCGGTCACCTTGGCCACCTCGGCCTCGGGGATCTGGCGGGCGCCTGAGGCCGTGACGGCGATGACGACCGGGAAGATACGCCGGGCCAAGTCCGGCCCGCCGGTGGCGGAGTCGTCGTCGGCGGCGTCGAAGAGGGCTTGGACCGCGGCCTGAACCGCCTTGGCGGTGTTGAAGTCGGGCCGGTAGAGCTTTTTCAAAGCGCCCCGGGCGAAGACCGAGCCGGAGCCGACCGAGCTGAAACCAGTCTCCTCGTAACAGCCGCCGGTGGCGTCGTAGGAGAAGATCCGCCCCCGGGCGGACTGTTCGTCCCAGCCGGCGAAGAGCGGCACCACCACGAAGCCCTGCAGGGCCAGACCGAGGTTGCCCCGGATCATGGCCGCCAAGCGGTTGGCTTTGCCGTCCAGGGTCAAAGGCGCGCCCTCGATCTTCTCGTAGTGCTCCAACTCGACCCGGAAGAGCTTGACCAAGTCGACCGCCAGACCGGCCGAGCCGGCGATGCCGATGGCGGAGAACTCATCGGCCGGGTAGACCTTCTGAATGTCGCGCTGGGCGATCATGGAGCCCATGGTGGCGCGGCGGTCCCCCGCCATCACCACCCCCTCGGCCGTGGTCAGGGCCACGATGGTGGTGGCCCGAGGGGCCAGGGCGTCCGCCGTCGGACCCGACCCGCCGCCCACCGGCAGCAGGGCCGGCTGGACCCGGGCGACGAACTCAGTGAAGGAACTAGTGTCGGCGGCGGCTCGCTCCAAGGCGCTGGGGCGCCCCGACGGCGGCAAGAACAGCGAAGTAGACATCGCCGCTTAGCCTACTGCTCGGGTTGGGAGAGCGGTGTCTCCACCCCGCGCGGACGAGGGCCGTCGTAATCCGGGCCGTAGGCCCCCGGGGCCGGCCGGCGCCGCTTCAAGGGCGCCTCCACCCCGTCGCCCAGACGACGGGTCGAGACGATGAAGCCGGTGTGGCCGCGCCCGGCGTGGCCGGGACGAATGGCCAGCCCCTCGGCGTGCCACTCGCGCACATTGATCTCGACCGCCCGGGGCTCGGTCCAGCCGCCGTGGGTCCGGATGGTGTCCATCACCCGTCCCATCTGGGTGCAGGTGGCGACGTAGCAGCAGAGCAGCCCGCCCGGCCTCAGACGCTGGTGCACCGCCGCCACGCACTCCCAGGGGGCCAGCATGTCGAGGATGGCGCGGTCGACCGGCTCCGGCCCGATGGTCTCGACCAGATCGCCCACCCGAAGGCGCCAGGCTGGGTGGGCGGCGCCGAAGAAATTGGTCACGTTCCGGGTCGCCACGGCGGCGAAATCGGCCCGGCGCTCGTAGGAGTAGAGACGGCCCTGGGGGCCGATGGCGCGCAACAAGGACAGGCTCAGGGCCCCCGAGCCGGCCCCGGCCTCCAAGACACTGGCCCCCGGGAAGATGTCCGTGAACATCAAGATGTACGAGGCGTCCTTGGGGTAGATGACGGCGGCGCCCCGGGGCATCGAGACGGTGTACTCCTCCAGCAGCGGACGCAGGGCCAAGAAGGACACCCCGGCGGCCGATGTCACGACCTGCCCGTCCGGCCGGCCGATCAAGCGGTCGTGCTCGACCCCGCCCCAAGTCGAGTGGAAGACCGCGCCGGCGGTCAGTTTGATCGAGTGGCGCCGGCCCTTGGGCGCGATCAGCGAGACCCACTCGCCGGCCGCCAGCGGACCGCTCCGGACTCCGGACCAATCCGTCGCCGCGGCGCTATCGTCGAAACCGCTGTCCTTCCCCTCTGCCTCAGCGGGATCGCTGGGGATGGCTTGGTCGGCCCCAGTCGGGCTGGGATCGGGCCGGTCGGCCGGGACGGTCTCGAATTGGTCCAGCGCCGTCGCCGGCTCGGTTCGATCAGGGTCGGCGGTGGCGTCCGGCGGGACGTCGAAGAGGTCGGTCATGGCTCACCTGGCGTTGAAATAGTGGGCTTCGGGATGGCTGACGATCAGAGCGTCGGTCGACTGCTCGGGGACCAATTGGTCCTGTTCGGACAAGTGGACGCCGATCCTCTCGGCTTCCAGCAGTCGTACTACGATCCGGCGCTGGCTGAGGTCGGGACAAGCCGGATAACCGAAGGAGTAGCGGCAACCGGCTGCGCCCAGGCCCAGTTCCTGACGCACCCGCTGGTGCCAGTGCTCCGCCAGCGCCTCGGCCAACTGGACCGACAGACCGTGCAACTCCAGGTAGTCCCGGTAGCGGTCGGCCGCGAACAGCTCGGCGCCGGCCTGAGACAGCCTGGGCCCCAAGGTGACCAATTGCAGCCCCAACCGGTCCGGCCCGAAACGCTCCGCCTCGTCCCGATCACGGAAATAATCAGCCAGACAAAGCCAAGGGTCCCGGCTCTGACGGGGGAAGCTGAAACGGGCCAGTTCCCGTTCCGGGGCCAAAGCGTCCGTCTGCTCGGCCCGGGCTGGATCGAACAGGATCAGCTCCTGGCCCTCGGCGCAGACCGGCCAATAGCCGTAGGCCACAGCCGGTTCGGCCCAACCGGCCTGATCGATCCGATCCAGCCAGTGCCGCAGCCTGGGCCAGCCGGCCTGATCGATCAACTCCTGATAAGTCGGTCCGTTCGGACCCGGTTTGAGGCCCCACTGGCCGGCGAAGAGGGCCTTGTGATCGAGCCGGTCCGCGATCTGGGCCAAGTCGACGCCTCGCACCAGTTCGACTCCCCAAAAGGGCGGCCGGGTCACTGCCAGAGAGCCGGGCACGGGGCGGGCCACCTGAGAACGACGCTTGGGACTGGGCTGAGGCGGTGGCGTCCGGCGGGTCGGACGGGGGGCGGGGGCGGCCAGAGCGGCCCCGGACCGCTTGGCCGCCATGATGTCCTCCATCAGGCGCAGGCCTTCGAAGGCGTCCTTGGCGTAACGGACCTGCCCGGCGTACAACTGACCGAGCTCTTGTTCGACGTAGCGGCGGGTCAAGGCCGCCCCGCCCAACAGGACTGGGTAGCGCACGGCCAGTCCGCGCTGATTCAGCTCGATCAGGTTGTCCCGCATCACTTCGGTCGATTTGACCAGCAGTCCGGACAGGCCGATGGCGTCGGCCCGGTGCTGTTCGGCCGCCGCCACGATGGCGGCGATGGGCTGCTTGATGCCCAGGTTGACGACCCGGTAGCCGTTGTTGGAGACGATGATGTCGACCAGGTTCTTGCCGATGTCATGGACATCGCCCTGCACAGTGGCCAAGACCAGGGTGCCCCGGTCGCGGGCCTCGGCCCCGGCCAGATGGGGTTGCAGCCAGTCCACCGCCTGTTTCATGACCTCGGCCGAACGCAGGACGAAGGGCAATTGCATCTGGCCGTCTCCGAAGCGCTGGCCGACCAGACGCATGCCCTCCAACAGATCGGCGTTGATGATGTCGAGGGCCGGTTTCTGACCCAAGGCCTCGGCCAGATCTTGGTCCAGGCCGCTGGGGTCGCCCTCGACCACCCGTTGGGTCAGGCGCTGGCTGACCGGCAGGCTGGCTCTTTCCGCCGCCCGCTGTTCCGCCATGACCGTCGAACCGGCCCGGTCCGACAGCGCCAGCAGCCGCTCCAAAGGGTCGTAACCGGCCCGTCGCCGGTCCCAGACCAGGTCTTGGGCGGCCTGTCGGAGTTCGGCATCGAGGCTGGCCAGCGGCATGATCCGGCCGGGGGCGACGATGGCCCAGTCCAGGCCGGCGGCTTGGCACTCGGCCAAGAAAACCGAGTTGAGGACCCTCCGGGCGGTCGGGTTGAGACCGAAGGAGACGTTGGACACCCCCAGCACGGTGTGCAATTCGGGCCACTGTCGTTTCAACTGACGGATGGCCTCGATGGTGGCCAAGCCGTCTCGCCGGGTCTCTTCCTGACCGGTCGCGATGGGGAAGGTCAGACAGTCCAGCACGATGTCGCTCAAACTCAAGCCGTAGTTACGGCGCAGGTCGCTGATCAGGCCCTGGGCCACCGCCAGCTTGTGCTCGGTGGTGCGGGCCTGGCCGGATTGGTCGATGCAGAGCGCCACCACCGCCGCGCCGTGCTCGACCACCTGCTCCATGACCCGGCGGTAGCGCGAGCCGGGACCGCAGCCGTCCTCGAAGCTGACCGAATTGACCACGCTACGGCCGGGCAGCCGTTCCAGAGCCGCCTGGATGACGGTCGGATCGGTCGAATCGACCATGATCGGAGCCGCCACGGCTTGAGCGAAGCGGGCGGCCAACTGGGCCATGTCAAAGACCGAGTCGCGGCCCACCCAGTCGACGCTGAGGTCGATGACATGGGCGCCTTGACGGAGTTGGTCGCGGCCGACGGCGACGGCGTCCTCCCAGCGCTCCTCCAAGAGGGCGTCCCGGAAGGCCTTCGAACCGTTGGCGTTGGCCCGCTCCCCCACCGCCAGGTACGACACTTCCTGGTCCAAGGCCACGGCGGCGTAGGACGAGGCCAGGGCCGGGACGGGCTGAGGCGAGCGGGCCACCACCGGCCGGCCGGCCAAGGCTTGGGCCAGAGCCTGGACGTGGGCCGGGCCGGTGCCGCAGCAGCCACCCACCAGAGCCAAGCCGAAGTTCTCGCTGTAGTCGGTCAAGGCTCGGGCCAGGTCATCCGGACCGAGCGGGTAGACCGCCCCCTCGGGCCCCAGCTCGGGCAGACCGGCGTTGGGCATGCAGCAGAGCCCGATCCCGGCCTGCCGGGCCAAGTGCAGCAGGTGGGGCCGCATCTCGGCCGGACCGGTGGCGCAGTTCAGGCCCACCCCGTCCAAGCCCAGCCCGGCCAGACTGGCCCAGACCGCCGTGATATCGGCCCCGGCCAACAAGGTCCCATTGGTCTCGACCGTCACGTCCACGATGATGAGCTGATCGCCGCCGACCTCCCGGCGGGCCTGACGGACGGCGTTGACCGCCGCCTTGGCCTGGAGCAGGTCCTGACAGGTCTCGATCAGGCAGCCGTCCACCCCGCCGGCCAGCAGCGCCCGGGCCTGCCTCAGGTAGCCCTGGCGCAGGTCGGCGTAACTGATCTGGCCCAAGCTGGCCAACTTGGTGCCCGGCCCGATCGAGCCCAGCACGAAACGCCGCCGCTGATCGGTGCTGGCCCGGTCCGCCGCCACCCGCGCCAACCTGGCTCCGGCCAGGGTCAACTCCTCCAGGCGGTCGGTCAGCCCGTACTCGGCCAAGGCGGTCAGATTGGCCCCGAAGGTGTTGCTGCCGATGAGATCCGAGCCGGCCTCCAGATAGGCCCGGTGGATCGAGTCGATCAAGTCGGGCCGGGTCAGATTGAGGATCTCGACACAACCGTCATGGCCGGCGTAGTCGCTGGCCGACGGCGACCCGGCCTGCACCATCGTGCCCATGCCGCCGTCGCCGATCAGCAGGCGGCGGCCCCAGAGCTGACGCAGGCTCCCGGTCTCAGACAATTGGTTCGGATCATCCATCGTCAGGCAACAATACGGGATCAGGGCTAGGGCGCCGCCGCTTCAGGCCAGGCTTCCCATCGGCCTAGGCCAGAGAAGGGCTTGGTCCGGCCCGACGGCTGTGGCCGGGCCGGACCAAGCCGGTGATCGAGGGCGGAGGACGCTCACACGCCCAGACGCTGGCGGCGCAGCAGTTCCTCCTCCGATTGGTCCGAGCTGGACTGGTGGCCGCTCAGCGGCAGGATGCGCTGATCGATGGCGTCGACGATGGTGCTGGCCTGAGGGAAGAAGAGGGCTTCTAGCTCCGGGGCCGGAGTGATGTGGTTGCGCGAGCCCAACACCACCGCCGGGGCGTCCAGGACGTCGAAGCAGGCTTCTTGGACGGTGCTGGCGACGCTCTGCAGGAAGCAGCCGCGCTCGACCGCGTCAGTGGCCAAGAGCAGCCGCCCGGTCTTGCGCACCGAAGCGATGACCGGATCCAGATTGAGCGGGGCCAGGAAGCGCAGATCGATGACCTCGGCCTGCAGGCCATGGTCCGCCTTCAAGCGGTCGGCTGCCTCCAGGGCTCGGTAGAGGGTCGGTCCGACCGTCACGATGGTGATGTCGCCGCCTTCCCGACGCACTGCCGGCTCGCCTTCCGGGGTCTCGTAGTAGCCCGTCGGCACCCCGCCGCGCTCGAATCGCTCGCCGATGTCGTACAACATCTGAGACTCCAGGAAGACCACCGGATCGGTCCCGGCCAAAGCCAGGTTGAGCATGCCCTTGGCGTCGGTCGGGGTGGTCGGGTAATAGACCTTGAGACCGGGGATGTGGGCCACGATGGCCGACCAGTCCTGCGAGTGCTGGGCGCCGTACTTATTGCCGACCGAGACTCTGATCACCAGTGGCAGCTTGAGCAGCCCGGCCGACATGGCCTGCCACTTGGCCGCCTGATTCAAGATCTCGTCGCCGGCCCGGCCCAAGAAGTCGCAGTACATCAACTCGACCACGGCCCGCCCACCGCTCAGGGCGTAACCCACCCCGGCGCCGACGATGGCGGCCTCCGAGATCGGTGAATTGAACAAGCGGTTATACGGCAGCAGCTCGGTCAAGCCCCGGTAGACGGCGAAGGCGCCGCCCCAGTCACGGTTCTCCTCGCCCCAGGCCGCCATCGTCGGATCGATCGAGAAGCGATGGGCCATGGCCTCGAACAAGCCGTCCCGCAGTTGGTAGGCCTTGACCTTGGAGACCGCTTGGCCCTGCTCGTCGGTGGCCTTGCGCACCTTGGTGGCGATGGCCTTGATGCGGGCGTTGTCGGTCAAGGGCTGGGACAGTTCAGCCTTACGGGCCTGGTCGAAGCTCTCGACGTGCTGATTCGAGTACATGACCGACTCGATGAAGGGCGCGTCCACTCTGGGGCAAGCCTGATCGTCGGCGGCCAAGGCCAGCACCCGGGTCAAACGGTCGTCGACACCGGCCCGGATGTCGTCGACGGCGCTAGCCGTGATGACGCCGTTGCTGATCAGCAGTTCGCTGAAAGCCTGGATCGAATCGGCCCGCTGCCACAGCTCGACCTCCTCCTTGCTGCGGTAGCTGGAGGCGTCGGAGGGCGAGTGACCGGACACCCGGTAGGTGATGACGTCGAGCAGGACCGGGCCCTGGCCGGCCTCCAACAATTCCCGCTTCCGCCGCACGGCGTTGGCCACGGCCAAAGGGTTGAAGCCGTCCACCCGTTCGGCGTGCATGGCCTCCGGATTGACCCCGGCCCCGACCCGGGCCAGGACGTCGTAGCCCATGGTCTCGCCGTCGGTCTGACCGCCCATGCCGTAGAAATTGTTGAAGAAATTGAACAAGATGGGCGGATTGCCACCGGCCGACTCCGGCCAAAGCTGGCGGAACTGGTCCATGGCGGCGAAGCAGATCGATTCCCAGACCGGGCCGCAGCCCATCGAGGCGTCGCCGATGTTGGCCACCACCAGGCCGGGCAAGCGATTGATCCGCTTGTACAAAGCCGCCCCCTGCGCGATCGGGGCCGAACCGCCCACGATGGCGTTGTTGGGCATGGCTCCGAAGGGAGCGAAGAAGGCGTGCATCGAGCCGCCCATGCCCCGGTTGAAGCCGGCCTTGCGGGCGAAGATCTCGGCCAGAGTGCCGAAGAGGATGAAATTGGCCCACAGATCCTGATCCGACTGGTAGCCGATCCGCTCCGCCATGGCCAAGGTCTCGCCGTCCAAGAAGGACTCCATGACCTGGCCCACCTCCGCTCCGCTGAGTTTGCGGGCGGCCGAGAAACACTTGGCCAGGATCTCACCGTGCGAGCGGTGCGAGCCGAAGATCAGGTCCTGGGGGCCCAGTTCCAGGGCCTGTCCCACCACGGCCGCCTCCTGTCCGATCGACAGGTGGGCCGGGCCGGCGTGGTTATAGGCCACCCCTTGCCAGGCGCCGGTGATCTTGATCGAGTTCAGCATCGACTCGAATTGACGCACCACGATCATGTCGTGCAACACGTCGACCAGGCCCTGGGGGCCGTAACGGGCCATCTCGGTGCCGAGGTCGAGTTGGTAAGCGTTGACCGGGATCTCTAAGAAGCGGAGGGTGCCCCTGGCCCGCACCACAGCGGGATCGACGAGCAGTGACTTAGTCATGGTTGGTCCTTAATTCTGATCGGATGGCAGGGCTGCTTAGGGTTGGACCCGCTCAAGTCCGCCAGGCCCAAACGGCTTCGCGGATGCCTTCGGAGACGGTCGGATGCGGGAAGACGAGCTGTTTGAGATCGTCCACTCTGAATTCATTCTCGAGCACGGAGGCCACGCCCCAGATCGTCTCGGGAGCGTAGGGGCCGATCATTTGGACGCCTCGGATCAGCCCGTTGGACGTTTCCGCCACCAGTTTGACGGCCCCGCCGGCGTTCAAGCCGTGCTCGGCCACGAAACGGCCGGACAAGGTCAGCGGCACGGTCACGCCGCGCACGGCCAGACCACGCTTGGCGCACTCCCGCTCGGTCAGACCGACTCCAGCCGCCTCCGGCCGACCGTAGACGGCCCAAGGCACGGTGTCCCAGCGCATGACCTGACCACGCTCCTGGCTGGTCGGGTCGCAGATCAAGGCGGCCGCGATCTCACCCATCCGGTAGGCGGCGTGGGCCAACAAGCTGCGGCCGGTGATGTCGCCCACCGCCCAGACCCCGGGCAGATTGGTGCGCATGGTGTCGTCCACCGTCACCCCTCGGCTGGTCAAGGCCAGTTCGGAGGTCTCCGCTCCCCAGCCCTCCAAACAGGGCCGGCGCCCGACCGCCATCAGGACCAGGTCGGCCTCGGCCCGGACCCGCTCGCCGTTGGCGGCGGTGTAGACGACCGTGCCGGCCTCGACTTGCTCGACCCGGCACTTGAGATGGAATTCGATGTCCGGCATGGCCCGGCGCAGTTTGCCGGCCAGATCGGCGTCCATGAAAGGCAGGATCTCGTCCAGCATCTCGATCACCTCGACCTGGACGCCGAGGGCGGCGAAGAGACTGGCGAACTCGACCCCGATGACACCGCCACCGATGATGGCCAAGCGCCGCGGCGTCTCGGTCAGCGCCAGCAAGCCGGTCGAGTCGACCACCGAGGGATTGCCCTCGACGCCTGGGATGGGCGGCATCGAAGGCAAGGAGCCAGTGGCGATGATGATGTCATGGGCCCGGTGTAGCGACCCGGCCACTTCGACCTGGCCGGGGCCGACCAAACGGGCCGGCGCCGGAACCACCTCGACCTTGAGCCGGCGCAGCTTGGCCGCCACCCCTGAGACCAAGGTTTGGACGGTCTTGTCCTTCCAGGCTTGGATGGCGCTCCAGTCGTAGCTGACGGCTTCAGCGCTGACGCCGAAACTGGCCGAGTCGAGGGCTTGGTGGTAGAGCTTGGCCGAATTGAGCAAGCTCTTGGTCGGGATGCAGCCGACGTTCAGGCAGGTGCCGCCCAGTGCGGCCGGTTCGGCCAGCAGGACGCTGCGACCGGCGGCGGCCAGACGCTCGGCGGCGATGTAACCGCCCGGTCCGCCCCCGATGACGATGACGTCGTATTCAGCCATGGCGAGAGCCCTTTCAGTCCAGTACGGCGATGTCGATGTCGGTCACCAAGGCGACCAAGTCGGCCAGGAAGCGGGCCGCGTCGGCCCCGTCCACCACAGCGTGGTCGACCGTCAACGAGAAGCCGATGCGCTGTTCGACGCCCCAACCGCCGTCGCTCAGCGGCAGCGGCTGGGGGCGGATCGTGTTGACGCCCAGGATGGCGACCTGAGGGCTGTTCAGGATCGGGGTGAAGCTCTCGATGCCGAAGGCCCCCAGATTGGTGACGGTGAAAGTGGCGCCGCTGAGCAAGTCAGGGCTGACTGAGCCGGACTGGGCCTGGCCGGCCAAGGCTTTGGTCTGCCCGGAGAACTGGCGCAAACTCAGACGGGAAGCGAAACGGACGGTCGGCACCAGCAGACCGCGCGGGGTGTCGACGGCCAGACCGAGATGGACTTCGGCGTACCGGTTCAGCGCTCCGTCGGTCAGGGTGGCGTTGAGACCGCCGTGTTTGCTCAGGGTCTGGACGGCGGCGTAAGCCACCAGGTCGCCGATGGTGACACCGGTCATGCCCAAGGCCGGATCGGCCTGCTTGAGACGAGCCCGCAGGTTGATCA
The DNA here is from genome assembly GCA_031265875.1 of Propionibacteriaceae bacterium. GTDB lineage: Bacteria > Actinomycetota > Actinomycetes > Propionibacteriales > Propionibacteriaceae > WQYJ01. The sequence continues at coordinate 18,374 of JAISCA010000048.1, forward strand.
GGTTGGTGGCCGGAGCGCTGCTGTCGAAAGTCAGTTGGGCGTGGTGGGACAGCGAGGCCCGCATCCGCTCGGCCACCAACTGACGGATGCCACGCAAGGGGATCGAGTCGATCGGACCCGGGAAGCTGGCCTCCTCGACCGGCCCGCTGGCCGCCGGTTCGCTGGTCTGCTCGACCGCTGACGGCGCTGGGGCCGACCGGGCCGGTTCCGTTGGCGCCAGGGGGGCGACCGCCGTCAGCGGGTCGACGCTGTCGCTGGGAAGGGCCGGATCGGCGCTGGCCGGGATCGGTTGGCTACGGGCGGTCCGCCCGATCAGATCGGCCAAACGGACCCGTCCGCCGACGCCACTGCCAGCGCTGACGCTGGCGCCGTCGGTCTGGGCCTGGGCTTGGGCCGCCCGAGTCAACGGGATCTCTGCGACGGCCGGACTCGGCGCGGCCGCGGTGAGGGCGGCCGTCTGATCGGCGGGGAGGACGGCTCGATCCGGCTCGGCCGGCGGCGGCGTCTCGGCCGCCGGGACGACCGGGCAAGCGGCGGCCGAGCCCTGGCCGACGGCTGCGGCCAGCACGTCACGCTCGATCACCCGGCCCTTGGGACCGCTGCCGACCAGACCGTCGATAGCGACGTTGTAGACCGCCGCCAATTCACGCGCCCTGGGGCTAGCCGCCTTGGGCCCGGCCAGACCGACCCCGACGGGCCCGCCAGCCGGTCCGACGGGGGGCGCGCCAGCGGCTGCCAAGGCGGTCGGAAGGACCGTCGCCGGCGAGGCGTCGGGTCCCACCAGAGCGGCCGGCGATCCGACCGTTGGAGCCGGCCCTGGGATGGCAGGAGCCGGCTCTGGGGCCGGTTCGGCCAGCGCTGGGCTGGAGCCACCGGTCCAGGACGAGACGTCCTCGCCTGGCTGACCGATGACCGCCAAGGGAGCCTTGACTGGCACCTCGTCGCCGACCTCGGCCAGCCGGGCCAAAACCACGCCCGGGAACCCAGCCGGCACCTCCATGGCCGACTTGTCAGTCTCGATCTCACACAGCACCGTGCTGGGATCGACCGTCTGACCGACCTCGACCCGCCAAGCTGTGATGAGACAGGACTCGACGGTGTTACCCAATTGGGGCATCACCTGAACCTCGGCCATTCCGTACTCCTTTTCGCGTTCGATGGGCTAGATGGGGTGGCTATCGACTCTAACGAGTCTCAACGCTTCAATCGGCTGACTCGCCAACGCTTGACCTTCGCCTCAATCGTGTCTATCGGCCCGGGCGGGCCTCAAACACTCAATCGGCTCACTTTCAAGCGCGAGCTCTTGACGTTTCGCCTCAATCGTGTCTATTGGGTCCGCGCGGTCCCGAGCAGGACCTCCTCGGCTTGTTTGGTCCACTGGCCGTCGACCATGGCGGCCGCCACCTGGGGCAACCGCTGGGGCAGGTCGACCAACCGGATCAACCCCAGCTCGGCCAGGGCGGGGTAGACCACGATCTTGCCTTGGCTGGTGCGGTCGATGACGCTGGCGATGGCGGCTGGCACGCCGTTCAGGCCGGCGATGGCGTCGAGCGAGATATTGGTGTCGACCACACCTGACTCGATCCGCTGGACCACGGTGGCGACGTCGACGATGCGGGAGCCGGAGGTGCCGACCAGGTAGATGTGACGGTCCACGATGGCGTCCAGGTCGAGGGCGGCCATGGTGCCGACGGCGAAGCCGGCGAAGGCGTTGACGATCGAACCGGATCCGGCCCAGCCGATGGCCGAAGCCACCAAGGGAGCGGCCGGCACCATCAGAGCGATGTAATCGTAGGCCTGCTCCGGCAGTGGCTGGCTGACCGAGTTCCAAACCCTGGTCTGGGCCCCGCTGCGAGCGGCCAGAGGGGCCAGGACTCGCTCTAAATGGGCCAAGCGCTCGTCATTGACGTCGACCGCGTCCAAGCTGACATCGGGCACGCCCAAGGTGATGGTGCGGACGGCGTGCATCAAACCCATCGGACCGGCCGCGCCGATCACGGCCACCCGGTCGCCCGGTCCGAGGTCGCAACTGGCCGGCACGGCGTCGTAACCGACCTGGGGCTGATGGCCGGTGGTGCCGGTGTAGCGGATCAGGTCGTAGTGGACCCGGCCGACGTCGATCTGGACCGGGCGGCCGAAACTGGCCCCGCCCTGCACCAGGTTCATCAGTCCGCCACTGGCCAGATGCGGGCTCAGGGCCTCCACCAGGTCCGGGTCGGACCCGAAATAGACGATGTCGTCGAACTGGCCTAAGACTTGATCGACCGTCGCCAGCGCCTGCGCCGGCAGGCTCGGATCGTTCAGACCGACCGTGACCAACGAGGCCGGTCGGGCCTGGGCCAGCAACTCGGCCAGCCCCTCCACCGGGACCCCGGCGTCGGCCACCAGCAACAGCGCGCCACCGGCCAGCGGCCCGCGCCGGTCGCCCCAGGTGTACGAGGCCTCGACGCAGGCCCAAGGCTCGGCCAAGGCGATGGCGGAGGCCGACGGACCCTCCGAGACCGGGATCAAGAAGCGCTCGTCAGTCTCGGGGTCGATCACGACTCGCTCGTCCAAGATGGTGTACTCGGCCAGACCGCCGTCGATGGTGTAACCGAAGGAGACGTTGGAAGCGGCTGTCGGCAGATGCCGATAATCGGTCTGGATGGCCACCCGCTCCCCCACCTGGTGGCGCTTGACCTGATCGCCGACCGCCACGATCCGGGCCACCGGCTCATGGCCGGGCGTGACCGGCTGGTCGCCGGGCGCGTAACCGGCCACGGTGGCCAGCTCGGCCGGGGTCAGCCCGCCGATGGCTGCGCTCTTACGCGGGTGCCGGCTGAAGGCGTGCAACAGCTTGGTGTCGGAGAAACAGATGCCGCAGGCCTCCATCCGCAATAACAACTGAGTCGGCCCCAGCGGCGGCAGCGGTTTAGCGGGATCGACCTCGATTCGATCCGGGCCGGTGAAAACGACGGCCCGTTGGGTGGTGGGAATGGGATCTGTCATCTTGGGCACCTCGACCTCAACTCATCATGATCTGACCGCCGGTCACGGGTATGGCCTGACCGGTCTCGTACTGCTGGGCGACGATATAGAACAGGGCTTCGGCCACATCCTCCGGCAGGCAGCCTCGGCCCATCGGCGCCTTCGCCTCATAGTAGGCCCTGACCTCGGCCAGACTGGTCGCGCCCGGCACCTTGCCCGCCTGGAGGTATTGCACGAAGAGGCCCCGCTCGGGATCGGACCAGAGCGGCCCGTCCAAGAAGTTACCGGGACAGATGGCGTTGACCTTGATGCCCGACTCGACCAATTCCAGGGCGAAGGATTGAGTCAAGCCGATGCCGCCGAACTTCGAGCCGGCGTAGGCGAAATTACGCTTCGACCCGGCCAAGCCGGACTTGGAGTTGATCTCGACGATGTCGAAGAGACGGTCGGGCCGGGCCCGGTGCTGGGCCGCCATGATGGGAGCCACCGCCCGTACGCCTAAGAAGTAACCTCGATAATTGATGGCCGTGACCAGATCGAAGTCGGCCAGCGTCAATTCGGTGACGGCCCCGGCCCGGGCCACGCCGGCGTTGGAGACGAACAGATCGACGCCGCCGTACCAACTCAAGATCTGAGCCCAGGCCGCCGCCTGCGAGGCTTCGTCGGACACGTCCAAGAGGACCGCCTGGGCTCGGCCGGGTCCGTATTGGGCGCTCAGACGGGCCGCTTCGGCGCTGGCCCGCTCCAGGTTTAGATCGGCTAGGACGACGTGGGCGCCGGCCGCGACGGCGGCCGTGGCCAGACCCAAGCCGAAGCCTTGGGCGGCCCCGGTCACCACCGCCACCTGTCCGGCCAGACGACCGCTCTGATGGCGGCCGGTCAGACCTTTGCGATAAGCCTCGGCCTCCCACTGCTCGATGAACTCGACCTCCTCCGGGGCCATGGTGCGAGTTTGGCCCAAGCGGTCGGCGTCCCGGCTGACGCGCAGAGCGTCGGTGAAGATCTCCAACGAGTTACGGGCCGTCGCCCAGTCCGCCCCGGCCGCGTAGGCCACCAATCCTGGCACCACCACCAGGGTGGGCAGGCGGTGGTGACGCTCCTGGTAGGCGTCGAGGGCGGCCCGGGTGAGATCGGCCGCTCGGCTGAGATCGTCCGGTAGCTCGACCAGACAGGGCAGGGCGCCGGCGTAGACGATTTGGTCTGGGATGAGCGGTCCTTGGCTGACCATCGGCCACCCCACTCGAGTCTCGGACCGGACTAATTCCGAGCCGTCCGAGGTGACTTGGGCCAAGGCTCCCTGCGGGCTGAGCCAGCCCCGTAACAAAGGAGCCAAGATGCCCGTCACCGCCGCTGACCGGGCCGGGTCGGCCGGCGGGGCGGGCGGCGCCGGCACGGCCGCGATGGCCGCGGTGACCGCGTCGGTCAAATGCTCCACCAGCCGGATCAGCTCGGCCTCGCTGTCAGCCGCCACGATGACGCCGTGGTTGCGCAGCAGGGTGATACCGGGCGCGGGCTGGCCGGTACGGGCGCTGTGATCGCGCCGGGCCTGATCGATCAAGCGGGCCAGCGGCACGCCCGGGTCGATGTAGTCGACCACCACGGCCTCGTCGCCGAACAAGCGGGCGGCCAACTGGTGGGCCTCCTGGTTGCAGGTCAGGGCGTTGGCCGCCAGGGGGTGCAGGTGCAGCACCAGGGCCTCCGGCAGGAGGGCGTGGAATAGGATCTCGACGCTGGGCCGACGGCCGTCGGCCGGTCCCAGACGGGCCCGTTGGGCGGCCCAGATGACCGGGTCGCCTTCGACCGGTTCGCTCGAGCGCAAGGCTTCCAGCAAGACGTCGATCTTGAGCGGCACCAGGTCCTCGGCTCGCAGGGTGGCCAAGGCGGTGCCCGAAGGTTTGATACGCAGCACGCCATCACGCTTGACGGAGGCGTTGCCGCCGCCGGCGCGGGCGAACTCAGGACCGCCGAAACGGTGGCAGACCCGGATCAGGGCCTCGGTCAGCGGGTCGGACATGACTCCTCCTGGGCTTCGATGATGGCCTGTCCTTGGGCCATCAGACTGGTGCGCTGCGAGCCTCGGGCGATCAGCTGGCCGTCGCCATCGACGTAGCCGGGCAGTCCCCGACTGGTGCGGTCGGCGTGGGCGGCCACCAGACAAGTGGCCTCGTAGAAGGCTTGACGGGCTGAGGCCGAGACCGGGCCGTCGAGACAGAACGGGTCCAGGCTAACGCGCTGGGCGGTGTTGTGCTCGGTGCCAGCCATGACGATCAGGCCGGCGGCTTGGAAGGCTTCGACGTAGCGATCCACCACCGCGCCACGGTTGCGCAGCGGGATCAGTTCGGCCGCCCACACTCCCCGATCGACCAGGGCTTGGGCCAGCCGCTCGGGCGAGGCCTCGAAGGGACAGACCGGATCGGCTCCGTCGGCCAGGGTCGGATAACAAGGGATGCCGCCCCGGTCCAGCACGTAGTCGTAGGCGGCGGCGAAATCGAGTGGCACCTCAGCCACGAAGCCCGGCTTGCCCACCTTCATGAGACGGGACCTCAGCTCGCCTTGCAGAGCCACCGGATCGTCCAAGTCGACCTGGCTGGGGTCGCCGTAGGCCCGTTCCAGGACGGTGGCCCGACGGGTCATGCTCAGCTCGGCCAAGGCTAGCTGGAGGGCCAGAGCGATGTGACGCTCCTGCAAAGAGACCCACTCCAGCGGGACCTCGGCCCGGGCGGCCACTTGGGCGGCGATGGTCTCAGCCGTCAGAGCGCAATCCAGACCGGCCTCGGCCAGACAGCGGACCAGACGTTCGACCATCTGACTGGCCCTGACGTCGTTGCCCCGCCGGATCGCCTCGGCGGTGGCCTGGGCCCGCTGCGACAGTGGACGCTCCGGGTCGATGCCCTTGCCGCAGAAGTACATCCGGCCCGGGTTGGACGGATCGTTGACCCTGATCCCAGCCTGTTCCAGATCCGCCGCCAAGGTGATGAACTCCAGTCCGAAGAGAGGCGTCAGGCCACCTCGACGAGCTTGACGACCGAATTCGGCGTAGACCCGCTGATCGTAGAAATTGGAGATGCCGAGCGCCTTCAGGCCTTCGCGACGGGCTTGCTCGATCACCTCCGCCAGATTGGCGAAGGCCGAGAAATTGGGCGGCAGATGGACGTGGGTGTTGACCGCCGGCGGCCGCCGGGTGGCGGGGCTCGGCGCGGCGCCTAGTTCCATGAGGCCTGCACGCCGCCGATCCGCTCCGCTTCGATACGGTCCTGGTAGCCGCTGCCCTTGAAGGCCGCGACCGGGTCGCCCGGCAGACCGCGGGAGACTCTCAGATCGGCCAGATCCTCGCGCACGTCGGTGAAGAAGGCGTCCATGTAGATGGCGTTGGCGGCTAACACGTCACCGGCCGTCTGGGCCTGGGACAAAGCCGTGCGATCCAGCAGCAGAGCCCGTGCCAGCATCTCCTGGACGTTGAGGACCGAGCGGATCTGACCCTCGATGTGCTTCTCGATGTTGTGGCACTGATCCAGCATCAAAGCCACCTCCGGGTTGGGGTAGCCGCCACCGCGCACCACTTCGACCAGGATGCGGAAGAGCTGGAAGGGGTCGGCCGCCCCCACCATCAAGTCGTCGTCGGCGTAGAAGCGCGAGTTGAAGTCGAAGGAGCCCAGCCGACCCAGCCTGAGCAATTGCGCCACGATGAACTCGATATTGGTGCCGGGGGCGTGGTGGCCGGTGTCGAGGCAGACCATGGCCTTGGGGCCGAGGGCCTGGCATTGGATCAACGAGGTGCCCCAGTCCGGCACGTCGGTGTGATAGAAGGCCGGCTCGAAGAACTTGTACTCCAGGACCAGGCGCTGGTCTGGGCCCAGGGCGGCGTAGATCTCGGCCAGAGATTCGGCTAAACGCTCCTGACGGGCGCGAATGTCGTCCTGACCGGGGTAGTTGGTGCCGTCGGCCAACCAGATCTTGAGATCGCGCGAACCGGTCTGGCCCATGATCTCGACACAGTCCAAATTGTGCCGGACGGCTTTGGCCCGGACCTTGGGATCGAGATGGCACAAGCTGCCGAACTTGTAGTCGGGATCCTGGAAGGTGTTGGAGTTGATCGTGCCCAGGCGCACGCCTAGGTCCTGGGCGTACTGAGACAGCTCCGCGAAATCATCCACCTGGTCCCAGGGGATGTGCAGAGCCACCAATGGCGCCAGACCGGTCACACGATGGACCTGGGCGGCGTCGGCGATCTTCTCCTTGGGGTCGCGCGGCGTGCCGGGTTGGGGAAAAACCTTGAAACGAGTGCCCGAGTTGCCATAGGCCCAGGACGGGACTTCGATGCCGAGACCGCTGAGGGTGTCGGCGACATCAGAGAATGAGAGCATCGGTGCTCCTTCAGTTCTGGATTTAATCGATTTAGACTCTACGAGGAGCGCCGCTCGGAGTCAAGGCCTGAAGACGCTCGAATGGTATTGACAGCATCGCCTGGCCGGCTTAGCCTCGGGCGCGGCGCCCACGACGGTCGCCTACCCGATCCGGCCCGTTCTCAGGAAAGGGACGCCATGACCAATCCCGCCTTTTTCGCCGCCGTCGATTTGGGGGCCACCAGCGGCCGGGTCATCCTGGGCCGACTGGCCGACGACGCCTTCACTCTGGAGCCGGTCCACCGCTTCACCACCCCGGCTTTCCAATCCGCCGGCCCAGTGCCCCACTGGCATTGGCGAGCCGGCCGGCTGCGGGCCGAGATCGCCACTGGCCTGGCTCGAGCCCAGGCTCGGGCCGGTCGGCTGGACGGGGTCGGGGTCGACACCTGGGGCGTCGACTACGGCCGCCTCGACGCCAGCGGCGGATTGCTCGAAGAGCCCTTCAACTACCGCGACGATCGCACCCTGGGCGTCCCGGAGCGCTTCTTCGCCGATTTCCCGGCCGAACGGCTGTACGACCTGACCGGCTTGCAGGTCATGCCGATCAACACCATTTTCCAATTGGTGGCCCAGGCCGACGACCCGGCTTGGAGGCAGGTCGACCGGATGCTGTGGCTGCCTGACCTGTTCAATTATTGGTTGAGCGGAGTGCAAGCGACTGAACTGACCATCGCCTCCACCAGCGGCTTGCTCGACGTGGCCCAACGCGACTGGTCGCCCGCCCTGCTCCAACACTTGGACCAGCGCCATGGCCTCGACCTGAGCGGCCGGTTGGCCCCCATCGTCCAGCCCGGCGCCGTGCTGGGGCCGCTCGACCCTGCCGTCGCCGCTAGCCGGCCGCCGGTCGTGGCGGTGGCCTCCCACGACACCGCCTCGGCCATCGTCGCCATCCCGACCGCCAGCTCTGATTTCGCCTACATCTCGTCTGGCACCTGGTCCCTAGTCGGTCTGGAACTGCCTCAGCCGATCACCTCGCCGGCTTCCCGGCAGGCCAATTTCACCAATGAGTTGGGCTTGGACGGCACCGTCCGCTACCTCCAGAACGTGATGGGCCTGTGGGTCTTGAACCAGGCCCTGGAGGATTTTGAACGCCTCGGCCAGCCCCATCAGCTGGGTCCCCTGCTGGAGGAAGCCAGCGCGGTCGAGCCACTGGCCTGCGTGCTAGACATGTCGGACGACCGATTGCGCGCGCCCGGCCAGATGGTGGCCCGCCTGACCGAGGCGGCCCGGCGCTCGGGCCAGCCCGTGCCCGACTCCCCGGCCGCCTGGATTCGGGCCATCCTGGACTCTCTGGCCTTGGCCTATCGTCGCTCCATCCGTGCGGCCCAGGCTCTGTCCGGCCGACCGGTCGAGGTCGTCCATGTGGTGGGCGGGGGCTGCCAGAACCAGTTGCTCTGCCAGTTGACGGCCGAAGCCCTCGGTCGCCCAGTCGTGGCCGGACCGGCCGAGGGCACCGCCTTGGGCAACCTCTTGGTGCAGGCCCGGGCCACCGGCCACCTCAGCGGCGATCTCTTCGACCTGCGCCGGGTGGCGGCCGCCAGTTGCGCCGTCACGACCTATCGGCCGGGCCAGCTCGATCTGCCGGAGAGGCGCTGGGATGAAGCCGAGAGCCGTTTGGGCTAAACCGCGACCGCGATCCACGGCTGGGCCTGACCAGCTCGACTCAGCCGGCCCGCTCCACCAGGATCTGTTTGAGCTGGTCCAGCCCGCCGGTCAGCTCGATGGCGTGGGAGGGAGCGTCCAAGACGCCGGCGAAGCGGTCTGGGATGGGAGCTGGGAAACCGACCGCCTCGATCAGAGTGTCGGCGAACTTGATCGGTAGGGCCGTCTCCAGACAGATCATGGGCTCCGGTCCCCTCAAGCGGCGGCCCACTGTCACACCGTCGGCCGTGTGAGGGTCGATCAGACGGCCACAGTCGCGCCAGACGGCGGCGATGGCGGCCAGACGGTCGGAGTGGGTGGAGGAGCCGGCTTGGAAGCCGAAGACGTCACGGGCACGCTCGACCGCGCCCTGGGCGGTGAGGTCGATCTGGCCGCTGGCGGGCAGGACCTGACCGAACAGACGGGCCACCTCGGCGGCGTCGCCGTCCAGCAGGTCGAAGACGAAGCGCTCGAAGTTGGAGGCCTTGGAGATGTCCATCGAGGGGCTCGAGGTGGCGAAGGTTTGCTCGGCCGAACGCACCCGGTAGATCCCTGTCTGGAAGAACTCGGCCAGGACGTTGTTCTCATTGGTGGCCAGGACCAACCGCGCGATGGGCAGACCCATGACCCGCGCGATGTGACCCGAGATGATGTTGCCGAAGTTGCCGGTCGGCACCGCCAGCGAGACCGGCTGGTCGTCGGCTGGGGCCACCCGCAGCCAACTGGCGATGTAGTAGACGACCTGAGCGGCCAGCCGGGCCCAGTTGATCGAGTTGACCGCCCCAAGCTCCAGCCGGGCCTTCAACTCGGCGTCGGCGTTGACCGCTTTGACTAGGTCTTGACAGTCGTCGAAGGCTCCTGGCACGGTCAGATTGACGACGCCGGGGTCGTCGATGCCGTACATCTGACCGCGTTGGAAAGCCGTCATACGGCCTTGCGGGCTGAGCATGAAGACTTTGATCCGGCTTTGACCCAGCATGGCCCGCTCGGCGGCCGAGCCGGTGTCGCCCGAGGTCGCTCCCAGGATGGTGATACGCCGGTCACGCCGGCCGAGCTCGTATTCGAACAACTCGGCCAGCAATCGCATGGCCAGGTCCTTGAAGGCCGCCGTGGGGCCGTTCGACAGCTGAGCCAGCCAGAGCCCGTCGTTCAAGGGCGAGACCGGCACGATGTCGGGTCCGTCGAATTGCTCGGCCGTGTAGGCCCGTCGACAGATCCGCTCCAGATCGGCCGTCGGGATGTCGTCACAGAACAGGCCGAGGACTTGGTGGGCCAATCCGGCGTAGCCTCGCCGGGCCCAGGTGCGCCGCAGATCGCCTAAGTCCGAGCGGTCCAGCCGGGGCCACTCGACCGGCCAATACAGCCCGCCGTCCGGGGCCAGGCCCTCCAACAGGATGTCGCAGAAATTAGCTGGCTGCGAGGCGTCTAGCTGACGGGTGGAGCGGTATCTCACGGCTGCTCCTGGTGGGCTCGCTGGGCCAGCTGACGCAGACGATCGACCATGGCGTCGGGCCGATCGGCCCGGAAGACGGCCGTTCCGGCCACGAAACTGTCGGCCCCGGCGGCGGCCGCCCGTTCGATGGTGTCGAGGGAGACGCCGCCATCGACTTGAACCGCCAAGGTCAAGCCGGCGGCGCTGGCCAACCGACGCAAGGCCGTGATCTTGGGCAGAACTAAGTCAAGGAAACCTTGACCACCGAAGCCGGGTTCGACAGTCATCAACAGCACCATGTCGAATTGACCCAGGATGGGGGCGACCGCCTCGATCGGAGTGGCCGGGTTGAGGCCGACCGCCGCCTTGGCCCCCAGCCGGCGCAACTCACGGGCCAGGCGCACCGGAGCCTGGGCCGCCTCCAAATGGAAGGTGACCGAGGCGGCTCCGGCTTCGGCGTAGGCCGGAGCCCAGCGGTCGGGCGCCTCGATCATGAGGTGGAGGTCGAGCGGCAGATCGGTGCAACGCCGGATGGCTTCCACCACGGGCAGGCCCAGGGTCAGATTGGGCACGAAGTGATTGTCCATGACATCGACGTGGAGGGCGTCGGCCGAGGACACCCGGGCGACTTCGTCGGCCAAGTGAGAGAAATCGGCGTTCAGAATGCTAGGAGCGATGGTGATGGGCCTGGGCACGGGCTCAGCTTAGCCCGACCGGACCGGCTCAGCCTCGACGCAACAGAGCGCAGAACATAGCGTCTGTGCCATGGCGATGGGGCCACAGTTGCAGATACGGCCCCCGGCTGGCTTGGGGCAGCTCGGGCCAGATCCCACTGGCCTCGATCAGATCGACGTCCCGGCGCCGGGCTAGGACGGCTTCGACCACTGCGACGGTCTCCTGGTGGTGGGGCGAGCAGGTCACGTAGGCCACCACGGCCCCGCTCCGGCCCAGATCGAGGGCGGAGTCCAATAGCTCGGTTTGCAGCTTGGTCAAGTCGACCAGGTCTGTTAGCTGACGGCGCCAACGCGATTCCGGGCGTCGCCGCAAGGAGCCCAGCCCGGTGCATGGCACGTCGGCCAGGACGCGGCTGAAGCCACCCGGTCGGCCGGGGGGACGCCGCCCGTCCGCCACCGCCACCACCGGTTGGTCCGGGTAGGCCCGCAGCGCCTGTCGCACCAACTGGGCCCGGTGGAAGTGCGGCTCAGTCGCCAGCAGGGGCTGCCCGGCCTGGATCGCGGCCCCCCAGAGCAGGGCGGTCTTGCCGCCGGGGCCAGCGCAGAGGTCGAGCCACGGGCCCGCCGGAGCCGGAGCCCGGCTCAAACCCAGCCCGACCAATTGGCTGCCCTCGTCTTGGACGCCGGCCCGGCCGGCCACCAGGGCCGGCCAGCGGGTCGGGTCGCCCTTCACCCGGACGGCCCGGTCCGACCAACGACCGGGCTCGGCCCCGGCCGCCACCAGCTCGGCCGGCTCGATCAAACCGGGATAGCAGACCAAGCTGGTGGTCGGCGGCTGGTTGTTGGCGGCCAAGGCCAAAGCGGCTTCGGAGAAGCCCAGCGTGTCGACGTAGGCCTGAGCGATCCAGGCCGGGTGGCTGGTGCGCAAGGCCAGGTCCTCGATCGGTTCCAAGCCTTGGCTCAAGTGGTCCAGCCAGTCCTCCCAGGTCCGCTCCGAGATCCGCCGCGAGACGGCGTTGACTAGACCGGTGACACGCGCCCCGATGGTGTCGCGGGCCAGGTCGACGGCCGAGGAGACGGCCACCGCCCGAGGCAGGCGCAGCCGCAGCGACTGGTGGCAGGACAGACGTAGAAGGTCGACTAAGGCCGGCTGCAGGCTGTTCAGAGGCCGGCCGGCGGCCGCCACCAGGATGCGGTCGTAGACGCCCCGGTGGCGGCAGACGCCGGCCACCAATTCGGTCGTCAACCCGGCGTCACGGGTGGACAGGTGGGCCTGGGCCAAGCCCTGACGCAGGGCCAGGTTGGCGTAAGCTCCCTCGGCGTCGATCTGACGCAGGATTTGGAAAGCCAACCGCCGGGCTGGGCTAACGGTCATGTCCGGCGCCCATCGGATCGATCGGCCCCAAGGTGATCGGGCCGGTCGATCTCAGCCCCCGGGCCCAATCCACCGCCGCCATGGCCTTGCGCCCAGCCGGTGCGACTTCGAGCAGACTCAAAGCGACATCGCCGGAGCCGACCAGGACCTGGCGGCGGTCGATCTCGAGACGACCCGGCGGCAGGGTCCGGTCGGTCGGTTGGACCGCCAACAATTTGAGTCGCTGCCCGTCCAACTCGCTCCAAGCGGCCGGCTCGGGCCAAGCCGCCCGGACCAGGCGGTCGATCCGTTCGGCCGGTCGCGTCCAATCGATTCTGACTTCGGCCGGACTCAACTTGGGGGCGCGGCTGACTCCCTGCTCGGATTGGGGCCGAGGGCTCTCGCCCCTGGCGGCGGCGGCCAGGGACTCGACCAGCAGATCGGCCCCGGCCAACGCCAGGGCCTGCAATAACTCGCCGGAGCGCTGACGGGGCCCGATCGGCCAGGTCCGTTGACGCCAGATCGGCCCGGCGTCCAGTTCCGGGGCCAGGGTGAAACAGGTCAGCCCGGTCTGATCTTCCCCCGCCAGCAAGGCCCGCTGAACCGGGGCGGCGCCGCGATAAGCCGGCAGCAAGGAGAAGTGCAGGTTGATCCAGCCCAGTTCGGGCAAGGCCAACAGGGCGGCCGGGATGAGACCGCCGTAAGCCACCACCGGGCAACAGTCGGGAGCCAATTGGCGCAATCTGGTGGCCAGCTCCCGGTCGCCTGGCCTAACCGGGCAAAGCGTCTCGACGCCGTTGGCCTCAGCCCAAGCCCCCACCGCCGAAGGCAGCCGGCGGGAGCTGCGACCACGCGCGGCCGGCGGCCGGGTCAGAACCGCCGCCACCGTGTGGCCGGCCTGACGCAAAGCCTCCAAACTAGGCAGCGCGACCGTCGGCGTGCCGGCGAAGACCAGTCGCATGGGCTCCCTCCTGTCCGAAGGATTGGGGCCTGGCCGGTGGGCCAGACCCCAATCCAATCGGTTCAGGAGTCTAGCTTCACTAGGCGCCTGGAACTCCTACGAATGAGCCGAGTTCGGTTTCTCGGGGTCCCCGAAAAGTACCGGACCGGAGCGCAGCGCCGGGAGGACACTTTTGGGGCTTCTAGATGACCTGGCCTCACCTGGTCACGGTCAAAGCCGGTGCAGTGCCCGAGATGGTCAGACCTTGGTAGGTCATGGTGGTGGTCAAGACGATGACGTTGCCAGCTTTCTCAGCGCTGGGCAGCTTGTACGAGCTGGCGGTCGAGAACAGCGTGCCGTTCCTGGTCCAACGCCTGGTCGTAGTCGGCCAACCCTCCGGCGCCGACGCCTTCAAAGTCGAACCAGGCGTCGCCACACCCTGCACCGGAGCCGCCAAAGCGCTCGGATCGAACACCTCGACCTGAGCCTGACCGGTCGCGCCACCGTAGCTAGCCGTCACCAGACAGGTCCGCCGCGACGGCGCCTGACCGGTCGGGAAGGCACAACCCTGATCCAACGAATAGGTCAAGGTCGCGCCGGTCGCGCCGGCCGGGATGACGTTGCCGTAAGAGTCCTTCACGACCACCGTGAAGTCGGCTCCGCCGGCGTTGGTGATCGCCTTCGCCTTCGGCGTGATGGTCAAAGTCGCCGGAGCGCCCAGACCGACGGTCAAAACCGGCGAGGTGGCCGAGATGGTCAGACCCTGGTAGGTCATGGTGGTAGTCAGAACGATGGTGTTGCCGATCTTCTCAGTGCTGGGCAGCTTGTACGAGCTGGCGGTCGAGAACTTCGTGCCATTCCGGATCCAACTCCTAGTCGTGGTCGGCCAACCCTCGGGCGGTGAGGCCTTCAAGGTTGAACCTGGCACGGCCAGGCCCTGGACCGAGGCGGCCAAGGCGCTGGGGTCGAACACCTCGACCTGGGCTTGACCGGTCACGCCACCGTAGCTAGCCGTCACCAGACAGGTCCGCCGCGACGGCGCCTGACCGGTCGGGAAAGCACAACCCTCAGCCAAGGAATAGGTCAGAGTCGCGCCCTGAGCGCCCTCGGGGATGACATTGCCCTTGGCGTCTTTCACGACCACCGTGAAGTCGGCTCCGCCGGCGTTGGTGATCGCCTTCGCCTTCGGCGTGATGGTCAAGCTGGCCGGAGCGCCCACCCCGACGGTCAAAGCCGGCGAGGAAGCCGAGATGGTCAGACCCTGATAGGTCATCGAAGTCGTCAGCTCGATGACATTGCCGATCTTCTCAGTGCTGGGCAGCTTGTACGAGCTGGCGGTCGAGAACTTCGTGCCATTCCGGGTCCAGACCCTAGTGGTGGTCGGCCAACCCGCAGGCGGCGCCGCCTTCAGGGTCTCACCGGGCACCGCCAGACCTTGCACCGGCGCCGCCAAGGCGCTGGGGTCGAAGACCTCGACCTGAGCTTTGGCCGTCAATTCACCGAAGGTCGCCGTCACCTGGCAGGTCCGCCGCGACGGTTCCTGACCGCTCGGGAACTGGCAGGAGTCGCCGTAGGAGAAACTGACCGCGAAAGCCGGCGATGGGGCGCCGAAAGCGTCCCGTGCGTCAACCGTGATGACTGGATTGTCGGTGTTGGTCATGGCCTTGCGGTCGATCTTGATCGACAGAGTGGGCTGGGCCGGGCCAGCCTCACCGCCCCGGAAGAGCTTCAGCCAGTCGATGTGCAAGAACCAGTTGAGCAGGTAGCTGGCGCCGTCGCCAGCCAACCGGGACAAGGCGGCGAAGAAGCCCTCGTCCGGCGTGCCCGGTGTCGCCACCCAGGGCAACTGGTCCAGGGCCGCTTGCAGGGCCTCTTGGCTGGCCGCCCGCAGGGCGGCCGCGATCTGGGCCGAGATAGCGGTCCAGGAGGAGGCCGGGTCGAGCGTGACCTGAACCCCGATGCCGGCCAAACCGGTCTGCAACTGCTCCAGCAGAGCGGTCTTGGCGGCCAGGATGGCGGCGTCGATCCGGATCTGAATCTCGTCTTGGAGCGCCCGCCAACCAGCGTCGATCAGGATCGAGACGTAGTCCAAGTTGGACAGAGTCTCCACCACCGAGTCGGCCTTGCTGCCGGCGTTGATGACGGCGGTGCCGCTGGCCAAGAGGCCGATGTTGCCGCTGTTCCAGCCCGTCACCGTGATCTCACGCGGGGTGTCGTTGACATTGACGATAACCACTCGCTTCTGGTTCCAGGCCGTCACGTTGTAGTTGTAATAGGAAGTGTTGACTCCCACGCCGAGGGCGTAGATAGGCGAGCCGAGATTGCTCTTGACCTTGGTCGGAGCCGTGCCGACGCTGACCAAGGGGGCGTTCCAAACCTGGTTCACGATGGAGTCGGCGGTGGCCTGTTGGTCGGCCGCCAGACCGAGGGCGGCGACGATGTCCGCCACGGCGTAATCGACCGTCCGGGCGATCACAGCCAACACGAACTCATTGGTCAAAATAGAGTTGACCAATTGGCTCTCGGCCACAGCGTCGACGGCGGAGTCGATCAAAGCGTCTAAACGCTCGTCTTGAATGTATTGCGCGATCACACCTTTGGCAGTGGATTTGATCAGCGGGGTGGCCAAGTCAAGGATGGCCTGCGGATTGCCGATGGTGGCTTTGACCGTCTCGGCCACCATGGACTCGACGGTGCTGTTGACGCTGGCATAAGCGTCCTCCACGCGACTGTTGACGATCTCGACCAACTGATCGTAGGTCGCGACCGACTGGTCGATCTGTTCGGGGGTCTGGGCCGCTATCGCCGGAGTCACGACCAAACTGGCCGCCACGGCTACGGCGACGACGGGAAAAATAAGCCGTCTCTTCATACACGGGGCTTTCTTGATCAGCGCATAGCGCGGGAGACTGGTTTCCCCACTTCGCCTGCATTGTAACGCCTGGATTACTGGCTTGAATAGGAGTCAGTGAATATTCTGATCGAATTCAAAATAGATCGACCGGGTCGAGCCGCCAACTGATCGCCCCCGGCGTCTTGGCCCCGGAACGGGCCTGGGCCAGGCCCCGCACCAGACCGGCCAGGTCACGGCCCTGGGCGGCCGGACAACGCAGTATGAGACGGGCCTGGTCCGGGTCGCCCGGATCGGCCGTCGGCCCCAACCGCTCCACCCAACTGGCCGCGGCCAGTTGGGCCTCGACCTCGGCCAGGGCCGCCGCTTCGCCTTGCAGGCTGGCCAGCCGGAAGGCCGGTGGCAGATGGGCCAGGGCCCGGTCGGCCAGCTCGCGGCTGGCGAAACCGGCCGGATCGAGTCTGAGCCAGGCTTGGACGGTGCGGTCCTGGGGCGGGGCCACCAGCAACACTCGGCCGCCCACCTCCCCTGGACGAACCAGGCTGGTGGCCGCCCACCAACGGCGCAAGGCGCTGGGCCCGGCCCCCAAATCCGGCCGCGCCAGCAAAGCCGCGCCGTCCAGCAGACAAGCCGCCGCGTAGCCGGCCTCGGCCGTTGGCTCGGCCCCCGGCGTGGCCACCACCAGGGCCGGACGGTCCGGCAGACCGGGCAATGGGTTGTCCCCGTCGGCGTGCAGCACCGTGACTTCGGGGAAGGCCTGGGCCAACTCCTCAGCGGTGCGGGCCGCGCCCGTGGTGGTGGCCCGGTAACGCTGGCTGCGGCAATGGAGACAGCGCCAATCCGCGCTGGAACGGCCGCACCAGCGACAGCTCAACTGCGGCCGTCCCACTTGGCGCCCCCCCGGCCGGCCAGAGGCCGAGGACGGCGCCGAAGTCGGTTCCGCCGCCGTCCAGCCGATCTCCACCAGCGGCCCGCCGCAAACGCAGCGCAGCGGCTGGCCGCAGTCACGACAGAACAGACCCCGGCGATGACCCCGGTGCGGCACTTGGATCAGGACTGGGCCGAGACCGAGGCCGGCCCGGATGACGGCGAAGACGTCGTGGGGCAGACGAGCCGAACGGACGGCCGGGGCCAACCGCTCGGCTTGGTCGGACTGACCGGCGACCTGGGTCCGGGCCGACTGCCGCCGGGTCCAAGCCGGTGGCTGGCTGATCGGCCGCAGCCAGCCCTGTTCCAGCCAAGCCGCCGCTTCGGGACTGCGCCCATGCGCCGCCAGCAGCAGACCGGCTCCCCGGCCGCTGGCGTGCAGAGCCACCACGTCGCGCGTCAGCGGGTAGGGCGCCCGGGGCTCGACGTAAGAGTCGTCGGCGTCGTCCCACAAGCCGATCAGACCTAGTTCGGGCAAGGGCAAGTAGGCCGCCGCTCGGCTGCCCACCACCACTTGGGCCCGGCCGGCCAGGGCGGCCAGGTAGCCCCGGTAACGCGCCGCCGGCCCCAGATCGGCGGTCTGGCGCACCACCCGGCGAGGATCGACCCGGCTTTGTAGGGCCGCCACCAGGCGGTCGCAGTCCTTGGCGTCCGGGGCCACCAGAATGGCGTTGCGGCCCGACTCGACGGTGGCGGCGGCGGCCGCCGCCAACCCGTCCGCCCAATCCCCCAGCGGGCTGGCCGCCGGGGCCACCTCCCACAGAGCCCGGGGCGCGCCTCCGGCCGCCAGGGCCGCCAAAAAACCGTCCCCGGCTCGGTACTCGGCCAACGGGCTGTCCCGCCAACGCGGCGGTGCCGGCGGCGGCAGGACCGGCGGCTGGGCCCGGGCGGCCGTGGCGTGACGTGGCGGCAGGGCCAACCGGGCCACGTCGACGAAACTCCCGCCGCAATGGTCCGCCACCGCCCGCAGCAGCCGTCGCCCGGCCGGCGGCAGCACCACCTCCGAACCGGCCAATCGGATCAAGGGCAACAAGCGAGGCTGATCAGAGGTCGGGGACAGCTCCATGACATAGGCGTCGACCAAACGCCCAGAGAAACGAACCTTGGCCCTGACGCCGGGCTGGACCTGCTCGGCCAATTGGGGCCCGACGGCGTAGTCGAACAAATGATCCAAGTGGGGCAAGGACAGATCGACGTAGACCTGGGCCACCAGTGCGGTCTCGGTCAGGGCCTGGTCCGGGCCTGAGCCATCCTGCTGAGCGGCCATGCCCTCAGCTTGCCACCCGTCGCCGACAGGCTCGACCCGACCGGCCGAGGGCCGGACCGTAGACTCCAGCGCCGTTCCTCTCGACAATCGACGAAATGACATCGGCTAAGCTCGGTCAAGACTGTTTCGGGCAATGACGCCCCGGTCGAGAAAGGAACTCCGATGAAAACAGTGATGGTATTCGGCGACTCCAACTCCTGGGGCTGGGACCCCACCAACCGGTTGGACGGCCAGAAACTGCGCCGTCATCCCGACGACGTGCGTTGGCCCGGCGTCATGGCGGCCCAACTGGGACCGGATTACAAGGTCATCGTGGACGGTCTGAACGGGCGCACCACGGTGTGGAACGATCCGATCGAGGAGTACCGCTGCGGCAAGGACCAGATCGTGCCCAGCCTGGACGCCCAGGCTCCCTTCGACCTGGTCATCATCATGGTCGGCACCAACGACCTCAAAGCCCGCTACACCGTCACGGCCCAAGACATCGCCAACGGGGCCGGCATCCTGGTGGACAAGGCTCTGCACGCCTGCGCCGGCGACTACGTGGGCGATCCGGCCGTCCTGCTGATCAGCCCGCCGGTCTTGGGCCCCACCATCGAGACCGACATCTTCGAGCTCATGTTCGCTGGCGGCCTGGCCAAGTCGCGCCAGTTCGCGACCTACTTCAAAGCGGTGGCCGAGTCTTACGGCGTGCATTACTTCGACGCCGGCGCCGTGGTGCAGTGCTCGCAATACGACGGCCTCCACCTCGATCCCGACCAGCACGCCATCCTCGGCGCCGCCCTGGCCGGACAGGTCAAGGTCATCTTGGGCTGACCTAGCCAGGCACAGCGGCCAAGAGGTCTTCCACCCGGTCGGTCCGCTCCCAGGTCATGACATCGAGCTGACGGCCGAAGTGGCCGTAGTTGGTGACCTGGGAGTAGATCGGGCGCAACAGATCGAGGCGATCGATGATGGCCCGGGGCCGAAGATCGAAGACCTGGTCGATGGCCTGTTGGATCTGCTCCACCGGCACCCGGTTGGTGCCATGGCAGTCGACGTGCAAACCGACCGGATGGGCCCGGCCGATGGCGTATCCGACCTGGACCAAGCAGCGCTCGGCCAGGCCGGCCGCCACCACATTCTTGGCCACCCAGCGCAGGGCGTAGGCGGCCGAGCGGTCGACCTTCGAAGGGTCCTTGCCTGAGAAAGCGCCGCCGCCGTGCGGGGCCGAGCCGCCGTAGGTGTCGACGATGATCTTGCGGCCGGTCACGCCGGCGTCTCCGGCCGGGCCGCCGACCACGAACTGACCGGTCGGGTTGACGAAGACGCTCAAGCCAGGAGCGGGCAAGTCATAGGTGGCCAGGACCGGCCTCACCACTTCGGCCAGCAGGCCGGACCGGACCCGGGCTTGGCTGACCTGGTCCGTGTGCTGGGTCGAGACCACCACGGTCTCCAATGAGACTGGCCGGTCGTCTTGGTAGGCCACCGTGACCTGGGTCTTGCCGTCGGGACCTAAGAAGTCGAGCAGGCCCTGGCGCCGGACCTGGGCCAGACGCTCGGACAGGCGATGGGCCAAGTCGATCGGCAAGGGCATCAAGGAGGGCGTCTCCCGGCAGGCGTACCCGAACATGAAGCCCTGGTCACCGGCCCCCTGGCGGTCGTACCGATCGGCTGAGCCGTCCCGGCTCTCCTCCGCCTGATCGACGCCTTGGGCGATATCGGGCGATTGATTGCCGATCGCCACCAGGACGCCGCAAGAATTGCCGTCGAAGCCACTGGCCGGCGAGTCATAGCCGATCTCGACGATCCGGTCGCGCACGATCTGGGCGATGTCGGCGTAACCCTCGGTCGTGACCTCGCCCGCCACCAGAGCCAAACCGGTCGTGACCAAAGTTTCGACCGCCACCCGGCTCATCGGGTCCTGGGCCAACAAGGCGTCCAGGATCGAGTCGGAGATGGCGTCGGCGATCTTGTCGGGATGCCCTTCGGTGACTGACTCAGAAGTGAACAGCCGAGCCATCGGCTCAGACTTCAGGCGAGCTGAAAGGGTTGACCTCAGCCGGGCCGAAGGGGCTGACCAAATCGAACCCGACCTCGTTGAGCGCCTCCTCGCGGGCCGCCGCCTCGGCTTCGGGATCGATCTCGTGGCATTCCAGGAGGCTGGCGTTGATCTCACGCAAGGCGATGGTGAGTGGCTTCTCCTGACCAGCCGTCTCGACCAGGGGTCCGACGTTCTCCAACAAGCCTTCGGCCATCTGGGAGTAGTAGGCGTTGATCTGGCGGGCCCGCTTGGCCGCGTACAGAACCAGGCGATACTTCGAGTCGGCCTGGGTCAGCAACTCGTCGATGGGGGGATTGGTGATGCCTTCGGGTACTTGCATATCGGTAGAGACAACCTTCACTCTTGGTCTTGATCATTCGGGCCATGACAGAATCCAAGGAATTCTACCAATGCCGCCACAGTCTCATCCACTTCCCGGTTGATCAACACGACGTCGAACTCGTCGGCGCAAGCCAATTCGGCCCGCGCCGTGGCCAGCCGACGGGCCTGGTCGGCCGGCGACTCGGTGCCCCGCCCGCTCAGACGGCGCACCAGCTCCGGCCAACTGGGCGGGGCTAGGAAGACCGACCGGGCCTCAGCCAAGCGGGCCTTGGCGCTGCGCGCGCCGGCCAGATCCAACTCCAGCAGGACTTGACGTCCGGCCGCCATGGCGCGTAGGACCGGCTCAGCCGGGGTGCCGTAGCGGGCCCGACCGTGCACAGTCGCCCATTCCAGCAATCGGTCCTGTTCGATCAGGTGATCGAACTCGGCCTCGGAGCAGAAGTGGTAGCTGAGCCCCGGTCGCTCGCCCGGCCGCGGTGGACGCGTGGTGGCCGAGACCGAGACCCAGACCTCGGGACAGCGGGCCACCAACCCAGCCACCACCGTGCCCTTGCCCACGCCGCTCGGCCCGGTCAAGATGGCGGGAGGCCAAATCACACGAAGGCCGCCTTCAAACTGGCCAATTGACGCCGGCCCAGACCTCGCACCCGCCGGTTGGCGGCGATGCCGGCCTGCCGCATGACCTCGGCCGCCCTCTTCTCCCCCACCCGGTTGACCGACCGCAACAGGTCGACCACCTTGATGTGAGCCAGAACCGGATCATCCGCCGCCTGGTCCAAGGCCTGGGCCAGATTGACCCGGCCTTGCCGCAGCTCTGACTTCAACCCAGCCCGGGCCCGCCGGGCCGAAGCTGCCGCCAACCGAGCCTGGCGCAATTGATCCTGTGACAGCTGAGGTATCACCGTCGCTACTCCTAACGTCCTGTCTTTAACATCTGGCCGGATTCAGTCGGCCCGCCTCAGGCGACTGCTCCAAATCGCTAGGAACAACTTAGCGAGCGGCTCAACCGGCCCGACACCGACCCCCCCACCTGTCGCGTCGGGCGAGCCTGAGCGAGCGCTGTCGGCGGCCCTGGACGAGTCTCAGCCGGCGGTCTGGCCGGCCTGTTCCAGCAGGCGTTCCAACTCGGCCCGGAGACCGGCCGGATCGGGCCCGGCCTGGAGGATCTGGCGCGACAGCGAAGGCACGATGGGACCGTTGAAACCGGCCAAGAGCCGATGCGCCCCGGCCAGACTGCCGCCTTGGACGCCCACTCCCGGGGCCAAGACAGTGCCGCTGAAGTGGCTCAAGTCGACCCCCAGCTCGGCCTGGGTCACCCCCAAGACCAGCCCGACGGCGTCCAAACCGGAGTCCCGGTTGCGCTCGGCGGCGGCGTCGACCAGGCTCTGGGCCACGCTGACGCCACTGGCGGTGATGGCTGATTGGATCGCTGAGCCCTCCAGATTCGAGGTTCGCGCCAGCAAATAGACTCCCCGGCCGTTGGCCTCGGCCAAGTCCAAGGCTGGGGTCAGAGCGCCGAAACCGAGGTACGGGCTGAGCGTGACGGCGTCCCCGGCCAGGGGGCCATCCCCTAGATAGGCCTCGGCGTAGGCCGTCATGGTCGAGCCGATGTCGCCCCGCTTGGCGTCGACGATGACCAAGGCCCCCGCTCGACGGGCCTGACCCACGATCTCTTCCAAGACCGCCAAACCAGCCGCTCCGTGGGCCTCGAAGAAGGCGGACTGCGGCTTCAAGCAAGCCACCCGGTCGGCCAGGGACTCCACCACGACGGCGCCGAAACGGGCCAGGCCGAGCGGACTGACCGGCAGCCCCCAGGCTCGCAACAGGCCCGGATGGGGGTCGACGCCGACGCAGAGGGGAGCCCGCTGGGCCAGGTTCCGACGCAACCGGACGGCGTACGGCTCAGTCATGCGGACTCCGTTCTAGATCAGACCCGGCCCGGTTCGGCCAGTCGGCGGCTAAATCGTTGATGGCCGCCACCAGACCCGGACCGGAGTAGATCAGGCCGGTGAAGATCTGGACCAGGCTCGCCCCGGCGTCGAAGAGGGCCCGGGCGTCGTCGACCGTCATGACCCCGCCACTGCCGATCACGGGCCGGTCGGTCAGGCCGCTCAAGCGGGCCACCATGCGACGGGCCCGCTGAGCCAAAGGCGCCCCCGACAGGCCGCCGGCTTGCTGGGCCAGCCGGCAGTCCGGTCCTTTCAGACCGTCCCGGGCCAAGGTCGTGTTGGTGGCGATGAAGCCGGCCGCGCCGGCCCGGAGGGCGGCTTCGACCACTTGGTCCAAGTCAGCCTCGGTCAAATCGCAGGTCAGTTTGACGAAGATGGGCAGGTCTGACGGAGCGGCCTGGACCAGGCTGGTCAGCAGCTCGCCCAATTGACTGGCCGTCTGCAGGCGACGCAGGCCGGGCGTGTTGGGACTGGAGACGTTGACGGCGACGTAGTCCGCCACCGGGGCGACCGCCGCCAGACTGGCCAAGTAGTCGGTCTGAGCCTGGTCCAAGCCGACTGCCTTGGTCTTGCCGATGGAGACGCCGATCGGCAGTCCTAAGCGGGCTTGGCCCCGGACCTGACCCAGCTCGGTCAGGCGGGCGGCCAAAGCGGCGCCGCCTAGATTGTTGAAACCCATCCGGTTGATCAGCGCCCCCGAGTGGGTGGCCCGGAACAGGCGGGGGCGGTCGTTGCCGGGCTGGGCCAAGGCGGTGACGGTGCCCAACTCGGCGAAGCCGAAACCGAGGGCGGACCAGATCCGGGCGGCCTGGCCGTCCTTGTCCAAACCGGCGGCCAAACCGACCCGGCCGGGGAAGTCGATCCCAGCCAGGCGGATCGGACCGGCCGCCGACGGCAGCAGGGCCGCCACTAGGCCGCGCCAGGGATCGGCTCCCAACCGGCTCAACAGAGCGATGGTCAACTCATGGATCCGCTCCGGGTCGCCGCCGTAGCTCCGGAACAGGAGCGGCCGTAGCCAGCCCTGATAGCCCCGGATGAGCGCCGCCGCCCGCCAGCTCATGACTCCTGGGCCCGGTCCAACTCGATCGCCCAGTCTTGCAGGGAACGGACCCCGATCTGCGCCTGACGGGTCGCCACGATGCCCTGGACGGCGGCGATCAGACCCTGCACGGTGGTGATGTAGGGGATGTCACGCAAGACGGCGGCGGTCCGGATCTCGTAGCCGTCGCGCCGGGCGTCGCCGTTGACCGAATGGCCTCTGGGGGTGTTGAAGACCAGGTCGACGTCACAGTCCAAGATCCTCTCCACGATGGTGGGCTCGCCGGTTGGACTCTTGCCTTGACCGTGCTTGCGCACCGCCTGGGCCGCGATGCCGTTGCGGCGCAGGACCTCGGCCGTGCCCTCGGTGGCCAGGATCTCGAAGCCCATGTCGGCCAGCATCTGGACCGGGAAGACGGTGTGGCGCTTGTCCGAGTTGGCCACCGAGACGAAGACCCGCCCCTGGGTCGGCAGTTCTCCGTAGGACGCGATCTGGCTCTTGGCGAAGGCGGTGCCGAAGACGCGGTCCAAGCCCATCACCTCGCCGGTCGAACGCATCTCCGGCCCCAGGATGGTGTCGACGCTATCGCCCTCCGAGGTCCGGAAACGGTTGAAGGGCAAGACGGCCTCTTTGACCGCGATCGGGCCCCGGGGGTGGGCCGCCGCGCCGTCGCCGACCCGCCGCAACCGACCGTTCAGGCGCAACTGCTCGATCGACGATCCCAGCATGACCAAGGCGGCCGCCTTGGCCAATTGGACGCCGGTGGCCTTGGAGACGAAGGGCACCGTGCGGGAGGCCCTCGGGTTGGCTTCCAGGACGTAGAGCATGTCGCCGGTCAGGGCGTACTGGATATTGATCAGACCGCGCACCCCGACTCCGGCCGCGATGGCGGCGGTGGAACGGCGGATCTGCTCGATCACTTCCGCGCCCAAGGTGATGGGGGGCAGGGAACAGGCCGAGTCGCCGGAATGGACGCCCGCCTCCTCGATGTGCTCCATGATGCCCCCGACGTACAGTTCCTGACCGTCGTAGAGGGCGTCGACGTCGATCTCGATGGCGTCGTCGAGGAATTTGTCCACCATGATGGGGGCTTCGGTCGAGGCCAGCGTCACCTCGGTGACGTACGAGATCAGGGTGCGGTCGTCGTAGACGATGGCCATGCCCCGCCCGCCCAGGACGTAACTGGGCCGGACCAAGACCGGGTAGCCGATGTCGTTGGCGATGGCGACGGCCTCCTCCGGACAGGTCGCCATGCCATAGCGCGGGGCCGGCAGGCCGGCCTCCCGTAGAACTTGACCGAAGGCGCCGCGCTCCTCGGCGGAGTCGATGGCGGCGGGCGAGGTGCCGACGATGGGCAAACCGGCCCGTTGCAGGGCCTGAGCCAGCTTGAGGGGGGTCTGACCGCCCAATTGGACGATGACGCCGGCGATCGGCCCCGCCACCTCTTCGGCCCGGTAGACCTCCAGCACGTCTTCCAGGGTCAAAGGCTCGAAGTAGAGCCGGTCGGAGGTGTCGTAGTCGGTCGAGACCGTCTCCGGGTTGCAGTTGACCATGACCGTCTCGTAGCCGGCCTCGGACAGGACCATGGCGGCATGGACGCAGGAGTAGTCGAACTCGATGCCCTGACCGATCCGGTTGGGGCCGGAGCCCAGGATCAGCACGGCCGGCTTGGTCCGAGGCTCCACCTCGGTCTCCTCGTCGTAGGAGGAGTAATGGTACGGCGTGCGGGCGGCGAACTCGGCCGCGCAGGTGTCGACCGTCTTGAAGACCGGGCGCACCCCCAAAGCCCAACGCAGGGCTCGTACCACGTCCGGATCGAGCGAACGGATGGCGCCGATCTGCTGATCGGACAAGCCATGCCGTTTGGCCCGGCGCAGCAGCTGAGCGGTCAGATCCCGGGCCTCAGCCAGTTCCCGGGCCAACTCCACCACGATCACCAACTGATCGATGAACCAAGGATCGATGCCGGTGGCCTGGTGGACCTGATCGACCGTGGCCCCGGCCCGGAGAGCTTGCACGACCTGTCCCAGGCGCCCGTCATGGGGGCGGGCGATGTCGGCCAGCAATTGGGGCAGGGGCTGGGCCACCGGCCCGTGCAGCACGAAAGGCGCCCTGGGGTCCTCCAAGGAACGCAAAGCCTTGCCCAAGGCCTCGGTGAAATTACGGCCGATGGCCATGGCCTCGCCGACCGACTTCATGTGCGTGGTCAAGGTGTCCTCGGCGGTGGGGAACTTCTCGAAGGCGAAGCGGGGGGCCTTGACCACGACGTAGTCCAAGGTCGGCTCGAAGCTGGCCGGCGTCACCTGGGTGATGTCATTGTCGATCTCGTCCAGGCAGTAGCCGACCGCGACCTTGGCCGCGATCTTGGCGATGGGGAAGCCGGTCGCCTTCGAGGCCAGAGCCGAGGAGCGCGAGACCCTGGGGTTCATCTCGATCACGATCACCCGGCCGTCGGACGGGTTGACCGCGAACTGGATATTGCAGCCGCCGGTGTCGACGCCGACGGCCCGGATCACGCCGATGCCGATGTCGCGCAGGCGTTGGTACTCCCGGTCGGTCAAGGTCAGAGCCGGCGCCACCGTGATGGAGTCGCCGGTGTGGACCCCCATCGGGTCGAGGTTCTCGATCGAGCAGACCACGACCACGTTGTCCAAGCGGTCGCGCATGATCTCGAGCTCGAACTCTTTCCAGCCCAGGACCGACTCCTCGACCAGGACCTCGTCCACCGGCGAGGCGTCCAAACCGATGGCGGCCATGGTCTCGACTTCCGCCATGGTGTGGGCGAAACCGGAGCCGACCCCGCCCATGGTGTACGACGGCCGCAACACCACCGGCAGGCCGAGCTGAGCGGCGGCTTGGACCACCTGTTCGACGCTGTGGCAACTGACCGACCGGGCCACCTCAGGCGGCCCGCCGGGCAGATCGGTCAGGGAGGACACCACCTGCTTGAAACGCTCGCGGTCCTCGCCCCGTTCGATCGCCTCGACGCTGGCGCCGATCAGCTCCACCCCGTAGCGCTGCAAGACCCCGGAACGATGCAAGGCGACGGCCGTGTTGAGGGCGGTCTGGCCGCCCATGGTGGCGAGCAGGGCGTCGGGCCGCTCAGCCGCGATGATGCGCTCCACGAACTCGGGTGTGATCGGTTCGACGTAGGTGGCGTCGGCGAACTCGGGATCGGTCATGATGGTGGCCGGGTTGGAGTTGACCAGGATGACGCGGTAGCCCTCCTGCCGCAGCACCCGGCAGGCCTGGGCCCCGGAGTAGTCGAACTCACAGGCCTGACCGATCACGATCGGCCCGGAGCCGATCACCAGAATGGATGAGATGTCAGTCCGACGCGGCATCAGCCCTCCCCGCCCGCTCCGTCATCAACTGGACGAAACGATCGAACAGATAGGCCGCGTCATGGGGGCCGGCCGCCGCCTCGGGATGGTACTGGACGGAGAAGCCGATCAAGCGACCGGCCGGGTCGCGCAGTTCCAATCCCTCCACCACGTCGTCGTTGAGGTCGACGTGGGAGACACGGGCCAAGCCGTAAGCGGTGGGCAGGTCTTGCCCCAGCGGAGCCTGGACGGCGAAGCCGTGATTGTGGGCCGTCACCTCGACCACGCCGGTGGTCAGATCTTTGACCGGTTGGTTGATGCCACGATGGCCATATTTCAGCTTGTAAGTGCCGAAGCCGAGGGCGCGACCGAAGATCTGGTTGCCGAAACAGATGCCGAAGAAGGGCAGGCCGGCGGCCAAGACCTGACGCAGCAGCGCCACCGCCTGGTCGGCCGCGGCCGGGTCGCCGGGACCGTTGGAGAAGAAGACGCCGTCGGGGCCGAGACTGGCCAACCGCTCGAAGCCGACCTGGGCCGGCAGGACGTGGACCTCGATGCCGCGTTGGCTCATCAGTTTCGGGGTCATGGCCTTGATGCCGAGATCGACCGCCGCCACCGTGAAGCGCTTCGGGCCGACCGCTTCCACCACATAGGGCTGAGCCGTGCTGACCTGGTCGACCAAGTCGGCGCCGGCCATGCTCGGAACGGCCAGAACCTGAGCCAACAGGCGGTCGGGGTCGAGATCGACGGAGGAGAGGCCGACCCGCATGGCTCCCCGCTCACGCAGATGCCGGGTCAGGGCGCGGGTGTCGAGATCACAGATGCCGACCACGCCCTGGGCCGCCAGCTCGGACTCCAAGCCGCGTCTAGAACGCCAGGAGCTGGGCCGAGGCGACGGGTCGCGCACCACATAGCCAGCCACCTGGATCCGGTCAGACTCATCGTCCTCGTCGTTCCAACCAGTGTTGCCGATGTGGGGGGCGGTGGCGATGACGACCTGGCGGTGGTAGCTGGGATCGGTCAGCGTCTCCTGGTAACCCGACATGCCAGTGGCGAAGACGGCTTCACCGAAGGTCTGGCCGATGGCGCCGAAGGCTCGTCCGGGGAAGACCCGTCCGTCCTCCAAGACTAGAATCGCCGGCTCAGCCCCCGAGGCGGGCGGCTGTGGGGCCTGGCGATCTGTCATTGACATCCTTCCCTGCCCTCGGGCAGGCCTCGTAACGACCACTGCGATGATTGGAGATGAGACTACCGCTGCTGGCCCTGGAAAACCCAATCAGTCAGACCGGCGGCGCGTCTGAGGCCAGCCTGGCCGGGTCGGCTTGTTCCGACGCCACCGCCCCCAACCAGCCGGACAGGAAATCGGGCGACCGGTCGGTCGACAACTCGGCCGCCAGGCCGACCGCTTCGGCGATGGCGACGCCGGCCGGAACGCCGCCCCAGGTGAACTCCCAGACCGCGATGCGGGCCAGGTTGCGGTCCACCCGGGCCAACCTGGGCAGGCTCCAACCGGCGTCCAAGCGGGCGTTCAAGAGCCGGTCGATGGCGTCGATCCGGTCCACCACCCCTTCCACCAATTGGCTGGTGTAGGGCGGCAAGTCTTGGATCTCGGATTGCTCGGCCAAAGCCGTGTCCGGATGGCAATCCCTCAGATCGGCCGCGAATAAGACGTCGAGGGCGTATTTGCGAGCCTTACGCCGCCCGCTGCGGTGCGGTCGAGGTTCGGCCGCCCGCTCAGACACGGCCCAGATAGGAGCCGTCGCGGGTGTCGACCTTGACCTTCTCCCCCGTCACGATGAACAAAGGCACTTGGATCTGCAATCCCGTCTCCAGGGTGGCTGGCTTGGTGCCACCGGTCGAGCGGTCGCCCTGCAGACCTGGCTCGGTGTAGGTGATCTCCAACTCGACCGAGGCCGGCAACTCGACGAAGAGAGCCTGGTCCTCATGCAGAGCCACGGTGGCGACCTGATTGACCAGTAGATAGTCCTTGGCCTGGCCCACCACGTCGTCGCTCAGCGTCAGCTGCGAGTAGTCCTGGTTGTCCATGAAGACGAAGCCGTCGCCGTCGTGGTAGAGGTACTGCATCTCGCGTCGGTCGACCGAAGCGGTGTCGACCTTGGTGTCGGAGTTGAAGGTCCGGTCCACCACCTTGCCCGACAGGACGTGCTTCAACTTGGTTCGCACCACAGTGTTGCCCTTGCCCGGCTTGTGGTGCTGGAACCAGACGACGCTCCACAATTGGCCGTCTAGATCGAGCACCATGCCATTCTTCAGATCGTTCGTCGAGACCACCCTCGCTCCTCCGCTGCTGGGACCGGGTCAACCGGTCGGCCTGGTGTCGTGCGATGGCCGATTCTAGCGGGTCAACGTCCGGCGGCCTGCCGCCGTGCCTGGTCGACGGCGGCTTGGCGGCGCTCGGCCCAGGGCCGGGAGACCTCCCGGATGCGGTCGGACAAGGCCGGACAGGTCTGTTCCAGGCCAGCCGAGATGGTGTCGATGTCGGTCAGGGAACGGTTTTGAGACAATTTCGACTTGGCCTCGACGCTTTCAATGCGCAAGGCCAGGGCGACCGTGGCCCGGGCCTGGCGGCGCAGCCAGTCGGCGTCCATATCGGACAGGCCGAGCCCGGTTCGATGTCCCTCCAACATGGCCTGCCAGGATTCCAGCACCGCCTCCGGCTGGTCGGAGGCGCTGAGTTGGCCCCGGATGTTGATGGCCTCGTAGTCCAGCCCGGGGGCGGCTTGGCCGACGGCGAACCGCTCCTGCCATTGGGCGGCCACGGCGCCATGGTGGAGCACGAGGCAGATCAAAGCCGGTCCCTGGTGGCGCCACTGCGGGTTGACCCGGGCGACATGGGTGGTGAGACGGTCCGGATCGGCTTGGAAGGCCCAGGGCAGGAGAGTGGCCTGGGGCAGGCCGCTGGCCGGGTCCACCGTCACTAAGACACCACTGCGCATGGTCTTGACGTAGCGCTCGATGTCGGCCGGGGCCATAGCGAAGTGATCAGGGATGTACATCGGTCCTCCTGGCCGGAGCGGGTGGATTCTGGCCGCCCAAGCGGGCGAAGGCCTGGGCCAAGTCGGTCTCGTCCAAACCGGCTCTCACGACTGGGCGTTGCGGGCCGGCTAGGAGGACTAGGCGCAAGCCGTTGGCCCGAGTCTTCTTGTCCCGGGCCATGATCGGGCGCAGATCTGACCAAGCCGCCTCGTCGTAGGTCACCGGCAGCCCCAAGCTGGACAACAGGGCGCGCTGTCGTTCGACCTCGGCCCGAGACAGCAGGCCCAGGCGGCAGGACAGTTCGGCGGCGTAGACCAAGCCCAGGCTGACCGCTTGGCCGTGGCGCCAGCGGAAGTCGGAGGCCCGCTCGATGGCGTGGGCCAAGGTGTGGCCCAGGTTGAGGGCCTCCCGGCCGATCCAGTCGTCCGTGCTGGTGGCCTCGCGCAGGTCGGTCGAGACGACGTCGGCCTTGACTTGGATGGCCCGGCCCAGAATCTCGGCCAGGACCGGGCTGGCGCTGTCCTGGGCCCGGTCGGGGTCGGCCTCGACCGCCGTCAAGATGGCCGGGTCCCGGATCAGGCCGGCTTTGACGATCTCGGCCAAACCGGAACGCAGCTCGACCAGCGGCAGGCTGGCCAGCAGGTCGAGATCGCACAACACCACCTGGGGCTCCCAGAAAGCTCCGACCAGGTTCTTGCCCTCAGGCAGATCCAGGCCGGTCTTGCCCCCGACGGCGGCGTCAGCCATGGCCAGGACCGTGCTGGGCAAGACGATGTGGTCGACCCCGCGCAACCAGGTGGCGGCCACGAAGCCGCCCAGGTCGGTGGTGGCGCCGCCGCCCAGGCTGACCACCACGTCTTGACGGGTCAGACCGGCTTGGGCCAGTCGCCGCCAGCAATCGACTAGCTGAGCCGGGGTCTTGGCCGCCTCGCCGTCCGGCAGGGCCAGCCTGACCGGCCGGTCCAAGGTGGCGGCCACCCGCTCGGCCAAGCCGGTCAGCCCGGCCGGATGCAACAAGGCGACCCGGCGCCCGGCCACCTGATCGGCCAAGGTCGAGCTGAGGCCGCGCCCCAGCAGGACTTGGTAGGGTCGCTCGCCCGCGACCGTGACGCACCGCTCAAGCATGGTCCGTCACCTGGGCCTCGGTCTGGTCCGCCGGCGCGGTGGGCCAGCCCGCTCGGCTCAGCTCGGCCACCAAGCGGTCGGCCAAGGGCCCTAGGTGGGTTCCGTCGCCGGACACCCGGTGGTCGGCCAAGGCTTGATAGAGGGGACGCCGGAGTCGCTCCAACTCGGCCAGACGCTGCCGCAGATCGCCTTGCAGGAGTGGCCTCAAGCCGCCCAGTCCGGCCCGTCGGATGGCTGTCCGCAGGCTGACGTCGAGCCAGACCACGCGATGGCCGGCCAAGGCTTGGCGCACCGCCGCAGTGCAGACGGCCCCACCGCCCAGGGACACCACCGCCTCCGGTTGAGCCAAGGCCCAGGCCACCGCCTCGGCTTCCCACTGGCGGAAGACGGCCTCGCCGTGTTGGCTGAAGATGTCGGGGATGGATTGACCGGTCCTAGCTTCGATCAAGGCGTCGGTGTCCAGGTGGACCAAGCCCAAGCGTTCGGCCAAGGCCGCTCCCAAGCTGGACTTGCCCGAGGCTGGCAGACCGATCAAGACCAGGCTCATCTGATCTCAAGCCCCCGCTCGGCCAAACGCCGCCGGTAACGTTCAGCGGTTAGTCGGACCTCTTCTAGGCTGTCGCCGCCGAACTTCTCTAGAGCGGCCTCGGCCACCACCAAGGCCACCATCGCCTCACCCACCACCGCCGCCGCCGGCACGGCGCAGACGTCCGAACGTTGGTGGTGGGCCAGCGCCGCCTGGCCGGTCTTGAGGTCGACCGTGGCCAAGGCTTTGGGCACCGTCGCGATCGGCTTCATGGCCGCCCGCAGTCGGATCGCGCCACCGTTCGAGATACCGCCCTCGATGCCGCCGGCCCGTTCGCTCAGCCGGGTCAGGCCCCCGGCGGCGGGAGCGATCTGATCGTGGGCGGCCGAGCCGCGCAGACAGGCCAGCTCGAAGCCCAGACCGACCTCGACCCCCTTGATGGCCGGGATCGACATCAGGGCCGCCGCCAGCCGGGCGTCCAGCCGGCGGTCGGCCATGACATGGCTGCCCAGGCCGGGCGGACAGCCGAAGACCTCGACCTCGAAGCAGCCGCCCACGGTGTCACCGGCCTGTTGGGCGGCGTCGACTTCGGCCCGCATGGCCGGACTGGCCAGAGGATCGGCGCAGCGCAAAGGATCGGCGTCGATGGCGGCTCGATCGCCCGGACCCGGTCGGACCGGGGCCGCCCGGACCGGACCGATGGCCGTGACATGGCTGATCAGACTGACACCGAGGGCTTGGTCCAAGAATTGGCGGGCGGCCTCGCCCAGGGCCACCCGGGCGGCCGTCTCCCGGGCCGA
This sequence comes from Propionibacteriaceae bacterium, assembly GCA_031265875.1. Taxonomy (GTDB): domain Bacteria; phylum Actinomycetota; class Actinomycetes; order Propionibacteriales; family Propionibacteriaceae; genus WQYJ01. Next base: position 50,954 of record JAISCA010000048.1, read on the forward strand.
GGCCCGTTCCAAGACCGGCCGGGCGTCGTCGAAGTCGTATTTCGTCAATCCGGCCAGATCGGCGTGTCCGGGCCTGGGCCGGGTCAAGGCGGCGGCGCGGGCCGAATCGGCCAACTGAGCCTGGTCTGCCGCCTCCAGGGGGTCGGCCGCCATGACGGCCCGCCACTTGGGCCACTCGCTATTGGCGATCTCGATCGCCAGCGGCGAGCCCAGGGTCCGGCCGTGGCGCACCCCGCCGGTCAGCCGGACCTGATCGCGCTCGAAGGACATCCGGGCCCCTCGGCCGTAGCCCAGGCGGCGCCGGGCCAAGGCCGCACTGAGGTCCTGACTGGTCAGGGCGACCCCAGCCGGCAGCCCGTCCAGAACGGCGGTCAAGGCCACACCGTGCGACTCGCCGGCGGTCAGCCAACGCAGCATGGTCCAACGCCCCGCTCGGCCCGGCGCTGAGCCAAGGCCTGTTCGGCGGCGGTCAGGAAAACTTCGACCGGCACGGTCTGACCGCTCAACAGAGCGACCTGGTCGATGGCCTGACGGGCCAGCAGGTCGAGGCCGCTGATGACCTGACGGCCGGCGGCCTGGGCCACGGCCGCCAAGGGCGTCGGCCAAGGGTCGTAGAGCACGTCGAAGACCACCTCGGTGGCCGCCACGATGGCGTCAGCGAAGGGGCTCAGAGCGCTCGCGGCGCTGGCCGGCAGGGCCACGATGACGACCTCGACCGGCTCCAACTGGTCGCCCAAGCGCCGCGGCGTCAATTCGACGCCCCAGGCCCGGGCCCGCTGGGCCAGCCCGGTCGCTTTGGCCAGGTCGCGTCCGACCACTTGGCCAGCGCGCACCCCCAACTGGGTCAGGGCGTAGATAGCCGAGGTGGCGGTGGCCCCGTTGCCGATGACGGCGGCCGAGCGGGGCCGCTGGTGGCCGGCCGCCACTAGGGCCTGACGCAGCCCGATGACGTCGGTGTTGCGCACCCGGGTGCGCTCGGTCTGGCCCGGCCGGCCGTCGAAGACCACCGTGTTGGCCACGCCCAGGGCCCGGACCGTGTCGTCGCCAGCTCCCAGGGCTACCACCGCCCGCTTGACCGGCGTGGTGCAACTCAAACCGCGCCAGGAGGAGTCCAAGCCGGCGATGAACTGGTCCAGTGAGTCGACTGTGACCTCATGGCGGCCGTAGTGCCAGTCCAAGCCCAACCAGTCGTAGGCGGCTTGGTGCAGGGCCGGTGAGAGGGAGTGGGAGACCGGGCAGCCGATGATGGCGGAACGACCGACGGGCATCAGCAGACCTCCGGATGCTCGGAGCACCACCGCCGATACAGATCGACGTTGGCCAAATGCTCCTCGTAGGTGGTGGCGAAGCGGGTCTCGCCGCTGTTGAGGTCGACCGTGACCCAATACAACCAATCGCCCTCGGCCGGGTGTAGGGCGGCGTTCAAGGCGGCCCGGCCGGGGCTATTGATCGGCGTGGGGGGCAACCCATGATGCAAATATGTATTGTATGGAGTGTCGGTGTCCAACTCGACCTGGCTGGGATTGACGTTGCCGGTCATGTTCAAGCCATAGCTGACGCTGGTGTCGACTTGCAGAGGCATGTCCCGGGCCAGCCGGTTGTAGATCACGCGGGCGGCCTTGGGCCGGTCCTCCTCCCGGTTGACCTCGGCTTCGACGATGCTGGCCACGATCACCACTTGGTAGGGCGTCAGCCCCAGTTCGGCGGCCCGGTCCTCCAACTCGAGCTCACGGGCGATCTCGCCGAAACGGGTGGTCATCCTCGACAGCACGCTGGTGGCCTGCATCGGCATCTCATAGGTGTCGGGGAAGAGGAAGCCCTCGGCTTGGCCGCCGGAGTAGGACGGCAGGCCGATCAGCGATGGATCGCTCTGGGCTGCGGTCAGGGCGGCTTCGAAGTCGGACCGGGGCAGACCGGTGGCCTCGACTAAGCGGTCCAGCGTCAGCCAGATGGCCCGCCCCTCTGGGATTGTCACCATGGAACGTTCGACCTGATTGGACGGGTCCAGCAGGATGTCCAAGGCGACGGCGGCCGGCAGGCGGGTGCGCATCCGGTAACGGCCGGCCTGGACGATGGGGTCGTGCATCCGATTGGCCAAGCGGATGAAGGTGGTGGCCGACTTGATGACGTCTTGCTCTTGGCAGATCTGGGCCACCCGGGTCAGCCCAGCTCCCTCCGGCACCGTCACGATGACCTCGACCTCGCCTTGGCCGATGTAGTCGTCCTCCTCCCGCCACTGCATGTAGCGGTCATAAACCTTGTTGCCGACGTAGAGACCGCCGCCGATCAGCACCACAAGGCTGATCAGGACGGCGACGCCGCTCTTGATCCGCTGCCCGGGGGTGGGCGAACCCGATTTCCTCACTTAGTCTCCTTCGATCGGCTCTGGGATGACGCGCAGGGCCAAAGCCTGACCGGCCCGTTGGGCGGCCAGGACGTAGTCCAAGATACCGACCGCGGCCTGTTGATCGACAATCTGGCGCTGCTGACGCGCCGCCCGGCCGGCCTCGCGCAAGCGCCGGCTGGCCTCGACCGTGGTCCAACGCTCGTCCACCAGATAGACCGGCCGATCGATCCGGCCGGCCAACTGGGCCGCCAGCTGCGCCACCTTGTGGGCGGCTGAGCGAGGGCGCCCGTCTAGGCTGACCGGCCAACCGACCACGACGGCGCTGGGCTGGAAACGCTCCACCAATTCCTCCAGCTGGGCCCAAGGCTGGCCGGCCGCGACGGTCGTGACGGGCCAGGCCAGACCGCCGTCCCGGTCGCAAGCGGCCACTCCGATCCGGCGCTGGCCGAAGTCCAGGGCCAGTTTGACGCCGCCGGGCAGCGCCTCGACCGTCACGCCTGCGCCGCGCCCACGGCTTGGGCCACGGCCTCCAGAGCGGCTTGGGCTTGACTGGCGTCGACGCCGCCGCCCTCCGCCATGTCGTCGCCGCCACCGCCGCGACCGCCCAGGCGGGCGGCCGCCAGCTCGACCAAGGCCTTGGCCTTGAGACCGAGCCTCTGGGCGGCGGCGGTGGTCGCCACCACCACCGTCGGCTTGGCCCCGCCGGTCGACACCAGACAGATCACGGCCGGGCCCTGGGCCAGGCGACCGCGCAACTCACTGGCCAGAGCCCGCCCGGGCGCCGCGGCGCTGTCCAGCCGGGCCCCGATCCAAGTCACCTGGGAGATGGGCTGGGCCGAGGCCAGCAAGCGGTCGGCCTGAGCCTGGGCCTGAGCCGCCGTCAAGTCGGCGATGGTCTTCTCGGCCTGCTTGAGCTGGCTCATGAGCTTGGCCACCCGGTCGGCCAACTGGTCCGGCTGGACCCGCAGGATGTCGGTCAGATTGGCCACTAGGGCGCGTTCGGCCGCCAGGCGGTCGAAGGCTTCGGTCGAGACCAAGGCTTCGACCCGGCGCACTCCGGAGCCGACCGACTGCTCCCCCACCAGGGTGAACAAGCCGATCTGGCCGGATTGTCCGACGTGGGTGCCGCCGCACAGCTCGCGCGACCAGGCGCCGCCCATCTCGACCATGCGCACGATGTGGCCGTACTTCTCCCCGAACATGGCCATGGCGCCTAGCTCCTTGGCCTCGTCCAGCGGTAGTTGACGGGTGGTGACGGGCAATTGCCGCCGGATGGCCTGGTTGGACAGACCCTCCACCTCGGCCTTGAGGTCGTCGCTCAGACCGACCGTGCTGGAGAAGTCGAAACGTAGATAACCGGGCTTGTTGTACGAACCAGCCTGAGTGGCGGTCGGACCGAGCAATTGACGCAGCACGGCGTGGACGACGTGGGTGGCCGAGTGGGCCTGACAGGAGCCGAAGCGAGCCTCGGCGTCGACGCTGGCGGTGACCAGATCGGAGACCGCCACGGCGCCGTCGGTGACGACCCCCCGATGGACGATCAGACCAGGCACTGGGCGCTGCACATCGACCACGTCGACGCTCAGACCGTGACCGGTGATGACGCCGGCGTCGGCGTCCTGGCCGCCCGATTCGGCGTAGAAGGGGGTCTCAGCCAAGACGATCTCGACCGTTTGGCCGACCTCGGCTTGACGCACTGGCCGGCCGTCCAGGATCAGGCCGCGCACCCCGGTCTCAACCTTCAACTCGTCGTAACCCAGGAAGACTGTCTCACCGCTCCGCCGCAGGTCGGCGTAGACCTCGGTCGAGATTAGATTGCCCTTCTTCGCCCGGGCGTCCAGCTTGGCCCGCTGCTTCTGCTCCGCCATCAGGGAGCGGAAGCCCTCGGCGTCGACCGCGATGCCGTGTTCCTCGGCCATCTCCAAGGTCAGGTCGATCGGGAAACCGTAGGTGTCATGGAGCCGGAAGGCCTTGTCGCCGGACAGCTGCGAGCCGCCCTCGCGGCGCAAGGCGGCCACGTTGGCGTCGAAGATACGGGTGCCCTCGGTCAAGGTGCGCCGGAAGGAGTCCTCCTCGGCGTAGGCCAAGAAGGAGACCCGCTCCCACTGTTGATCGATCTCCGGGTAGGAGGCCCGCATCACATCGCGCGAGACCGGCAGCAGTTCGGGCAGGACCGGGTCGGTCACACCCAACATGCGCATCGACCGGATGGAGCGGCGCAAGAGCCGACGCAGGACGTAACCGCGCCCCTCGTTGCCTGGCGTCACCCCGTCGGTCAACAACATCAAAGAGCTCCGGATGTGGTCGGCCACCACCCGCATCCGGACGTCGTCCAAGCTGGAGGCGGCCTGGCCGCCGTCGCGGTTGTACTCCCGGCCGGACAGCGCGACCGCTTGGGCGATGACCGGCCAGACCTCGTCGATCTCGTACATGTTGTCGACGTTCTGCTTCAGCAGGGCGACCCGCTCTAGACCCATGCCGGTGTCGATGTTCTTACGCGGCAGGGGGCGCAGGATGTCGAAGTCCTCCTTGGCCCGGACCTGGCTCAGCTCCTCCTGCATGAAGACCAGGTTCCAGATCTCCAAGAAGCGGTCCTCGTCCACGACCGGGCCGCCGTCAGGGCCGTACTGCGGCCCCCGGTCGATGTAGATCTCAGAGCAGGGCCCACCCGGACCGGGCACGCCCATGTGCCAGTAGTTGTCCTTCAAACCTCGGGTCTGGACCCGCTGGCGCGGCACGCCGACCTGGACCCAGAGGTCGATGGCCTCGTCGTCGCCCTCCAAGGCGGTGACCCAGACCCGCTCCGGATCGAAGCCGTAACCACCCTGTGACTCCGGTCCGGTGACCAGCTCCCAAGCGAAGGCGATGGCGCCTTCCTTGAAGTAATCGCCGAATGAGAAGTTGCCGTTCATCTGGAAGAAGGTGCCGTGCCGGGTGGTCTTGCCGACTTCCTCGATGTCGAGTGTGCGGACGCATTTCTGAACCGAGGTGGCACGGTCGAAAGGAGCCGGCTCGGTACCGACGAAATACGGCTTGAAGGGCACCATGCCAGCGTTGACGAACAACAAGGTGGGGTCGTTGTAGAGCAGTGAGGCGGAGGGAACGACCTCGTGACCCTTGCTGCGGAAGAAGTCAAGGAAACGACGGCGGATCTCTGAGGTTCTCATGCTGGTCCTTCGGTGCTGGACAGTTGGGGTGATGGTGGGGCGGCTCAGGCCAGGCCGGCTCGCTGGCGCAACTCCAGCTCGGCCTCGCGGCGGGCTTGGGCGAAGACGCTCAGACAGTGACCGGCCCGCTGCGCCAACTCGGCCCCCGCCCGTCCGGCTTGGCCGACCAAGCTGCGCGGCGTGGCCTGGGCCAACAACCGTCGACCGCGTAGAACGACGACGGCGCCGACGGTGGCCCCGAGTCCGAACCAGAACAAACGACGCACGGCTGCCCTCACTTCTTCCAGCTCCGCCAAGCCCGTTTGGCGGCCTGACCCAGGGCGGCTAGCTTGATGAAAGGCACGGCCACGGTGTCGGCCACCAGGCGGGAGACCCGGGCGGCGTCACCGGCCACGGCCGAGACATGGCCCGAGACCTGGGCCACGTCCTCGGTCACGACCGCCAGCTTGCCCAGCTCCTGGTTGGTGGCTGTGACGGTGCCCTCCAATTCGGCGATGACGGGGATGGTGCTGTCGGTGACCTCTTTGACCGCCCGCCGCAACTCGTCCATGACCTTGCTGAGACGGATCAAAGGCAGCCCGACGGCGCCGACCAAGAGCAACAGGGCGATGGCGGCGATCAAGCCGGCGATACCTCCCAAGGTGACATCCATGCCAGCCGTCTCCTCCCCGATTCAGCGCCGACCCGACCGGACGACAATCAAGCGCTAGCGTAGTCCACTAGTCGGCTCAAGTCGCCTCGGGCGCGGTGGCCGAACGGCCCAAGCACTGTTCGATCAGCTCCAGTCGCTGAGCTAGCTGAACCTCTTGGCCCCGGTCGCTGGGCTGGTAGTAGCGGGCTTGGGCCAGATCGTCGGGCAGATAGGTCTGAGGGGCGACCCCATGCGGCCAGTCGTGGGCGTAGCGGTAGTCCAGGCCGTGGCCGAGGCGGGCGGCCGAACTGTAATGGGCGTCGCGCAGGTGGGCAGGCACCGGTCCGCCCCGGCCGGCTCGGACGTCGGCCAGAGCGGCGTCGATGGCCTGGATGACCGCGTTCGATTTCGGCGCCGTGGCGCAGGCCACGACCGCCTGAGCCAAGTTGATACGAGCCTCCGGCAGACCGATCAGCTGGACCGCCTGGGCCGCCGCCACACAGAGGGGCAGGACCTGGGGGGCGGCCATGCCGATGTCCTCGCTGGCCAGCACGATCAGGCGCCGGGCGATGAAACGGGCGTCCTCGCCGGCGGCGATCATGCGGGCCAGGTAGTGCAAGCCGGCTTGCACGTCGGAGCCCCGGATCGACTTGATGAAGGCCGAGACGACGTCGTAGTGCTGGTCGCCGGCGGCGTCGTAGCGCAGGGGGGCCCGGTCCACCGCCTGGGCCACGATCTGAGCTGTGATCTGACGGCTGTCTTGGGCGTCGGCCCCGGCGGCGGCCTCCTCTAAGTAGGTCAGCAGGCGGCGGGCGTCGCCACCGGCCAGCCGGACCAAATCGGCGCGGGCCGACTCCTCCAGCCGATAGGGCCGCCCTTGGCCGTCGCGCAAACCGACTGGATCGTGCAGGGCCCGGTCGACCAACTGATCCAAGTCCTCCAGGCTGAGCGGCTCCAAGGTCAAGAGCAGGGAACGCGACAGCAGAGGCGCGATGACGGAGAAGGAGGGGTTCTCGGTGGTGGCCGCGATCAGCGTGACGATGCGGTTCTCCACCGCCGGCAGCAGGACGTCCTGCTGGGCCTTGGAGAAACGATGCACCTCGTCGATGAACAAGACCGTGGCCCGCCCCCGGGCCAGTTCGGCCCGAGCCTGGTCGAGGGCGGCCCGGACCTCTTTGACGCCAGCCGTGACGGCGCTCAACTCGACGAAACGGGCCCCGGCGCTCCGCGAGACGACCGCTGCGATGGTGGTCTTGCCGACCCCAGGCGGACCCCACAGGAAAACCGACATGGGCTGCCCGGCGGCCAATCGTCGCAGCGGCGAACCGGGTCCCAAGAGCTGACGCTGACCGATGATCTGGTCGATCTGGCGGGGCCGCAAGCGAACCGCCAGGGGGGACTGGGGACCGACGTCGCCCAGCGAGCCTCTGGGCGACGAGGCCGGGACGATCAGGTCGCCGAAGAGGTCCTCGCTCACAGGCTCAGTCTAAGCGCGCCCGCTTGACCGGATTCGACCCCAAGGATATCGTTATATCGTTCGTTCTATCGATTAGGAGAGTCATGTTCCCCTTCGCTGACCCCAGCCACCCCCATTCCGGCCGCCATGGCCACCACCGTCATACCCATCACCGTCAAGGCCACTTCCGTCCCGGCTGGGGCGGTCCCGGTTTGGACGGTCCCGGCGATCTACGCGACTTCTTCGAGCTCTTCGGCGGTCGCCACCGGGGCGGGCAGCGCGCCCGCCGGGGCCAATTGCGTGATTCCATCTTGGTCTTGTTGGCCGACCAGCCCCGCAACGGCTATCAGCTGATGGCCGAGTTGAGCCAACGCACTCTGGGCGCCTGGCACCCCAGCCCCGGCGCGGTCTATCCCTGCCTCAACCAGTTGACCGACGAGGACTTGATCGAGTCGGTCGATCTGGACGGGCAGAAGTGCTTCCAATTGACCGAGGCCGGCCAGCGGGCCGCCGCCGAGGTGGCCGGCGAGCCTTGGGCCGATCACAAGGGGCACCCCTGGCACCCCGAGCCCGAGGCCAAGACCGCCCTGAACGAGTTACGTCAACTCGGCCTGGCCCTACGCACCGCTGTCAGCACCGGCGACGCGGTCCAGCTCGGGGCCATCGCCACCGAGGTGGCCAATTGCCGCCGGGCCATCTTCGCCATCTTGGCTCAGGCCCCTGAGAACTGATCCCAACTAGCGGTGACCCGGTCGGTCTCCGCCGCCTGCGACTGGACCGGTCTGACCTGGCTTCGCCCTGGGTCAGGCCGGTCGGGCCGTCTCGGGCGGAGGAGCGTCGACTCCGGCTTCCCGCCGTTGTTGAACGGTGATAGGGGCCGGAGCCGCCGTCAACGGATCGAAGCCGTTGCCCGATTTGGGGAAGGCGATGACATCCCGGATCGACTCGCTGCCAGCCAACAGGGCCGTCACCCGGTCCCAGCCGAAAGCGATGCCGCCATGGGGCGGGGCGCCGTAAGCGAAGGCGTCGAGCAGGAAGCCGAATTTCTCTTGGGCCTGGGCCGGGTCCAGCCCCATGACCGCGAAGACCCGCTCTTGGACCTCGCGGCGGTGGATCCTGATCGAGCCGCCGCCGATCTCATTGCCGTTGCAAACGATGTCGTAGGCGTAGGCCAAGGCCGCTCCGGGGTCGCTGTCGAAGCTGTCCATGGACTCCGGTTTGGGCGAGGTGAAGGCATGGTGGACGGCCGTCCACTGGCCCGATCCCAGGGCCACGTCACCGGAGGCCTCCGCCTCGCTGACCGGTTTGAACAAGGGCGCGTCGACCACCCAGAGCAGACTCCAGGCGGCCGGGTCGATCAGGCCTGAACGGCGGCCGATCTCGTCCCGGGCCGCCCCCAGCAGGGCTTGCGACTTGGCCTTGGGCCCGGCCGCGAAGAAGATGGCGTCACCGGGCTGGGCCCCGACCCGCTCGGGCAAGCGCTCCAACTCGGCGGCTGACAGGTTCTTGGCCACTGGGCCGCCCCAGTCGCCGTCCGGGGAGATCGTGATGTAAGCCAGCCCCCGGGCGCCGCGCTGACGGGCCCAATCCTGCCAGGCGTCGAACTGACGGCGGGGCAGATCGGCCCCGCCGGCCATCACCACGGCGCCGACGTAAGGAGCCTGGAAGACCCTGAAGTCGGTCTCGGCGAACAAGTCGGTGACCTCGTGGATCTCCAAAGCGAAGCGCAGATCGGGCTTGTCCGAGCCGTACCGGTCCATCGCCTCGGCGTAGGTCAGACGGGGCAGAGGGCGACTCAGCTCGACCCCGATCAGACGCCACAAGGCGACCAAGATCTCCTCCGCCAATCCGATCACGTCCTCCTGATCGACGAAGCTGAGTTCGATGTCGAGTTGAGTGAACTCAGGCTGCCGATCGGCCCGGAAGTCCTCGTCCCGGTAGCACCGCGCGATCTGGTAGTAGCGCTCCAGCCCGGCCACCATCAGAAGCTGTTTGAACAGCTGGGGCGACTGCGGCAAGGCGTACCAAGAACCGGGGGCCAAACGGGCTGGGACTAGGAAGTCACGCGCCCCCTCCGGCGTCGAACGGGTCAGAGTGGGCGTCTCGACCTCGACGAAGTCATGTTCGGCCAAGACCTGGCGGGCGGTCTGATTGATCCGTGAGCGCAGTCTCAGGGCGGCCGCCGGACCGGGCCGGCGTAGGTCCAGATAGCGGTGCTTGAGGCGGACCTCCTCCCCCACGTTGGACCGCTCGTCCAGCGGGAAAGGCAGGTTGGCCGAAGGATTGAGGATCTCGATGGCCTGGACCACGACCTCGATCTGACCGGTCGCCATGGCCGGGTTGACCGTGTCCTGGGAGCGGGCTTCGACCCGGCCCCAGATGGCCACGCAGAACTCCTGACGCAGCTTGTGCGCGCCCAGCTCTTCCACCAGTTCCTCGCGCACCACGGTCTGGACCACCCCGGAGGCGTCGCGCAAGTCGAAGAAAACGACTCCGCCGTGGTCACGGCGGACGGCGATCCAGCCGGTCAAGACGACGTCGAGGCCAATGTCGCTGAGACGGAGTCGGCCAGCTAGATGGGTGCGCAGCACGGTGTGGTCCTTCGGATCGCTGGTGGATGGACAGCGGTCAGCCTACTACCAGCGCCAGCGGCGGCCAGGCCTCGTGGCCTACCTCCAGTGGTCCGCCGCCTGGGCCGGTCCGCCGGCCATCACTCCCCTTGGGCTAAGACCAAACGGGGCCAGAGGTCGTCCTCGGCTGGCCGCCAACTCGACCGATCGGCCTCGACCTGCTCGCCGCTGCGGATGTCCTTGACCTGGTCTGGGCCATCGTCGCCCGGGAACCAAACGTAGGGAATCGAGCGCCGGTCGGCGAACTTGATCTGTTTGCCGTACTTGGCCGCCGTCGGAGCCACCTCGGTCGGCACCCCCCGCGCCCGCAGAGCTTGGGCCACCTGATCCGATTGGGACCGGCTGGCCTCGTCCACCACCGCCACCAAGACGGCCGTCGGCACCGGTCGGGTGACCCGGGCCAAGTCCTGGCCGATCAGCCGCGAGACCAACCGCGAGACCCCGATCGACAGCCCCACGCCGGGGTAGGTCCGCGCCCCGTCGCTGGCCAGAGAGTCATAGCGCCCGCCGGAGCAGATCGAACCCAATGACTCTTGCCCCAGTAGGACGGACTCGTAGACCGAGCCGGTGTAGTAGTCCAGCCCGCGGGCGATCTTGAGGTCCGCCGCCACCGCCCCGGGCTGGGCGGACTGAGCCGCCTCCAGCAGCCGAGTCAACTCGGCCAAGCCAGTCATCAACTGATCATTGACGACATTGTGGCGGCGGGCCAACTCTTCCACCGCCTGGCCCACCTGATCGGCTCGGCCGCCTTGGATCTGGGCCAGGTCGAGGCATGCCTGAGCCTGGGCCGGACTGGCCTGGGCCAAGTCGACCAACAGTTCGGCCACCTTGACCGGACCGATCTTGTCCAGCTTGTCGACGCAACGCAGGACCGCCGTCAGGTCGCTCAGGCCCAAACCGAGATAGAAGCCCTGGGACAGCTTGCGATTGTTGACCCGGACCTCGACCCGTCCGATCGGCAGCCCGGCCAGGGCTTCCGCCATCACCAGAGGCAGCTCGACCTCGTAGTGGAAAGGCAGGGCGCCCAGGCCCACCACGTCGATGTCAGCTTGAGTGAATTCCCGGAAACGGCCGTCTTGAGGCCGTTCACCGCGCCAGACCTTCTGGATCTGGTAGCGCTTGAAGGGGAAATCCAACTGGCCGGCGTGCTCCAAGACATAGCGGGCGAAGGGCACCGTCAAGTCGAAGTGCAAACCCAACTGACGCTCGTCCAACTCGGCCAGGGAGGCCCGGCCAGCCGGATCGGAGTACTCCTGCAAGCGGCGCAGGACGTAGACCTCCTGCGAGGTCTCACCCTTGCGCAGCAACTCCCCCAGCGGCTCGACCGCCCGGGTCTCGACCGAACTGAAACCATGCAACTCGAAGGTCCGCCGCAGCCGGTCCAACACGCCCTGCTCCAAGAGGCGGCCGGCCGGCAACCACTCGGGGAAACCGGACAAGGCGGCGGGTCGGCTCATGGGCTGTCCTCCAAGAATCGTCTATTCAAATACGGATTGTCGGCGCGCTCAGTCGCCATGGTGGTGGCGGGACCGTGGCCGGGCCAAACTCCCCAGTCGTCGTCCAGGGCTAAGACGACCTGGCGCAGACTACGCCTCATCTGTTCCATCGATCCGCCGGGCAGATCGGTCCGTCCGATCGACCCGGCGAAGAGGACGTCGCCACTGAAGCAAAGCTTGGTCAGGTGGGACAGGCCGGGCAGCGGCCGGCCGGCCAGGTCGCGCAAGGGCTGGTCCACCTCCCGCAGCAGATACAGCACCGAGCCCGGAGTGTGGCCAGGAGCGGAGACGACCTCGATCGCGCAACCGGCTAGCTCTAAGACCTGGCCGTGATCGACTGATTCGACCCGGCCGGGGGCCGGCCAGCGGTCCGAACCCAGCAACTGGCGCACCAGGACGGGTTCCAAGCCCAGCCCAGGCTGAGTCAGCAGGTCGCGGTCCCCGGCCTGGATGAAGACCGGAGCCTGGAAGCGGTCGGCCAACTCGGCCGCGTCCGCCACATGGTCGATATGGCCGTGGCTGCAGAGCACACCGGCCAAGCTCCAGGAATGACGCTCCAACAGCTCGGAGCAGGCCTCAGCCGCGCCCCAGCCCGGGTCGATGACCAAGGCTGGCCCAGCTAGCTGGCGGCTCAGGACGTAACAGTTCTCACCCCAAAGTCGGGTCACGATCCGCTCAAGGAACACAGCAGGCACTCTATCGGGCAAAATAGGGGCCATGACTGAGACTGCAAGGCCTGCCGCCTTCGGTCGTGTCGACGCGGACGGGACTGTCTACGTCATCACGCCTGAAGGTGAACGCATGGTCGGACAAATCCCTGACAGCACCGCTGAGGAAGCTTTGGCTTTCTTCGAGCGCCGCTTCGAGGCCTTGCGTGTCGAAGCTGACTTGTTAGTGCAGAGAGTCAAAGCGGGGATCGCCAACCCGCAGGAGTCGCGTCGTTCCTTGAACTCCCTCAAGCGCAATATCTTGTCCGCCAACGCGGTCGGCGACCTGGCCGGCTTGGCCGCCGGCTTGGACCAGCAGATCAGGCCCCTCATCGGCCAGGTCGAAAGCCAGATCAATGAGGAGCGGACCCGTCAGACGGAGGAGATCAAGGCCCGCAAAGAGGCCCTGACGGCGCAGGCCGAGGAGATCGCCGCCAGCGATGACTGGCGCCACGGCATAGCCCGCCTGCAGGAGATAGTGGACGAGTGGAAGGGGCTGCCCCACTTAGCCAGCGACGACGAGCTGTGGAGCCGCTTCGCCGCCGCCCGCGCCGCCTACAGCCGGCGGCGCAAGAGCCATATGGCTAGTCGGGCCAGCCAGTTCGAGACCGTCCGGCAGGTCAAGGAAGGGCTCCTGAAAGAGGCTGAGGCGCTGGCCGAGTCGAGCGATTGGCGCGACACCGCTCAGGCCTTCCGCGATCTGATGGACCGCTGGCGGGCCGCCGGCAGCGCCTCCAAGATCGTCAACGATGAACAGTGGTCCCGTTTCCGGGCCTACCAGGATCGTTTCTTCACTCGCCGGCGTGAGGTCTTCGCCGCCCACGACGCCGAGAACCAGGCCAATCTGGCGGCCAAGACCAGCCTGCTGGAGGAGGCTGAGGCGGCCATTCTGCCCGTCACCGACCTGGCCGCCTCCCGCGCCGCCTTCCGCCAATTCGTGGACCAGTTCAACCGCATCGGCCGGGTGCCCTGGGAGGACTCCAAGGTCATCGACGCCCGGGTGCAGGCCTTGGAAGCCGCCATCGACGAGGTGGCCCGCCGGGAATGGGCCCGGACCGACCCTCAGACCAGGCTGCGCGCCCAAGAGACGGTGTCCCTCTTCAGCGATCAGGTGGCCAAAGCCGAAGCCGCCCTGGCCAAAGCCGAGGCCAAGGGCGACCAATCCGCCATCGACCAAGCCAAAGCCTCCATCGCGACTTACCAATCCTGGCTCGACCAAGCCAACCAGACGCTGGATGAGATCACCCGCTGAGGACCTCCGGCCAGGGCCACTGCCGGCCTGGAGCGGACGGTCTCGAGCCGGAGGCCGGCTCAGGCTTTGAGCCGGCGCACCTCGGTCACTTCGCGCACCGAGCGCAGCCTTCTGAGAACGTGGTCGAGGAACTTGGGATCGGGGATCTCGAAACTGAGTTGAGCCCTCAGGGTGCGGCTACGGTCGGTCTTGACCGTGGCCGAGACGATCGAGACCCGGTCTTCGGCCAACGAGGTCGTGATGTCGGCCAGCATCCCGGTCCGGTCCAAGCCCTCGATCTGAACGCTGACCAGGAAATTGTTCTGGACCCGCTGATCCCAAGCCACCGGAACGATCCGCTCCGGCGTGGCCAAGAGGCCGGCGACGTTACGGCAGCTGCGCCGATGGACTGAGATGCCTTGGCTGTGGGTGACGAAGCCGATGATGTCGTCGCCCGGCACCGGCGTGCAGCAGCGGGCCAGTTTGACCCACATGTTGGTGTCGCCCTCGACCTTGATGCCCGGGTTGGAAGAGTTGGTCCGAGGCGACCGGACGGTGAAGACCGGCCGGTCTTCCAGGCTCTCCTCGGCCGCCTCCTCCGGGCCGCCCTCGACCGCGATCAGACGCTCCACGACGTGCTGGGCCCCGATCTTACCCTCGCCCAGGGCGGCGTAGAGGGAGGAGACGTCGTTGATGTCGAGGTCCTCGGCCACCGCCGTCAGATAGGGCAAGGTGAGCAGACGCTGCAAGGGCAGCCCGGAGCGGCGCAATTGCTTGGCCAGGGCCTCCTTGCCCTGCTCGATGTGCTCGTCCCGGCGCTCGCGACGGAAGAACTGACTGATCTTCTGCTTGGCCCTAGGCGACTTGACGAATTCGAGCCAGTCCCGCGACGGGCCGGCGTCCGGAGCCCGGCTGGTCAGGATCTCGCAGACGTCGCAATCCTCTAGCTTGCTGTCGAGCCGGACCAGTTTGCCGTTGACCCGGGCTCCGATGCAATGGTGGCCGACCTCGGTGTGGACGGCGTAAGCGAAGTCGACCGGAGTGGAGCCGACCGGCAGGAAGATCAACTCGCTCTTGGGCGTGAAGGCCATCACCTCCTTGCCCTTGAGATCGAAGATCAAGGAGTCCAAGAAGACCTCGGGGTCGGCCTCCTCGCTCTGCCACTGGGACAGCCGCCGGACCCAGGACAGATCCATCGGGTCGAGCCGGCTGGAACGGGTCGTGCCCTTCGTCTCCTGCTTGTACTTCCAGTGCGCCGCCACGCCGTATTCGGCGTTACGGTGCATCTCCTGAGTCCTGATCTGGAACTCGACCGGTTTGCCCTGGGGACCCACCACGGTGGTGTGGATCGACTCGTAGGTCGAGAACTTGGGGTTGGCGATGTAGTCCTTGACCCGGCCCGGCACCGGCACCCAGGTCTCATGGATGGCGCCCATGGCGACATAGCAGTCGTCGTTGCTGTCGACCAGGACACGCACTCCGAGCAGGTCGTAGATGTCGGTGAAGTCGCGCCCCCGCACCATCATCTTCTGGTAGATCGAGTAATAGTGCTTGGGCCGGCCGTAGACGATGGCCTCGATGCCGCGCTGTTTGAGCGCCTCGGTGGCGATCTGGGTGACCTGGCTGAGGATGCGGGCGCGGGCCGGCTGCTCGGCCGCCACCTGTTGCACCAGTTGGTCGTACAACTTGGGCTGCATGGTGGCGAAGGCCAGATCCTCTAGCTCCCACTTGATCGTGTTCATGCCCAGACGGTGGGCCAGGGGGGCGTAAATCTCCAAGGTCTCCTGCGAGATCCGGTTCTGCTTGTCCGGCCTGAGGGCGCCGATGGTGCGCATATTGTGCAGCCGGTCGGCCAACTTGATGACGACGACGCGGAAATCTTGCACCATGGCCTGGATCAACTTGCGGATGGTCTCGGCTTTGGCCACCTGGCCGTGGGTCTCACGATCCAGCTTGGTCACACCGTCGACCAATTTGGCCACCTCAGGGCCGAAGTCGCCGGCCAACTGGGCCAAGGTGTAAGCAGTGTCCTCGACCGTGTCATGGAGCAGGGCCGCCACCAGGGTGGTCGCGGTCATGCCCAGTTCGGCCGCGATGGTGGCGACGGCCAGGGGGTGGGTGATGTAGGGGTCGCCGGACTTCCGGGCCTGGCCCCGGTGATAGAAGTCGGCCACCTGGAAGGCCCGCTCCAGCAGGGTCAGATCGGTCTCGGGATGGCTCTGCCGCACGACCGCGAAGAGAGGTTGCAGAACGGCGTCGTAAGTCGTCGTGACCTTGGGGGCGGTCAGACGGGCCAGCCGTTGGGACAGCTTCAACTTGGGCGGTTCCGACTGGGCGGGCAGCCCGGTGGTCGTGCTGTCGACGGTCTCAGTCGCCATCTCAGCCTCCCGCCTGCGCCGCTGTGACGACTATCCTATCGACTCTGGCGAGTCTCAAGACTTCAATCGGCTCACTCACAAGCGTGAACGCTCGACGTTCGCCTCAATCGTGTCTGACCGCCCCGGCGACCTCAGGCCGGTCAGCGGGGACGCTTGCGTTCGGCCCGCGACTGGCGCTTGGGTTGCCGCCGCTCGGCGGTCGCAGCGGTCGCGACAGCGGCGGCGGGACGGCTGGCCGGCGCCGCGGCCGTCTGATCGTCTGAGTCGTCTGAGTCGTCTGAATCATCGGCATCGGTCGGTTCGAGTTGGCCTTGGACGACCTCGACCTGCTGCCAAGCCTCGGTCCGCTTGGCCTGACGGGCGCGGCGGCGTTCGACCCGCTCGGTCTGCTCCTTGACGGCCGGCTCCCGTTCCTTCAGCTGGGCCAGCAGGGGCGTGCCGATGAAGATGGAAGAGTAGGCGCCCACGATCATGCCCACGAAGAGGGCTAGGCCGATGTCCTCCAAGGGTCCAGAACCGAGCACGAAAGCGCCGGCGAAGAGGATGGCGGCCACCGGTAGGACACCGATCACGGTGGTGTTGATGGAGCGCACCAGGCACTGGTTGACGGCTAGGTTGGCGGCCTCGGAATAAGTCATCCGGGTCTGTTCCAGCACGGCCGCGTTCTCTCGCACCTTGTCGAACACCACCACCGTGTCGTATAAGGAATACCCCAGGATGGTCAGCACGCCGGTCAGGGTGGCCGGTGTGACCGAGAAGCCGACCAGGGCGTAGACCCCGACGGTGATGGTCAAGTCATGGACCAGACAGACGATGGCCGAGATGGCCATCTTGCCGTTGCGGAAATAGGCCCAGATCAAGATTGAGACGGCCAATAAGAAGATGACTAGGGCGATGCCGGCCTGGCGGGTGATCTGCTGGCCCCAAGAGGCGCCGATCTGCTGATAGGCCACCGCTTCGGAGTCGACGCCGGCGGCCTGGGCCAGAGCCGAGCGCAGCTTGATCTGTTCTTCCAGATCGAGCGAGCGGGTCTGAACCTGGATCCGGTCCAAACCGATACTGGTGACGCTGGTGGCGTTGAGATCGGGCACCCCCGAAGTCAGAACGGTCTGGCGATAAGACTCGACCATGTCGGCGTCGGCGTTGGCCACCGTGACTTGGAAGCTGGAACCACCTCTGAACTCGATGCCCAGCTCGAGACCACGCAAGGTCAGGCTCAAGATCGAGATCAGCAGCAGAACCGCCGAGAGGACGTACCAAACGCGGCGTCGGCCGACGAACTCGTACGACACCTCGCCGGTCCAGAGCCGGTGGGCGAAGCTGGCCTTCTTCTTAGGCGGGAGGCCGGCCTGGATGGCGCTCATGCCTGCTCCTTCCCCGTCGTCGGCAGTCGTCGCGGCCGGGGCCGGCGAGTCGGGCTGACGCCCAAGTGATCGGCCTCCAGGCCAGAGCCCTTCTTGCCCTGGCCGAAGTAATCCGTGCGCACCAGCAAGGAGACCAGCGGTTTAGTGAAGAAGAAGATGATCAATAGGTCGACGATCGTGGTCAGACCGAGCGTGAAGGCGAAGCCCTTGACCGCCCCGATGGCCAAAATGAACAAGATGATGGCCGACAGCAGGGAGACCGTGTCAGCCACGATGATGGTGCGCCGGGCCTTCTGCCAGCCGGTCTCGACCGCCGACCGGATGCTCCGCCCTTCGCGGGCGTCGTCGCGCACCCGTTCGAAGAAGATGACGAAGGAGTCGGCTGTGATGCCGATGGCGACGATCACACCGGCCAGGCCGGGCAAGCTGAGGGCCAAGCCGACCGACTCGCCCAAGAGCACGATCAAGAGGTAGGTCGTGGCCATGGCCACAGCCAAGGAGGCCACCACCACGACGCCCAGGCCACGGTAATAGAGGAAGCTGTAGAGGATGACCAAGAGCAAACCTATGCCACCGGCGATCAGACCGGCTTGGAGCTGGTCGGCCCCCAAGGTGGCGGAGACGGTGTCGACGTTGGACAGCTCGAAGGCCAAGGGCAAGGCGCCGTACTTCAAGACATTGGCCAGGTTGGTGGCGGTGGTCTGATTGAAGGAACCGGTGATCTCAGCCGAGCCGTCCGGGATGCGGGCGGAGACGCTGGGGGCGGAGATGACGTCGGAGTCCAAGACGATGGCGAACTGATTCATCGGCGAGCTCTGGAGGGCGAGATCGGCCGTGGCGTCGGCGAACAGCGTGCCGCCCAGACTGCTGAAGCTCAGTTGGACGGCCCAGGTCAAAGAGTCGCGCATGCCGGCTTGGGCCTGGTCCACCAGGTCGCCTTCGATCAAACGAGGACCGAGCAAGTACTTGACTTGGTATCCGCCTGACGCCACGTCGGCCCTCAGACAAGCGAAGAGGGGCTGGTCCCAGACGTCGGGCACATTGTCGCCACACTGGAAGTTAGAAAAATCTGAATTGTCCTGATCCGATGGCGTCCAAGCCAACTGCTCGGTCAGCAGGGTCTGGCGGGCGGCCACGTCTTCGGGCGCCGGCAGAGTCGTGGTCGGCTCGCTCGGACGGTTGGAGAAGTCGGCTGGCACGGAGGGCAGAGCGACGGCTTGGCCGGCCGGCGGATCGGCGGCGGCCTGCTGGACGGCGTAGACCTTGCGGAAGGCCAACTGGGCCGTCTGACCGACCATCTCGACCAATTCGTCCTGCTGCACGTTGGGGGCCGAGACCTGGATCTGGTTCGAGCCCGAGGTCGTGATCTCAGCCTCGCCCACGCCCAGACCGTCGACCCGTTGCTGGATGATGGTGCGGGCCTGCTCCAGACTGGCTGAATCGACCGAGCCAGAACCAGACACGTTGGAGGCGGTCAGAATGATGGTGCTGCCTCCCCTCAGATCGAGGCCCAGCTTGGGCGTCCAAGTGCCCGATAAGACCATGATGAGGGCGAGCAGGGCGATGACTGAGAAGAAGCCGATCAGCGGCACCCCAGGGTGCCGACGGCGAGGCGTCGGTGTGGCCACGACGATCTATTCCCTAATTACTAAGCTTGCTCAGGTTCAGTCGGGCTGTCCGGAGCGGTCGGTTGAGGGTCGCTCGGGACTTCGGGATCAGTCGGCTCGGCGGCGTCCGAGTCCAGCACCGGCCAGTCCTCCAGCTCCGAGGCCTCGACCGTGGCCGGGGCGTCCAGATCGGCGCTGTCGGCGTACTCGAAGTCTTCCTCCTCGCCTTGGACCGTCTTGACGATGGCCCGACGCACCACCGTCAGGTCCACTCCAGGCGAGATCTCGATGATGGCCTGGCGGTCGCCCAGGTGGCGAATGGTGCCATAGACACCCGAGTTCAGCATCACCCGATCCCCCACCGACAGTGAGTCCAGCAGGTTCTGCTGAGCTTGCTGCTGGCGCTTGGCCGGTCGGATCATCATGAAATAGAGGCCCACTATGAGCGCGCCAACCAGCAGCAGTGTTCCCCAGCCTTGCATTCCGTGACCTCCGTAGACCCGAGCCAGTGGCGGGTTGCCGCCGCTATAACCTGTGTCAGCTTAGTGGGCTGAACCGCCTTGTGCGGAATCTGCCACCGCGCGTCTCACTCCGAAGCCAACCTCAGCGCGCCGGATCCTTCCGTCCGGGCGCGGCCTGGAACCCGGCCGGGCCAGGCGCGGAGCCGGGTCAAAGGCTGAAAAGACCGGCCGGAGCGGGCGCGGTCAAGCCGAGATGGGCGAAACCGGCCGCCGTCGCCGTCCGGCCCCGCGGAGTGCGCATGAGGAAACCGAGCCGGACCAGGAAGGGCTCCGCCACTTCGGCCACCGTCTCGGCCTCCTCCCCCACCGCGATGGCCAAGGTGCCGAGTCCGACCGGGCCGCCGCCGAACTTGGCGCAGACCGCGCTCAGGACCGCGCGATCGAGCCGGTCCAAGCCCAAGCGGTCGACTTCGAACAGATCGAGGGCGGCTTCGGCCAAAGCGACCGAGACCTGGCCCGAGCCATGCACCTCGGCGTAGTCGCGCACCCGCCGCAGCAATCGGTTGGCGATCCGAGGGGTGCCGCGCGAACGGCTCGCGATCAGGTCGGCCGCCTCAGGGTCGACCGTCAAGGCCAGGAGTTCGGCCGAGCGGCGCACGATGGCAGTCAAAGCCTGGTCGGCGTAATAGTCGAGTTGAGCGGTGAAGCCGAAGCGGTCGCGCAATGGACTGGGCAACAGACCGGCCCGGGTGGTGGCGCCGACTAGGGTGAAGGCGGGCAATTCCAAAGGGATGGCGGTGGCGCCGGGGCCCTTGCCCACCACCACGTCGACCCGGAAATCCTCCATGGCCAGGTAGAGCATCTCCTCGGCTGGGCGTGACATGCGGTGGATCTCGTCCAAGAAGAAGACCTCGCCCGGGGCCAGCGAGCTGAGGATGGCGGCCAGGTCGCCGGCGTGTTGGATGGCCGGTCCGGAGGAGATCCTAAGCGGCGTCTCCAGCTCGGCCGCCATGATCATGGCCAGGGTGGTCTTACCCAGACCGGGCGGGCCGGACAGCAGGACGTGGTCGGGCGCGGCGCCCCGTCGCTTGGCCGCCGCCAGGACCAATCCGAGTTGGTCCACGACGCGGGCTTGGCCGGTGAAATCGGCCAAGCGGTTGGGCCTGAGAGCGGCTTCGGCGGCTTTCTCCTCCGCCTCCGGATAGGGATCGACGGGCGAACGGTAAGGCTGGGCCATGGCACAGAATCTACTGGTCTACTTGGCCAAGCGGCGCAAGGCCGCCCGCATCAGAGCGGCCACCGGGATCTCGGGGTCGGCCTCGACCAGTTCGGCCACGGCTGCAACGGCGGCCTCGGCGTCACGGCTGGAGTAGCCCAAACCGACCAGGCCGGAGCTGACCTGCTCCTGCCACAGTCCGCCCCCGGGCGACCCGGGGGCCGGGGCGACCTGGGCCAACCGGGCCAGCTTGTCCTTCAGCTCGATCACCAGCCGTTGGGCGACTTTACGGCCGACGCCGGGCACCCGGCAGAGCAGGGCCAGGTTCTCCTCCGCCACCGCCCGGGCCAGCTCGGACGCGTCCAGGACCGAGAGGATGGCCAGCGCCAGCTTGGGGCCGACGCCGGAGGCGGTCTGGACCAAGACGAAGGCCTCCCGGTCGGCCGCCGTGTTGAAGCCGAACAAGGTGAGGGCGTCCTGGCGCACTATCAAATGGGTCTGCAGACGGGCCGGCTGACCCAGGCTCAACTGTTGGATGGTGGCCGGAGCGCACCAGACCGTCAAACCGACCCCGCCCACCTCGATGGTGGCGGAGGTGGGCGACAGTTCGATCACCTCACCGGACAGACTGGCGATCATCGACTGGCCTCTCTGAGACGGGCCAACTCGGCCCAACTACGGGGTGGACGACCCGGCCGGGTCGAAGCGGCGGCCCGGTTCAGACGGTCGCTGGCGGCCCCCCGCCAAGCGTGGCAGATAGCCAGGGCGACGGCGTCGGCGGCGTCGGCCGGACGGGGCGGGGAGTCCAGGCCGAGCGAACGGGCCACCATGTGTCCGACCTGGGCCTTGTCGGCCCGGCCCGAGCCAGTGATGGCGGCCTTGACCTCGGAAGGGGTGTGGGTGGCGACCGGCAAAGCGTGCCGGGCGGCCACTAAGAGAGCCACCCCGGCCGCCTGGGCGGTGCCGACGACGGTCATCAGATTGTGCTGGGCGAAGACCCGCTCGACCGCCATGGCCTCCGGTCGCCAGCGTTCGACCCACTCCTCCAGCTCGATCTCGATCAGCCGCAGTCGCCGGCCGGTCTCCAAATCGGCTGGGGTCCGGACCACGCCAGCGGCCACGAACTCGGCCCGACCGGGTTGGCCGCGCACCAGGCCCAGACCGCACCGGGTCAGACCAGGGTCGACGCCGAGGACCAGCACGGCCACCTCGCTTTCCACCCCAGCCTGGGCGATTTAGAACAGGTGTTCGGATCATACTGGCCCGCCCCAGCCCCGACCGTCTCGCCACGCCGGTCCCAGCCTCGACCAGTCCAATCCATCGCCCGCCACGGCCCCGCCCCAGCCATCGACCCACCGATCGAGGCCGCCATCCCCTGAAAGCCGACCTAGCGCCCAACTTGGTGGTCGTATCGCATCCCCTAGTGGATCAGTTGACGGTCTGACGTGATTTGTGACAGCATGACCTCAAGACAACTTTGTCCGCCCCCGACCGGCCGATCTGGCCGGGTCGATCTCCCAGGGTCGACCCGGCCAGATCGCCGGACTGATCAGGCGTCAGAAGGCCAGACCGGCGGCGGTGAACGGGTGGACCGGTGCGGTCACTAGTCCTCGTCCAGGAAGACGTCGATCTCCATCTGGGTGAAGTCACGCCCGAAGTCGATATTTGGCATCCCCGTCAACGGATCGACGGCGACGTTCGAAGGCTCTTCTTCCGACTCGAGGCTCCGCATCAGCGACTCGGCGGTCAGCCCTCGTCCAGGGCGGCTGAGACCGCGTCGGGCACGTCGTCGTTCGAGTAGACCTCTTGGACGTCGTCCAGATCCTCCAGGGCGTCCAGGATCTTGAACAACTTGCGCGCGGCGTCGACCTCGGTCACCGGCGAGGTGAAGGAGGGCACGAAGGCGACCTCGGCCGAGTCATAGTCGATGCCGGCGGCTTGGACGGCTTGGCGCAACTCGACCAACTGGGCCGGCTCGCCGATGATCTCGAAGACCTCGCCCTCGTCGTTGATGGCCTCGGGGTCGGCCTCCAAGGTGGCCTCCATCAGGTCCAACTCGCTGATCTGACGGCCGTCTTGCCGCTTCGGCACCTCGATCACGCCCTTGCGTGAGAAGAGGCGCTGGACCGAACCGACGTCGGCCATGGTGCCACCGGAACGAGTCACGGCGATCCTGACGTCCGAGGCGGAACGGTTGCGATTGTCGGTCAGACACTCGATCAAAATGGCCACACCAGCCGGGCCGTAGGCCTCGTAGGTGATGTTCTGCCAGTCGGCGCCGCCGGACTCGGCCCCGGAGCCGCGCTTGACCGCCCGCTCGATGTTGTCCAATGGCACCGACGACTTACGGGCCTTCTGGATGGCGTCGTACAGAGTCGGGTTGCCACCGGGGTCTCCTCCGCCGGTGCGGGCCGCCACTTCGATGTTCTTGATCAGCTTGGCGAACAGCTTGCCGCGCTTGGCGTCGATGGCCGCCTTCTTATGCTTGGTCGTCGCCCACTTGGAGTGACCGCTCATCAGAGTCCTTTCGTCGGGGCGATGGCCCGTCTCCGGAGCCGTTCAGCCTGTACTTTACGGCCCCACCCGCCGCCGGGGGAAACGGCCACACCGCCCAGTGGCTCCCTCCCCGATCGTCTGAACACTGGACCTGTTCAGACGGGCCCGTGGGCGCCGCCAGAGGCCCCATCCGACCCAGCGCAGCGTCAGACATTTCCTTAACACGACACTAGGGCTGGGCCCCAGCCGCCGCCAGGGCCTGAGCCAGCGTGAAAGAGCCGACGTACAAGGCCGTGCCGATGATGGCGGCGTCCAGGCCCCGGTCGGACAAGCCGGCCAGCCGTCTGAGATCGTCCAGGCGGGCGATGCCGCCGGAGGCGGTCACGCGGGCCTCGGTCAAATCGCAGACCGAGGCCAGCAGATCCAAGTTGGGGCCGGACAACATGCCGTCCGAAGCCACGTCGGTCACGACGTAACGCCGGCAGCCGGCCTGGTCCAGCCGGGCCACGGTCTCCTCCACTGGGCCGCCCCAGCTGGTCCAGCCGCGCCCGGCCAAGCGGCCCTGTTTGACGTCCAGGCTGATGGCGACCTGGTCCGGCCACCCGGCGATGGCCTCGGCGCACCAGTCCGGATTCTCCAGCGCGGCCGTGCCCAGGTTGACCCGACGGCAGCCGGTGGCCAGGGCCCGTTCCAAGGAGGCCTGGTCGCGGATGCCGCCGGACAACTCGACCTCAAGGTCGACCTCGGCCACGATCCGGGCCGTCACCCGGGCGTTGGAGCCGTGGCCGAAGGCGGCGTCCAAGTCGACCAGGTGCAACCATTCGGCCCCCTGGTCGCGCCAGGCCTGGGCCGCCGCCACCGGGTCGCCGAAGACCTTGGCCGAGCCGGCCAGGCCTTGGACCAGTTGGACGGCTTGGCCGGCTTGGATGTCGACCGCCGGCAGCACGGTCAGCCCGCTCACGGCCGGACCGCCGGGGCCGTCGCGGTCTCCGCCTGGACCGTCTCCCCCGGACCAGCGGCCTCGGGTCCGGCCCCGCCAGTGGCCCCGGGCAGACCGCCGACCCAGTTGCGCAGCAGCCGGGCGCCGGCCGAGCCGGACTTCTCAGGGTGGAATTGGGTGGCCTGGACCGGGCCCCACTCGACCGCCGCCATCAGCTCGACCCCCTCGTGTTCGGTCCAGGCCGGCTGGGCCCCGGCCGGCAGACCGTCCGCCCGGCGGGCGGCGTAGGAGTGGACGAAATAGAACCGCTCC
Source organism: Propionibacteriaceae bacterium (assembly GCA_031265875.1). Classification (GTDB taxonomy): domain Bacteria; phylum Actinomycetota; class Actinomycetes; order Propionibacteriales; family Propionibacteriaceae; genus WQYJ01. The sequence continues at coordinate 75,393 of JAISCA010000048.1, forward strand.
CGTTCGACTCCGGCGAACAGGAGCGAGCCAGCCGGCGGACGGACCGAGTTCCAGCCCATGTGCGGCAGCCGACGGGTCGGCAAACGCTCGATCAGACCGGGGAAGAGGCCGACCCCGGCGGCCCCGTGGCCGTGCTCCAGACCCTGGGCGAACAGGATCTGGAAACCGACGCAGATGCCCAGCAGGGGCCGGCCGTCCGCCACCCGCTCCAGGATGACCTGATCGCCGCCGACCTGGCGCAGTTGCTCCATGCAGGCGGCGAAGGCCCCCACGCCCGGCACCACCAAGCCGTCCGCCGTCACCGCCCGCTCCCGATCGTTAGTCAATGTGACATTGACTCCAGTGGCGGCCAGGGCCCGACAGACGGAATGCAGGTTGCCGGAACCGTAGTCCAGCACGGCCACCTCGGGCCCAGCGCTCACAGGACGCCCTTGGTCGAGGGCACGCCTTCGACCCTTGGATCCGGCTCGACGGCCTGGCGCAGGGCCCGGGCCAGGGCTTTGTACTGAGCCTCCACGATGTGGTGCGGGTCACGCCCGGCCAGCAGACTGAGGTGGACGCAGAGCCCGGCGTTGTGGGCCAAGGCTTCGACCACGTGGCGGGTCATCGAGCCCATGTAGGGCACGCCGCTGCCGCCGATGGCGACGTACTCCTGCCCGGCCGGCTCGCCCGAGCAGACGGCGTAGGCCCGGCCCGACAGGTCGACCACACAGGTCGCCAGGGCCTCGTCCAGGGGCACCGTGGCCTGACCGAAACGCCCGATGCCACGCTTGTCGCCCAGAGCCTGGGCCAAGCCTTGGCCCAGCGCGATGGCGGTGTCCTCGACGCTGTGATGGCCGTCGATCCCGACGTCGCCGGTGGTTTGGACGATCAAGTCGATCAGAGAGTGCCGGCTGAGCGCCGTCAGCATGTGGTCGTAGAAGCCGACCCCGGTGCTGATGTCGGACCGGCCGGAGCCGTCCAACTCCAACTCGATCAAGACGCTGGACTCCGAGGTGACTCGCTCGATCCGGGCCTGACGTGCCATCACAGGCTCCCTTCGCTCTGCATCAGATGGGCCGCCCTCGACAGAACTTGTTCCAGGGCGGAATGGAAGAGGTCCATCTCCGGGGCCGAGCCGATCGAGACCCGCAGGTAGCCGGGCGGGCCGACCTCGCGCACCAGGACGCCTTGACCGAGCAGCTCCTGCCAGACCTTGTGCCGATTGACGAAGCGGCCGAAGAGACAGAAATTGGCGTCCGAGTCGACCACCGCGCAGCCCAAGCGGCGCAGCCGGTCCAGGCACTGGTCCCGCCGCTGACGCAGCTCGTCGACCCGGGCCAACAACTCGTCGGCGTGGTCGAGGGCGACTTCGGCCACGGCTTGGCTGACGGCCGACAGATGGTACGGCAGGCGCACCAGGCGCAGGGCGTCGACGATGGCGGCGCTGGTCGCCACATAGCCCAAACGGCCGCCGGCCAGGGCGAAGGCCTTGGACATGGTGCGGCAGACGGCCAGATTGCCGTAGCGGTTGAGCAAACCGAGAGCGGTGTTGCCGGGTTGGCGGGAGAACTCCTGGTAGGCCTCGTCCACCACCACGATGCCCGGAGCCACCCGGAGCAGTTGCTCCAGCACCGCCAGAGGGGTCGAAGTGCCAGTCGGATTGTTCGGATTGGCGATCATGACGACATCGGGCCGCAGTTGATCGATGGCCTCCCAGGCGGCTGGCAGATCGATGCCGTAGTCGGGCCGCCGGGGCAGGCTGATCAGCTCCGAGCAGGTGTTACGGACGTACTCCGGGTACATCGAGTAGGTCGGCGTGAAGGTCAGCACGCGCCGGCCGGGACCGGCGAAGGCCTGCAACAGCTGGGTCATGACCTCGTTCGAGCCGTTGGCGGCCCAGACCTGGTCGAAGAGCAACCCGTGGCCCAGATAACGGGCCAGCTTGCTGCGCAGTGACTTGGCCTCCCGGTCCGGGTAACGGTTGAGCTGGCCTGCCGCCTGTCGCACCGCCTGGGCCATCTCCTGGGCCAGAGCCGGGCTGGGCGGGTAGGGGTTCTCGTTCACGTTGAGACGGGCCTGGGCCTCCAATTGGGGGGCCCCGTAAGGCTGCTGGCCGACCAGCTCGGGGCGCAGCGGCAATTCCGCCAAGGTCACATCCGGTCTCACCGGTCGCCTCCTCGCTCCGCCGCCAGCCGGACCGTCACGGCCCCGGCGTGGGCCGGCAGGTCCTCGGCTTGGGCGATCCGCTCGACGGCTGGCCCGACTTGGGCCAGAGCGGCGGCGTCGTAGTCGATGACATGGACGGTTCGCAAAAAGCTGTCCACCGTCAAACCGGAGGAATGACGGGCGGCGCCGCCGGTGGGCAGGACGTGGGTCGAGCCGGCCGCGTAGTCGCCCAAGGAGACCGGCGCCGAGGGGCCGATGAAGATGGCGCCGGCGTTGACCACGCCAGCCGCCACCCGATCGGCTTGGGCCGTCATGATCTCCAGGTGCTCGGCGGCGTAGGCGTTGACCACGGCCAGCCCCTGCTCCAGATCGCGCACTAACACGACGCCCGACTGGGGGCCGCTGAGAGCCTGTCGGACTCGCTCGTGGTGACGGGCGCTCTCGACCAGATCGGCCAGAGCCAGCTCGACCCGCTCCGCCAACTCGGGTCGATCGGTCACCAGCACGGCCCCGGCCATGGGATCGTGCTCGGCTTGGCTGAGCAAGTCGGCCGCCACCAGCTCGGGCCGGGCGGTGTGGTCGGCCAGGATGGCGATCTCGGTCGGACCGGCTTCGGCGTCGATGCCGACCCGTCCCCTCAGGGCGCGCTTGGCCGCCGCCACGTAGACGTTGCCGGGACCGCAGACGAGGTCGACCCCCCGGCACAGACCGGGCACGCCCAGGGCCAGCATGGCGATGGCCTGGGCCCCGCCGACGGCGTAGATCTCGTCCACCCCCAGTAGATGGCAGGTGGCCAAGATGGTGGGGTGGGGCCAGCCGCCGTGGTCGGCCTGGGGCGGCGAGGCCAAGGCGATGGAGGCCACGCCGGCGGCTTGGGCCGGCACCACGTTCATGATCACGGAGCTGGCCAGCGGGGCTAGGCCGCCGGGCACGTAGAGTCCGACCCGGCCGACCGGCGCATGGCGGATGGTGACCGTGGCCCCCGGGGCCAATTCGACCCGCCGGTCCGGCCGGTCGGCCTCGACCTGGGCCACCCGCCGGCGTCGGTCGATGGCCACTTCCAGGGCCTGGCGCAGATCGGGGGGCAAGTCTTGGGCGGCCTGTCGGGCCAGTGCGGGATCGACTCTCAGGCTGGGCGGGACGACTCCGTCGAAGCGCTGGCTGAAGCGGCGCAGAGCGGCCTCGCCCTCCTCGGCCACGGCCTGACAGATCGGTTCGACTTGGGCCAGGGCCTGACCGATGTCGAAATGTCCGCGCGGCAACAGGGCGGTGTAGTCGTCAGGGTCCTGGTCGCGGAGGTCGATCATCTGCAGCACGCCCAGATTCTATGCGATCCGTCAGTCCCAGCCGGGTCGACGGCCTGGGCCTGAGGCCCGGCTTGAGGTCCGGCCCCGGCCCGCCGGCCCCGCGAGCGCCCCGGGACTGGACCGGGAGACCTCGGCCAGAGCCCGACGACCCGTCCGGCCTCCTCTCAGTTTTGCTCATAAGTGCAACTATTGGGGCGCTAATAGCGCAGAAGCTGTTCACCCGCCTAACCTGGTCCTGTGCTTCCAAGCCCCTGGGCGAAGACCCACCGGCCCGATCCAGCCGGCTGGAGGCGCCCGGTCCCACCTGACCTCGAAGGAGAAGACATGTCCGGACCATTCGTCATGGGCATCGACTTCGGCACTGAGTCCTGCCGAGTCGGGCTGTTCGATTTGAGCGGCCGGCCGGCCGCCACCGCCGCCAGCCCCTACCGCACCAACCATCCCCGCCCCGGCTGGGCCGAGCAGGACCCCTTCGACTGGTGGCAGGCCTTGGGCCAAGCCTCCCGTCAAGCCCTCGGGCTGGCCCGGGCCGAGCCGGACCAGGTGGTGGCGCTGGCGGCCGACGCCACCACCTTGACCCTGGTGGCGGCCGACCGCGCGGGCAATCCTCTGCGACCGGCCATCATGTGGATGGACGTGCGGGCGACCGAACAGGCCGAGCGAGCCTGGACCTCAGACTCATCGGCCCGGCGCTACAACGCCGGCGGCGCGGGCCCGGCCTCGGCCGAGTGGTACCCCTTCAAGGCCGCCTGGCTGAAGGAGAACGAACCTGAGACCTACCGGGCCGCCCACCGCCTGGTCGACGCCACCGACTGGGTGACCCACCGGCTGACCGGGCAGTGGACGGTCAACGTCAATTCGGCGGCGCACCGGATGTACCACAACCGCGAGCGGGGCGGCTGGCCGACCGACTTCTACCAGCACATCGGCGTCGGCGACGTCTTCGCCAAGCTGCCCCAGCGCCTGACCGCCTTGGGCGAACTGGTCGGCCCCCTGTCGCCGGCCGCCGCCGGGCACCTCGGTCTCAGAGCCGGGCTGCCGGTCGGGCAAGGCCCCTGCGACGCCTCGGCCGGCCAGATCGGGCTAGGCGTGGTCGAACCGGGCCAGTTGGCGCTGATCACCGGCTCCTCGCACGCCATTTTCGGCCAGTCCGAGCGCGCCATCTGCGGCCCCGGGTTCTGGGGCGGCTATTGCGACGGAGTGGCCCCGGGGCAACACACGGTCGAAGGCGGGCAGGTCTCGACCGGCTCGGTCATGAAATGGTTCAAGGACCAGTTCGCCCGTGATCTCAGGCCGGCCGCCGAGGGGCCGGGCCAGTCGGTCTACGACCAGCTCAACGCCGAAGCGGCCCAGGTCCCGATCGGCTCGCACGGTCTGATCGTGAATGAGTATTTCCAAGGCAACCGGACTCCGTACACCGACGCCAAGGCCCGGGGCCTGATCTGGGGACTGTCCTTGGCCCACAGCCGGGCCGAGGTCTACCACGCCATCCAGGAGGGCATCTGTTACGGCACGGCCCACAACCTCAGGGCCATGGCCGCCGCCGGCCTCAAACCGGAACGGTTAGTCGTCTCGGGCGGCATGACCCGGTCGCGCGAACTGATCCAATTGCACGCCGACGTGACCGGATTGCCCATCGGGCTGACCGAGGTCCAAGACGGCCCCCTGCTGGGCTCCGCCATCTGCGCCGCCATCGGGGCGGGCGCCTTCGACCAGCTCCAGGACGCCGCCCAGGCCATGGTGCGCCCGACCGATAGCCTGACCCCGGATCCGGAGCGCCACCAGGCCTATCAGTTCTACGTCGACCAGTACTGCGCCGGCTACCCCGCCCTGAGACCTGTCCTCCATCGCCTGGTCGACCACGAGGCGGCCCGGCCGTGACCCGGCCCGGCCGCGAGCACGAGGACCTGATGCTGACGGCGGCGGAGCTGTACTACTACGAGGGCCAGACCCAGTCCGCGGTGGCGGCCCAGCTCGGCACCACCCGCTGGACGGTCGGACGTCTGCTGGAGGACGCCCGCACGGCTGGCATCGTGCGGGTCGTGATCGACCACCCCCGGGCCCGTCGGCATGAGCTGGAACTGCGTCTGAGAGCCGCCTTCGGACTGCGCGAGGTGGTCGTGGTGTCGGCCCAGCCCAGCCCAGCCGCCACTTTGACGGCGGTGGCTCAAGCGGCCGCCCGTCACCTGACCTCGCTCCGGCCGGCCCCGGTCCGGATGGCGGTCAGTTGGGGCCGGACGGTGGCGGCGGTGGCGGACCAGTTGCCCCAGGGCTGGGCCCAAGGCTTGGAAGTGGTCCAGACCAACGGCGGACCGACCCTGGCCCGCGGCAACCCGGTGGGCGACTCTCTGTACGCCCTGGCCCAGAAAGGCGGCGGCGCCGTCCGGGGCCTGCCCGCTCCCACCATCTTGGAGAACGCCGACCTGGCCGCCCTGTTGCGCCAAGACGCCGCCGTGGCCTCGACCCTGCGGGCGGCCGAAGCCTGTCGCTTGATGTTGTACTCCCCCGGCACGGCCGAACCGGACTCGGTCTTGGTCGAGTCCGGTTACGTCAGCCCCGCCCGGATGGACCAGTTGCGCCGGGCCGGCGCGGTGGGCGACATCATGAGCCACTTCATCGCCGACGACGGCACCGCGGTCGACCCCGAGCTGGACGCCCGGACCCTGTCCGTCAAGCTCGATCTGGTGCGTCGTTGCCCCGCCGTCCTAGCGGTGGCCAGTGGTCCGGCCAAGCAAGCCGCCACCGTGGCGGCGGTCCGATCCGGGCTCTGCACCAGTTTGATCACCGACTCCGCCATCGCCGCCGCCCTCTGGGCGGCCCGTCCCGCCACCGACCACTCCGGAACCGACGGCGCCGACCCAGCCTGACCGCCCGATCCGACCGTTCCCCTTTCGACCCATCAGACCCGACCATCGCCGCCCTAGGAAGGACACCATGTCAACCATCGCAGTCTTCGGGGCCGGGGTCATGGCTTCGGCCCTGACCAACCCGGTCCGCGACAACGGCCATCAGGTACGCCTGATCGGCACCCATCTAGACGATGACATCATCGCCTCAGTCAAGGCCGGCCGGCCGCACCCCGGCCTCCAGGTCCGCTTGGACCCCGGCGTCGAACCCTACTTCTTCGCTCAGGCCGAGGCCGGCTTGGCCGGAGCCGATGTCGTCATGGTCGGAGTCAACTCCTTCGGCGTCGACTGGATGGGAGGCCAATTGAGCCGACTGCTACGACCGGGCCAGAAGGTCCTGATCGTGACCAAGGGACTCCAGGCCGACCCCGACGGCAGTCTCAAGATCTTGCCCCAGGTGTTGCGCCAGGCGGTCGGCGACCTAGCCGACCAAGTCACTTGGTCCGCCATCGTCGGTCCTTGCATCGCGGGCGAATTGGCCTGCCGACGGCCTAGTTGTGTCGTTTTCGCCGGAGAGGACCAGACCAGCCTGGACTACCTGTCCGACCTCTACCGGACCGACTACTACCACGTTTGGACTTCGACCGATTTCATCGGCCACGAGGTCGGGGCCGCCACCAAGAACATCTTCGCCTTCGCCCAAGGCTTCGCCCAGGGTCTGCTGCGGACCCAGGGGCTGGAGGCCGGGCCGCACCTGATGCACAACTACTCGGCCGCCCTGTTCGCCCAGGGCTCGCGCGAGATCCATGACTTCATCGCCTGGCTGGGGGGCGATCCGGCCAGCGCCGACGGCCTGGCCGGGGTGGGCGACATGTACGTCACCTCGGTGGGCGGACGCAACGTCAGAGCCGGCGCCCTGGTCGGGGCCGGAGTCCCCTTCTCCGAGGTCCGGGACCAGCGCATGCGCGGCGTCACCCTGGAAGGGGTGGCGGCCATCACCGTGGTGGGCCAGGCGCTGCGGCGTTTGACGGCGGCTGGCCGCTTGCCGGCGGCGGCCTTCCCGCTGACCCGTTTCCTACATCGGGTGGTGACCCAGGACGCCCCCCTCGAGGTGCCCTGGTCCAGCTTCTTCGGCGGCGATGGCCTGAAGTAGACGTTTGACCGAGACCGGCTGCCAGGTCTTGATCGGTTGAGCGAACAATTGCAGACGCAATTCCTCGATCAGATAGCCGATCCGGCGCAACTCCGCCGAACCGGCCGGCCGGGCCCGCCAGCGCTCGGCGTAAGCGGCTAGGACCGGTTCGAGTTGGTCCAGTCGTTCCAAGTCGCGGGCCGGGGACACGGCGATCTGCTCCAAGCGGCGCTCGATCCCGCGCAGATAGGTCGGCAGGCGGTCGAACCAAGGTTGGGGGATGACCCGGATGAAGCCGGGGAAGATCAGGTCGTCCAATTGGGCCTGGACGTCTAGGCCGGACCGGGTCTGGGCCAGCGCCTCCAAGGACGCGGCCAGTCCGGCCCGGCGGCGCAAGGCCTCGGCCGTCACCTTGACCAGTTGGCCCAGCCGTCCCGGCGCCTCCGGTCGTAGACGGTCGACCAGGGCGGCGAAAGCGGCCTGATCCCGGATCGACCAAGCCGGAGCTATCTGGTCGAGCCGCTGCAGCAGACTGGCCCGGCGGGCCTCGGCCAGGAGAGCGGCCAATGAGTCATACGGGGCGCTGGCCAGGGCTAACTTGTCCGCTTCGGTCAGATGGGCGACGGTCCAGCGGGTGGGATCGGGCAGAGCTTCCCAGAGCAGGCGGCCCAGACCCAGCCGGTGCAGCCGACGGGCCTCGGCCAGGGTCAGGCTGAGCACCTGGCTGACCGTGGACCCGTCGTCGCGCAAGCCGGGGTAGGCGACGGTCTCGACCCCGTCCAGCTCCAGGTCGACCCGCTCGTCGATCGGACCGAAGACCCAGCTCAAGCCCTGGGCGACCGGCCCGCGGTCGAGCCGGGCCAAACGACGTCGCAGGCGGGGGGCGGCGGCGGCTTGCAAGCCGGCCAAGTCGGAGCTCCAGACCGTCTGGTCCTCGGCGCCGGCCTGGTCGCCGGCCGGCCCGCCGCCAGACTGACCCGCCGGACGCCCTGCGGCTGGTTTCGCCCCAGCTCGATCAGGCTGAGCGGGTGAGGCGGGCTCGACTAGGAAGGCCACTTTGAGACGTTCCGGCACCGGTCGCCAATCCCAGGGGCCGGTCTCGACGCCGGTCAAGGCCTTCAAGGCTCGGCTCAGCTCCTGGGTGAAAGGCAGGGACTGGTCGTAGCCTCGCCGGCCCAACCAGTCCAGGGCCCGCTCGGCCATCTCCCCGGCTGGCGTCAATCGGGTCCTGACTGGCTTGGGCAGGCCTCGGATCAGCGCGCTGGCCAGTTCCCGCCGCCAAGCCGGCACTCCCCAGCTGAAGGGAGCGGCCTTAAGACCGGCCAAAGTGGCGGCCGGCACCCGTACGGCCACGCCGTCGCGCTGCCCGCCCGGATCGAAGCGATAGACCAAGGCCAGGTCCAGGCCGCCCACCTGCCAGCGGTCCGGATAGAGGGCGGGGTCGACCACGGCTGACTCGCTCCACATCAGATCGGCCAGGCTGGCTCTCAGACGGTCGCCGGCGGCGGGCTCCTGCCGCAGCCAACGGTCCAGACTGGGGCCGGAGGTGACCGATTCAGGCAGACGCTGGTCGAAGAAGTCGGCCTGGGTCTGATCGTCCACCAGCAGGTCGAGCCGACGGACCTTGTCCTGCCAGGCCGCGATCTCAGCTTTGACGGCCAGATTGTGCGCCCTGACGGCGGCGTACGGGGCGCGCTCCGGCGGTCGCCAGCGATCTTCGACCAGGCCGGCCTGGATGAAGATGGCCCGGGCCTCAGCCGGAGCCACCCGGCCGTAGTCGACCCGGCGCTCCAGCAAGGGCAGGCCCAGCAGCCAGACCCGCTCATCGGCTCGGACGACGCCCTGGACGGCGTCCAAGGCGATCTCGTGGTAAGTCCGCCGCAGCAGGTGGCCGGCCACCTGTTCGACCTGCTCCGGGGTGACGGGGGCGGCTTGGTGGGCCCACAGCCGAGTGGTCTCGACCAGTTCGACCGCCACCACCAGGGGCGGCGGCCGCCGGGCCAACAGCGAATCGGGAGCCAAAGCGAAGCGGACACCCCTCGGGCCGACGTACTGCGGGACCGGACGCCGGACCCGCCGCTGGCCCAAGCGGGCCGCCGGCGCCGGCTCCAACCGGCCGACGTGGCCCAGCCAGCCGGCCAGGCAGCTAGTCACGATGTCATCGACCGGGGCCGGTAAGCGGTTGCGGGGCAGCTTCAAATCCTTGGTCGCTTGACGCAATTGCTGGACTAGGTCGGACCACTCGCGCACCCGGAGATAGTGGATGAACTCGTCCCGGCAGAGCCGTTTGAACTGGTTGCCGGACAACTCCCGCCGACGCCGCTCCAGGTAGCACCAGAGCCTCCAGCGGGCCAAGAGGTCGCCGCCGGGGCCGACTGATCGATCCCCGCTGGCGCGGGTCGGGCCAGGCCCAGGACGCCCCGGGACCGCCTTGCGCTCGGCCGCCGGGCGGGCCGGGTCCACCTCAACCGAGGGGTCGACCGGATCGAGGATGGCGTCCGAGGCGAAACGAGCGTGCAGGGTGTCGGCCCGAGGACGCTGTTCCAGGGGCCGCTCCCGGACGTCGTTGACGGTCAGCCCGGCCACGATCACGCTGGCCTCGCGCAAACAGTCGCGCCGGGCGGCCTCGACCAGGATCCGGCCCAGGCTGGGGTCGAGCGGCAGAGCGGCCATTTGGCGGCCGATCCGGCTCAGCCGTAACTCGGGTTCGGTCTGAGCCAAGGCCCCGAGATCGTCCAGCAGGCGCAGCCCGTCGTTGATCTGGCTCCGGTCCGGGGCCTCCACGAAGGGGAAACTGGCGATGTCGCCCAGCCGGGCGTCGGCCATGCGCAAGATGACGGAGGCTAAGGAGGTGCGCAGGATCTCGGGCTCGGTGAAGGGGGGCCGCTCGGCGTAATCCTGCTCGGAGTAGAGCCGGACACAGATGCCCGGGCCGATCCGTCCGCAACGGCCGGCCCGCTGGTCGGCGCTGGCCTGGGAGATCGGCTCGATGGGCAAGCGTTGGACCTTGCTGCGGGTCGAGTAACGCGAGATCCGGGCCCAACCGGTGTCGATCACGGCCGTGACGCCGGGCACGGTCAAAGAGGTCTCGGCCACATTGGTGGCCAGGACCAGGCGGCGCCGCTGGCCCCGGGCGAAGACCCGGCTCTGCTCGGCCGCCGACAGCCGGGCGAACAGCGGCACCACCTCGATGTCGCCCAGCTCGGCTTGGGCCAAGGCGGCGGTCTCTTTGATCTCGCGCTCGCCGGAGAAGAAAGCCAGGATGTCACCGGGGGTCTCCCGCCACAGTTCGGTCGCCTGGCCCACCACGGCCTCGGCTTGGTCCTGGTCCGGGTCCAGCGGACGGTGGCGCAATTCGATCGGGTAGGTCCGGCCCGGGACCTCGATGACCGGCGCGTCGTCGAAGTGGGCGGCGAAGCGGGCCGTGTCGATGGTGGCGGAGGTGACGATGACCTTGAGATCGCGCCGCCGGGCCGTCAACTGCTTGAGATAGCCCAGCAGGAAGTCGATGTTGAGGCTGCGCTCATGGGCCTCATCCACAATGATGGTGTCGTAGCGTCTGAGGTCGCGGTCATGGGCGATCTCGGCCAATAGGATGCCGTCGGTCATGACCTTGAGAGCGGTGCCTAGGTGACTGGCTTTGTCGAAACGGACCTGGTAGCCGACCTGGTCGCCCAGCGGCTGACCCAGTTCTTGAGCGATCCGAGCGGCCACGCTGCGGGCGGCGATCCGACGGGGCTGGGTGTGGGCGATCCGGCGCCGGCCCAGCCCCAGGCAGATCTTGGGCAATTGGGTGGTCTTGCCCGAACCGGTCTCACCGGCCAACACCACCACCGGATGACACCGGATCAGATCGGCCACCTGGTCGGCCACGCTCGCGATGGGCAGACCCGGATCGATCGACCACTCCACCAGGGCGCTCCTTCGAATCTCGGTCCTACAGACTACTGGGCCAGCCCGGCCGGCCCGAACCGTCCGGAACTGGCGCCCTGGGGCCGGTCCGCCCACCAGTCGCCGGCCGGGCTCAGGCGACCGACTGACTAGACACGATTGAGGCGAACGTCGAGCGCTCGCGCTCGTGAGTGAGCTGATTGAGTGTTTGAGACTCACAAGGGTCGATATCCTGCCCTGTCGATATCCTGCCCCCATGGCCAAGAAGACCACGGCCGGCACCCCCGGCCTGCTCGCCCTGACCCGGGCCGGCGTCGAGCACCGGGTGCACGAGTACGACCACGACCCCAAAGCCACCAACTTCGGGGCCGAGAGCGTGGCCCTGTTAGGTCTCGATCCCAAGCGGGTCTTCAAGACCCTCCTGGCCACCGTCGAACGCCCCGGCCGCGACGAGTTAGTGGTGGCGGTGGTGCCAGTGGCCGGCCAACTCGACCTCAAGGCCTTAGCCGGCGCCGTCGAGTCCAAACGGGCCGCCATGGCCGAGCCGGCGGCGGCCGAACGGGCCACCGGCTACGTGGTGGGCGGCATCTCCCCCTTCGGCCAGCGACAGCGCCATACGACCGTGCTGGACCGGTCCGCTTTGGACTATGAGACCGTCTTCGTCTCGGCCGGCCGTCGGGGCGCCCAAGTCGAACTGGCGCCGACGGCTTTGGTGGCTCTGACCCAAGCCCGGCTGGCCGACATCGCCCGCCCCGACCGGCCCAGCCGACCGTCCTGAACCGGCCTGGGACGATCCGTCTCCGCCCAGGGCGGAGCGGACCGCCTCAAGTGGTCGGGCTCTGCTGGATCCAACGCTCGCGGCCGGCGTCCGAGGCCCAGGCCGAGCCCAACAGCACCGGCAAGACGGCCAGGGCGATCCAAACCGCCAGATAGACCGAGGAGTGACTGGCGAACTCGATCACGACCTGGTCGCCCGGCTGGGCGTTGCTCAGCCGGGTGGCGAAATCGCCCGGGCCCAGGATGCTGCCGACCTGGTTGGTGACCAGACCGGCGATGGCGCCAGCCCCGGCCGCGATGACGACCGAGGGCCAGCCCAAGCGGCCGAACCAGTGCCAGGCCAACCAGCCCAGGACTGGCCCCACCAGCAAACCGAGACCGGCCAGCCAAGCGTCGGCGGCGAAGATTTGGGCCCGACCGCGTTCGGACAAGTGAGCGTAGAAGTCATCCCCCAAGTTGTAGGCCGGCAGATCGACCAGGCCGTACCAGATCGCGCCGGCCACCGTGCCCGCGATCAGACAGATCAAGATGTAAGCCCCCAGCCAAGGCCCATTGGCGGCCAGATCGAGGCGGCGGGTTAGGGCCCGCAAGGGCCGGCGCCAAGTCATCGCGGCGCCCCTAGATCGACGCAGCTGGGGCCCAGCAGAGCCTTCAAATCCGCCATCAAGGCCCCCGAGGCGGACACCTTACGGCCCAGGATGTAGGTCTTGGTCTGGAAGGGCTCGACCAAGCGGAACCAGACGTCGCTGGCCCCCGGGTGATGTCCCAGAACCCGCTTGACCGACTCGAACAAGTCGAGGTTGACCCGGTTGACCGGCACCGACAGGGTCAGGCAGACCTGATCCGGCCGCGAGATGTCCAGCCCGACCACCTGCGAGACGATGAAGTCCGTGCCCTTCTCCCGGGCACTGGGGCGACAGCGCAACTGGACCACGCTGTCGGCGATCAAGGCTGCCCCGTACTGGGCGTAGGCCTTGGGAAAGACCATGCAGTTGAGCGAGGCGCCAGTGTCCTCCAAGGTGACCTGGGCCCAGGGCTCGCCCTTCTTGTTCTGCCGTCTGGTCACCTCCGTGATCAAGCCGGCCAAGGCCACCTCGGAGCCGTTGGGTTCGAAGCTGCGGGCTTGGTCCAAAGACAGGTCCCGGTTGGCCTCGAGCACCCCCTCGACCCCGTTGAGGGGATGGTCGGAGACGTACAACCCCAACATCTCGCGCTCGAAGGCCAGCTTGATCGGCTTGTCCCACTCCTCGATCTCAGGCGGCGCCTCGAAGGTCAGGCCACCGGCCTGACCGGGTTGGCTGGCCCCGAAGAGATCGTCCTGGCCGATGGCCTGGTTGCGCTTGAGATCGACCACCTGGTCGACCGCCGCCTCATGGATCTCCAGCAGGGCCCGGCGGGGATGGCCCATCGAGTCGAAGGCTCCGGCCTTGATCAAAGACTCGACCACCCGTTTGTTGCAGGCCACCAGCGGCACGGCCTGCAGGAAGTCGAAGAAATCGCTGAAGCGGCCGTGTTCGGCCCGGGCCTGTACGATGCCGTCGACCACGCCTTGCCCGACGTTGCGGATGGCGGTCAGACCGAAGCGGACTGAGGCCCCGATCGGGGTGAACATGGCCTCGGACTCGTTCACGTCCGGCGGCAGGATACGCACCCCCATGCGGCGGCACTCGGCCAGATAGACGGCTGACTTGTCCTTGTCGTCCTTGACCGACTGCAGCAGGGCGGCCATGTACTCGGCCGGATAAGTCGCTTTGAGGTAGGCCGTCCAATAACTGACCAGCCCGTAGCCGGCGGTGTGGGATTTGTTGAAGCCGTAACCGGCGAAGGGGGCCATGACGTCCCACAGGGCCTGGGTGGCGGCGGCCGAGAAACCGTGGGCGGCCATGCCGGAGCTGAAGCGGTCGAACTCCTGGTCGATGGCTTCCTTCTTCTTCTTGCCGATGGCCCGGCGCAGCAGGTCGGCCCCGCCCAAGGTGTACCCGGCCAGCTCCCGGGCCACCGCCAACAACTGCTCCTGGTACACGATCAGGTGATAGGTGTTGCCCAAGATCGGCTCCAGGGCCTGCTCCAGCTCGGGGTGGATGGGCCGGATGGGCTGACGCCCGGTCTTGCGCTCGGCGTAGTTGATGTGGGCGTTGGCCGCCATCGGTCCGGGCCGGTAGAGAGCGAGGACGGCGGCGATGTCCTCGAAGCGGGTCGGGGCCATCAATTTGAGCAGGGACCGAATCGGCCCGCCGTCGAGTTGGAAGACGCCCAGGGTGTCGCCCCGGGCCAGCAGGGCGTAGGTGGCCGGGTCGTCCAGCGGCAGCTCCAAGGGATCGATCTCGACCTGTTGGTTGGCCTTGATCAAGGCCAGGGCGTGATCGATGATGCCGAGGTTGCGCAACCCCAGCACGTCCATCTTCATCAGACCCATGTCCTCGCACTGAGGGAAGGAGAAGCCGGTGATACGGACCCCGTCGTCGCGTTGGTGCAACGGGATGAGGTCGAGCAGGGGCTGGTTGGACAAGATGACGGCGGCGGCGTGGACGCCGGTGCCCCGGGTCAGGCCCTCCAGGCCCCGGCCGGTCTCGACCACCCGGCGGACGTCCGGGTCGGACTCGTAGAGGGTGCGGAACTCGGCCGCCTCGCCGTAACGTTCGTCGGCCGGATCGAATAGACCGCCCAGCGACATCGTCTTGCCCTGGACGTCCGGCGGCATGGCCTTGACGATGCGCTCGCCCATGGCGAAGGGGTAACCCAGGATGCGGGAGGAGTCCTTGACAGCGGCTTTGGCCTTGATGGTGTTGAAGGTGTTGACCTGGGCGGTGTACTCGGCGCCGTAGGTCTGGGAGATGTACGCCACCACCTGGTCGCGGAAACGGTCGTCGATGTCGAGGTCGACGTCCGGCGGCGTCACCCGCTCGGGGTTGAGGAAGCGCTCGAAGATCAGACTGTGCTCGATCGGGTCCAATTCGGTGATGCGGGTCAGGTAGGCCACCATCGAACCGGTGGCCGAGCCCCGGCCCGGCCCCACCCGGATGCCTGAGTCGCGGGCGAAGCGGCAGATGTCGGCGACGATCAGGAAGTAGGCGGCGAAGCCGAGCGGCTCGATCACCCGCAACTCGGTCTCGACCCGTTCCAGCACCTGGGCCGGCGGGTTGGCGCCGTAACGCAGCGTCAAACCTTCGGCGATCTTGGCCCTCAGCCAGGACTCTTGGGTCTGTCCGTCAGGCACGGCGAACTGGGGCATGCGGTCGACCTGGGCGAAGACCTCGTCATAGGGGCCGACCCGGCTGGCGATCTCCAGACTGGCGTCGCAAGCCTCGGGCAATTCGGCGAAGATGGACCTCATCTGCTCGGCCGAGCGCAGGAAATAGCCCGACCCGGAGAAGCGGAAGCGCTTCTCGTCGGCTTTGTTACGACCGACGCCGACGCAGAGCAAGGAGTCGTGGGCGTCGGCCTCGTCCTCTTTGACGTAGTGCGAGTCATTGGTGGCGAGCAGGGGCAGGTCCAGGTCCCGGGCCAGCTTGAGCAGATCGGACCGGACCTGGCGTTCGATCTCGACGCCGTGGTCCATCAACTCGACGAAGTAGTTGTCCGGTCCGAAGATGTCGCGGTAGGCCGCCGCCTGTTCCAGGGCCAGACGGTACTGTCCCAGACGCAAGCGGGTCTGGACCGCGCCGGAGGGGCAGCCGGTGGTGCCGATGAGGCCCTGGCCGTACTGAGCGATCAGTTCCTGGTCCATCCTGGGCTTCATGTAATAGCCCTCGATGCTGGCCAAGCTGGACAGCCGGAAGAGGTTGCGCAGACCGACCGCGTCGCGGGCCAACAGCGTCATGTGGGTGTACCGGCCGCCACCGGCCACGTCCTTGCCGCCCTCGACGTCGAGGTCGGCCGCCTCGCGCCGGCCACCGGCCCAGAACTCAGGCTGGCGCGAGTGCCGGCTGGAGGGGGCGACGTAGGCCTCGATGCCGATGATGGGTTTGACCGCGTGCCCCTGGGCGACGTGGAAGAAGTCCCAAGCCCCGAACATGTTGCCGTGATCGGTCATGGCCACGGCCGGCATCCCCAACCGCTCCGCCTCCGCGAACAGCGCCTTGTTCTTGGCCGCGCCGTCCAGCATGGAGTACTCGGTGTGGCAGTGCAGATGGACGAAGCTGGCCGTCGACAAAACTAACCTCTCTAGCGTGGCGGCGCCCGGTGGGGAAAGCGGGCGGATCAATCAATCAGTCAGCCTAGTGGCGCCTCCCTGGATCGGGTGGCGGATGGGGCCGTGTCGGGCGGGATGCCGGGCCTGACGGGTGGTGGATCGTCCGACCGGTCACAGCCTGGGCCCCGGACCGCCACCTGGCCCAGGAGCGGACCGCTCAGACGGCCAAGGGGCGCTCCGTCGGACTGATCGGACGAGGCAAGCGCGAGGCTGCGCCGGTCAGGTAGGCGTCCACGCTGTGGGCCGCCGAACGGCCCTCGGCGATGGCCCAGACGATCAAAGACTGGCCCCGGCCGGCGTCGCCGCAGACGAAGACGCCCTCGACGTTGGTCTGGTAATTCTCGTCCCGGGCGATGTTGCCGCGTTGATCGGTCTGGAGCCCCAACGCCTCGACCACCTCCCGCTCCGGACCGGTGAAACCCATCGCCAACAGCACCAACTGAGCCGGCAGCTGGCGTTCGGAGCCGGGAACCGGCTCGAAACGACCCTCCCGCCAGGCCACCTCGACCAATTCCAGAGCTTCGACCCGGCCGGCCCGGTCGGCCCGGAAACGGGTGGTCGAGACCGCGTAGAGCCTGACCCCACCCTCCTCGTGGGCCGAGGCCAGCCGGAACAGAGCCGGGTAGGTCGGCCAGGGTTGATGGTCCGGGCGGACCTCGGGCGGGGCCGGCATGATCTCCAGCTGAGTGACGCTGCGAGCCCCCTGGCGCAGGGCGGTGCCCAGACAATCGGCCCCGGTGTCGCCGCCGCCGATGATGACGACGTCCAGGTCGGTGGCCAGGATCTGATCCGGCACCGTCTGGCCCAAGGCGGCCCGGTTGGCCTGAGGCAGGTATTCCATGGCTTGGTGGACACCGGCCGACTGACGCCCGGGCAGGTCGAGATCGCGCGGGCGACGCGAGCCGATGGCGATCAGGACCGCTTCGTAACGGTCGCGCAACTCCACCCAACTGAGGTCGACGCCGATCTCGGTGTTGGGCCGAAAGACCGTCCCCTCCAGAGCCATCTGCTTGAGCCTACGGTCCAAGACGGCCTTCTCCAGTTTGAACTCGGGGATGCCGTAACGCAGCAGTCCGCCGATGGCGTCGGCCCGCTCATAGACCGCCACCGTGTGGCCGACCCGGGTCAACTGCTGGGCGGCGGCCAGCCCGGACGGCCCGGAACCGACGATGGCGACCGTCTTGAGCGAATGCCAAGCCGGTTGGTCCGGCAAGACCCTGAGATCGTCCCAGGCCCGGTCGATGATCGAGACCTCGACGTTCTTGATCGTGACCGGCTGGCCGTTGATCCCCACCACGCAAGCCGCCTCGCAGGGGGCCGGGCAGAGCCGTCCGGTCAGTTCCGGAAAGTTGTTGGTGGCGTGCAAGCGCTCCAGGGCGCCGCGCCAGTCGCCCCGCCAGACCAGGTCGTTCCATTCCGGCATCAAATTGCCCAAGGGGCAAGCTCGATGGCAAAATGGCACGCCGCAATCCATGCAGCGGCTGGCCTGGTCCTGGATCAGGGGGCTCAAGCTGCGGCCCAAACTGTCGGGGTAGACCTCGTGCCAGTCCGTCAAACGCTCAGCCGGCGGTCGCCGCGGCGCCACTCGACGGGGCTGGGTCATGAAACCACGCGGATCAGCCATGCGAAGCCTCCATCATCCTCTGCGTGATCCCGGCTTCGTCCAAACCGTCCGCCAGGGCCAGGTCGCGGGCCTTCAAGACCCGGGCGTAATCACGCGGCAGCAAGCCGGTGAAGCGCTCGGCCAAGGCCTGGTCGGACAGCTCCAGCAGCCGGGCCGCCACCGCCGATCCGGTCTGGGATCGGTGCTGACTCAAGATCTGACGCAAACGCTCGACCTGTTCGGGTTCGACCGGCCAGGGATCGACCAGCTCCGAGTTGAGCTTGGACCGGTCCAAGTCCAGCACCCAAGCCCGCCCGCCCGACATGCCGGCCGCCAGGTTGCGGCCGGTCGGGCCGATGATGACCGCCTCGCCGCCGGTCATGTATTCCAGGGCGTGGTCCCCCACCCCTTCGACCACGGCCAGGGCGCCGGAGTTACGGACGCAGAAGCGCTCGCCGACCTGGCCCCGGATGTACAACTGGCCCGAGGTGGCGCCGTAAGCGATGACATTGCCGGCGATGATCTCCTGCTCGGCCACGAAGGTGGACTCGGGCGGCGGGGCCAGCGTGACGATGCCGCCGGACAGGCCCTTGGCCAGATAGTCGTTGGCGTCGCCCAGCAAGCGCAGGGTCAAACCGGCCGGAATGAAGGCGCCGAAGCTCTGCCCGGCCGTGCCCCGGAAGGTCAAGTCGATGGTGTCGTCGGGCAAGCCGACTCCGGCCGTGGCCACCGTCAGGGCGTGGCCCAAGACGGTGCCGACGGTGCGGTCGGTGTTACGGATCGGCAGTTCGGCTTTGACCGGTTGGCCCCGGCTCAGGGCCGGCTCCGCCAATTCGACCAGCTCGACGTCATAACGCGCGGTCAGCTCGTGGTCCTGGGCCCGGGTGCAACGCAGGGGCGAGTCGGTCTCGATCCGGTGCAGGACCGGCGACAGATCCAAACCGGCCTGCTTCCAGTGGCGGACGGCCCGGGAGACGTCGAGGGCCTCGACGTGACCGACGGCTTGAGCGATGGAACGGAAGCCGAGCTGGGCCAGCCACTGACGCACCTCCTCGGCCACGAACTCGAAGTAAGCCATGATGTGCTCCGGGCGCCCGGCGTAATTGGCCCGCAGCAGCGGGTTCTGAGTGGCCACGCCGACCGGACAGGTGTCGAGGTGGCAGGCCCGCATCATGACGCAGCCGGAGGCCACCAGCGGAGCGGTGGCGAAACCGAACTCCTCCGCCCCCAAGAGACAGGCGATCATGACGTCGCGGCCGGTCTTGAGCTGGCCGTCGGTTTGCACCACGATACGGTCGCGCAGCCCGTTCAAGAGCAGGGTCTGCTGGGTCTCGGCCAGACCCAGCTCCCAGGGGCCGCCGGCGTGTTTGACGCTAGTCAAGGGGGCCGCCCCGGTGCCGCCGTCGTGGCCGGAGATCAAGACCACGTCGGCCTTGGCCTTGGCCACCCCGGCCGCCACCGTGCCGACGCCGACCTCGGCCACCAGTTTGACGTGGACCCGGGCGGTCGGGTTGGCGCACTTGAGATCGTGGATGAGCTGCTTGAGATCTTCGATCGAATAGATGTCATGGTGGGGCGGCGGCGAGATCAAGCCCACGCCCGGCGTCGAGTGACGGGTCCGGGCCACCCAGGGGTAGACCTTGGGACCGGGCAACTGACCGCCCTCCCCCGGCTTGGCCCCCTGGGCCATCTTGATCTGGATGTCGGTGGCGCAGGCCAGGTAGTCGCTGGTGACGCCGAAACGGCCGGAGGCGACTTGTTTGACGGCCGAACGCCGCTCCGGGTCGTGCAGTCGCTCAGAGTCCTCCCCGCCCTCGCCGGTGTTGGACTTCGCCCCCAAGCGGTTCATGGCGATGGCCAAGGTCTCGTGGGCCTCCTGGCTGATCGAACCGTACGACATCGCGCCGGTCGAGAAACGGCGCACGATCTGGCTGACCGGTTCGACCTCGGCCAGGGGCAGGGGCGGGCGGTCGGAGGCGAACTCGAGCAGACTGCGCAGGGTCATGTTGCGCCGGGAGCTGTCGTCGACCCGCTGGCTGTAGTCCCTGAAAAGGTCCGCCCGGCCGGTCCTGGTGGCGTGCTGGAGCCGGAAGATGGTGTCGGGGTCGAACAGGTGCTCCGGGCCGCCCCGGCGCCATTTGTACTCGCCGCCGTCGTCGAGCTGCCGTCCGCTGGAAGAGGTCACCTGGGTCGGGTAGGCCTGGTCGTGGCGGGCCTGGACGTCACGGAAGACCTCGTCCAGACCGATGCCGCCGATCCGCGAGCAGGTGCCGGTGAAATAGCGCTCCACGAACTCGGCGCTCAGCCCGATGGCCTCGAAGATCTGAGCCCCCCGGTAGGAGGCGATGGTCGACACGCCCATCTTGCTCATGACCTTGAGCAGTCCCTTGCCCAGGGCCCGGCGGACATTGGCGATGGCCTGGTCCGGCGAGACCGAGACGTACAACTCGTGCCGGGCCAGATCCTCGGCCGACTCGAAGACCAGGTAGGGGTTGACGGCGGCCGCCCCGTAACCGACTAGGAGCGCGACGTGGTGGACCTCGCGCACGTCGCCGGCCTCCACGATCAGTCCGACGCGGGTGCGGTTGTGGGTCCGGACCAGGTGGTGGTGGACGGTCGCGGTCAACAGCAGAGACGGGATCGGAGCCCAGTCGAAGTTGGAGTGGCGGTCGGATAGGACGATGAACTGGGCCCCGTCGGCGATGGCCTGGTCGACCTGGGCGCAGACCCGTTCCAGAGCCTCCGCCAGCCCTTGGGGACCGGCTTCGATCTCGTGCAGACCGCGCACGATCTCGGTCCGATAGCCCGAGGCCCCGCCGTCGTGGTGGATGCGCACGATCTTGGCCAACTGGTCGGAGTCCAAGATGGGGAAGGGGATGACGATCTGGCGGCAGGACTCCGGCGTCGGTTGGAGCAGATTGCCCTCCGGCCCGATGGCGCTGGACAAACTGGTGACCAGCTCCTCCCGGATGGCGTCCAGCGGCGGATTGGTGACTTGGGCGAACAACTGGGTGAAGTAGTCGAAGAGCAGACGGGGCCGATTGGACAAAGCCGCCAGGGGCGCGTCGTGGCCCATCGAACCGATCGGCTCGGCTGCGCTATTGGCCATCGGGGCCACCAGCAGCCGGAGCTCCTCGGTGGTGTAGCCGAAGACCTGCTGGCGGCGAGTGACCGAGGCGTGGGAATGGACGATGTGCTGGCGCTCCGGCAGCTCGTCCAAGTTGATGGTGTTGCGTTCGACCCAGTCGGCGTAGGGCTGGGCCAGCGCCAGGGAGCGCTTGACCTGGGCGTCGTCCAGGATGCGGTGCTGCTCCAGATCGACCAGGAACATGCGCCCGGGCTGGAGCCGGCCCTTGGACTCGATCTGGTCCGCTGGAATGTCCAAGACACCGGCCTCGGAGGCGAAGACGACCAAACCGTCGCGGGTCACCCAGTAGCGGGCCGGGCGCAGTCCGTTGCGGTCCAAGGTGGCGCCGATCTGGCTGCCGTCGGTGAAGGCGACCGCCGCCGGGCCGTCCCAGGGCTCCATCAAACAGGCGTGGTACTGGTAGAAGGCGGCCAACGCCGGATCCAGCCCAGCGTCTCCCTGCCAGGCCTGCGGAATCATCATCAGCATGGCGTGGGCCAGGCTGCGCCCAGACAGATGGAGCAATTCCAAGGCCTCGTCGAAACTGGCCGAGTCCGACCCGCCCGGGGTGCAGACCGGGAAGAGACGGGCGATGTCGCCGGGGATCAGGTGGCTGGCCAAACGGGCCTGGCGGGCCCGCATCCAGTTACGGTTGCCGGTCACCGTGTTGATCTCACCGTTATGGGCGATCAGGCGGTAGGGATGGGCCAGCCGCCAACTGGGGAAGGTGTTGGTCGAGAAGCGGGAGTGGACCAGTCCCAGGGCGCTGGTGAAGTCGGACTCGTGCAGGTCGGGGAAGAAGGTCTCCAGTTGGCTGGTCGTCAACATGCCTTTGTAGACCAGGGTGCGGGCGGACAGAGAGGGGAAGTAGATGTCGAGGTCGAGCTCGGCCTGCCGCCGCAGGGGGTAGACCATGCGGTCGAGGTCGAGGCCGGACTGGCCGCCGTAGGCCGACAGGAAGACCTGCTCGAAGCTGGGCATGACAGCCAGGGAGATCGGGCTCAGGGTCGAAGGGTTGATCGGCACCAGCCGCCAGCCGATGACATGCAGACCTTCAGCGGCGGCCAAGCGGGTGAACTCGGCCTTGGCCCGGTCGCGGGCCGGCGGATCGGTCGGCAGGAAGGCCAAACCGACCGCGTACTGCCCGGCCGGAGGCAGATCGAAGGGGCAGCTCCGGCGCAGGAAGGCGTCTGGCAACTGGACTAGGAGGCCGGCGCCGTCGCCGGCCTGAGGATCGGCTCCCGTGGCGCCGCGATGGTCCAGATTGGCCAACACGGTCAAGGCCTGTTCGACGATCTGATGAGTCTTGGCCCCGTCCAAGCGGGTCACGAAACCCACCCCGCAGGCCTCATGCTCGTACTGGGGAGAATACAAACCCTGGGCTGTGATCGTCTGACCAGACTCGACCATACGGCTCCTGCCTTTCTCTCGCCCGACCCTCGGACCAGTCCGCGGCCCTGATCCTGGCAAGTTACCTGGGTACTCTAGCTGACCGCTGTGTCGCCGCCCTGACAGCGAGACGAGCGGCCCAACCGGGCCTAAGTCGCTTCGCTCAGGTCGATCTTCGGCTCTGACAGCACCGGTTTTGACTCGACCGGCTCTGGCCCCGTGTCCGGTGCGACCGGCTCAGCCACCGGTCCGACCGGCTCCCGGTCGGCCTCAGTCACGGCGGCGGACTCGGCGTCCGGGCCGGGCCGGCTGGCGGCCGAACCGGGGCCATCGCCACCCGGGCGGTGACGGATCAGCCAGACCAACCAGATCAGGCCGACCAGACCGACGCCGAGGGCGGCCCAACTATTGACTCTGAGGCCGGCCACCACTTCGACCGGGTCGATCCGGAAGGACTCCACGATGGAGCGGCCGACGGCGTAACCGATCAGATAGGTGGCGAAAAGCTTGCCTTGGCCCCAGCGGCCGTGGCGGTGGAGGACCCAGAGCAGGCCGGCCAGGGCGAAGTCCCAGATCAACTCGTACAAGAAGGTGGGGTGGAAGGTGCTGTACTGCTGATAGCCGGCCACCCGGTGGGCCGGGTCGATGACCAGGCCCCAGGGCAGATCGGTGGGCCGGCCGTAGAGCTCTTGGTTCCACCAGTTGCCGAGCCGGCCGATGCCCTGCGCGATCGGCAGCATCAAGGCCACACAATCGGCCAGGACCAGGAAATTGAAGCGATAGCGCCGGCACATGGCCCAGGCCGCCAGCGCCCCCAGCCCGACCCCGCCCATGATGCCGAGGCCGCCCTGCCAGACGTAGAAGACGTGGTACCAGACCCCGTTCGGTCCGAAGTAACGCGGCCATTCGATGATGATGAAGTAGATCCTGGCCCCGACCATGCCGCCCACCACCGTGACCAGGAGCAGGTTCTCCAGCTTCACGGTGTCGCCGCCCCAGGCCCGCCAGCGCCGCCACACTCCCCAACAAGCCACCAGGATGCCGGTCAGGACGCAGATGGCGTAGGCCCTGATCGGCAGTGGGCCCAGATGCCAGACGCCCTGGGGCGGACTGGGAATGCTCCAGAGCGGGGTCACCGGGCCACCGCCGGCTCGGCCGCCTCGTCCCACAGGGGCGGATGCAGATCGAAACAGGTCTCGGCTCCGCTGTGGCAGGCCGGGCCGGTTTGGTCGACCGTCAGCAATACGGTGTCACCGTCACAGTCCAGCCGGACCTGACGCACCGTCTGGCCGTGCCCGGAGGTCTCGCCTTTGACCCAGTAGGTCTGACGCGAGCGCGACCAATAGGTCGCCCGGCGCGTGGCCAAGGTGCGTCGCAGCGCCTCGGCGTCCATCCAAGCCAGCATCAGGACCTGACCCGAGCTGGCTTCCTGCACCACCACCGGCACCAGTCCTTGGGCGTTGTAGTTCGGTTCGAGCACTCCCTCATTCTTCCACGCTCCCGAGCTATGCTGACTGGCCGTGAGCCCAGCCGTCATCCGCCCCGCCCTGACCGCTGACGTGGCGGCCATCCGGCGCATCACGGCCCCTTACATCGACCGCCGCGTCTTGGTGGCCAAACCGCCGGTGGCCTATTTCGAGGCTCTGCAGCAATTCATCGTGGCCGAGACGTCCGGCCAAGTCCAAGGCTGCGGCGCTCTGCATGTCTTCTGGGAGGACCTGGCCGAGATCCGCACCCTGGCGGTGGCCCGCTCCGCCCGCGGGCAAGGTTTGGGCCGGGCCATCGTCGAGCGCTTGATCGAACAGGCCCGTCGGCTCGGTTTGAGCCGCGTCTTCTGCCTGACCTTCGAGACCGCTTTCTTCGCCCGTCTCGGCTTCGTGCCGATCCAAGGCGCCCCGGTCACACCGACCGTCTTCGCCGAGTTGTTGCGGTCCTACGACGAGGGCACCGCCGAATTGCTCGACCTGGACCGGGTCAAGCCCAACACCTTGGGCAACACGCGCATGCTGCTGACGCTGTGATCCGGCCGCCGCGGACTAAGTCAGTTCGTCAAGAATAAGTTGACGAACTGTGGCGGCGTCGGCTTGCCCTCTCAGGTCCTTCATGACTTGGCCGATCAAAGCGCCGACGGCTTGGACCTTGCCTTGACGGATGCTCTGGGCCGCTTCCGGTTGGGCGGCGATGGCGCGCTGGACGGCTTGGCTGAGGGCGGCGCCGTCCGACACCACGGCCAGGCCCAAGGACCGCACCACCTCGTCCGGGGCGCCTTGGCCGGCCAGCACCGCCTCGAAGACCCGCCGGGCCAGCTTGTCGTTGATGACGCCGCGGTCGATCAGGGCCTGGACCTCGGCCACCTGATCCGGCGTCATGGGCACGTCGTCCAACTCGACGCCGGCCTGATTGGCCCAGCGGGCCAACTCTGTCGTCCACCACTTGCGGGCGGCCGTCGGAGTGGCTCCGGCCGCCACCGTCTGGGCCACCCGATCGAGGGCTCCGCCACCGGTCACATCACGCATCTCGGCTTCGCTGAAACCCCATTCCAGGCGCAGCCGGGCCACCCGCTGGTCCGGCGCCTCGGGCAGGTCGCGCCGCAGCCGCTCGACCCACTCCGGGCTGGGCGCTATCGGCGCCAGATCGGGCTCGGGGAAATAGCGATAGTCCTCGGCTTGTTCCTTGCTCCGGCCCGGGCTGGTCAGTCCGACGTCCTCGTGCCAGTGCCGGGTCTCCTGCTTGACCCGCCCGCCATCGACCAGAACGGCCGCCTGACGGCGGATCTCGTAACGCAAGGCCCGCTCGATCGAGCGCAACGAGTTGACGTTCTTGGTCTCGGTCCGAGTGCCCAGCTGTGACGCGCCCTTCGGCATCAATGAGACATTGGCGTCGCAGCGCAGCGAGCCCTGCTCCATGCGCACGTCGGACACCCCCAGCCCCCGCAGCAGATCGCGTAGATAGGCGACGTAGGCCCGCGCCACCTGGGGGGCCTGGGCGCCAGTGCCGGTGACCGGCTTGGTCACGATCTCGATCAGTGGCACGCCGGCCCGGTTGTAGTCCAGCAAGGAGTGGTCGGCCCCTTGGATACGGCCAGTCACCCCGACATGGACTAATTTGCCGGCGTCCTCCTCCATGTGGGCGCGCTCGATCTCGATCAGGTAGGGCTGTCCTGAGACCTCGACCGTGACTTGGCCGCCCTGACAGATCGGCTCGTCGTATTGGGAGGTCTGGAAGTCCTTGGGCATGTCGGGATAGAAATAGTTCTTACGCGCGAAGCGGCACCACTGGGCGATCGAGCAGTTCAAAGCCAGGCCGATTCTGACGGCCGACTCGACCGCGCGCCGGTTCAACACCGGCAGCGAACCGGGCAAGCCGAGGCAGACCGGACAGGTCTGAGAGTTGGGCTCGGCCCCGAAGGCGGTCGAACAGCCGCAGAACATCTTCGAGCGGGTGTTCAACTCGACGTGGACCTCCAGCCCCAGGACCGGATCGAACAGGGCCATGGCCTGATCGAAGTCCAACAGCCGCTCAGCCGGGCTCATCGGCTCTCCTCCCGCCGGACCAGCTCGGCCCAGAGCGGTCCCGACCACTGCTGTCGCAGAGCCAGCTCCAAGGCCGCGCCGACCCGGTAGAGCCGGTCGTCGGCCAAGGGCGGGGCCATCACCTGCAAGCCGACCGGCATACCGTCCTCCGGCGACAGGCCGACCGGGAAGGAGGCGGCCGCGTTGCCGGCCAGGTTGCTGGGGATGGTGCAGAGATCGGCTTTGTACATGGCCAGGGGGTCCCCCGCCCGCTCCCCCAGCTTGAAGGCCGTAGTCGGCGTGGCGGGCGAGATCAGCACGTCGACCCGCTCGAAGGCGGCGGCGAAATCCTCGATGATGAGGGTGCGGACCTTCTGGGCCGAACCGTAATAGGCGTCGTAGTAGCCGCTGGAGAGAGCGTAGGTGCCGAGGATGATGCGCCGCTTGGCCTCGTCTCCGAAACCGGCCCCCCGGCTGCGCCGCATGACCTGTTCGACCGAATGACGTCCGTCGTCGTTCACCCGCCAGCCGTAACGGACGGCGTCGAAGCGGGCCAGATTGCTCGACACCTCGCTCGGCATGATCAGGTAATAGGCTCCCAGGGCGAGGGGGAAATGGGGGCAGGAGACCTCGCTCAGCTGGGCCCCAGCGGCTTCCAACAGCCCCACCGCCTCGGTGAAGCGCCGCTCGACGCCGGCGGCGTAGCCTTCGCCGCCCAGCTCTTTGACCACGCCGATCCTGAGCCCGGTCAGATCCGTTTGGCCGGCCGCCTGGACGACGTCGGGGACCGGGGCGTCGATCGAGGTCGAGTCCTTCGGATCCCAACCGGCGATGACCCGATGCAGGAGGGCGGCGTCCAACACACCGCGGGCGCAGGGCCCGGGCTGGTCCAAGGACGAGGCCATCGCCACCAGGCCGTAACGCGAGCTGCCGCCGTAGGTCGGTTTGACGCCGATCGTGCCGGTCACCGCCGCCGGTTGACGGATCGAGCCGCCGGTGTCGGAGCCGATGGCCAAGGGCGTCTCGAAGGCCACCAGGCTGGCGGCCGAACCGCCGCCGGAGCCGCCCGGCACCCGTTCCAGATCCCAGGGATTGTGGGTCGGGCCGAAAGCCGAGTTCTCGGTCGAAGAGCCCATGGCGAACTCGTCCAGATTGGTCTTGCCCAAGATGACCAGGCCGGCGTCCAACAGCCGTTGGGTGACGGTGGCGTTGTAGGGCGGGATCCAATCGCGCAGGATCAGAGAGCCGCAGGTGGTGGGGGCGCCGGCGTAAGCGAAGGAGTCCTTCAAGGCCACCGGCACTCCGGCCAACGGCCCCAAGGCCTGGCCGGCCGCCCGCTGGCGGTCGATCCGCTGGGCCTGGGCCAGGGCCCGCTCGGCGTCGACGTGGAGGAAGGCGGCCACGGCCGACTCGACCTGGGCGATCCGGTCCAGGCAGGCCTGGGTGATCTCTTGGCTGGAGACCTGACCGTCCGCCATCAGCTGGGACAGTTCGGCGGCCCCCTTCAGAATCAATTCGTTCACGCCGACTCCCCCAGAATCCGGGGCACCCGGAAGCGCCCCTCCTCGACCGCCGGGGCCATGGCTAAGACGGCCTCGGGCGGCAGCGACTCAGTCACCTCGTCCTCGCGCATGACATTGACCAAGGCCAAGGCATGGGAGGTCGGCGCCACCTCGGCCGCGGCGGCCTGGCTGACGCTGGCGACCGAGGCCAAGATCAGATCGAGTTGACCGACTAGGCGTTCCAACTCCGCTTCCGTCAATTCCAAGCGGGCCAAATCTGCCAATTTGGCCACGTCGTCTCGGCTCAGGGCCACCGCACACTCCCAACCAGGTCGATCACGTCCTCATCCTAACCGGGCCAGCGCCGCCCACCGGCCGGACGGGCCTGGTGGCTCTGAGCCGGGAAGTGCGACAGACTTGAGGCCATGTTCCTATTGCGAGTGCAACTGCCGGAGAGCCCTGGCGCCCTCGGCCGGGTGGCCGGCGCCGTCGGTCTGATCGGGGCCAACATCCACTCGCTCGAGATCATCGACCACGGTCCGGGCTACGCCATCGACGACTTCATGGTCGAGTTGCCGGCCGGCGTCCTGCCCGACACCTTGGTCAGCGCCTGCCAAGAGGTGCCCGGGGTGCGCATCCTGTGGGTCTCCCGGCACCACTCCGACTGGAGCGTCGAGTCCGACATCTCCGTCTTGAACCGGATGTCCGAGGCCCCGGCCCAAGCCGGTCAGATCCTGACCCAAGAGGCCCCCGTCGTCTTCCATTCGACTTGGGCCGCCTTGCTGCTGCGGACGAACCCGGTCAAGGTCCTGCAAGCCACCGACCTGGCGCCCGACTTCGCCGCCGACGGCGTGGCCGCCCTGGGCGATCTGACCCAAGCCAGGGCCTTCGAGTTGCCGGCCGAATGGCTGCCGCAATGGGGGGAGACTCTGATCGCCCTGGCCCCTCTGTCCGGTCGGCGCACCATCGTGATCGGCCGCCAAGGCGGCCCGGCCTATCTGAACTCGGAGTTGACTAGGTTGCAGCATCTGGCCGCCTTGGCCGGATAGTCGAAGGGCAGCGCCGGAGGGACCGCAGGGCTGGACCCAGATCGCCGCCGGGCCCGAGCTAGCCCAGGCCTTGGGCTTGGCGCCGCCGGGGCCAGCCGTCCTGCGTCATCGAGCGGTCGGGAACCGGCTCAAGCGCCCATCAGGAGCGAGTAGATCAAGCGACCGACTGTGAACAGAGCGGCCGCCGCCGCCAGCGCCACGATCACCGTCAACCAGCGCCAGCGCCGCTTGGCCCGGGTGGTGACGACTCTGAGCGGCCCCCATTCGCCGACCTCGGGCTGGGCCCGCACCGGCGTCCGGTCGTGCAAGCTGAGGTCAGTCCAAATCCGGGGTCGCACCCCCTCATCCTACCGCCGCACCGCCCAGCGCCGCCGTATCGTTCCTCCGGCCGGTGAGGGCCTGTGACAAACTGACCGAGTGAGATCAAGGGCCGCAGACGGAGCTAAGCCGGCCACCCGCCAGGACGTGGCCGACCTGGCGGGCGTCAGCACAGCCGTCGTCAGCTATGTGGTCAACGCCGGTCCGAGGCCGGTCTCGAACACGACCAGAGAGCGGGTCTTAGCGGCCATCGAGGCCTTGGACTACCACCCCAACGCCGTCGCTCGGGCGCTCCGGCTCCAGCGCACGAAGACAGTCGGCCTGCTCGTGCCCGACATCGGCGTCCCTTTCTACGGCGAGTTCGCCCGGGCCATCTTGGACACTGCCTCCGAGACCGGCTACTCCGTCCTCATTCTCGACGCCCACCACGAGCCCGCTCTCGAACTCCAGCCGGTCCAAGCCCAAGTGGCCTCCCAAGTCGACGGCGTCCTCGCCATCGGCGAAGTCTCCGAGACCGACCTGACCGTCTTCCAGACGGCCGGGACGCCGTTCGTCACACTCGGCCGGCCCGACGACGACCCGACCATGCCCACGGTCGCCATCGACGAGTACCGGGCGGCGCGGGCCGGGGTCGACCATCTGATGGACCACGGCCATCGCGGCATCGCTCTCTTGGGCGGGCCGGAGGCCGAGACCGTCGCCACCCGGCGACGGCAGGCCTGGCTCGACGCCACCGGCTTCGGCCCGCGCCAGGCGGCCCTCCACTCGGTCGCCGCCGCCTTCTCCCGCCGGGGCGGATACGAGGGCTGCCGCGCCCTCCTGAGCCGGGGCGCCCGTTTCGACGCCTTGTTCGTCGCCTCGGACATCCAAGCCATGGGCGCGCTGCGCGCCTTGGCCGAGGCCGGTCTGAGGACGCCGCAGGACCTGGCCGTGGTCTCGTTCGACGGCACGGAGGAGTCCGCCTATTCCCATCCCCCTCTGACGGTCATCCGGCAGCCCATCGCCCTGATGGCGACGCTGGCCTTCGACCTGCTCCTGCGGAAGGAGTCCAGGGAGGCTGGGATCCACCGGATCGTCCCCCACGAGTTAGTCCTACGCGAGTCCTGTGGCCACAGCTCGGCCGACCGGTCAGGCCCGTAGCCGGACCGATCGACCGGCCGCCCGCACGATCCGATCGACCATCTCCGTCTGGGCCCGATCCACCATCACGTCAGTCACGATGGCGGTCCGGCGCGTCGGCGGCCGATCGCCGGCCACGCCATCGTCGGACAGATCCAAGTCGCGGTCCGCCAAGCGGAAGAGGGCTGGCACGAGGGCGACCAGGGCGGTCAGCGCGTCGTGGGGCTGGTTGCGGTCGCGGCCGTCGAAGGCCCAGTACTGCCTGACCTCGTTCGCCGTGGCCCGGCCGAAGGGTCCGGCGGCGTCGATCCGGGCCAATTGGTCTGGGCCCAAGACGACCCGCATGGTTTGATCGAGGCCACAGACGGTGAGCGGCAACTGAGACTCCAAGACCGCTCGCGCCGCCGTCAGGTCACAAACGAAGTTGTGCTCGGGGACCCGCCCGGGGCCGAAGTCACCACCCATCACGACCACCCGCTTGACCTGGCCGGCGAAAGCCGGGTAGCGGCCGAGGGCTAAGGCGACATTGGTCAAGGGACCGATGGCGAGGACCGTGACCTGGCCCGGCTGGGCCGCCGCCGTGGCCGCCAGGAAGCCGGGCGCGTCGAGTTCGTCGTCGACGCTCTCTAGGCCGAGATCGGGGAAGAGGGCGCCTTCATGCCCCGGCCACCAGACCGGTCGGCCGCTCAGGGGCTGACCGGCCCCGGGAATGAAGGGACAGGCGATGTCGGGCCGGGCCAGCCGGGCCAAGCGCCGGGCCAAGCGAGCCCGCAGAACCGTGTCTCCGTAGACCGTCGTCAGGCCAAGCAACGTCACTTCCGGTGATCCGAGCAGGACGCCGAGGGCCAGGACGTCGTCGACGTCGGAGCCGATATCGGTGTCGAGGATGATCTTCTCCATGTCAGCCTTTGCTTCCGGTGGTGGTCAAGGAGGCCGTGAAATAGCGCTGGAAGAACAGCAATAACACCATCGGCACGGCCGTCAGCAGGACGGAACCGGCGAAGATGGCGCCGAACTCGACCTTGTACTGGCCGTTGAAGGCGGTCAGAGCGATCGGACCCAGGACCATCGATGGGTCGGTGGCGATCAGCAGCGGCCAGAGGTACGAGTCCCACTCGAACAAGAAGATCGTGAACCCCGCGCCGATCAGCGCCGGCCGTGACAGGGGCAGGTGAATGCGCCAGAAGACGCCCCACCAGCCCAAGCCGTCCAACCGGGCCGCCTCGGTCAGCTCGTAGGGGATGGCGGCGAAGAACTGACGCAGAATGAAGATGGCGAAACCACTGGCCAAGCCAGGCAAGATCAGACCGCTGTAGGTGTTGGCCAAGCCCCAGCTACGGAAGAGATTCGACAATGGGACGGCGACGGCGTCGAAGGGGATGAGGAAACCCAGCACGACCACGGAGAAGACGAAGCTGGCTCCCCGGAAGCGGAGGACGGCCAGAGCGTAAGCGGCCAGCGCTGAGATGAAGAGCCCGACCACGATCGCGATGACCGTGACCAGGAGGCTGTTGAGCACGGAGCGGCCGAATTGACCGGTTAGGACCAGCTCGTAGTTGGCCCAGGTGGCGGGCTGGGGCAGGAAAGAACGCCAGGACAAGGGGTAGGTCGAAGTGAAGATCTGGTCGTTGCGACGCAGTGAGTTGATCAGGATCCACAGCAGAGGAGCGGCGAAGGCTAGGCCGACCGCCCAAGTGGCGACGGCCACGACCAGACGGCGGGGCCCACTGGAGCCGATGCGATTGGGCAGTCTCATGCCTCGCCCCGGCTGAGCAGACGGAACTGGACGGCCACGACACCGATCAGGCAGATCAGCAGCAGGACGACTTCGGCCTGTCCCAAGCTGGTGTCTCCGAGGGCGAAGGAACGGTTGTAAAGGTCGTACATGATGAGCCGGGTGCTGCCGGACGGCCCGCCCTGGGTGAGAGCCTGGACCGGCACGAACGACAGCACGCTCGAGACCGTGTCCGCCACCACCACGAAGGCCAGAGTCTTGCGCAGATTGGGCAATGTGATCCGACGGAAGCAAGCCCACCAGCCGGCGCCGTCGATGGCCGCGGCCTCGTACAGCTCCAGTGGGATGTCCTGGAGGCCGGCCACCAAGAACATCGTCCAATAACCGATGCCGGTCCAACTCATGATGACGATGATGGCGAGCAGGGCCTGGTCGGACGATGACAGGAACGGCTGGTCAGGGAGGCCGAGCCAGCCCAAGACGGCGTTGATGACGCCCTTGGGCTGATAGGCCACGCCCCAAGTCAAGGCGGCCACGGCGGCCGGGGCGGCCACGGGCAAGAAGACCATGGTCCGGACCGCGCCGATCCCAGGCGTCCGTTCGGCTAAGAGGGTGGCGACCAAGAGGGCCAGCCCGACCTGGACCGGGACGATGATGACGAGGAAGAGTGCCGTGACGGCGAGCACCTGCCGGAACTCGGGGCTGGACAATAGGTAGATGTAGTTACCCAGCCCCTCCCAGCGGCGGCTTTGGGTCGACAGTGAGTAGTGGAATAGCGAATCGCCGACCGCCCCCGCCATCGGCGCCAGACGGAGGACGACCATGAGCAAGAGAGCGGGCGCCAGGAAGGCCAAGGCCTGAGGCGCCGGGGATCGTCTGAGGTTTCGTCGCAGCCGGCTGAACGACCCGGTCCGGGGGCGTTCCGGCGCTGGAACGCCCCCGGACCGGGTTGGTCCTGCGGTCACAGACGATCCCAGAGCGACTGCAATTCGGCCTGGGCCCGGCGCAGAGTCGGCTCCACCGCCGAGCCGTTACGGATGTCAGAGCTGGCCCGGCCCACCACGTCGGTCAGTTGGGTGAAACCGACCGTGTTGGGCCGGTTGACGGCCGCCTGGCGCAGTTCGCTCAGCGTCAGCTCCCCCATCCCGGCCGTGTGGGGCGCGTCGGCCTGGTCGATCCGGGCGATGAAGTCGTCGAAGGCCGCCTGATTAGTCGGCGGAATGATGATACGCGCCACCGAGGCCGCGTTGCCCGGCGTCGTCAGCGAGGCGAAACGGACGAAGGCGTGGGCCGCCTCGGCGGCGTCGCTGGACGAACTCACCGCGATGGACCAGGAGCCCGTCGCCATGGCCGGACTGCCGCCTTTGAAATAGGGATTGGCCGCCACCGTGTAATCGATGGGGCGCTCGGGCTCGGTCAGCGTGTAGATCGCCCAGGGGCCGCCGATGAAAAAGGCGGCCTGTCCGGCGGCGAAGAGGTTGGCCGTTTGGTTGGCGTCGACCCCGCGCGGCGAGACGCCGTCAGCGAACAACTGACCGTACCACTCCAGGGCTTCGATCCAACCCGGGTTGGCCAGATCCGCCGTCAACAGATCAGCCCCCTTGGCCCCCGAACCGCCGCCGGCCGACTCGACCAGAGGCTGCATCTGATAGTAAAGATCGACCTGCTCGAACAGCAGCCCGTACTCCGCGCCGGCGGCTTGGGCCCGCCCAGCGGCGTCGACGACCTCTTCCCAGGTCCAACGTTCGCCCGCGGCGGTGGGTGGCTCGAGTCCCGCCGCCTCGACCAGGTCCTTATTAGTGAACAAGTAGGTGGCCGAGGTCCAGAAAGGCAGGGCCCAGAGTTTGTCCTGCCACCAGCTTTGCTCGACCGCCGCCGGAATCGAGCTGGCCTGAGCCTCGGCCAGGTCGTCCGTCAGGTCGACGATCAAGCCCCGGCTGGCGTAGGCGGCGGCCGCCCCGGCGTCGACCAGCAGGACGTCGATGCCAGCGTCCCCGCCGCCGACCCGCTGCTGAATGACGTTGTCGTATTGATCGAACGGGATGTTCTCGTAATTCACGGCGATGTCTTCACGCTCGGCCATGAAAGCCTCCAGCAGAGGCGCCAAGTCCTCCGCCGGGTCGGTCCCGACGAACGTGATCTCGACTTTCCCGCCCGTGGGCGGGGTCGGGTCTCCGTCGGAGGCGGCGCAGCCGGTCAAAGTCAAGGCGCCGGCCAGCGCGAGGCCGGCCCCGATGCGGTGTCGTGTCATGTGTGAGCCCTTCGCCTTATCTACTCGTGTAGATTACGCGAATGTACCCCGCCCCAGCGCCGCCGTCAACCCCCGGCCACCCGCTGTCCCGCCACTGCTCGATCACGAGCGTCACCGCCACAGAGCACTTCATCACTACGACACGCTGGAGACCATGGCTGGAACCGCACTGTGAGCGCGATGGCACCCGGCCGGGCGGCCGAGCGGAACAGGCTTGGGGCGGGGGCTGTCTCGGCCGCGAGCCCGGACGGGCGTATTGGGGCGCCGCCGGCTAGGGCCGCCAGGCCGGCTCCGACTGGCGTCGGCGCCTGGGCTCGCGGCCGAGACAGGTTTCCCACAGTGAACGTCTTGACTTAGACCGGAGCCGCCTGGATGAACCCCGCCCAGGCGGCTCCGGTCCGACCTGGCCTATCCCCCCGCCGCCACCTGCTCGGCCAAGAGCTCCAGGACGTGCCGGTAAGGCCGTCCGGTCGCTCTGGTCAGACCCAATTCACAGGTCCGGTTGCAGGAGGCGTGGGCCGAGGCGTCGAGGCGGGCCACCTCGGCCGCCTCGGCCCGCGTCGCCGCCTGGGTTAGCTCAGGGTGGAGCAGACCGCGGTCGCCCGCGAAGGCACAGCAACCGTTGTCCAATGGCACGTTGACTCGATCAGCCACCGCCTCGGCCACTCGCCGTAGCGTCGGATTGAGTCCCATCTGGGTCGAGGAACAGGTCTGATGCAAGGTCAGCGACTCCAACTTGGGATAGCTACCCAACAGCGGCAGAACATATTCGGCCGTGAAGGCCACGGCGTCGATCACCTCGATCTGGTTGTCCGGGTCCGCCTCGATCAGGTGGGCGAATCCTTCCGAACAGCTGGAGGCGTCACAGACCAGTGGCAGACGGCCGCCCTGAGTGGCCCGTTCGACCACTGGCAGGACCTGCTGACGCATGGCCTGGTAGCCCGGCTTGATGCTCTTGGAGGACCAGACCGTGCCGCAGCAGAGCGACTCGATCTCAGGCGGCACCAACAAGGTCACCCCGACGCGGGCGCAGAGCTGTTCGAAGGCGGCTTGGACGCCGGCGCCTGGGACCGCCGGGCCGAACATCCGGTTGACGCAGGCCGGCAGATAGACCGCCGTCGGCTCCCCGCTCGGAGCCGGCCGCCGCCGCCGCGGGCCGCCGCCGGGCAGTTCCCGCGACAACAGGGGCAAGGCGTCCTTCGACAGCAGCGCCCGCCCCAACCGATTGACCGCCCTGACCGGCGGGCCCAGCGGTTTGACGGTCTTGACCGCGCTGAGCGCCCAGGAGGCCAGACTGGTCGTGCCTTTCCAGTGGTTGGCGGTGATCGACCAGAACCCGGCCACCGGGCCGGGAACCATGGCCTGGCGGTACTGCTTCATGTACAGAGCCGTATTGATCTTCATCGGACAAGCCGTGCCACAGAGCCCGTCCACGGCGCAGGTGTGGACCGCCGCGTAAGGGTAGGCCCGCTCCAACTGATCGGCCGTGGCCTGGTCGCCGGCCTGTCGGGCGGCGACGATCTCCCGGCTCAAGACGATGCGCTGCCGAGGCGTCAAGGTCAGATGCCGGGCCGGACAGACCGGCTCGCAGTAGCCGCACTCGACGCAGCGGTCGACCATCGGATCGACCGCCACCGGCGGCTTGATGTGCTTCATATGCAGATCGGGGTCGTCGGTCACGATGACGTTGTCGTTGAGCAGCCCGGCCGGGTCGAACAGGCGCTTGGTCTCGACCATGACCTCGTACAGCTCCCGGCCCCACTGTCTCTCCACGAAGGGGGCCATGACCCGGCCGGTGCCATGCTCGGCCTTGAGCGAACCGGCGTGGGCCAATACCACCTCGACCATGGCCTCGGTGAAGTCGCGGTAACGGCGCAGCGGTCGCTCGCCTTCGAAGCGATCCGTGATCATGAAGTGGATATTGCCGTCCTTGGCGTGCCCGAAGATGACCGAGTCGGCGTACTCGTACTGGTCGAACAGCTGGGCCAGCTCGACGCAGGTGTCGGCCAGGGCCGGCACCGGCACCACCACGTCCTCCAACAGCGCGGTCGTGCCCGGTTTACGGGCCCCGGCCACCGAGGTGTAAAGCCCATTGCGCAAGGCCCACAGGCTGGTGCGCAGATCGGGGTCGTCGGCCAAGGGCACCGGTTGATCGACCGGCAGCCCGGCCAGGACCGGAGCGGCGGCGGCGGTCAACTGGGCCAAGTCGTCCGGGTCGGTGGCTTGGTACTCGACCAACAGAGCGGCCTGCTCGGTCACCTGGAGGCGCTTGATCAGGTCCGGCGTGTCGGCGAAGGCCTGGCCCACCCTGAGCGAGGTCTTGTCCATCAACTCCAAGGTGGCCGCCCCCGAGGCGACCAGGGCCGGCAAGGCCGAATTGGCTTGGAAGAGATCCTCGAACACGACCAGGGCGGTGCGCACGAACTGACGCACCGGCACCGTCTTGAAGGTGGCCGAGGCGATGAAGCCGAGGGTGCCCTCGGAGCCGATCAGCAGATGCTCCAGAATCTCGACCGGGGTCGAGAAGTCGACGTACGAGTTGATCCCGTAACCCATCGTGTTCTTCATCGAGAACTGCTGGGCGATCTTGGCCAGCGAGGCCGGGTCGCCCACCACCCGCCGGCGCAGCTTGAGCAGACCCTCGTACAACTCCGGCTGGCTCAGACGCAGCTGGTCGTCGGCGTCGGGCGCGGCGGTGTCGACGATGACGCCCGAAGGCAGCACCACGACCAAGGACTCCAACGTGCGGTAGGTGTTCTCGACCGTGCCGCAAGCCATGCCGGAGGAGTTATTGGCCACCACGCCACCGATCGTGCAGGCCCGGGCGCTAGCTGGGTCAGGCCCCAGTTTGCGCCCGTAGGGGGCCAGGTGGGCGTTGACCTGCTGCACCGTCAC
This sequence comes from Propionibacteriaceae bacterium, assembly GCA_031265875.1. Lineage (GTDB taxonomy): Bacteria > Actinomycetota > Actinomycetes > Propionibacteriales > Propionibacteriaceae > WQYJ01. Next base: position 112,186 of record JAISCA010000048.1, read on the forward strand.
ACCCGGCTGCACCCGCACTCTCAGACCCTGGTCCAACACCGCGACGTCATTGAAATGACGCCGCACGTCGACCAGCAGCCGCTCGCCGCTGGCTTGCCCGGACAGACTGGTGCCGCCGGACCGGAAGGTCAGGCCGACCCCGGACTGGGCGGCCGCCCGGAGCAACCGGGCGACCCCCTCAGCGTCCTTCGGGGCCACCACGGCGGCCGGATAGAGCAGGAAGTGCGAGGCGTCGTGGGCCATCGCCCTGATCGTCGGCTGGTCGCAGCGGACCTGATCGGCTTGGCCCAGTTGGCGGGTCAAAGCCTCGATCGGCTGAGCCAATTGGCTCATGGCACCGGCACCATACCGGTCAGAACGGTGGCTTGCAGAGTGACCAAGACGGCGAAGATGATCAGTAAGACCAGCGACCAGCCGACCACCTTGCGGAAGATCTCACCCTCCTGGTTGAGCATGCCGGAGGCGGCCGCCGCCACCGACAAGGACTGGGGCGAGATCATCTTGCCCATGCAACCACCGGTCGAGTTGGAGGTCGCCATCAGCACCTGATGGGCGATCGAATCGGGCCAGACGGCCTGGGCCGCCGCCACCTGCATGCCGCCGAAGAGGGCGTTGGACGAGGTGTCGGAGCCGGTGATGCCGACGCCCAGCCAGCCCAGGACGGGCGACAGGAAGGCGAAGGCCGCGCCCACCCCGGCCACGGCGGTGCCCAGGGAGACGGTCATGCCGGAGCCGTTCATGACATAGGCCACGGCCAAGACGCAGGCGATCGTGATGATGGTGTAGATCAGGGTCTTGATGGTCTTGCCGAAGACGGCGGCGGCGGTCTTGGCGCTCATGCGGTAGACCAGCGCGGTGATGACGCCGCCGATGAACAAGATCGTGCCGGTCGAGATGACGGAGTAGAGGCTGACCTGGCCGATGGTGCAAGACGTCACCGTTCCGGCGCTGGCCTGACCGGCCGTCGTGATGCCGCAGAAGCCCAGCTCTTGCGGGATGACCTTGCCGGCCCCGTCCTTGGGGAAGAGACCCTGTTGCAGACCAGGCCAGGCGAAGTTGACAGTCAGAGTCGTGCTCAGCCAGGTCTTGATGGCCGGCACTTGGCTGATCGAGAACAGCACCACCACGATGGCGTACGGCGCCAACGCGCCCCAGACCCGGAAAGCGCCGGTGGTACGCATGGCGGCGGTGACCTCTTCGTCGGCCGTGGCGGTCTCAGCCAAGACCGGGTGAGCCGGCTTGAACACCCGCACCAACACCAGGATGGCCAGGATGCAGGCCACCGAGGCGATCACGTCGGTGATCTGGTAGCCGACGAAGTTCGAAGACAGGAACTGGAAGACGGCGAAGACGACGCCGGCCGACAGGGCGATGTGCCAGGTGTCTTTGAGACCGCGCAAGCCGTCCACCAGAACGACCAGGAAGAGGGGCACGATCATGGCCATGAAGGGCGACTGCCGCCCGGCCATCATGCCGAAGAAGTTAGCCAGCTCGGCGGCGGGGATCGAGCCGTCGCCGAAGCCGGCCGCGGCGGTGTTGCCCAGGGTCGTGATCGGGGCGCCCATGGCGCCGAAGGCGACCGGGGCGGTGTTGGCCAGCATGCAGACCACGGCCGATTTGAGCGGTTTCATGCCAGCCGCCACCAACATGGCGGCGGTGATGGCGACGGGGGTGCCGAAGCCGGCCAGGGCCTCCAGCAGGGCGCCGAAGCAGAAGGCGATCAGAATGGCCAGGACCCGAAGGTCGTCGGTGATGCCGCGCAGCAGGTCGCGTAAGACCTTGTCCCAGCCCATCTTGACCGTCAGGTTGTACATCCAGACCGCCGCGATCAAGATCCACATGATCTGACAGGCCCCGAAGAAGACCCCTTCCGAGGTCGCGCTCAGAGCCGTGCCGATCGGCATCTGCCAGCCGATCACGGCGATGATGGCGGTCAGCGCCACGGTCACCAGGGCGGCCACCCAGGCGGGCACTTTGAAGACGCCCAGCAGCACAAAAAGGACCACTAGGGGGATGGCGGCGACCAGGGCGGACAGAGTCAGACTGTCGCCGATTGGACTCAAGATTTGAGTGAATCCTTCGAACACATCGACCTCCTCGTAGAGATGTTCGGTGGGGCCTATTGTTGAGCAAGTTGACGAACAGGGCAAGTGCTCCGGCTGAACTAGTCTCCAAAAAAACGCTCGCTCTCCCATCACCGTCCGGTCACTCGGGCCTGGGCCGTACAATCTGCTCGGGAGAATGGAGCAGAATGGTCAGGAATATCTCCGTGACGTCCGTTGTCGATGCCGTGGTGGAGGACTTCAAATCCTTGGTGCTGGCCCGCGAAGTGGCCCCAGACGCCTCCGTCACAGAGACGGACATGGCAGAGCGCTACGACATCGCCCGCGCCACCGCCAAGGCCGCGATCGAGCGCTTGGTCTACGACAAGGTCCTGAGCCGCCGCAACCACAAGACCGCCCAGGTCGTGTCGCTGGGGCCTGAGGACGTGCGCGACATCTACAACGCCCGTCTCTACCTGGAGTCCGAGGTCCTCCGCCGCTTGGCCAAGACCGAACGCGACTGGTCCGAGAGCCGGCAGGCCAACGACGAGATCCGATCGCTCTGGTCGGAGGGGGTCTGGGACATCACCCTGCCCGACATGCGTTTCCACACCTCGCTGGTGGCTTCCCTGGACAGCCCTCGGCTGGTCTCGATCTACGCCTCGTTGGCTTTCGAGGTCCGGCTCTGCATGTCCCAATTGCAGGGCACCCAGCGCCTCAGCCCTCAGATCATCGTGGCCGAGCACGACAAGCTGCTCGACCTGATCGAGCAGGGCGACGGCGAGGGCGCCGCCACTTTGTTGGACGAGCACCTGAGCCGGGCCCGGGAACTATTGGCCGGCAGCCTGGGCGGCGTCTCCGGGCCGGAGGCCTTCGTGCCCTCGACGGCTTTGGCCGAACTGACTCAATTGTCTTGAGCGGCCCGACCGCCTGAGCCGATCCGGCCGGCCGGGCCGGTCTAAGCCGGTTCGGTCGATTCGGTCAGACCGGCCGGTCCTTGGGCCAGCAAAATCTCGAAGGCGGCCTGATCCAGGATCGGTCGGCCCCAGGACTGAGCCTTAGCCAGTTTCGATCCCGCATTGTCGCCGGCCACCACGAAGTCGGTCCGGCTGGAGACCGAGCCGGTCGCCTTGCCTCCCCGAGCGGTGATGGCGGCGCTGGCCTGTTCCCGGCTGTACCCCGGCAGCGTGCCCGTCACCACGATGGACAGCCCGGTCAGAGTCTGAGCCAGGGTGGCGGACGACGGCTTTGGCGGCGCCGCCAAAGCCCCGGCGGCCCGCCAGCGCCGCACGATCTGGCGGTGCCAGTCGACGCCGAACCACTCCACCACGGCCTCGGCCACGATCGGACCGACACCGGCGATCTCGGTCAGACGCTCGACCGTGGCCTGGGCCAGTTCGTCGATGTCACCGACGGCGGCCGCCACCTGCGGGGCCACCCCCTTGCCCAGATGGCGGATCGACAAACCGATCAGGAAACGCTCGAAGGGCCGCCGCTTGGCCTGTTCGAGCTGTTCCAGCAGCTTCGTCCCGACGGCCGAGAGCGCACCTGATTGGTTGCGGAAGAGGGCGCAATCGAGCAGGGCCTCGGCCGTCAAGTCGAACAATTCGCTCTCGTCGGCCAGCACTCCGTCGGCCAGCAGGGCCTCGGCCGCCCGCTCCCCCAGGCCCTCGATGTCGAGGGCGGCGCGCGAGGCCAAGTGGACCAGCCGCTGCCGCACCTGGGCCGGGCAAGCCCGCTGATTGGGGCAGCGCAGATCGGCGTCGCCGGCCTTCTCCGGCCGCAACTCACAGCCACAGTCCGGGCAGCGCTGCGGCATGACGAAGCGGCGCTGGCTGCCGTCCCGGTCGGCCAGGACCGGGCCCAAGACCTCGGGGATGACGTCGCCGGCCTTGCGCAGGACGACCGTGTCACCGATCAGGACGCCTTTGCGGTCGACCTCGGCGGCGTTGTGCAAGGTGGCCATCTCGACGGTCGACCCGGCCACCTCGACCGGCGCCATGACGGCGTACGGGGTGACCCGGCCGGTCCGGCCGACGTTGACCCGGATGTCGAGCAAGCGGGTGGTGACCTCGACCGGCGGGAACTTATAGGCGATGGCCCAACGGGGCGCCCGGATGGTGGCCCCCAGTTCAGCTTGCAGGGCCAGGTCGTCGACCTTGACGACGGCCCCGTCGATCTCGTGGCTGAGCCGATGGCGGCGTTGGCCCAGGTCATCGACCCAGGCCAGGACCCGCTCGACGCTGTCGGCCGGCCTGGTCTCGGGCGAGGTCGGCAGACCCCACTGGCTGAGCCGGTCGTAGACCTCGGACAGCCGCTCGGCGGCGATCAGGCCGAGGCCCAGACCATGGCAGAGGAAGGTCAAGGGGCGCTCGGCCGTGACCTTGGGATCCTTCAGCCGCAGAGAGCCGGCGGCGGCGTTACGGGGGTTGGCGAAGGTCTTGCGCTCGGCCGCCTCCAACTCCCGGTTGAGGTCCTGGAAACCGGCCAACGGTAGGAAGACCTCGCCTCTGACCTCGATCAGCTCCGGGGCCGGGCCGGTCAGCCGATGGGGGACGGCGGCGATGGTCCAGACATTGGCGGTGACATCCTCGCCGACTCGCCCGTCGCCTCGCGTGGCGGCCTGGACCAGACGGCCGTCGCGGTACACCAAGTCGACCGCCAGACCATCGATCTTGGCCTCGCAGAGATAGCCCGACCGCGCCACTCGTTCCGCTCCCACCAGGTGTTCCAGGCGCTGGCTCCAGGCTTTGACCTCGGCGTAGTCGAAGGCGTTGTCCAAGCTCAACATGACCGAAGGGTGTTCGACGGCGGCGAAGCTGGCGCCCAGCGGCCCCACCTGCTGGGTCGGCGAGTCCGGGCCGACCAATTCGGGCCAGTCCCGTTCCAGTTCCTCCAACCGACGCATCAGACGATCGAACTGGCCGTCCGTCATGGTGGGGGCGTCCAGCACGTAGTAATTCCAACGCTGCTCTTGGATGATCGCGCTGAGCTCAGCGTGTCGCCGGCGGGCGGCGGCCGGGTCCTCGGCGACGGCCGACTGGCCCAGGGCGGCGGCGGCCGGATCGGTCATAGGGCTGGTCATGCCCCCATTGAACCAGCCAGACCTAGAGGCCGACGCTCTGGCCACGCCCCGGCCAGCGGCCGATCAGTCCGCCTGAGCCTCGTCCACGGCTTGGGCCAAGCGAGCCAGCAGCCGGGCCGTGGCCAGGGCCTCCGGGAGCGTGAACCCAGCCAGACCGCAGGCCGGGGTGAGCCAGAGCCGGCCCTGGGCCGGGTCGATCCCGAGCCGGTCGAGCCGGGTCAAGACGGTCGGCAGGACCTGATCCAAAGAGACCCGGCGCTGGGGCTGGTCGGTCGGCACGGCGCCCAGCCAGAGACCGCCGCCGGCCTCGTAGAACTGGGCTAGGTCGTCGTCGTCCCCGCCCAGATTGGCCAGGTCGCAGCTGACGGCGCTGAAGCCGGCCCGGCCCAGCTCACGGCAGTCCAGACCGGGCGCGCAGCAGTGCAGCACGGTTTGGGCCAGACCCGCCCGCTCGGCCCAGTCCGGCAACCCGGCGTAGCCCTCGACCAGACGGTCCGGGGAGATCGACCGGTGACGTCTCAGCCCGGAAGCCGTGCCGACGGCCCCAGCCGCCACCATCGGCAGCATCGGCTCGTCCACTTGCAGGCTGAGCCGGACTCCGGGGATCAAGCGCTGGACCTGGTCGCACCAGCCGGCCACCGCCTCCAGCCAAGCTTGGGCCAGGTCCCGGCAGGCCCCGGCGTCGGCCAATAGAAGCTCGCCCGAGCCGCGCCCGACCAGAGCGGACAGCGTCCAGGGGCCAGTCAAACTGACATGCCAGTCCCCCTTATGACCTTCCAATCGCTCAGCCGCCAACTCCAGGTCGTCGCGCAAGCGGGCCCGGGCCCAGCGCTGCTCGCGGCTGGGGTGGGCGGCCGTGGTCCAGCCGAAGGGACCGCTCTCGAAACCGAGCTGGTCGATCAGGCCGAGCGCCCGGGAGACCATGTCCGTGCCCGGCCCGCGAGCCGGCAGCTCGGGCAGGAAGGGAGCCTCCGGAAAAGCTTGGCCGACCTGGTCGACCGCCGGGACCAACTCCGTGCCCGGCCAGGAGCCCAAACCAGTCACACCAGTCATAGGGCCCACCCTAGCCCGGCCGACCTGACCGACCCGCCCACGCCCGCCTCGACCCGCCCGCGGCCTTGGCCCCAAGGGGTAGGCTGCTGGGCGGTGTCAGGCCGCTCCTAACGCGACCTCGGCCCCCGATCCCTCCCGGACGGTCAACCTCGGCTGAGCCAGGCCGACCGTCCGGACCGACACCCGGACCGATCCGACGAGGAAGGCATGACCCAGCCTGAACTGCCCGCCCCGCCGGACGACGCCCGCCTGGGCGTGGAATCGACCCCGGCCGGGGCCCGTTTCGCCATCTGGGCGCCGCGAGCCAGCCGCGTCGAGTTGGCCCTGCTGTCACGCGACCGCCATCAGACCAACCTCGATCTGAGCGTGGCCGCCGGCGGCGTCTGGAGCGTCGTAGTCCCCGACGTCGAGCCGGGTCAGTTGTACGGCTACCGCGTGCACGGGCGCTGGCACCCGCGCTCCGGGCAGCGCTTCAATCCGGCCCGGCTGCTGCTCGACCCCTACGCCCGCGCCATCACCTCCGGCGTCGACTACGCCGGCCCGATCCAGGACCACACCTCGGAGTCGAATTACCTGCCCGACCCGACCGACTCCTCGGCGGCGGTGCCGTTGTCCGTGGTGGTGGCGCAGACGCCGCCACCGACTCCCCTGGCCACCCCGCCCGAGCCCGGCCGTCGGGTCATCTTGGAGACCCATCTGCGCGGCTACACCTGGCACCATCCGCTGGTGCCGGAACACCTGCGCGGCACCTACACCGGCTTGAGCTACCCGGCCCTGATCGACCACTTCAAGAGCATCGGCGTCACCACGGTCGAATTGCTGCCGATCCACCACTTCGTGTCCGAGCCCTTCCTGGTCCGGGCCGGCCTGACCAACTACTGGGGCTACAACTCTCTGGGTTACTTCGCCCCCCACGCCGCTTACGCCGCCGCCGGCACCCTGGGCGAGCAGGTCGACGAGTTCAAGACCATGGTGTCCCAATTCCACCAGGCGGGGCTCGAAGTCTTTTTGGACGTGGTCTACAACCACACCGGCGAGGGCAACCACGAGGGACCCACCTTGTCCTTCCGGGGCATCGACCACGCCGGCTACTACCGCCTGACCGACGACCTGCACAACGATTACGACGTCACCGGCTGCGGCAACTCGGTCGACACCTCGCAGCCGGGCGTCCTCCGCCTGGTGCTGGACTCGCTGCGCTACTGGACCGCCGAGATGGGCGTGGACGGCTTCCGCTTCGACCTGGCCCCGACCTTGATCCGCGACCGCCAGCACGCCATCGACCAAGACCACCCTTTCAAGCGAGCCTTGCGCCAGGACCCAGTCTTGCGTCGAGTCCCCGTCATCGCCGAGCCCTGGGACATCGGCCCCGACGGCTATCAGCTAGGAGCCTGGGGCGAGGGCTGGAGCGAGTGGAACGACCGCTTCCGCGACTGCTTGCGCGACTACTGGCGCGGGGCCTCGGGCGGCGTCCAGGACCTGGCCACCCGCTTGTCCGGATCGCCCGACCTCTTCGATCAGAACCACCGTCCGACCACCGCCTCGATCAATCTGGTCACCGCCCACGACGGTTTCACCCTGCGCGACCTGGTGTCGTACAACACCAAACACAATCAAGCCAACCGGGAGTCGAACCGGGACGGCTCGAATGACAACCGTTCCTGGAACTGTGGCGTCGAGGGCGAGACCGACGACCCGGCCGTCAGCGCCGCGCGTCAGCGCCAGGCCCGTAACCTGCTGGCCAGTCTGATCCTGTCCCACGGCACCCCCATGTTGACGGCCGGCGACGAGATGGGCCGCACCCAGGGCGGCAACAATAACGCCTACTGCCAAGACAGCCCGATCTCCTGGGTGTCCTGGGACGCGGAGCTGACCTGGCCCGAATTGATCGATTTCACCGGTGATCTGACCAGCCTGCGGGACGCCCACCCGGCGCTGCGCCCGGAGGCCTTCCTGCACCACGACGAGGTGCTGGACGCTCAGGGCCAGGGCCTGGGCCGGCCCGATCTGGCCTGGCTGAACGGTTACGACGGCGAGATGAAGACCTCGGATTGGCATGATCCGGGCCGCCGGCTGCTGGGCATGTATTGCTCGACCGCCAGCGAGGCCTTCGTGGTCTGGTTCCACTCCGGACCCGAACCGATCGACCTCACCTTGCCCGGGCCGCCTTGGGGCCAGTCCTACCACGTCCTCTTGCACACCGGCGAGGATGATGAACTGCCCCAGCCCGGACTCAGCCTGCGACCGGGTCAGAGGCTGTCCCTGCCCGGCCGGACCGTCGTGGTGATGCGGGCCGAGGCGGCCCAGAGCGCGACCCCGGCGCCATCCGACGCACCTACCGCCTGAATCTCCTGCGCCAGTCGGTGCTGGCAAGTCGGGACCGGATCGGTAAGTTTGTTCCGTGACCACCTCCCGACCGGATGCCTCCGCGCCGCCACCGGAGCGCGCGCACGATCCCCGGTGGCCTGAGCCGGGCGGCCGTCCGGCCCCGCCCGGCCCCACTCTGTCGTCCGCCCTGGAGGCGCGGGCGGCCGCCGCCCAAGGCCTGCCTCTGACCGGAGCCGAGCCGCTGTACGGCCCCCCGGCCCGCCTGGCCCGCCTGATCGGCCAGGACGCCGAGGGCCGCGCCCAATTCGCCTGGACCGACGCCACCAACCTGACCGGCGACCCCGCCGCCAACCTGGCCGCCACCGTCCATATCCCCAGCCCCGCCACCACCTTGGCCCGCATCATGGACACACTCTCGGCCGAGGCCATGATCATGGACACGCTCTCGGCCGAGGCCCTGGCGGCCGGCCCGCCCCCGGCCCTGGCCGCCCCGCCCGACCCGGTCCCAACGTCCGACCGGCCCGGCCCGGGATCGGACCGGGCCGGCCCCAGCGCGGCCGGCCCGGCCGGCGACGACCCAGCCAGCGGAGACGGCGCCATCGTGATCGACCCGGCCGACTGGCCCCAGGTCCCCGTCGCCCCACCAGCGCTGGCGACCCCGAGTCCGCCGCCTCTCCCCCGCACCGCCCAACCGACGGCTTGGGCGGTCTGGCCGGATCCGACCGGCCATTCCCTGCCGGCTGTCTTCGCCTCCCAAGCCGGCGACGTGGCCAGCCTGTTGCCACCGGAGAGACCCGGCCCCGTGGCCGACGACCCAGCGGCGCCCCGCACCGAAGCGGCCGAGGCGGTTCAGCTAGACCCGGCGGCCCATTCGCTGGCGGCCTGGCTGTCCAGTCTGGCTCCGGAGCCGGAGGCTGGATCCGAGCCCCGGTTCCAGCCTCAGACCGAGCCGGACGACGACGCCCCGCCCTTCTCGTACCCCCCATCGGCCCCCGTACCCGCCCCGACCAGCACCGTTGAGGAGACCCCAGTGACCACAGCCGACCCCGAGCCGGCCACCCCCGACCAGGCCGCCGCGGCGCCCGGGACCGACTGGCTCCCCTCGCCCGTCCCGGCCCCAGCCATCGAACCGATCGACTGGACTCCCCCCAGCCCACCGACCGCCCCGGCCGACTGGACCGCCCCAGCCGATCAGTCCGCTCTAAGCGAACCGGACGATCGACCCGATCTGACCATTCCGACCGCCCCCATCGCTCCGCCCATCCCGGCGGCGGTGACCGATCCAGCCCCGCCGACCGAATCGGTTCCCCCGACCGATCAGACCCCGTCGGCCGACTGGCCGCTCTGGCTCGAAACGACCGCACCGGCCGAATCGAACGAGCCGACTGAATCGATTGAGCAGACTGATGGGACTGAATCGAACGAGCCGATCAGTCCAATCGCCCCCGTCGCCCCGGCCTCGCCCGACCCGGACCCGCCGACCGATCTGGCCCGGCTGTCCGAATTGGTCGATCAAGCCGGACTCGGCCTGGCTCCGACTCCCCTGGCCCCGGCTCCGTCCCTGACCGAATCAGCCCTTAGACCCAGCCACCGACTCGTGCGCGGCGTCGGGCGTATCCCCGTGGTCAAGGTCGAGCCAGTCATAGAAGGCGGGGCCTACGCCGCCAAGGCCGTCGTCAACGAATCCTTCCCGATCCGGGCGCGCGTCTTCCGTGAGGGCCACGACCAGGTCAACGCCTCGGTCGTTCTAACCGATCCGCAGGGCGTCGACAGCCGTTGGGAGATGGCCCAGATCTGGCCGGAGGGCTTGGACATCTGGGAGACCTGGGTCAGTTGCGACCACCTGGGCGATTGGACCTTCCGGGTCGAGGGCTGGTCCGACCCCTGGGCCACCTGGCGCCAGACGGCCGCGATCAAGCTAGCGGCCGGCCTCGACGTCGACCTGGTCTACCGCCAAGGCCATCGCCTGCTGCTGCGCTCGCGCGACCTGGCCGAGGCGGCCGGTCAACGCAACGTGGCCGACAAATTGGCCGGCTGGGCCCAATTGCTGACCATCGCGGCCGACCCGGCGGTGGTGCTGCAGATCCTGGACGAGCCGGAGCTGGTCGAGACCATGAAGACTTGGCGGGTGCGTGAGTTCGTCTCGCCGACGGCCGACTTCCCCCTGGTGGTGGACCGTCGCCTGGCCCTGACCTCGTCCTGGTACGAGTTCTTCCCCCGTTCCCAGGGCGCTCTACGTTTGGCCGACGGCCGCTGGGTGTCGGGCAATCTCGACTCCTCCCACGAACGCTTGGAGGCGGTCGCCGCGATGGGTTTCGACGTGGTCTACCTGCCCCCCATCCACCCCATCGGCCAGCAGTTCCGCAAGGGGCCCGACAACAGCCTCGAAGCCGGCCCGAACGATCCCGGCTCGCCCTGGGCGATCGGCTCTGAAGCGGGCGGACACGACGCCATCCACCCCGACCTGGGCGACTTCGCCGCTTTCGACCGCTTCGTGGCCAAGGCCCGCGCCCTCGGGCTGGAGGTCGCCCTCGACTTCGCCCTCCAAACCTCGCCCGACCACCCCTGGGTCGATCAGCACCCGGCATGGTTCACCACCCGGCCGGACGGCAGCATCGCCTACGCCGAGAACCCGCCCAAGAAATACCAGGACATCTACCCGCTCAACTTCGACAACGACCCGGAGGGGCTCTATCGCGAGTGCGAGCGCCTGCTGGAGTTCTGGATCGCCCGGGGCGTGACCATCTTCCGGGTCGACAATCCGCACACCAAGCCACTCCAGTTCTGGGCCTGGCTGACCCGCCAGATCCGCCGCCGCCACCCCGAGGTGTTGTTCCTAGCCGAGGCCTTCACCCGGCCGGAGATGATGCAAGCCCTAGGCCAGGTCGGCTTCCACCAGTCGTACACCTACTTCACCTGGCGCAACACCAAGTGGGAGCTGGAGGAGTTCCTGACCGAGTTGAGCGGCCAGTGGGCCCCCTTCTACCGGCCCAACTTCTTCGTCAACACGCCCGACATCAACCCCGCCTTCCTGCATAGCGGCCAGCCCGCCGCCTTCGCCATCCGGGCCATCCTGGCCGCCACCCTGTCTCCCAGCTGGGGGGTCTACTCCGGCTTCGAGTTGCTGGAGCACGAGCCCCTCAAAGCGGACGGCGAGGAGTACCTGCACTCGGAGAAGTACGAGTACCGCCCGCGCGATTTCAACGCCCCCGGCAACCTCAACCTGCTGCTGACCACCCTCAACCTGGTCCGCAAGGCCCACCCGGCCCTACAGCAGCTGCGCCGGATCGACTTCCACCGCAGCGACGACGACCAGGTCGTCGTCTTCAGCAAGCGCGATGGGTCCGACCGCGTCATCGTGGTCTGCAGCCTCGATCCGACCAGCGTGCGCCAAGCCGAGATCGACCTCGACTTCGATCGCCTGGGCTTGGCCGGACAGGACCAGATCAGCGTCCACGATCAGTTGACGGGAGCCCACTGGACCTGGCGGCCGCACAACTGGGTCCTGCTCACGCCGGATCAGCCGGCCCACATCTTGTCGGTCCGGACCGACTGACCCCCAACCCACCAGATCTGTTCAGAGAGGCGGCCGACATGGCCCGATACGACTTGGCCGGCGAATTGCGCGGCGTCGATTTGGAAGGCTTCCACGCCGGAGCCGACACCGAGTGCTGGCGGCGCCTGGGAGCCCATGTCAGCCAGGTCTTGGACCAGGAGTCGGGCCAGATGATCCCCGGCGTCCGTTTCTCGGTCTGGGCCCCCAACGCCCAACGCGTCCAGGTGGCCGGCGACTTCAATCACTGGGGCGGCGACGACATGGTCAAACTGCCCGGCAGCGGTGTCTGGTCCCGTTTCATCGAGAGCCGCGGCGCCGGCACGATGTACAAATTCAAGGTCCTGGGGGCGGACGGGGTCTGGCGCGAGAAGGCCGACCCGATGGCGCGTTGGTCCGAGACCGACGGCAAGTCGGGCTCGATCGTGCACGAGTCGCACCACGTCTGGGGCGATCAGGCCTGGATGGAGCGACGGGCGACCTGGCCGGCCCACGCCAGTCCCCTGAGCGTCTACGAGGTCCATCTGGGCGGCTGGCGCCACGGCCAGTCGTACCGCCAGCTAGCCGACCAATTGGTCGAATACGTCGGCTGGCAGGGCTACACCCACGTCGAACTGATGCCCTTGCACGAGCACCCCTACGCCCCCAGCTGGGGCTACCAGGTGACTGGCTACTTCGCTCCCACCTCGCGCTACGGCAACCCGGACGATCTGCGCTACCTGATCGACCGCCTGCATCGAGCCGGCATCGGCGTCATCATGGACTGGGTGCCAGGCCACTTCGCCACCGACGAGTGGTCCCTGGTCAAATTCGACGGCACCAGCCTGTACGAGCACGCCGATCCCAAACAGGGCTTCCATCCCGACTGGGGCACCTACATCTTCAATTTCGGCCGTAACGAGGTCAAGAGCTTCCTGGTCTCGAACGCCCTCTACTGGTGTCAGGAGTTCCACATCGACGGACTGCGGGTCGACGCCGTGGCCTCCATGCTCTACCTCGACTACTCGCGCCAACCGGACCAATGGGTGCCCAACGTCTACGGCGGCAACGAGAACCTGGAGGCCATCGACCTGCTCAAGTACGTCAACAGCCACCTCTACCAACGCTGCCCCGGCGTGATCATGATCGCGGAGGAGTCGACCTCCTTCGCCGGCGTCACCCGGCGGGTCGACCAGGGCGGCCTGGGTTTCGGCTTCAAGTGGAACATGGGCTGGATGAACGACACCCTGCGCTACCTGGAACTGGATCCGATCCACCGCCAGTGGCACCACCACTTGATCACCTTCGCCATGGTCTACGCCTACTCCGAGAATTTCATCCTGCCCATCAGCCATGACGAGGTGGTGCACGGCAAGGGCTCGATGATCGAGAAGGTACCGCAGGACGATTGGCGCAAGTTCGCCACTCTGAGGGCCTACCACAGCTTCCAGTGGTCCTTCCCGGGCAAGCAGTTGATCTTCATGGGCTGCGAGTTCGCTCAGCGCAAGGAGTTCACCGAGTCGGAGTCCTTGGAGTGGTGGGTGTCCGACCTCTGGGGCCACCACGGCTTGCAACTGCTCATCCGCGATTTGAACTCGCTCTACCGGGACCACCCGGCCCTTTGGCGCTTGGACAACGACCCGGCCGGCTTCGGCTGGCTCAAGGCCGACGACCAGGCGGCCAACGTCTTCGCCTGGCGCCGCTCGGACGGCCAAGGCCACCAGGTGGTCTGTCTGACCAATTTCTCCGCCACGCCGCACCAGCGCTACCGGGTCGGTCTGCCCCAGGCCGGCCCTTGGCGGGAGATCTTGAACACCAACCAAACCCGTTACGACGGCGCCGGCGACTATCTCAACGGCCTGGTCGAAGCCAGCTTGGTCGGCCACGACGGCCAACCGGCTTCGGCCGAGGTCGCCCTGCCCGCTCTGGCCACCGTCTGGCTGGAACCGGTCGACTGATAGCCGATGGCCCCAGAACCGGCTGGCTCAGTCCAGAAGAACCGGCTGGCTCAGTCCAGATCGACCAAGTCGTACTCCAGCGAGCCCAAGCCGATCCGGGCGCCGTATTCCAAAGTGTGCAGGCCTTGGCGCGACTCCATACGTTCGATCACGGACTGGCCGTCCGCTGCGGCGTAGATCAGATCGACGCAAGCCTTGTCCAAGGCCACCGGGTCGAGCGAGGACAGGATGCCGATGTCGGCCATGTCGGGCGGCGCGGCGTCGCCATCGCAATCGCAGTCGACTGAGATGTTGTTCATGACGTTGATGTAGAGGATGGAGTCGCCTCGGCTCGAGACCACCGCCCGGCCGGCCTCGGCCATCGACTCCAGGAAGCCCTCATGGGTGCCGCTGCCGGAGAAATCGGTGGTGGAGGTGCCAGCGCTGTGGATATTGCGCTTGCCGGCGCTGGAGGCCAGCCCGATCGAGATGTTCTTGACCGCGCCGCCGAAGCCGCCCATGCCATGGCCCTTGAAGTGGGACAAGATGACGTAGAAGTCGTAGTCGCCGTAGTGGGAGCCGACGATGTCCTCCTTCAAGTGGCGTCCCTCCGGGACCGGCAGCGAGGTCTCGCCCTCGGCGTCTTGGATGTCGACGCTGGCGATGGCGGTGTAGCCGTGCTCGACCGCCACCTGGTAGTGCTGGTCGGCTCGCTGACGCCGCCCCGGGTAGGCGGTGTTGGACTCCACCAGGGTGCCGCCGACCGCAGCCACGTAGTCCGCGATCAGGGCCGGGTCGAGCCAGTTGTGCCCGCGCGGACCGGGTTCGCCGGTCGAGATCTTGACCGCCACCTGCCCGCTCGGAGTCCGGCCCAGGGCTTGGGCCGCCCGGGCCAGCCCGGCTGGCGAGATCTCAGCGGTGAAATAAACTTTCGGCTTGTCGGCCATGTCAGACTCCCTCGTCCTGCGCCCGCCCTCGGCGAAGCGCTCATTAGCTCAGACGAGTCACGGGACGTCGACGGCGGCCGGGCCTGTCCGAACGATCAGATCGCGACTATCAGAATAGCGCTGTGGCCAGGTCGCGCCGGGCCCGCAGCACGATTGGATCGGACGACGCCAAGGTGTCGAACAATTCCAGTAGACGCAGCCGCAGACGTTCCCGCTCCGGCCCGGCGGCGCCGGCGATGGCCTCGGTCAGGCGGGCGAAACCGGCCGCCGGGTCGCCACTGGCCACCGCTTGGTCGGCCAGGATCAGGACCGCCTCGACCGCCGTCGGATCCCCCACGGCGGCCTCGGCCTGGGCCGCGGCGGCCGGGTCGAGCTCGGCCAGGCGGGCGTAAAGACCGGCCTGGGCCTTGCCGGCCCGGGCCACCGGATCGGCCGGGGTCTCCTGCAACAGGGCCTCGAAGCCGGCCTGGGCCTCCTCGAACCGACCGGCTTCCAAGGCGGCGTAGGCCGGCTCGTACTTGGCCTCCAGATCTGGCTCCGGCTCCCCCGCCGGGGCGACCGCTTCGGCCTTGCCCAGCAGGCCGTTGGCGGCCGCCAGCTTGAGCAGCTCCTCGATGTAGCGGGCGGCCTCGGCCTTGTCCAGAGTGCCCTGCCAGAGCGGCACCAACTGACCGGCCAAGAGACCCAGCACAGTCGGCACGGCTTGGACGCCGAGACCGGCCGCGATCTTGGGCGAGGCGTCGACGTCGATCCGCGCCAGCAGCCAACTCCCGCCGGCGGCGTTGGCCAACTCGGTCAGGGTCTGACTCAACTGAGCCTGGCCCTGGCCCCGCGGCGAGTAGAGCTCGATCACGATGGGGAAGCGCATGGACTGGCGCGCGGTGGCCTCGAAACTAGCTTCGTCGACCTCGACGACGAAGCCGCCGGACTGAGAGGCGACCGCCCCCAGAGCCGCCAGATCGATCACGCCGCGAGCGTTGGCAGGTTGTGTCATAGGGCCCATTCTTCCACCAAGGGTCGGCCCGGCTCGCCTCGCCAGCCGGTTGTGGTAGAGGATTGGGCCATGACACACCCCCGAGCTGGACTGCCCGCCTTGCCGTCGGACTTGATCGACCTGGACGCCGTCCTAGCCGCCTACTACGACATCGAGCCGGATCCCGGCGATCCCGACCAACAGGTCGTCTTCGGCACCTCCGGCCACCGTGGCTCCAGTCTGGACGGGGCCTTCAACGAGGCCCACATCCTGGCCATCACCGAGGCCATCGTGGAGTACCGGGCCAGCCAAGGCACGACCGGTCCGATCTATCTGGCCAAGGACACCCACGCCCTGTCCTTGCCGGCCTGGCGCAGCGCCATCGAGGTGCTGTCGGCCCACGGCTTGGAGATCAGGGCCGAGGCCGAAGACGAGTACACCCCCACCCCGGCCCTGTCCCGCGCCATCATTCGCCACAACGCCGGGCGGCGGACCGGACTGGCCGACGGCATCGTGGTGACCCCCTCGCACAACCCGCCCCGCGACGGCGGTTTCAAGTACAACCCACCCCACGGCGGACCGGCCGACACCGACGCCACCGGCTGGATCGCCCAGCGGGCCAACCTGTTGTTGCGGGACTGGCGGGCCATCGCCCGCCGCCCGGACCGGGCCGGATTGAAGCGCTGGGACTATCGCACGGCCTACTGCGACGACCTGGCCCTGGCCATCGACCTGGACGCCATCCGGGCGGCCGGGGTCCGGATCGGAGCCGATCCGATGGGTGGCGCCTCGGTCCAGTACTGGCAACACCTGGCCGAGCGCTGCGGGCTCGACCTGACCGTGGTGAACCCCCGGGTCGATCCGACCTGGAGTTTCATGACCCTCGACCACGACGGCAAGATCCGGATGGACTGCTCCAGCCCTTGGGCGATGGCTTCGTTGGTGTCCCAGCGGCAGAACTACGACCTGGCCACCGGCAACGACGCCGACGCCGACCGCCACGGCGTGGTGACGGCCGAAGCCGGTTTGATGAACCCCAATCACTACCTGGCCGTCGCCATCGGCTATCTCTTCACCCACCGGTCCGGTTGGCCCAGTGACGCCGCCGTCGGCAAGACCCTGGTCTCCAGCTCTATCATCGACAAAGTGGCGGCCCAGATCGGCCGCCGGCTGGTCGAAGTGCCGGTCGGCTTCAAGTGGTTCGTGCCGGGGCTGATCCGAGGCGACCTCGGCTTCGGCGGCGAGGAGTCGGCCGGAGCCAGCTTCCTGACCCGGACCGGTCAGACTTGGACCACCGACAAGGACGGCCTCCTGCTCGATCTCTTGGCCAGCGAGATCTTGGCCGTGACCGGCCGCTCGCCCTCCCAGCTCTACCAAGACCTGGAGGACCGCTACGGCGCCGCCGCCTACGCCCGCGTCGACGCTCCCGCCAGCCGGGAACAGAAAGCCCGTCTGGCCGGCCTGACCCCGGACGACCTGCCCGCCACCGAGCTGGCGGGCGAACCGATCACGGCCAAACTGACGACCGCGCCGGGCAACGGAGCCGCCATCGGCGGCCTCAAGGTCACGACCGAGCACGCCTGGTTCGCGGCCCGGCCCTCCGGCACCGAGGACGTTTACAAGATCTACGCCGAGTCGCTGCTCGGCGTAGACCACCTGGCCCAGGTCCAAGCCGAGGCCCGTAGCGTGGTCGACGCCGTTTTGAGTTGATCCGACCCGACTTCAGCCCAGGAGGAATCATGACCCGACCGCCCCTCACCCGAGCGACCCGACTGGTCCGGTGGGCCGCCCTCGCCCTGGCCACCGCCTCGACCCTGGCTCTGACCGCTTGCGGCGACGACGCGGTCGACCAGCCCACCCCCAGCACCAAGCCCTCAGTCAGCCGGACGCCTTCCGCCAGCCCCAGCCAATCGACCACGCCCAGTGTCTCGATCACCGACGTGATCGACCCGCTCGACCCGCTCGACCGGCAGGGCGTGAGCGACGCCATCGCCCGTTACTGGACGCAGTGGAATCAGATCGCCCGTCTCGGCGGCGACCCCTTGACCATCTACGACGTCTCACGCGATCCGCTGTCGGACACCGCCTACGGCACCCTGCGTGAATGGCAGGAGTCCGGCACCCGTCAGACCGGCGACGTCCAGGTCACGGTGATCGAGATCTTCCCGCCCGAGGCCGACGTCCTGTACGCCGACGTCTGCGTCGACACCACGGCGGCCGACATCGTGAACGCGGCCGGCCAATCGCAGTGGGACCCCAGCGAACCGCGCCGGACGGCTTCGGTCTTCGCCGTCACCCGTCAGGGCGGGGTCTATCTGCCCACCGTCGAAACGCCCAGCCTCGACCCCTGCTGACCCGGCGCCAGAGCTTAATTCAGGGGCGCGTCGGGCCTCGGTCCGGTCACAGGCCTCAATCCAGCCGGGCGGGAGCCGCCGGCCTCGGTTGACTCGCCCTCAGCTGACCAGCGAGGTGAAGAAATGGGCCACGGACTTCAGACCTTCGACGAAACTGCGCACAGCCTGGCTGACCTCGTCCGGACGGGTCACCAGGCAGAAGACGACGAAGACCACGACCAGGACGCCGATGGCCTTCTTGACCAAGCCTGTCATCTCACTCCGATCTGTGGCTCCACTCGACTCATCATGCCCGACCGCAGGGGCCGGACCGGGCTGGCCGACCGCGTGTCGTCCGACGCGGCGCTCTGACCTACGTGTCCACTGCCAGAGCTTCGTGCGCTAGCAGGGGCGTCTGGCCAGGTGGGGGACGCTAACTGGTTGATTCCGAAATGTGCCAAGCTAGGGGCATGGAAAACAGTGACATTTTCGTCTGCATCGACCATGTCGGCTACGCCGTCCCCGATCTCGACGCCGCCATCAAGTTCCACACCGAGGTGTTGGGCTGGCGCGTGCTGCACCGCGAGACCAATCAGGAACAAGGTGTCGAGGAAGCCATGCTGGGCACGGGCGAGCAGTCTCCCCTGAGCGCGCAGGTCCAGCTCCTGGCCCCGCTCAGCCCGGACTCCACCATCGGCAAGTACCTGGCCAGCAAGGGTCCCGGCATCCAGCAAGTCTGTTACCGCGTGGCCGACATCGACCAGGCCAGCGCCACGCTGCGCGAACGCGGCGTCCGTCTGCTCTACCCCGCTCCCAAGATCGGCACCGGCGGCTCGCGCATCCAGTTCGCCCATCCCAAGGACACCGGCGGTATCCTGCTTGAGATCGTCCAGCCCAACCCGGCCGGGCACTGATCAGCGGCCGACCCTCAATCGGCCATTCACTCCCTCACCGCGTGGGTATCTTCCGTTAGGACCGACGCGATACACTCTCAGTCGGTCTGAGGCGATCATCGAGACCGCCTCGACCAGCTGAGTTCAGCGCACCGCCAGGAGACAGATATGAGCATCGACGAGACCGCCGACGAGGGTGTCGGCCTCTTCGAGGACCTTTTCGAAGATAACGCCAGCGCCGCCGGTAGCTTCCCTCGTGAGATGCGAGGATACGACCGCGCCGCCGTCGACAACTACGTGCGCAAGCTTGAGAAGCAGGTAGTCGACCTGCGCCATGCCTTGGAGCAGTCCCAGTCCCAGGTCCAGCAGGTCGTCCAAGCCCCAGCGGCCCCGGCGGCGCCTGCCAAGACCATCGACGTCGACCGTCTGTCCGGTCACGCCGCTCAGATCTTGCAGGCTTCCCAGGCCAAGGCCGATGAGATCATCACCGAGGCCTCGATGGAGGCCCAGCGCATCACCGACGAGGCCCGCGAAGTGGTGGCCGATCTGCGCGCCACCGGTCAGGGCGAGGTCGATTCCCTGCGCCAGACCACCATGTCCAATCTGCGCCAGGAACGCGACAAGCAGACCGCCGACCTGACCTCCTTGCTGAAGCGGGCCCGGGCCGACGCCGACGCCGCCGTCGAGTCGGCCAAGAAGAACGCCGAGGCCCGCCGCACCCAGGCCGAGCAAGAGGCCTCCGCCATCGTCGCCTCCGCCCATCAGGAAGCCGAACGCATCCGCAACGAGGCCGAGCGGGCCGCCAGCGAGGCCAAGGTGGCGGCTCAGACCGACCGCGACACCTTGGTGGCTGAGGCCCACAAAGCGGTCGACGAGGCCAATCGCGTTCGCACCACTTCCTTGACCGAGATCGCCCAGAAGCAAGAGGCGGCCTCGACCAAACTGCTGGAGGAGACCAACCAAGCCGCCGTCCTGCGCAAGGGAGCGCTGGACGAGGCCGAGCGCATTCGGGTGCACGCCCAAACCGAGGCCGAGCAGTTGCTGTCCCAGGCTCGGCGCGAGATCACCGACTTGCAGGAACGGGTCAGTTCCGAGGCCACTCGACGCAAGACCAAGCTGCAAGCCGACATCACCGCTTTGCAGCAACGTAAGCGGGCCATCACCCAGCAGCTAGGCACCCTCTTCGGCATCGGCGCCGCCGCCGCCACCCAATTCCCGGAGGAGAACTGGGGCGAGTTGCCCGAGATCACCTTCAGCGCGTTGGACGAGTCCGAGCCGGACGCCCCGGAGACCGCCCCCGAGCGCCCCGCCCAGCCGCCTCAGCGGGCCGAGGGGCCGGCTGCCCCGTCGACGGACGCGGCCACGCCGCCGTCGCAGCCCGCGCCGCAGCAGTCACCGACTGGCCCGTCGACGCCATCGCCGGTTCAGTCGCCGGCCACGCCGCCAGCGGACCAGTCGGCCTGAATCCCAGACGGCCCCGACCAGTCGGGTCCGGCCAGCTCGGTCGGTAGCGCCTCAGAACAGTCGTTCTTCCGGGTGATCGATGCCGCGCAGAGCGTCATAGTCGACCTTGACGCAGGCGATGCCCCGGTCGAGGGCGACCACTTGGGCCTGGGGCTTGATCTGTTGGGCCACGAAGATGCCTTCGACCCGTCCCAACAGGTGGTCCCGGCGCATCAGCTCCAGATAGCGGGTCAATTGTTCGACTCCGTCGATCTCGCCCCGGCGTTTGACCTCGACCGCCACGTAGGCGCCGTCAGCGGCCCGGCACAGCAGATCGACCGGGCCGATCGGAGTCTGGTACTCGCGCTGCACCAGGCTGAGGTCGCCCCGGATGGCCGAGGGATCGGCCGCCAGCAACCGCTGTAAGTGCTTCTCCACCCCGTCCTTACGTAGACCAGGGTCACGGCCCAGCTCGTAGGCGCTGTCGGACAGGATCTCGGCCAGGCCGATCTGAAGGGTGTCGCCGGAACGGTTACGGACCGACCACGACTCGATCAGCGCCCCCGCCGGGTCCTGGTCCACCGGAGCGGCCTGCCGGGTCAAGACGCAAGGGGCGGACATCCAGTTGAGGGGTTTGTAGGCCCCGTCGTCGGCGTGGATCTGGACCGAGCCGTCGGCCTTGATCATGATCAGGCGGGTGGCCAAAGGCAGGTGGGCGGTCAACTTGCCGGCGTAGTCGACTTGGCAGCGGGCGATGATCAGACGCACCGACCCAGACTACCCGCCCGGCTCCAGCTCAGGCCGCAGCCAGGCCCCGGCCCGCCCGGCCAAGTGAACTCGAGTCTGCGCCGAACTGCGCCTCCCGGCCCTGCGCCGGGCCGGGCCCCGACCCGTTCCTCCGCGTAAACTCAAGACCATGGCGCGTCGCATCTCCAAACACCTGGCCCCGCCGCGCCCGCTCAGTTCCAGCCACGCCAGCGCCCAGACCAAGGCGGACGGCCGTTGGGTCGTCCGCACCATGGCCGGCGGGCGGGCCCTCAAGGACTACCGCTGCCCCGGCTGCGACCAAGTCATCGGAGCGGGCACGGCTCATCTGGTGGTCTGGCCCGACCAGCCCAGTCTCGGGGCCGAGCGGGCGGTCGACGACCGGCGACACTGGCACACCGCCTGCTGGAGCCGCCGGCCCTGAACCCAGGCTGTACGATGGCGCGATGCTCTGCCACGTCGAACGCCTGGGGACCGGGCCAGTCCGTTATGTCTTCTGCCACGGCCTGTTCGGGCGCGGTCGCAACTGGACCTCGATCGCCCGCCGCCTGGCCCCGGCCGGCTGTCTCCTGCTCGATCTGCCCGACCACGGCCAGGCCGCCCGCAGCCAGCGTTTCAGCTACGACCACCTGGTCCAAGCCCTGGCCGAGGTCCTAGAAGACCTGGCCGGGACCGATTTCACCGTGGTGGGCCATTCGATGGGCGGCCGGGCCGTCATGCTGACCGCCTTGGCTCAGCCCGATCTAGTGCCCCGGCTGGTGGTGGAGGACATCGGCCCGGCCCCCACTCCGGTGGCGGCGCTGCGCCAAGCGGCCGATGCTCTGTCCCAGCTCGATCTGACCGGCCTGGAGTCCCGCCGCCAAGCTAGTCAGGCCCTGGCCCAGGACCTGCCCGATCCGGCGCTGCGGGCCTTCCTCTTATCCGGCTTACAGCCCGATCCGGCCGGCGGTTGGGGCTGGGTCTTCAACTTGGAGCTGTTGCGACGCGACCTCGACCAGGTGGTGGACTGGCCCGACCCCGGCCCGACGCCGCCCTACCCCGGCCCCTGCCTGTGGCTGCTGGGCGGCGCCTCCACCACCGTGTCGCCGGACAGCGCCGTCCGCATGGCCCAACTCTTCCCCCAGCTCAGCCCGGTCGAGATCGCCGGCGCCGGCCACTGGGTGCACGCCGAGGCCCCCGACCAGTTCGTCGAGGTCCTGCGTCGCTTCGCCACCGCCACGCCAGCCTGGACCGCCGCCGTTTAGGCCCGCCAGCGGCCTCAGCCGAGCGAGACCTGCTGGATCTCGGCGTAATTGTTCGGCTTGCCGCCGCCGGCCGCGCTGGAGCCGTCGTGGCCCTCGGCCGCGATCCGCTCGACGACGGCGCGGGAGGCGTCGTCGATGTGTCCGAAGACGGTGTAGCTGGGCGGCAAAGAGGAGTCTTGGTAGACGATGAAGAACTGCGAGCCGTTGGTGTTGGGTCCGGCGTTGGCCATCGCCACCGTGCCGGCCGGATAGGTGTCGTCGGAGTAGGTCTCGTCGGCGAAGGAATAGCCCGGGCCGCCCCGGCCGGTGCCGGTGGGATCGCCGCACTGCAACATGTACAAGCCGCCCGAGTCGGACAGCCGATGACAGGCGGTGCCGGTGTAATAGCCCTGCTCGGCCAAGGACAGGAAGGAGTTGACCGTGCAAGGGGTACGGGCCCGATCCAAGGTGATGGTGACTGGCCCCTCGTTCATGGTCAAGGTGACGGTGGTGAGGCCAGTGGCGGGGACGTTCTCAGTCGGCGGCGGATCGACCGGCCGGGCCGCCTGACCGGAGACGGTGTAGACGCAGTTGGCGAAACCGGGGGCGGCCGAGTCCTGGCTCCGCGTGGTCGGATCGATCGCTGGCGGCGACGAACTGGTCGAGTCGCTCGGGGTGGCTGGGGGCTGCCCGCAAGCGGCCAAGAGGGACAAGGCGGCTGCGGCCAGGACGACGGACAGGCGTTTCATCACGGCCATAGCCTGCCATATCCAGCCCGGTCGCGCCGCTCGACAGGCCACGGGCCGGATCGACGACGCCGAGTCGCTTGAACCGGCCCGCGGCAGGAGCCGTCCGCTGGGGGACGTCGCATTAGGCTTGAGCCCATGGTCAATCTGACACGTATCTACACCCGGACCGGCGACCAGGGCCAGACCCGGTTGGTCGACAACCAAGTCACAGCCAAGACGGACTCGCGCGTCGAGGCCTACGGTTCGGTGGACGAGTTGAACGCCGTCCTCGGCTTGGCCATCGCGGCCGGACCGGGCGAGGCGGTGGCCACGGTTCTGGCCGTCGTCCAGCAGGAGCTGTTCGATCTGGGGGCCGACTTGGCCAACCCTTGGACGCCGGTCCCGGACCCGGCCCAGCCGGCTCTGCGCGTCCTCCCCCAGCAGGTGGCCCGGCTGGAGGCTTGGTGCGACCAGTTCTCGGCCGACCTGCCCAAACTGCGCTCCTTCATCCTGCCGGGCGGCTCCCCGGTCGGGGCCCATCTCCACCTGGCCCGGACGGTCTGCCGGAGGGCCGAGCGAGTGGCCTGGCGGGCGGCGGCCGAGCACGGTCTGGCCGCGGGCGGCCTCAATCCGGAGGCGCTGACCTACCTCAACCGCTTGTCCGACCTGCTCTTCATCTTGGCCCGCACGGCCGACGGGCCCGAGCGCGAGATCCTCTGGGTCCCAGGCGGCCAACGCCCCAGCGGCGACTAGTGGGCTGTCGCCCCTGAACCTGTGGGTTCGCGGCGCCAGGCGCGGCGCTGGCCGCGTTGTCGTCGGTCGACGATCGGCCCGGCGGCGATCAACCGAAACTGAGGTCGATGACGGCGATCTCGCAGTGACTGCCCAGCCGCATCGGTGGCCCCCAGGTGCCGGCCCCGGAGGTGACGATGGCTTGGAGCGAGCCGGACGGGTCCTGCCAGTGGCCGTAAGGGACTTCGAAGAGGGCGCCGACCAGCCAGTTGACCGGCCAAATCTGGCCCCGGTGGGTGTGCCCGGACAGCATCAGGTCGGCTTGGCCCAGATACTCCCGCAGATGGCTGGGCTGGTGGTCCAAGACGATGATCGGCCGCGCCGTCTCAGCGGCGGTCAGAGCCGGGACCGGTTGACGCGGAGTCGGCGTGCCCCCGATGGGCGAGGAGTCGCGCCGCCCGACCAAAGTGAAACGACCGTCCACCTCGACCGCCTGATCGGACAGCAGGGTGACGCCGGCTGAGTCTAAGAGCTCGACCATCCGCGACCAGGTCGGACCGCCGTCGTGGTTGCCCAGGATGGCGTACACCCCCAAGGGGGCCCGCAAGCGTTCGAATTGGGCCCGGATCGGGGCCGGGTCGCCCAGGGCCGTGAAATTGGAGTCGAAGATGTCACCGGCCAACACGATGATGTCGGGCTCGGCCCGTTCGACGGCGTCGACCACTCGGCTCAGATGGCCGGCCCGGTTGGCCAAGCCGAGGTGGAGGTCGCTCAAGAGGACCAGCCGGACCGGCTCGGCGGACCGGCCGGCCAGATGGACCTGGTAGCGGACCGTGTCCAAACGCCAGGCCCGGTCGGCCAGGCCGAAGCCGCATAGACCGACCACCAAGGCCACCACCACCAGACCGGCCCAGATGGCCAAGGGCCGCGGCGTGGGCGCTGGCACCACTTTGACCAAGCGCCCGACCAGTCGCAGCAGATCGACCACCAGCACCGCCAACAGGCTGTAGACGATGACGCCCAGCCCGACGTAGCCGACCAGAGCGGGCCAGCGCGTCCAAGCCGCCCCGGAGATTTGGCCGGCTCCGACGGCGGCCACCACCAGGACCAACAGAGCGGCGTAGCAAAGACCGAAAGCGATCGGATGGCGCCAAGCCGGATTGAGGGCTTGACACCAGCGGTAAGCCTTCCAGCCCAGGTTGGCCAGCCCGGCCGACAACACCAACAGTACGACCAGCGCCAGCACGACCCGCACCTTCAGACTCACCTCCGTGAGGATTTCGGAAGTCGCCATGCTACTCCCTACCGGCGCCAGTCCAACCAGACTGAGCCGGGCCGAAGCCAAGCCCGCACCCGACAGCGGCTCGTCTCAGAGGCTGTGGTCCTGGGCCCGGGTGTGGCCGTACTGGCCCTGGCCGGGCGGGGCCGACTCGACCCAGGCCAGCAGTCCGGTGACGGCCGACGGCGACATGGCCAACTCGCAGGTGTCGGACTCGAACTGCCGTCCGATCAATTGGACGATCTGCTGACCTTCGAAAAGAAAGGTCCGCTCGTTGGAGGTGGGCCAACGGTGCGGACCGATGTCGATCTGGAGACGGCGGATCTGACAGCGCGGACGCAACGACAACGACACCAGCGGATACCACAGCAAAGCGTCGCCCTGATACATGGCCACGCCATGCGACCAACGGCGGTTGAAATCGCCTCGACCAGGCCTGAGATAGCACTCGAAGGTGCCCGGACCGCCGCCTAAGTAACTCCGCCGGAAGACCAACCAGGCCACGGCCAAACCGAGCAGGGCGCACAAGCAGACTATGACAGTCTCGATCCCGGCGCCGAACCCCATCAGACCAGCCGACCTAGAGAATGCCATCGCGGACAGGCGGGGAGAACCGAATGCGACACGATGGCGTCCATCTCAACCCTTTCTGGCGGCGGCTTTGACTTGCGCGATAGCGTGATGATAGTCGGTCAGCGTCTGCTGTGAGACATCGCCCGCGTCGATTTTGGCCTGGGCCGCCCGTAGAGCGGCCTCGGCTTGAGCCGGATCGAACTCGCTCACCAGTTGGGCGTAGGGGCTGATGATCGAGGTGCGCTCAGGCGACACGGACAGGAAGCCACCGTCCACCGCCACGATCAGACGCTCGCCCTCGGCGGTCCTGATCTCGGCCACGCCGGAAGCCAGGGTGGCGATCAGAGGCTCGTGCCGGGCCAGCACACCGATCTCCCCCTCCGTCGTGGTGGCGATCAGCTGGACGGCCTGGCCGACCCAGACCAGCCGGTCGGCCGCCACCACCTCGATCGCGAAGCTGACCGCCATGGCTCAGGCGCCTTCCTTCAGCGCGGCCGCCTTCTTCATCACATCGTCCATGCCGCCGACGTTGAAGAAGGCCTGCTCCGGCACCTGATCGACGTCGCCCCGGCAGATCATCTGGAAGCCCTCGATGGTGTCGGCCAGCGCTACGGTCGAGCCGGGCACGTTGGTGAATTTCTCCGCCATGTAGGTGTTCTGGCTCAGGAACTGCTGGACGCGGCGGGCCCGCGCCACCACGATCTTGTCCTCCTCGCTCAGCTCGTCCACGCCCAAGATGGCGATGATGTCTTGCAGCTCCTTGTTGCGCTGCAGGATGCGCTTGACCTCGATGGCGGTGTCGTAATGCTCCTGACCGATGAACTGGGGGTCGAGGATGCGACTGGTCGAGCTGAGCGGATCGACGGCCGGGTACAACCCGCGCGAAGCGATGTCGCGGCTCAACTCGGTGGTGGCGTCGAGGTGGGCGAAGGTGGTGGCTGGCGCCGGATCGGTGTAATCGTCGGCCGGCACGTAGATGGCCTGCATGGAGGTGATGGAACGACCCCGGGTGGAGGTGATGCGCTCCTGCAACTGACCCATCTCGTCGGCCAAGTTGGGCTGATAGCCGACCGCCGACGGCATCCGGCCGAGCAAGGTCGAGACCTCGGAGCCGGCTTGAGTGAAGCGGAAGATGTTGTCGATGAAGAGCAGCACGTCCTGGCTCTCGACGTCACGGAAGTGCTCCGCCATGGTCAAGGCCGACAGGGCCACCCGCAAACGGGTGCCGGGCGGCTCGTCCATCTGGCCGAAGACCAAGGCGGTGTCCTTCATCACCCCGGCCTCGATCATCTCGTGGATCAAATCGTTGCCCTCACGGGTGCGCTCCCCCACCCCGGCGAAGACGGAGGTGCCGCCGAAGTTGTGGGCGATGCGATAGATCATCTCCTGGATCAGCACCGTCTTACCCACGCCGGCCCCGCCGAACAGGCCGATCTTGCCCCCCTGGACGTACGGCGTCAGCAAGTCGAGCACCTTGATGCCGGTGTTCAGCATCTCGGTCTTCGACTCCAACTCGTCGAACTTGGGCGGATCGCGGTGGATCGGCCAGCGCTCCTTGATCTGATCGGCCGGCACCTGTTCGTTCAGGCAGTCGCCGGTGACATTCCAGACCCGGCCCTTGGTCACCTCCCCCACTGGCACGGTGATGGGCCGGCCGCTGTCGGTGACCGGAGCGCCCCGCCGTAGACCGTCGGTCGGCTTGAGCGAGATAGCCCGCACGATGTTGTCGCCGACGTGCAGCTCGACCTCCAACGTGATGCTGCGCTTGGTCCCCATCATGTCGACCTCGACGGTCAAGGCGTTCAAGATGGCGGGCATCTGATCGGGCGCGAACTCGACGTCGACCACTGGGCCGATGACGCTGACGACTCGGCCGACCGGCGCCGTCGGGGCGGACTGGGTCCGCTCGATTTCAGTCACAGTCATGGGCGATCCTCACTCGTGCTTGGTCTTGGTCCCGGACAGCGCCTGGGCGCCGCCGACGATCTCAGTGATCTCTTGGGTGATCTGGGCTTGACGGGCCTGGTTGGCCAGGCGGGTCAGGTCCTCGATCAATTTCTGGGCGTTGTCGGTGGCCGACTTCATGGCCTTCTGTTTGCTGGCCAACTCACTGGCGGCGGACTGCATCAGATAGAAATGGATGCGGTTGCGCACGTAGAGCGGCAGGAGGGCGTCCAGCACCGTCTCCGGGTCGGGCTCGAAGAGGTAGAGCGGTTCCAAGCCGGCTTCGACCGACTCTTCGTCGCGCACCACAGCCAAAGGCAGGACCCGCCGCACCCTCGGGGTCTGGGTCAGCATCGACTCGAAACGGGTGTAGACGACCTGGATCTCATCCACCCCGCCGTCTTCGGAGTCGGTCAAGAAGGCTTTGAGCAAGCTGTCCGCCACCGCGTCCGACTGGGCGTAGGACGGCTTGTCCGAGAAGCCTTCCCAACCCTGGGCGATGGGCCGCTGCCGGTAGCGGTAGTGGTCCAGCCCCTTGCGTCCGACCACGTAATACTCCGGCTGAGAGCCTTCCTCGACCAGGGTCTGGGTCAGCCGGTCGACCAGACGCAAGACATTGGAGGAGTAAGCCCCGGCCAGCCCCCGGTCGGAGGTCAGGACCAAGACGGCCGACCGCCGCCGGCGCTCCGGCTCAGTGGTCAAGGGATGGCGCACGTCCGAGTAGGCCGCCACAGCCGCCACCGCCCGATTCAACTCCCGGGTGTAGGGCAGAGCGGCCTGGGCGGCTTGCTGGGCCTTGCTGATACGCGAGGCCGCGATCAACTCCATGGCCCGCGTGATCTTCTGCGTGGCTTGGACAGAGCGGTTGCGCTCGCGCAGTTCTCTGAGACTGGCCGGCATGGTTCAGCGCCTTCTACCCGCCACCACGTGGTCCTGGTCGATGTCGTCCTGCCGCGAGATGGCGGAGGCCTCGGGCTCGATCAGGGGCCGCCCCTCCGAGGTCCGGAACTGGCGCTTGACCTGGTCGACGGCGGCCTTGGCCCGCTCCTTGGCCTGGTCGCTGAAGACACGCTGGCTGGCGATCTCGCTCAGCAGGTCGGTCCCCTGGCGCAAGTGGTCCAGCAGATCGCGCTCGAAGCGGAGCACGTCAGCCACCGGCACCTCGTCCAGCAGACCGTTCAGACCGGCCCAGACCGAGACCACCTGTTCTTCCATCGGGTAGGGCGAGAACTGGGGCTGGCGCAGCAACTCGGTCAGACGGACGCCGCGATCCAACTGACGCCTGGAGGTCTCGTCCAAGTCGGAGGCGAACATGGCGAAAGCCTGCATGTCGCGGAATTGGGCCAAGGAGATCTTGAGCGTGCCGGCGACCGACTTCATGGCCTTGACCTGAGCGTCGCCACCGACCCGGGAGACCGAGACGCCGACGTCGATGGCGGGCCGCTGATTGGCGTTGAAGAGGTCGGACTGCAGGAAGATCTGCCCGTCCGTGATGGAGATGACATTGGTCGGGATGTAGGCCGAGACATCGTTGGCCTTGGTCTCGATGATGGGCAATCCGGTCATGGAGCCGCCGCCCAGTTCGTCCGACAGCTTGGCGCAACGCTCCAGCAGACGGGAGTGGAGATAGAAGACGTCGCCCGGGTAGGCCTCGCGGCCGGGCGGGCGGCGGAGCAGCAAGGACATCGCCCGGTAGGCCTCAGCCTGCTTGGTCAGGTCGTCGAAGACGATCAGGACGTGCTGGCCTTGGTACATCCAGTGCTGGCCGATGGCCGAGCCAGTGTAGGGGGCGATGTACTTGAAGCCAGCCGGATCGGAGGCCGGGGCGTGCACGATGGTGGTGTAGGCCATGGCGCCGGCCTGCTCCAGCGAGCCCCGCACGGCCGCGATGGTGGAGCCCTTCTGCCCGATGCCGACGTAGATGCAGCGGACCTGCCGGGCCGGGTCGCCCGACTCCCAGTCGGCCTTCTGATTGATGATGGTGTCGATGGCGATGGCGGTCTTACCAGTCTTGCGGTCACCGATGATGAGCTGACGCTGACCCCGCCCGATCGGCGTCATGGCGTCGATGGCTTTGATGCCGGTTTGCAAGGGCTCCTTGACTGATTGGCGGTCCATCACGCCGGCGGCCTGTAATTCGAGGGCCCGCCGGCCTGCCAAACCGGCGATCGGTCCCAGGCCGTCGATCGGCTCGCCCATGGCGTCGACCACCCGGCCGAGGTAGCCGTCGCCCACCGGCACGGACAGGATCTCGCCGGTCCGTTTGACCGTCGAGCCCTCCTCGATGCCCTCGGAGGAGCCCAGCACGACCACGCCGATGAGACGTTCGTCCAGGTTGATGGCGATGCCCCTGACGCCGTTGGCGAATTCCAACAACTCGTTGGCCATGGCCGAGGGCAAGCCCTCGACCTGGGCGATGCCGTCGCCCGAGGTCACGACATAGCCGATCTCCTCTTCGGACGCGGCCTGCAGCTCGAAGTCTTGGACGTACTTGTCCAAGGCCTGCCGGATCTCATCGGCTCGAATCGCCAATTCCGCCATCGTGGGTCCTTCGCTAGTTCACTCGTTGTGGGTCGGTTCTTAAAATCAGGTCAATCCCCGGCGGGCGCTGGCCAATCCGGCCAGCAGGCTGCCGTCGATGACGTCGTCGCCGAGCTCGACGCGCACGCCGCCCAAGATGGCCGGGTCGATCAGCTCCTGCAACAAGACCTTTCGACCGGCCCGCCGCGTCAAGACGTCGAGCAGACGGGCCCGTTGGTCCAAGGGCAAGGGGACAGCCACCCGCGCCACAGCGATGACGGCGCCGGCCAGCTCGGCGGCCAAGTCCAGGTCCCGCTCGAGGGCGTCCTCCAAGGTGCTGTGCTGAGTCAAGGCGGCGTGCTCGGCCAGGGCCAACGTGGCCGGCCGGGCGTGTGCCCCCAGGAGACCTTCGATGAGGCCGCGGCGACGCTCGGGAGCGGCGTTGAAATCGGTCACGACCGCCCTCAGCTCAGGTTCCCGCGCCATCAACTGGCCGAAGGCGAAGAGCTCGTCCACCACTTCGGTCAGTAGGCCCTGCCGATCGGCCCACAGCCAAACGGCCCGCAGGCCCAAGCCTTCGACCGACCGGGCCAGGGATTCGCCGTCGGGCCAGGTCAGACCGGCCTGGTGACGCAAGACGGCCAAAGCGGTCGGGGCCACCTGATCGGCGAAGACATCGTCGACCAAGCGTTGACGGGCGCCGACCGGGTGCCCCGGATCGGACAGGGTCCGACGCAGAAAGGCGTTGTCGTCCAGCCAGCGGGCGCTGGCCAGCAGATCTTCGGCCAGGGCCTGGGAGACTTCGGCTCCGGCCAAATCCTGGTAAGAGATCGGCCGGCGCCGCCCGACAGCGTCATCGGTCATAGCTCAAGCCTTCTAGCTGGTGGTCTCGAGGTCGGCGATGAAACGGTCGACGGTGCGCCGGGCGCGCTCGTCCTCGGTCAGGACCTCGCCTAGGATCTTGCCGGCCAGGTCGGTGGCCAGGCCGCCGATCTGCCCCCGCAGCTCGCTCATGGCATGGGCCCGATCGGCCTCCAACTGGGTTCTAGCCCCGGCTAGGACACGGTCGGCCTCGGCTTCGGCCTTCAGGCGGGCCTCGGCTTGGACCTGGGCCGAGGCGGCCCGGGCCTGATCCCGGATCTGGGACGCCTCCTGCTCGGCGCCGGCCAACTGGGCGTTGTACTGGGCCAGGGCGGCCTCCGCTTCGGTCTGGGCCCGTTCGGCCCGCTCGATGCCGCCCCTGATGGCGTCGTCCCGCTGCTGGTAGGTGCGCTCGAAGCCAGGCACCACCTTCTTCGCCATGATCAACCAGATCAAGGCGAACAAGATCAGCCCGACCACCAACTCCGAGAGGTGCTCGGGCAGCAGCGGACCGAGCGGCCCGGCTGACTCCAGTGGGTACATGTCGATCACTTGAAGACGAAGACCAAGGCGATGGCGATGATGGCTAGGGCCTCGACCACGGCGAAACCGATCCAAGCCGTCGACAGCATGGCGCCACGAGCCTCAGGCTGACGGGCCGTGCCGTTGATGACCGAAGCGAAGATCCAGGCCACGCCGAGGGCGGGGCCTAAAGTCGCGAGGCCGTACCCGATCATGTTGATCGAGCCAACGATTTCCAGCAGGTTCATGGTGTTCCTTTCGGGATCTATCGGTGAACCAGAAGTCAGTGTTCCTCGGCCAAGGACGAGGAGACGTATTGCGCGGTCAAGACGGTGAAGATGTAGGCCTGCAAGCAGCCGACCAGCAACTCGATGGCGAAGACGGCCAAGCTCATCAGGAGGCTGAGCCCGCCGGCCAGGTTCCAAATCGGCGAATAGTCCGGCGAACTGGCCTTGGTCGACCACAGCAGCCAACTGCCGCCCACCACGAAGACCATGATGACCAGGTGGCCGGCGAACAAGTTGGCGAAGAGGCGCAGACCCAAGGTGAGGGGCCGGACCAAGAAGTTGGAGATGAATTCGAGCGGCGCCACCAAGATCAGCAAAGGTTTCGGCACCCCGTGCGGCATCGTCATCTTGCTGAAGTACTTGATCAAGCCGTAACGCTTGACGCCGACGCCGTTGTAGAGGATCCAACTGGCCGCCGCCAAACCCCAGGCGAAGCCGATCTTGGAGAAGGTCGGGAACATGAAGAGAAAGAACTGGCCGAAGAGATTGTTGACCAGGATGAAGCTGAAGAGAGCCAGCAGATAGGGCAGATAGCGACGGTACTGAGGTCCGATGATGGAACGGGCGACGCCGTTGCGGATCATCTCGTAGAGGTACTCGCCGACGAACTGGCGCTTACCGGGCACGATCTTAGGCCGGCGGCTGACCAGGAGCCAGAAGCCGATCACCAAAGCGGCTCCGATGACGGCCTGGGCGATGTGATTGGTCACCCAGACGTCGGTCCAGGCCGCCTGCTGACCAGACGACTCGAGCCAGATCTGGCTGGGGAAGAGAGGACGCGACTCGAAGGCGGAGACGCCGAACTCGGGCGGTCCACCCTCAAGCGGGATCAGGCTGAAGCCGCCAGGACCCATGCGCCCTCCTCAAGTTCGTTCCATCCGCGCGCTGTCATGAACTGGCTCCGAAACGCCGAATGACCATGAACACGCCTAAGGCCAAGCCCCCGATCAGACCGATCGGCAGGAATAGGCCCGTGCCGCAGAAATGATCCGCCAGCCAGCCCAAGCCACCATAGAGCAGAAGACCTGACAGGATGTAGGACAAGGCGGTGAAACCATCACCGTCGTTGCCCTTCGGATCGCTCATCGACAGGCAATCTATCAGGGCGTCGGGTCACATACCAGCTCGGAACGGCTCAGCCAGAGACGTCAGCCCTGGTCAGCGGTCGAATCGAAGACGGGCACCCGCAGACGCCGGAAGCCCCGCACCAGTCCGGTCAACCAGCCCAGCACCACCGCCGCCACCGCCACGAACAACCATTGGCGACCGGAGTCCGGGGCCGGCAGAGCCTGGATCAGGGCGCCGACGGCTAGGACTTGGACGACGTACGTGATGAGGGAGACCACCAGCAAAAGGCGGGCGTCGAAGCGGGCGCAGAGGACTTGGACGACGTGGCCGAGGGCGAAGAAGGCCAACGTGGCGCCCGCCGCCTGGGCCCCGATGGCCGCCCACCGGCCACCCGCCCACCAACTGGTCGCCGCCACCGCCACCGCTCCCGCCGCCAGCGCCGCCAGGGCGGCCTGAGCCAAGAGCCGCCACCCGGCTCCAACCAGCCAACCGGCCGCCATCAGGACTCGCCGCCGTCCTCGCCCAAGCTCTCGGCCCGTCGGCTCAGGGCCGGCTCCAAGGGCGCGGCCGGCCCCGGGACAGCCACCGGATCGGCGGCCGGGGCGGTCCCCGCCGCCGGCCCCGGAGACCGCCGCGACTTGGCCGGGGCCAGAGTGAAGATGACGACGGTGATCAGCACCAATCCGACGCCGATCAGGGTGAAACGGGAGGGGAACATGCCCAGAGCGATGGCGGAGAAGCCGACCAAGGCGGTCCAGGCGTACATCAGCAGGACGGCCCCGACCTGGGAGTGGCCGCGCTGGAGCAGACGGTGGTGCAAGTGTCCCTTGTCTGGCACGAACCACCAGGTGCCGTGCCGGGTGCGCCTGACGAAGGCGAGAGCCAGATCGAGCAGAGGCAAGGCCAAGACGGCGAAGGGCATCAGCAAAGGCATGACGGCGGCGGCCAAGGAGCTCTGACGGTCCAAGGCGGTGGGATCGATCTGACCGGTCAGAGAGATGGTCGAACTGGCGATCAACAGACCCAGCAGCATCGAGCCGGAATCGCCCATGAACATCCTGGCGGGGTGGAAATTGTGCGGTAGGTAACCCAGGCAGACGCCGCAGATGGCGGCCGTCACCAAGGTCGCGGTGGTGGCCCGGACCAGGTCCTCCTCGACCGTCAGCCAGTAGGCGTAGACGAAGAAGGCGCCCGAACCGATGGTCAGGACCCCAGCCGCCAGACCGTCCAGGCCGTCGATGAAATTGATCGCGTTGGTGATCAAGAAGATGGCCAAGACGGTGATGACGACGCTGGTGGTGCGGTCCAAGGCGATGATGCGGTCCCCCCAGGGGATCCAGAGCAGCCTGACGTCGCCCAGCACGATGACCCCGGCGGCCAGGACCTGGCCCGCCCCTTTGAGCAGAGCCGACAACTCGAAGATGTCGTCGCAGACGCCCACGGCGCAGATCACGGCCGCCCCGGCCAAGATGACCAAGGACTCACGGGTGACGACGCTGTGGCGGGACAAGAAGGGCAGCCGGGAAGCCACCAGGAAGGTGACGGCGACTCCGCCCAACATGGCCAGTCCACCGAAGTAGGGCATGGCGTGCTCGTGCACGTCGCGGCCCCGGACCTTGGCCACGGCGCCACAACGCAAGGCCAAGGAGCGGCAGGCCGGCGCCAACAGATAGGCCGTGGCCAAGCCCAACAGCAACACCAGGATGTACTCGCGCATCGACCTAGCCCGCTTTCAGTCCGACCGGCCGCGACCGGCCCCGGTCCAGTTCGGGGGCCGCCGCGGCCAAGGCGACGGGATCGAGCCGGCCCCAGCGCAGGAGGCGGCCTCCAGGGCCGTCCAAGAAGGAGACGATCGAGCTGGGAACCGGACCAGGCGTGCGGCCGCCGTCCCAGTAGCAAGCCACCTGGGAGCCGAGCGCGGCCCGCGCCTGCTCCACCGAAGTGGCCGGGGGTCGATCGTGCCGGTTGGCGCTGGAACAGGCCAACGGTCCGCTGCGCCGCAGCAAGGCGCGCAAGCGGTCGTGGTCGGGCAGGCGCACGGCCACGCTGTCGGCCGCGAAGCCGAGCCGGCCGCCGGCTCCGGCCGCCAAGGGCAGGACCAAGGTCAAAGGACCGGGCCAGAAGGCCTCGGCCAAGCGTCGGGCGGCCGCGGGCCAGGGGGCGACCCAGTCCGCCAAGTCGTCTGGATCGGCCACCAATAAGGGCGGTGGCCGCTCTAGGCCCCGGCCCTTGATGGCCAGCAGCCGCCGAACCGCCGCCGCCGAACCAGCCAAGCCGGCCAACCCGTAAACCGTGTCGGTCGGCAACACCACGCAAGCCTCGGCCGCCAGCGCCGCCAACAGCGCCGCCTCGACCTCGGCCTGACTCGACCGGACCACCTGAGACGGCTCCGCCGCGCTCTCACACTGCTCGTCTGCCCGGCTCACAGGCTCATCCTGCCATGGTCGCAGGCCGGCGGCGGACTTAGCCCCGGTCAGCGCTGCGCCGTCACGAAGCGGGCCCGACCGGTCCAGTCCAGATGGTCGGTCACCTGTTGGAAGCCCTGACGGCGGAACAGAGCGGGGACGGATTGTCCCTGGTCGTCGTCATGCTCCGAAGCCACCAGACCGCCCGGCCGGAGCAGCCGGGCCGCCACCGCCGCCACGGTGGCGCTGGCGGCCAGGCCGTCGGGGCCGGCATAAAGGGCCTCCGGCGGGTCGAAGCCGGCCACCTCGACCGGCAGATCCCGGCCTTGGTCGGGGATGTAGGGCGGATTGGCCAGGACTAAATCGATCGTGCCGTCCAACTCCGGCAAGGCCGAGGCCATGTCCCCCGCCACCGGCTCGATCGCGCTGGCGGCCAGATTGCGGCGCAGGTGGACCAGAGCCTGCGGCGACCGTTCGACCGCCCACTGCCGTAAGCCGGGGACCTCGTCGGCCAAGGCCAGACTGATGGCGCCGGAACCGGCGCACAGTTCGACCACTCGGGGGGCGAGCCCCTGGGCCCGCCAGCGGCCCAGCCGCTCGATCGCCCAACCGGTCATGACCTCGGTCTCGGGCCGGGGGATGAAAACGCCTGGGCCGACTCTCAGACTGATGCGTCGGAAGTGGGCCCAACCGGTCAGATGCTGCAGTGGGACGCCGGCGCCGCGCTGGGCCACCAAGTCGTCCAAGCGGGCCTGCTCCGCCGGAGCCAAACGGTCGACTAGGTCGACCTGACCGCTGGGACGACCCGTCACCAGGGCCAACAACAGCCGGGCCTCAGCGGTGGCTGAGACCACTCCGAGCTGGGCCAGACGGTCGGCCGTCTGACGCGACGGGCTGGGCCGGCGGGCTGGGACCGCCGCCGGACGGTCGGCCTGATCCATCAGCCCTGGGTGGCTTGAGCCAGCCGTTCGGCCAGGTCGGCCTCTCGCAGAGCGGTCACCAGCGGTCGCAGCTCACCCGCCAACACGACATCAAGATTGTGCGCCTTGAAACCGATGCGGTGATCAGTGATGCGATTCTCCGGGAAGTTGTAGGTCCTGATGCGCTCCGACCGGTCGACCGTGCGGACCTGGGACCGACGCGCCTGAGAGGCGGCCGAAGCGGCCTCCTCCTCGGCCAAGGCGGTCAAGCGGGCCCGCAGCATCCTGAGCGCCGCCTCTTTGTTCTGCAACTGGGAACGCTCGTTCTGGCAGGACACCACCAGTCCAGTCGGCAAGTGGGTCAACCGGACCGCCGAGTCAGTCGTGTTGACGCCCTGGCCGCCCGGCCCCGAGGAGCGGAAGACATCGACCCGGATGTCCTCCTCGTCGATGGTGACCTCGGTCTCGTCCACCTCCGGCATGACCAAGACGCCGGCCGCCGAGGTGTGGACCCGGCCCTGGGACTCGGTCACCGGCACCCGTTGCACCCGATGCACGCCCCCCTCGAACTTGAGCTCCCCGTAAGGGGCCTCAGCCGTGCCGGCGGGGCCCTTGACGGCGAAGGTGATCGACTTGTACCCGCCCAAGTCCGTCTCTTGGGAGTCCAACACCTGCCAGGTCCAGCCTCGGGCTTCGATGTGCTTCTGATACATCCGGAAGAGATCGGCCGCGAACAGGGCTGATTCCTCGCCCCCCTCGCCCGACTTGATCTCCATGATGGCGTCGTGCGAGTCATTGGGATCGCGCGGGGCCAACGACTCGGTCAGGCGCCGCTCCAACTCGCCCAGACGTTGACGCAATTGCTCAGCCTCGCCGGCGAAGGACTCGTCCTGCTCGGCCAGTTCCTCGGCCACCGCCAGGTCCTCGCTGACGCGGGCCCGCTCTTGAGCCGTCCGCACGATCGGCGTCAACTCGGCGTAACGACGCCCGATCTGGCGCGAACGGGCCATGTCGGCGTGGGTGGCCGGATCGGCCAGCTTGCCCTCCAGCTCGGCGTGCTCCTGGAACAGAGCCGCCAGGGGCTGCGTCATGACTTCTCCTCAGCTCGCGGCGGACAACGCGACGACACCGGGCGCCGGACTCGACGGAAGTCTCTACAAACCCGAGCCCGGCCCCCGGTGTCGTCTCGAACGAGCTAGTTCTGCTTGCCGTAGCGGCGCTGGAAGCGAGCCACCCGACCGCCGGTGTCCAAGATCTTCTGCTTGCCGGTGTAGAAGGGGTGGCACTGCGAGCAGACCTCGGCGTGGACCCGGCCGTCTTTGGCGGTCGACCGGGTGGTGAAATGGTTCCCGCAACTGCAGGTGACGTCGGTTTCGACGTAAGCCGGGTGGATTCCGGGCTTCATGGTGGGCCTCCTTCGCGACACCGGGTCGCCCAAGCGCTGACGATGGGCGTGAACCGGCGCCAGCGGCCAATTATGCCAGCTGGCGGGGCGACTCCCAAATGGCCCGGTCAGGGCGTGGTACGAGAGATCTGGACCAAGAACTCGTGGTTAGAGGTGGTCTTGCGCAATTGCTTGAGCAGCATCTCCAGAGCCCCTTGGTCCTCCATGCCGGACAGGACCCGGCGCAGCTTCCAAATGATGGCCAATTCCTCACGGCCGAGCAACAATTCCTCGCGCCTGGTGCCAGAGGCGTCGACGTCGATGGCTGGGAAGATGCGCTTGTCGGCCAGGTCGCGCCTAAGGCGCAGTTCCATGTTGCCGGTGCCCTTGAACTCCTCGAAGATGACCTCGTCCATCTTGGAGCCGGTCTCGATCAGGGCGGTGGCCAAGATGGTCAAAGAGCCGCCGTTCTCGATGTTACGGGCCGCGCCGAAGAACTTCTTGGGCGGATAGAGAGCGGCCGAGTCGACGCCGCCGGACAAGATCCGGCCGGAGGCCGGAGCGGCCAGGTTGTAGGCCCGGCCCAAGCGGGTGATGCCGTCCAACAAGATGACCACGTCCCGGCCCATCTCGACCAGGCGCTTGGCCCGTTCGATGGCCAATTCGGAGATGGTGGTGTGGTCGTCGGCCGGGCGGTCGAAGGTCGAGGCGATGACCTCGCCGGAGACCGTGCGTTGGAAGTCGGTCACCTCTTCCGGACGCTCGTCCACCAGCACCACCATCAGATGGACCTCGGGATTGTTCTCAGTGATGGCGTTGGCGATGGCCTGCATGATCATGGTCTTGCCGGCCTTGGGCGGCGACACGATCAAACCGCGTTGGCCCTTGCCGATGGGCGAGACGATGTCGATGATACGGCCGGACATGCCGACGGGCGAGGTCTCCAAGCGCAGCCGCTCCTGGGGATAGAGCGGAGTCAGCTTGGCGAACTCGGGCCGGTTCCTGGCCTGGGCCGGATCGTCGTCGTTGACCGTGTCGAGCCGGATCAAGGGGTTGAACTTCTCCCTCCGCTCGCCCTCCCGGGGCTGACGGATGGCGCCGCTGACGATGTCGCCCTTGCGCAGGCCGTAACGACGCACCATCGACATCGACATATAGGCGTCCTCCGGGCTGGGCAGGTAGCCGGTGGTGCGGACGAAGGCGTACCCGTCCATGACGTCGACGATGCCTCTGACCGGGGCCAACACATCGTCCTCGCGGACCTGGGTGTCGGTCTCCATGCGCTCCAGGCCAGTGCCGCTGCGGCGCCGGTTCTGACGATCCCGATTACGGCGCCGCCGACCGCGCCTCCCGCCCCCGAAATCGTCGTCGTCCGAGCGGTCGCCCCTCAGATCGGAGGCGTCCAAGGCCGGTGGGGCCGGGCTGGGATCGACCGGCTCCATGCCCATGGCGGCCAACCGGGCGCCGACCTCTTGGGCGATCTCCGGATCGACCGCCGCGCCGGCCGGCTCGCTCACCGCCTGACGGTTGCGCCGCCGCCGGCTGCGCACCTCGGAGCGGGCCGCCTGCCCGATCGGGTCCCCCGGCTGAGCTGGGGCTTCGGACACGGGCTGAACCGGACTCGGGGCTGGCTCAGGCTCGACTGCGATGGGCAGGGGCTGGGCCGCCTGCTCGGCGGCCCGCCGCCGGGCGGCCTTGCTCTCCTTGATCTCCCGGCGCTCGGCCTGACGAACCTCGCTGATGGCCGCCACCAGGTCGGCCTTACGCATGGCCGAGGTCTTGGTGATACCGAGTGACGCGGCCAGTTTCTTCAGTTCTGGCAGCACCATGGTGTCCAGGCTCTTCTTCACGGATTTCCTCTCCGTCGCTCTTCTCCATCGCGCTTGACCTATTGGGCGCGTGAGGGCAAATGTGGGGCACGGGCCAGATTCGGATCTAACTCGACTTGATTCGCCTGTTCGGGCGGTCGAGCCTCGGTCGGGGCACCGCGCGGGCTGAGGGCCCGCAAGCGGCATCACACTATCAGTCTGTCCTTGAGGGCACAACCTTGGGGCCGGCCGCCGCCGGACCAGCCGTTCTCAATCGCTCAACTGGCGGCTGGAGGCGGCCCGGAACTGGTCCGCCAACTCTCGATAGTTCCGCGTCACGGGCAGGCGCGGGAACTCGGCCACGACCTTGTCCGGGGGGTCGAACAGGACGCCTAGGTCGGCCTGCTCCAACATGGCGGTGTCGTTGTACGAGTCACCGGCCGCGAAGACGGTGAAATTGAGCCGCTGGAAGGCCTCGACGGCGGCCCTCTTCTGCTCCGGCAGGCGGAGTTCGTAATCCACCACCCGGCCGGCGGCGTCCACTGTCAAGTTGTGGCAGAACAGAACCGGATGGTCGAGCTGGACCATCAAAGGCCGAGCGAAGTCGTAGAAGGTGTCGGACAAGATGACGACCTGGAAGTGACGCCTCAACCAATTCAGGAAGTCGACCGCCCCGGGCAGGGGGGCCATGGTGGCGATGACGGCTTGGATGTCGGCCAAGCCCAGACCATGACGGGCCAGCACGTCCAAACGATGGCGCATCAACTCGTCGTAATCGGAGATGTCACGGGTGGTCAACTTGAGCTGATCGAGGCCGGTCTGAGCCGCCACATTGATCCAAACCTCCGGCACCAAAACGCCTTCGAGGT
The DNA here is from genome assembly GCA_031265875.1 of Propionibacteriaceae bacterium. Classification (GTDB taxonomy): domain Bacteria; phylum Actinomycetota; class Actinomycetes; order Propionibacteriales; family Propionibacteriaceae; genus WQYJ01. The sequence goes on from JAISCA010000048.1 coordinate 152,640, forward strand.
CGAGACAGACTACTTCCATGGCCATGGCGGCCTCCTTAGAACGGGACTGACGGTAGTCACTGTCCTTCCACCCGCAGTTGGCGGATCCGTCCGATGACGGCGGAGCTGACGGTCTTGAGCTCGGCCACGGTGTCGTGCACCTCGGCTTCGCGGGCGACGTGGGTCATGACGCCGAGCATGGCCCCCTCGGCCGCCGGAGTCTGACGGACGGTCGCGATCGAGACGCCGTGCTTGCCGAAGACCGCCGCGATGCGGGCCAGGACGCCAGGCGAGTCTCGCACCATCAAGGAGATGTAGTACGAGGTCCGGGCGTCGCCGATGGGAGCCACGACCCGGTTGGTGTAGGCCGTCATGGCCGGGCCGTGGGTGCCACGGGCCCGGTTGCGGCCGACCGTCACCAGGTCGCCCATGACGGCCGAGGCGGTCGGGGCCCCGCCCGCGCCGGGGCCCAGGAACATCAGGTGGCCGGCGTTGCGCGACTCCACGAAAACGGCGTTGTAGGCCCCCCGCACGCTGGCCAAGGGATGGTCCGACGGCACCATGGCCGGATGCACCCGGACCGAGACACGCGGTGGCTCCTCCTCGGTCAGGGTGGCCACCACCAAGAGCTTGACGACATAGCCCAAGCGGGTGGCGGCGGCGATGTCTTCCGCCGTCAAGGTGGTGATGCCCTCACGGTGGACGTCGTCGCCGGAGATCTCAGTGTGGAAGGCCAGACTGGCCAGGATGGAGGCCTTGGCGGCGGCGTCGTACCCCTCCACGTCGGCGGTCGGGTCGGCCTCGGCGTAACCCAGCTCCTGGGCCTGGGCCAGCGCGGCTGAGAAGGACAGGCCCTCGGTCGTCATCTGATCCAGGATGTAATTGGTGGTGCCGTTGACGATGCCCATGACGGTGGTGATCTCGTCGCCCACCAAGGATTCCCGCAAAGGCCGCACGATGGGGATGGCCCCGGCCACGGCGGCCTCGAAGTAGAGGTCCACGCCGGCTCGCTGAGCGGCTTGGTACAACTCGGGGCCGTGGGCCGCCAAGAGGGCCTTGTTGGCCGTCACGACCGAGGCCCCATGCTCGATGGCGCTCAGGATCAGACCCCGGGCCGGCTCGATGCCGCCGATCACTTCGACCACGATGTCGGCCTGGGTGACCAGCCAGGCGGTGTCGCCAGTCAGCAGAGCGGGATCGATGCCGGGCCGCTCGGCGTTGGGGTGACGGACGCCGATGCCGACCAGTGCGACCGGCCGGCCGATCCTAGCTTGTAGATCCTGGGGGGATTCGAGCAGTAAACGGGCGACTTGGGAGCCGACCACGCCGCAGCCCAACAGGGCTACGCGCAGTGGCTCAGAGGATGGTGAGAGCACGCACCAATCATGGCCTATCCTGAGCCGGACCGGCGACCGGCGCCAGCGCCGGACTAGCTTCACTAGGTGTTTTAAACTTCGACGAATGAGCCGAGTTTCGGTTTCTCGGGGTCCCCGAAAAGTACCGGACCGCAGCGTAGCGGAGGGAGGACACTTTTTGGGGCTTCTAGGCGACCGCTCCCCTAGCCCAGGTCCAGGGCCAACAGGTCGTCCAAGGTCTCGCGTCGCAACAGCGGATAGGCCCGCTCGGCGTCGACCGCCACCACCGGTGGGCGGGCCAGGTAGTTGTAATTGGAAGCCATCGAACGGGCGTAGGCGCCGGCCGCCGGCACCGCGATGAGATCGCCCGGAGCGATGTCGGCCGGCAGGAAGACGTCCCGCACCAAGATGTCGCCGCCCTCGCAGTGCTTGCCCACCACCCGGCACAGGGCGGGCGGGGCGCTGGAGGCCCGATTGGCCAGCAGGGCCGAGTACTCGGCGGCGTAGAGGGCGGGGCGGATGTTGTCGCTCATGCCACCGTCGACGGCCACGTAGACCCGCTGGGCGCCACCGTCCAGTTCGACCACCTTGACCGTGCCGACGGTGTAGACCGCCACCATGGCCGGACCGCAGATGGCCCGGCCCGGCTCGATGGCCAGCCGCAACTGGCCCAGGTCGTAGTCGGCCCGCGCCCGCTCCACGATCAAGGACAGGCTGTCTTTCAAGCCAGCCGGCGTGGGCGGCGTGTCGTCGGCCGTGTAGGCGATGCCGAAGCCGCCGCCCAAATTGAGTTCGGCCAGGTTGGTTCCGGTGGCGTCCCGGAACTGAGCCATCACCCGCATGGTGCGTTGGGCCGCGACCTGGAAGGCGTCGGTCTCGAAGATCTGGGAGCCGATGTGGGAGTGGACGCCGGCCAAATCGATCCAGGGGCTGGTCTGGCAGCGCACCAGCGCCATCAGGGCGTGCCCGCCTAGAATGGAGAAACCGAACTTCTGGTCCTCGTGGGCGGTGGCGATGTACTCGTGGGTGTGGGCCTCGACCCCGGTGGTGACGCGGACCAGCACCTTGGCCTTGACGTCCAACTCCTGGGCCAAGGCCTCGATGCGTTCGATCTCGTCCAGCGAATCGACGATGACGTGACCGACGCCGGCCTCCAGGCCCAAACGCAGTTCAGCCAAAGATTTATTGTTGCCATGGAAGCCGATCCGGTGGGGCGGGAAGCCGGCCCGCAGAGCCACCATCAACTCGTTGCCGGAGCAGACGTCCAGGCCCAGTCCCTCCTGATCGATCCAACGGGCCACCCCGCGGCAAAGGAAGGCCTTGCCGGCGTAGTAGACGTCCCAGTCGTCGAAGGCCTGGGCGAAGGCGCGGGCGCGAGCCCGGAACTCGGCCTCGTCGACGAAATAGGCCGGACTGCCGAACTGCTCGGTCAATTCGGTCAAAGGACGCCCGACCAAAGTCATGGCCCCGTCTCCGGCGCGCTCCACTCCGGCCGGCCAGAGGGCCGGATTGAGCCAGTTGAGGTCGTCCGGCCGGACCAGCCAAGTGGGACGCGAGGCCATCGCGTCAGCGTGGATGGACCCGGCGACGTGCGTGTGTGGCATACCCGACACCTTAGAGGCTGGCAGCCTGGGCCTCCCTCGGAAGCGTTACTCTGCGGACGCGCCGGGGCCTGGGCCGGGCCGAGCGGCGTTGGAGTCCTGATAGCATGAACGAGCCGATCAGCCCTCGTAGCTCAGGGGATAGAGCACCGCCCTCCGGAGGCGGGAGCGCAGGTTCGAATCCTGCCGGGGGCGCGTCCAAACCCATCGACCAGACCGATCGTGCTCCCATCACGACCACACGACCCCCCGCTGACGGAAGGAAACATGGCCGCCAACGCTTCGGCTGGCGCCGGACGCTGGATCGCCCGGTGGAACTGGGCCATCAGTCGGTTGCGTCTCACCACTGGCCGCAAGGCCGTGGCTTGTTGGGCCATCACCCGTGGCATCATCTTCGCTTTCTGGGGTCTGTTCGGCTTCTACCCCCAAGGCGACGTCGATTACTACTACCGTTCCATCCGTCGCCTCTTCCTGGGTCTGATCACGCCGGAGCAGACCCTGATCGAATACCCCACCCCGCTGATCTGGATCCTGAGCCTGCCCTATCTGATCGGAGCCGGCAACAAAACTGGCTTCTTATTCGCCTTCATCGTCTTATTCCTGGCCACCGACGCCTTGGTGGCCTGGCTGCTCTGGCGCACGGCCCGTAAGTTCGGCACCGACCCCAACCCGGCCGTCCTGTTCTGGATCGGCTTCGTCTTGGCCATGGGACCGATCACCTACATGCGGCTGGATCTCTTGACCGCCGCCCTGGGCGCGGCCGCCGTCTTGGCCTTGGTCCGCGGCCATCGCGCCAGCGCCGGCGTCATGATCGGCCTGGGGGCTTCGATCAAGCTCTGGCCGGCCCTGCTCTGGCCCGCCACCATGGTGGACCGCCGAGCGGTCTGGCGCGCCACCTGGGGCATCTGGAGCTGCGGCGCCGTGCTGGTGGCGGCCTCCTTGCTCTACGCCGGCTGGGACCGCCTGCTCAGCCCCTTGACCTGGCAGGCCGGCCGGGGCCTCCAGATCGAGTCGATCTATGCCACCCCGATCATGTTGGCGCGCCTGTTCGCCCACGGCCATTACGACGTCTCGGTCTCGCGCTACCAGGCCTTCGAGATCGCCGGGCCCGGTTCCCCGGCCATGGTGGCCGTGGCCTCGGCCGCCACCGCCCTGGGCGGCCTGACCATGTTGGCGCTCTACCTGGGCTGGCTGCGCCGCCACCAGCGCACCGCCATCGAGGCTGGGACCTTGATGATCATCGCCACCTTGATCATGATCATCACCAACAAGACTTTCAGCCCCCAGTACATGATGTGGCTGGCCGGGCCGGTGGCCGGCCTCTTGACCATCTCGGCCCGCCGCCCGACCATGCCGATCCTGCCCGATCAGCCCGCCACACCGATGTCGTTGGCCCGCCAGATCGGGCTCTGGACCTTGGCCTTGACGGCCCTCACCCAATTGGTCTACCCGACCTTGTACGGCTACCTGGTGACTTGGAGTTGGCTGACCCCGCTGGCCACCGTCGTCTTGGCCGCGCGCAACCTGGCTCTGCTCTACTTCTCGATCCGCTTGATCAGGCTGGCCTTCCGCTCCATCGCCTGGCGGCCCCGGGGCGAGCCGGAGACGCCCTCGAAACGTCCCCTCTCGGCCAGCCCATCGAGCCCGCGGCGCCCGGGGCGCATAACAGATCGGGCACAACCGGCCTCGACACGCCCGCCCCCTCTTCCCCCGGCCACGTAATCAGTTAGGCTCGCTGGTGCTCTAGTGTCGTGTTAGGGAAATGGTTGACAGGCGAGCATGGGTCAGATGGGGTGTCTGGCCAGGCGGAGGGTCGTCTGAACACTGGTCGTGTTCAGACGGGTCCGACAACGCCGCCAGAGGCCCTAGCTGACCCAGCGCAGCGTCAGACATCTCCCTAACACGACACTAGCCCGTGGCCAACCACGACGCCGTGTCATTCCAGGAGAGTGGATCCGTGAGCGTTACGTCGATTCCCCGCCCCACCGTGACGACCGATTTCGGGGCCAACACTTGGCTGATCGAGGACATGCGGGAGGCTTGGCTAGCCGATCCCACTTCGGTCCTGCCCAGTTGGGTGGATTATTTCCAAGCCGCCGAGGCTCAGCCCAACTGGCCTGGCCCAGCTGAACCGACCCGGCCCGCTCCGGCGCCGCCGATCCTGGTCCCGGCAGCGTCGCCCCCACCGGCCCAGCCGGCCCCGGCGGCCCCGCCAGCTCGACCAGCTCTCTCCCTGCCACCGGCCCCAGCCGCTCCACCGGCTCCGTCAGCCCCACCGGCCCCTGCCGCCCCGCCGACTCTGCCGCCACCACCAGCGCTGCCGGCTTTGACACCGGCTCCGCCCCGTCCCGCTCCGCCCACTCTGCCGGCGCCGCCCGAGCCGGCTCCTCAGCCGGACCGGCCCCCCCGCGCCACCGTCGAGCCAGAGACTAAGAAGACGGCCGAGAGCCCGCAGCGCCACGAGGCCGGCCTGCCCGCCAATCCGCCCAATCCGCGTCAGCGGCCCCTGACCGCCGCTCCCGAGCCGGAACGGTCAGTCCTGCGGTCGGCCGCGCTTAGGACCGCCCAGAACATGGACGCCTCGCTGGCGCTACCGACCGCCACCAGCGTGCGCACCATCCCGATGAAACTGGTCATCGATCTGCGCGACCAGATGAACAAGCACCTACGGCAGACCCGAGGCGGCAAAATCTCTTTCACCCATCTGGTGGCCTACGCCATGGTCGAGGCTTTGCGGGCGGTGCCGGCCCTGAACGTCTACTACGACGACAGCCAGGGCAAGGCCGCCCTGGTGCGCCCCAACACCTGCAATCTCGGCTTGGCCATCGACGTCGAACGCCCGGACGGGTCGCGCCAACTCCTAGTGCCCAATATCAAGCAGGCCGACAGCCTCGACTTCGCCCAATTCGTGGCCGCCTACGAGGACCTGGTCCAGCGGGCCCACGCCGGGCAACTGCGGGCGGACGACTTCGCCGGCACCACCTGCACCTTGACCAATCCGGGCGGTGGCGGCACCGATCACTCGATCCCCCGGCTGATGCCGGGCCAAGGCGTCATCCTGGGAGTCGGTTCGATCGACTACGCCCCCGGTTTCCAAGGGGCCAGCCCCTCGCGACTGAGCGAACTGGGCATCTCGCGGGTGATGGCCCTGACCTCGACCTACGACCACCGCGTCATCCAAGGGGCCCAGTCGGGCGAGTTCTTGGCCCACATCGAACAGCTGTTGATCGGCCAGCACGACTTCTACGGCCGCGTCTTCACCGCCCTGCGCATCCCCTACGCTCCCCTGGCCTGGGACGTCGACATCTACGCCACCCGCCAGCACGAGGTCTCCAAGACGGCCCGGGTGATGCAGCTGATCGCCGCCTATCGCAGCCTGGGCCATCTGATGGCCGACACCGATCCCCTGCTCTACCGACTGCGTTCGCACCCCGACCTGGTCTTGGCCACCCACGGCCTGACCCTGTGGGACTTGGACCGCGAGTTCGCCGTCGGCACCCTCGGCGGCCAGCAGCGTCAATACCTCTCCCTCCGCACCATCATGGACACCCTGCAAGACGCCTACTGCCGCACCATCGGCGTCGAGTACATGCACATCTCCGATCCCGAGCAGCGACTCTGGATCCAGCAGCGCCTGGAATCGCCCCGCGATCCGATCTCGTACACCGAACACATGCGCATCCTGGACCGTTTGATCGAGGCCGAGCTGTTCGAGACCTTCTTACAGACCAAGTTCGTGGGCCAGAAGCGGTTCTCCCTGGAAGGCGGCGAGTCGGCCATCGTCCTGCTCGACCAAGTCTGCGAGCAGGCCGCCCGGGCCGGCCTGGAAGAGGTCTGCATCGGTATGCCCCACCGGGGCCGGCTCAACGTCTTGGCCAACATCGTGGGCAAGTCGTACTCTCAGATCTTCCAGGAGTTCGAGGAGGGCATCCAGCCGTCCGGCAGCCAGGGCACGGGCGACGTCAAGTACCACCTCGGCGCGGAGGGGCGTTTCGCGGCCAGCAACGGCGACACCATCCGGGCCTCGGTGGCGGCCAACCCCAGCCATCTGGAGATGGTCGACCCCGTGCTGGAGGGCATCGCCCGGGCCAAGCAGGACCGTTCCCAGTCCACCCTGCCCCATCCGGCCTTGCCCATCCTGATCCACGGCGACGCCGCCTTCGCCGGCCAAGGCGTCACCTTCGAGACCCTGCAGATGTCGCAGTTGCGCGGTTACACCACCGGCGGCACCGTCCACGTCGTCATCAACAATCAGGTCGGCTTCACCACCGCCCCGGTCGAGTCGCGTTCCTCGACCTATTGCACCGATGTGGCCAAGGCCATCCAGGCTCCCGTCTTCCACGTCAACGGCGACGATCCCGACGCCTGCGTCAGAGTGGCCCGGCTGGCCTTCGACTACCGTCAGCGCTTCAACAAGGACGTCGTCATCGATCTGGTCTGCTACCGCCGCCGGGGCCACAACGAGGGCGACGATCCCAGCTTCACCCAGCCCTTGATGTACGACCTGATCAAGCAGAAACGAACGGTCCGGGCGCTGTACAGCGAAGCTTTGATCGGCCGGGGCGACATCTCCCCCCAGGACGCCGAGGAGGCCAGGCGCCACTTCAACCAGCGCCTGGAGTCGGTCTTCGCCGAGGTCCGCGACGCCGCCCGCAAACGCGACACCAGTTACGTCCGTCGCCCCCGCTACCCGGCCAAGCCGGCCCATAACAAGTCGACCTCGATCAGTTGGCAGACCATGCGCATGGTGGCCGACGCCCACACCCGCTTCCCCGAGGGCTTCACCGTCCATCCCAAGGTGCTGCCTCAGCTGGAGCGCCGGGCCCAGGCCATCCTGAACGGACCGATCGACTGGGCCACGGCTGAGATGCTGGCCATCGGCTCCCTCCTGATCGAGGGCCATCCGGTCCGCCTGGCCGGTCAGGACACCCGCCGGGGCACCTTCTCCCAGCGCTTCGGGGCCGTGGTGGACCGCCTCACCAACGAGGCCTACGTGCCCTTGAAGCACCTGTCCGACAGCCAGGGGAGCTTCGACATCTACGACTCCCTGCTCAGTGAGTACGCCGCCCTCGGCTTCGAGTACGGCTACTCGGTGGCGGCCCCGGAGGCCTTGGTGATGTGGGAGGCTCAGTTCGGCGACTTCGCCAACACGGCCCAGGGCGTGATCGATGAGTTCATCGTCTCGGGCGAAGCCAAGTGGCAGCAGAACTCCGGCGTCGTCCTGCTGCTGCCCCACGGCTACGAGGGCCAAGGGCCGGATCACTCCTCGGCCCGGCTGGAGCGCTGGTTGCAACTGTGCAGCGAAGGCGCCCTAGTGGTCTGCCAGCCCAGCACCCCGGCCAGCTACTTCCATCTCCTCCGCACTCACGCCTACGTCAACTGGCACCGGCCCATGGTGGTGGCCACGCCGAAGTCGATGCTGCGGCAGAAGCAGGCCGTCTCGGTCCCAGAGGACTTCAGCGGCGGCCAATGGCGCCATGTCCTGCCCGACCCCAGCGTGACCGATCCCAGCCAAGTCGAGCGCATCCTGCTCTGCTCGGGCAAGCTGCGCTGGGAACTGGCCAGCCGACGGGCCGAGTTGGGTCTGGAGGGCCGGATCGCCATCCTGCCCTTGGAGCGGCTCTATCCCCTGCCGGCCGGGCATCTGGCGGCCGAGCTGGCCAAGTATCCCCACATCCGCGATCTGCGTTACGTCCAGGAGGAGCCGGCCAACCAGGGGGCCTGGAGCTTCTTGGAGAAGCACCTGCCGGTGGCCTTGAAGGCGGAGTCGCCCGACCTCGACCTCAAGTTGAGCGCTGTCACCCGGCCGGCCTCGTCGGCCCCGGCGGTCGGCACCCACTGCGAGCACGAGGACCAGCAGCGCGCCGTCCTGACCGCCGCTTTCGCCTGATCGACCTCGCTGCGAGCGGTCTCGAGACCTCCTGGACGACCCGCTCCCAGTGCTCCGAAACCGTCAGAAGGACCTTTCTTTCGGCGTTTTTCTAACTTTTCGGCGTCTTCTCTTGTGCCCTGTGGTATTCATTGAAACACTTGGAAGGCCCTTGGGCGCGACAGCGCTTGGGCTCACCCCTCAGGCTTTTGAACCAAAGGAGCAGGACCGCGATGGACTGGCGCCATCAAGCCGCGTGCTTGACGGAAGACCCGGAACTGTTCTTCCCGATCGGTAACACCGGTCCAGCGTTGCTCCAAATCGAGGAGGCCAAGAAGGTCTGCGAGCGCTGCGTGGTGCGGGACAAGTGCTTGCATTGGGCCTTGGAAGCCGGGCAGGACCACGGCGTCTGGGGCGGGTTGAGCGAAGACGAGCGGCGGGCCATGAAGCGCCGCCAGGCCCGTTCTCGCCTGCGTAACGCCTGACCCCGTTCCCGGCCGCTGGCGCCCGACCTGCGGCCGTCGGCCCCGGCCCCGGGGATCCGGACCGATCTTCGGACCGAGCCGATCACGGCCCGACCGAGCCAGCCCGCCGCCCGATCACAGCAGAGGGACTCGGATGACCGCCCGCGCCCCCACCCCGGAGGGATTGGGCTCCAGCGAGAAGACGCCCTCCAGGTCCTCCACCAGAGTCGAGACGATCGACAGGCCCAGACTGGTGCGCGACGGGTCGTCCACCCGGAAGCCCTCGGGCAGGCCTTGGCCGTTGTCGATGACCGAGACCTCCAAAGCGCCGTCGGGCAGGCGCCGGGGGGCCAGCACCAACTCGCCGGGACCGGCCGACAAGCCGTGCTGGATGGCGTTCTGACACAGTTCGGTGATGACCAGGGAGAGGGAGGTCACCATGGCGGCTGGAATCTCCCCGAAGCTGCCGTCCCGGCTGGCCTTGACATGGCCCCGTGAGGCCGCCAGATCGCCGGCCAAGCGGAGCAAACGGTCGGCCACGTCGTCGAAGTCGACCGCCCCGGAGAAACTGCGGGACAGGATCTCGTGCACGATGGCGATGGCCTGGACCCGGGCCATGGCCTCGCGCAGCGCCGCCGCCGCCTCCGGCGAGGTCATGCGCCGGGCCTGCAGCCGGAGCAGGGCCGAGACGGTCTGCAAGTTGTTCTTGACCCGGTGGTGGATCTCCCGGATGGTGGCGTCCTTGGTCACCAATTGGCGCTCTTTGCTACGTAACTCGGTGGTGTCGTGGCAGATCAACAGGCGGCCCACCCGCCCGTCGGAGGCGCTCAGCGGCAGGGTCCGGATGACGGCCGAGGCGTGATCGGTCGTGACTTCGAACTCCTCGGACTCCTCGGACCGGAACTCCGCCGCCAAGGTCCGGTCGATCGGAGCGTCCTGGCCCGACAGCAGACCGCTGGTCAGGGGCAGGATGGACTCGCCGATGAGGTCTCCAGTCAAGCCCAGCTTGCGATAGACGCTGACCCCGTTGGGACTGGCGTATTCGACCACCAAACTTCGATCGAGCAGGACCAGGCCCTCGCCGACGTGCGGTCCGACGGTGACGTTGACGATGCCGGGATCGGGCCACACCCCCCGCCAGAGCATGTCGGCCAGGAGACCGGCGATCAGGAGGTAGTTGTCCTCCAGCTCGCCTGGCGCCCGTACCCCCATCTGGTTGGTGTGACGCTCCACCACGGCCAGGCAGCGTCCTTCGATCAGGCAGGGGATGGCGCAGATGTCGACCGGAATGCCGGATTGCAGTTTGTTGTTGCTGGTCTCGGAGATGCGCTGGGACAGGTAGGCCTCGGTGACGTGGGCCTCCGGGTCGTAGGCGATCATCTCCCCCACCACGTCGTCCTCCAAAGCGGTCGGACCGGTGGCCGGACGGATCTGAGCCACGGCGAAGAACTCGTTGTCGTCACGGCCCGGCAACCAGAGGATCAGGTCGGAGAAGGACAGGTCGGCCAACAGGTGCCACTCCTCGACCAAGTGGTCGAGATAGCCGAGGTCGGCCTCGGAGAGGTCGACCTGTTCTCTGATATGACTCGGAATACGCAGCACAGGTCGAGCCTAGTGGGCGATCCGACCGAGTGATCCGCCAAGGCGGCGCCGGCCCCAGCCGAACGGAGCGGACCGATCAGAGGCTGGCCGCCGGGTTGGATGGGTGAGGCGGCTTGGCCGAGCCCAGGGCATGTGGAAGACTGTCCAGGCTTAACCGATCCGAGAACGAGGAGAGTCATGGGCAAGGGTGGCAGGAAGCGTCGGGCGCGTCGCAAGAGCAACGCCAATCACGGTAAACGTCCGCACGCCTGAGCCGGGTGGCCCGCCGACGGCCCCAGGCCGTCGGCGACCGTAGGGCCCTCATCCATCTCTGGGGAGACGAAGAGGTGGATAGGGTCCGCCAGAGTGGATGGCTAGGGGCTGGGCCGGTCGCTGGATCGCTCGCCCCAATCGGCTTCGGCCAACTCGCTGGGCGAGGCCACAGGTGACTCGCCCTCCCACTGGTTGAGCGCTTGGGCGTGGGCGGGATTGCCGGGTTCGAAGTCGTCGCCGGCCGGGGCCACGATCAAATTGTTGATACGTTCGAGCAGGGCGGGCGGAGCCGAACTCGGTTGGTAGGCTCGCTGAATGACTTGGCGCAGCATGATCCAACATTCGGCTTCGTCGGAGCACTCTTCGCACTGGCTGATGTGCTGACGGATGAGATCGGCCGTGGCCTCGTCCAGCTCTCGGTCCAAGAAGTGATTGAGACGCTGCAACACGAACAAGCAGGTCGCTGTCCCATAGCTACTCATGGCTAGCCTCGCTAGCCGCCGCCGAGTCATTGGCGTAATCGGCCAGTTTCCGCCGCAATTGGGCCCGGCCCCGGCTCAACCGCGACATCACAGTGCCCACCGGGATATTGCTGATCGCGGCGATCTCCTTATGAGACAGCCCTTCCACATCGGATAAGTAGACGGCATAACGGAACTCCGGCCTGAGCGACTTCATGGCCTCGATGACCCGGCTGTCTGGCATCCGGGACAAGGCCTCCGTCTCGGCTGACGGAGTTGGCGAAGTCGTGTGTGATTCTACCCGCGCCAGTTGCCAATCCTCGACTTCGGGATCATCCGACAGTTTGGGCGAACGCTGAGCCTTACGGTAGTTGTTGATGAAGGCGTTGGTCAGGATGCGGTAGAGCCAGGCCTTCAGGTTGGTGCCGGGCTTGTACTGGTGGAAGGAGGCGTAAGCCTTGGCGTAGGTCTCTTGGACCAGATCTTCAGCGTCGGCCGGGGTAGAGGTCAGACGCAGGGCGGCGCTGTACAAACGATCCAGGTACTGGAGGGCGTCACGTTCGAAGCGACAAGTTCGTTCGCGGGCTGACTCTTGACGCGGCACTAGCGCCGCCTTGTCCTCAGACATCGCGTCAGTCGTCGCCTTCATCAAGGATGACAGTACCGGGTTGGAGGGGGTCGCCGCACAGAGATCGTCGGAGTGTTCAAGAGTTGTGATCTTATGCACGTCTATCTCAACACCGGCTCTGACCGAAGCTATGCCTGCCCACAGCCCTGAAGCGACCCTGATGTCGCCCCCATGCCCGGCCCGCGCGTCAGCGGGGACAACCCTGACGGCAGGCCCCGGCCCGACTTCAGCCGGATCGGGAGGCGGGCCGCCGGCGACGGGCCAAGGGTGGTAAGAATGAGTCATGAGTCTGTTGCGTTTCGCCGGCCGCTCTCTGTTGGCCAGTTATTTCATCGGCCGAGGCCTCGACGCGGCCCGTCAACCCGACCGCTTGGTCGACCAAGCCCGTCCCTGGGCCGATCAGGCCAGCGCTCTGATCGAGCGTTTCGCCCCGCCCGCCCTGTCGGCCTGGGCGCCGGATCAGACCCGGACTTGGGTGCGCTACCACGGCCTGGCCGAGGTCGCCGCTGGGCTGATGGTGGCGTCCGGGGTCGGCCGCCGCCTCGGGGCCACCGGTCTGGTGCTCTCCCAGATCTGTCAGGTGGCCTCCCTCCGCCGCTCCGACCAGTCGTCTGAGACCGATGCCCGAGGGCCTGGCCCGCTGGCGGTCAATCTGGCTCTGCTGGGAGCCGCCCTGATCGAGGCCCTCGACCACCAAGGCCGGCCCGACCGCTTCCGGCGGGCCCGGCGCCGCCAGCCCCGCCGGAAGCGGTCGGAGGCCCAGCGCTGAGCCGACCGCCGGCGGTCCGGCCTTGGACCGCCCCGACCGCCCAGTGTCCTCTAGAGGCCCGGGTCCGCTTGCCCGGTTCCAAGTCGGCCACCGCCCGCAGTCTGGTGTTGGCCAGTCTGGCCCAATCCCCCAGTCGCTTGGAACAGCCCCTGCGAGCCCGCGACTCGGACCTGATGGTGGCCGCCCTGCGCCAGTTGGGAACCCGGATCGATCAGTCGGACCCCGCCGCTTGGACCATCCAGCCGATGACCGAGGTCCGACCGGGCCAGACCGTCGACTGCGGCCTGGCCGGCACCGTCATGCGCTTCCTCCCCGCCCTGGCCGCCCTAGCCAGCGGAGAGACTCGCTTCGTGGGCGATGGCCCGGCCACGGCCCGACCGCTGGCCGGCCTCTTGGACGGCCTCCGGCAGCTCGGCGCCGAAATCGACTCCGATCGCCTGCCCTTCACTTTGACTGGCCCCGTCGACGGCGGCAGAGCCGTCATCGACGCTAGCCCCTCCAGCCAATTCGTCTCCGGCTTGCTCTTGGCCGGGGCCTCGTTCCCGGCCGGCTTGGAATTGCGCCACCAGGGCGGACCGATCCCCTCCCAGCCCCATATCGCCATGACGGTCCAGGCTCTGGCCGCCCGCGGCGTGGCCGTCGAGCGGCCCGACCGCACGACCTGGCGCGTCGCCCCCGGGGCGATCCAGGGCCGCCATGAGGTGATCGAGCCCGATCTGACCACGGCGGCCGTCTTCCTAGCCGCCGCCTTGGTGGCGGGCGGCTCGGTCGGCCTGCCGGACTGGCCCAGCCAGTCCGATCAGCCGGGCTGGGCGGCGCCCCAGCTACTGAGCCGGTTCGGCGGCTCTTGGCGCCTGGACCAGGGCTGTTGGACCATGACCGGGGACGGCCAGCTGAGCGGAGCCGAGTTCGATTTGACGGATTTCAGCGAGCTGACCTGTGTGGTGGCCGCCCTGGCTTGTCTGGCCACCGGCCCTAGCACGATCCGAGGCGTCGGGCACATCCGAGGCCACGAGACGAACCGCTTGGCCGCCCTGTCCAGCCAACTGAGCGGTTTGGGAGCCGATTGCCGCGAGACCGCCGACGGGCTGACCATCCGTCCGGCCCATCTGCACGGCGGCCTCTTCCGCACCTTCGAGGACCATCGTCTAGCCCACGCCGCCGCTTTGATCGGACTCCGCCAGACCGGAGTCGAGTTGGACGACGTGGCGGTGGTGAGCAAGACCATGCCCGACTTCGTGACGGTCTGGCAGGGTCTGCTGCCATGAGCCGACGGCCCAACTTGGACCCTTTCCACGACGATCACGACGGTTTCGACCGCCCGGGCCGACGGAGCCGGCCCCGGACCAAGGAACGACCGGACTATTCCAGCCTGCCAGTCGGCCGAGTCGTCACGATCGATCGGGGTCGCTACCACTGCCTGGTCGACGACACCGCCGTGACCGCCGCCAAAGCCCGCCCACTGGGCCGTAAGGCGGTCATCGTGGGCGATCTGGTCCACCTGGACGCCGACGTCTCCGGCCGGCCCGGCAGTCTGGCCCGGATCGTCCAAGTCTTGGAGCGGACCACCGTGCTGAGACGCACGGCCGACGACGACGATCCCTTCGAGCGGCCCATCGTGGCCAACGCCGATCAGCTCGTCATCGTCACGGCCCTGGCCGACCCCGAGCCCAGGATGGGCATGATCGACCGGGTCCTAGTGGCCGGTTTCGACGCCGGGCTGGACCCGGTGCTGTGCCTGACCAAGTCCGACCTGGCCCGGCCGGACGATCTGATGGCGGCCTACGCGCCGCTCGACGTGGCTGTCTTCGTGCTGGCCCTAGATTGCGACCTGGCCCCGCTGCGCCGGCGCCTGACCGATCATGTCTCGGTCCTGGTGGGCCATTCCGGAGTGGGCAAGTCGACCCTGGTCAACGGCCTCGTCCCCGGCGCCGAACGGGCCACGGCCCAAGTCAGCCAGGCCACCGGCCGGGGACGGCACACCTCGACCTCGGCCATCGCCTTGCCCCTGCCCGCCGGCGGCTGGGTCATCGACACCCCCGGCGTGCGTAGCTTCGGCCTCTCCCACGTCAAGCCGGATCGGGTGGTGGCCGCTTTCAGCGATCTGGCCGTCTTCGCCCAAGACTGCTCCAGAGGCTGCGACCACAGCGCCACCGCCCTGGAGTGCGCCCTCGACCGAGCCGTCCGCCAGGGCCGCTTGGCTCCCCAGCGGCTGGCCTCTTTCCGTCGCATCGAAGCGGCTGGCCAGGAGCGTCGGCCCGACCGTTCCAGCGGCCCGGCCCAGGATTAGCCGCGACCGGCGCCGGGCTGGGGGAAGACTCGGCTCGAATGTGCCGCCCCCCGTCGCTCGGGGTCGCTAACCTGTGGACATGGCTCGCGCAAACCATTACAACGACGATCTGAGATTGGCCCATCTCCTGGCTGACAAGGCTGACTCGATCACGACCAGTCGTTTCCGGGCCCAGAATCTGCGCGTCAGCGCCAAGCCCGATCTGACTGTGGTGTCGGACGCTGACACAGCGGTCGAACGGTCCATCCGAGGCACTCTGGGCTCGGCCCGGCCGCGCGACGCCGTCCACGGCGAGGAGCTGGCCGACTCGGGCTGGGGGCCCAGGCGCTGGATCGTCGACCCGATCGACGGCACGGCCAATTTCGTGCGCGGCGTGCCGGTCTGGGCCAGCCTGATCGCCTTGATGGACGAGGGCGAGGTCAAGGTCGGCGTGGTCAGCGCCCCGTCGCTGGGCCGCCGCTGGTGGGCCGGAGCCGGGCAAGGGGCTTTCACGGGTCGGTCCTTGCTCCAGGCCCAGCCGATCCAAGTCTCGGCCCGCCGCACCATCGAGGACGCCTTCGTGTCTTACTCCTCGCTGCACGGCTGGGTCGACTGCGGCCGGGGCCGCCAATTCGGCAATCTGTTGCGCCTGAGCGCCCGCACCCGCGCCTTCGGCGACTTCTGGAGCTACATGCTGGTGGCCGAGGGCGCGGTCGACCTGGCTTGCGAACCGGAGTTGGCCCTGCACGACATGGCCGCCCTCGACGTCATCGTGCGGGAGGCCGGTGGTCGCTTCAGTTCGATCGACGGCCAGGACGGCCCGGGCGGGCCAGGGGCGCTGGCCAGCAATGGCCTGCTGCACGAGGCCGCCCTGAGCCTCCTGGCCCCCGACGACAACCACGAGGATTCTCTGGTCATCCCCCGGCGGGCGGCTGTGGTGGCCTCCACCCCGGCCGCCGGCTAAAGCCCAGCGGCGGGCGCCGGCCTGGGCGGCCGACAGGTCAGTCCCAGCGGTCGCCCAGACGGGGCACGGCGGCCCAGAGGGCGGCCGTGTAGTCCGAGGCCGGCCGTTGGTAGACCCGCTCCAGCGGACCGGACTCGACCAGACGTCCGGCCTTCAGCACGGCCACCTGATCGCAGACGTGTCGCACCACCGAGAGGTCATGGCTGACCATGACCAAGGTCAGGCCCATGTCTTGGACCAAGTCGTTGACCAGGTTGAGGACTTGGGCCCGGACCGAGACGTCGAGGGCCGAGACTGGTTCGTCGGCCAGCAAGATATCCGGTTTGGGGGCCAAGGCGCGGGCGATGGCGATACGTTGGCGCTGGCCGCCGGAGAACTCGTGGGGATAACGGCGGGCCGCTTCGCGGGGCAGGCCGACGGCGTCCAGGACCTCGTTCAGGCGGGCTTTGGCGTCCGTCGGCACCTGGCCCGAACGCCGCAGCCGGGCCGAGCGCAGTGGCTCGGTGATGATGGCTCCGACTCGCATCCTGGGGTCGAGGGAGGATTGGGGGTCTTGGAAGACCAGTTGGACGCTGGCCCGCAGCCGGGTCAGGCTGCTCTGGTCCCCCAGATCGAGGGGGCGGTCTTGGAAGCGTATCTGACCGGCGCTGGGCCGGTCCAAGCCGGCCAGCAAGCGCAGCAGAGTGGTCTTACCCGAGCCCGACTCGCCCACCACGCCCCAACGTTGACCGGGCTCGATCACCAAGTCGACCCGGTCCAGGGCCTGGACCGGGCGGCTGGAGCGGCGGCCGAAGCTGCGCGAGACCCGCTCGACGGCGAAGACGCTCATCGCTGGCCTCCGGCGTAGAAATCTTCCACCGTGGGCAGGCGGGCGCCGGGAGTGGCCAGGTCGAGACGAGCGGTGGCGATCAGGCCCTGGGTGTAGGGATGGACCGGCTGGCTCAAGACTTGTCGGACCGGCCCGGATTCGACCACGGCGCCGTCCAACATGACCATGACCTGTTGACAGACTCGGGCCACCACCGCCAAATCGTGCGAGATGAACAGGCAGGCCGCCTGATGGGCGGCCAATTGAGCGTCCAACAGTTCCAGCACCTGGGCTTGGACCGTGACGTCGAGCGCGGTGGTGGGCTCATCGGCGATGATCAGACGCGGGCCCAACATCAAAGCCATGGCCAAGACGACGCGCTGACGCTGACCGCCGGAGAGCTGGTGGGGGAAGGCGTCGGTGATACGGCCGGGATTGGGCAGACCGACCCGGTCCAGCATCTCGATGACCCGACGCCGGGTCTCCCGACCGCTCGACTCCTCGTGCAAGCGGATCACCTCCGCCACTTGACGGCCCACCTTCATAGTCGGGTCGAGCGCCGTCATGGGCTCCTGGAAGACCATGGTCAGATCACGGCCGCGCAATTGGGCCAGTTCGGCCTCCTTGGCCCCCAACAGTCGACGCCCGTCGAAGCGGACCGAACCTGTGACCTGGGCGTTCTCCGCCAGCAAGCCCATGACGGCCAAGGCGGTGACCGATTTGCCCGAGCCAGATTGGCCGATCAGACCCAGTCGTTGGCCGGGCTCGATGGTGAAGCTGAGGTCGCGCACGGCTGGCCGACGGCCCCGGCCGAACCAGACGTTGAGATGGTTGACTTCGAGCAAGCTCATCCGAGCTCCCGCAGCCGAGGGTCGAGTTGGTCGCGCAGGCCGTCGCCCAGCAAGTTGAAACCGAGCACGGCCAAGGCGATGGCGCAGCCGGGGGCGAGAGCGGGCCAAGCGGTCAAGAAGAGATCGGCCTGGCCGTCCCGCATCATGCGGCCCCAGGTCGGGGTGGTGGCCGGGGCGGCTAGGCCGAGATAGCTCAAACCGGCCTCGGCCAAGATAGCGGTGGAGAAGGAGGCTGAGGCCTGGACTCCGACGATGGGGGCGATATTGGGCAAGACGTGGCGCAGCGCGATGGCGCTACGGGAGGCGCCGCAGGAACGGGCGGCGTCGATGAAGTCCTGCGCCATGACGGACAAGGTGGCGGCGTGGGCCATGCGGATGAAGACCGGCACCGTGGCGATGCCGATGGCCCAGGTGGCGGTGGCGACGGAGGCTCCCCGCACCGCCACCAGCAGGATGGCCAGGAGCAGGGCGGGCAGAGCGAACATGACGTCTGAGATCCGGAGCAACAATTGCGACGGCCAGCCCCGCCGGATCCCCGAGATCACGCCTAGCGGGACCCCGACGACGATGGCCAGGCAGACCGCGATGACGCCCACCATCAAGGTGGTGCGAGCGCCCACCATCAGTCGGGAGACCAAGTCGATGCCCATCCGGTCGGCGCCCAGCCAATGCGACCAGCTAGGCGGCATGAAGCGGTCCTGGGGCCGCACCAGATAGGGATCGTCCGGGGTCCAGACCAAGGACAGCGCGGCGGCGGCCACCATCAGGCCGATCAGCGCCAGCCCCAGGACCAAGGACAGCCTTCTCACTGGGCCTCCCGCGAACGCAGCCGAGGATCGATCAGGACATAGACCAGGTCGGCCACCAACGAGATGGCTAGCACCACTACGACCAGCAGGATGGCGATGCCCCGTACGACCGGCAAGTCACGGCTGGCGACGGCTTGGAGGAGCAGGGAGCCCAGCCCGGGCAGGGCGAAAACTTGCTCCACGATGATGGCGCCGACCAACATGGCGCTGATCTGGAGGGCGATGACGGTGACGATGGACAGAGCGGCGTTGCGCAGACCGTGGCGGACCAGGGCTCGCCACTTGGTCCAACCGACGGCCCGAGCGGTGCGCAGATAGTCCTCGGCCAAGACCTCGACGAATCCGTTGCGGACGTAACGACTGAGCAAGCTGGCCTGGACGATGACCAAGGAGGCGACCGGTAAGACCAGATGGGAGCCCCAGCCGGCCAGATCGAAGCCGGCCGGGCCGAGCAAGGGGTTATAGCCATTGGCCGGCAGCCAGTTCAAGCGGACCGCGAACACCACCACCAAAACGATGCCGACGAAGAAGATCGGCGCCGCCATGCCGATTTGGCTCAGAGCCGAGGTCACGACGCCCTGCCAGCGGCGGCGCCACATCGCCGCCACCAGACCGGTCGGAACCGAGGCCAGCACAGCGATCGGCATGGACAGTCCGACCAGCTGACAGGTCACCGCCAAGCGAGGGCCGATCTGGCCGCTGACGGACTGACCGGTCAAATAGGACTGTCCCAGATCGCCTTGGAACAGGCCCCCCAGCCAGGAGACGTAGCGCGCCCAAGCGGGACGGTTGAGGCCCCAACGCTCGCGTAGGGCCTCCACCTGCTCCGGCGTCGCCGCCATGCCCAAGGTGGCCTGGGCCACATCGCCGGGCAGAGCCTGGACGATCAAGAAGACCACGACCGTGGCCCCCAGCAGACTGAGGACGAAGACGCCGACCCGACGGACGATGGTCTGGGCGACCGCCACCGGAGTATCCCGTCAGCTCCGGGCGGCGACAGTCGTCAGGTCGAAGCTCAGGGTCGTGGCGTTGGCCGGCACACCGGTGATGCCTTGAGCGACGACGGTCAGCTTGGGGAACAAGAAGAGCCAATCGGCGGCGGCGTCATCGGCCAGCAGACGGGCGGCTTGGCGCATCGACTCGATCTGTTCAGACGGTGACGCCAGGTCGGCCCGGTCGATCAACTCTTGAAAAGCTACATTGTTATAATGCCAGTAGTAGGCGGGGTCGGCGAATTTGCCGATGTCACGCGGTTCGATGTGCATCACGATGGTCATGTCATAGTCGCCGCCCAGATAGACCTCGGGCAGCCAGCGGCCGGTGAAATCGAGCTCCTCGACTTGGACCTGAAGACCGACCTGGGCCAGTTGGCTGGCGATGACCTGGGCCGCGCCGGTGGCGTAGGGCAGAGTCGGCACCCGTAGCGAGAGGCTGGCTCCAGCGTTCCAACCGGCCTCGGCCAAGAGTTGCCGGGCCCGCTCCGGATCGTAGGGGTAGGTCTGGGACAGATCCTCGTAGTACGGATCGGTGGGCGGCACCATGGAGCCGATCAGTTGCCCTTTGCCTCCCCAAACTGTGTCAATGATGGCTTGGCGATCAATGGCGTAATTGATGGCTTGGCGCACCCGCCGGTCGCTCAGCGCCGCCCGGTCGTGGTTGAAGCCCAGCACGACCTCGCCGTTGGTCGTGCCCTCCAAGACCTGGAAGCGGCTGTCGTCGGCGAACATGGCGATGGTGGAGGGAGAGGTCAGGTCGGAGATGATGTCGATCTCACCGGACAGCATGGCCGTGTTCATGGCGTTGGGCTCCGCGAAATAGCGGAAGGTGACCTGGTCGAACCGCCCCGGCGTGCCCCAGTAGTCGCCCACCCGGGACAAGACGATGCGGTCGCCTCGGTTCCAGAAGGAGAACTCGAAGGGGCCGGAACCGGCCGGCCGGTTGGCCAAGTCAGTCGTGATCGGGTCGATCACGATGCCAGCCGTCGAAGTCATGTCGTAGAGCCACCTGTTGCTGGGGTGGCGCAGTTCGACTTTGACCGTGTGGGAGTCTTCGGCCCAGACCCGCGCGATCACCGCCATTTGAGTTTGGATGGTGGCCGAGGTGGCCTGCCGCATCCGCTCCAGGCTGGCCACCACGGCGTCGGCGTCGACCGGCTGACCGGAGGCGAAATGGGCCTTGGGATCGATCCGGAAGGTGTAGATCAGCTCGTCCTCGGACAACTCATAGGCCGTCGCCAAGAGAGGGCGGACGCGCCCCTCGGAGTCGAGCTTGACCAAGGTCTCATAGACGTTGTAGAGAAGCAGTTGAGGGATGGCGGCGTTGTCCGAAGTGGTCAGGTCGAGCGTGTCGGGCTCGGCCGTCGCCCCCACCGTCAGAGTCTTCGAAGTGGGGGAATCCGGCCCTCCCGGCCGACCCGAGCAAGCGCTCAGAGCGGTCAAACTGAAGAGCAAGGTCAAAACTGTCAGACCATGCGCCAGAGTCCGCCTCCAGCGCGCTTGGGGGGCCATGATCCAAAGTACCTTTCGCCAAACATCGACCCACCGGCCAGGCGGGCCGCATTATTCTATCCCTCTCCAGCGCTCCCCCCAGACGCCCGAACCCGGCCTTGGCGCCGGACCGCCTGACCGCCGCTCCGAGGCGGCGGAGGCCATAGGACCGAAGAGGTGAGAATAGGGGCACGCGCCCCTCGAGCCAGGCCCCGTCACCGGTTCGTCGTTCGCCCCGCTCCCCCACCCGTCCGAGGCCCTGACCCAGGCGACGGTTTGAGGTCTGCCGACAGACCGACTAACATAGGCCGAGCCATCGCGGGGTGGAGCAGTTCGGTAGCTCGCTGGGCTCATAACCCAGAGGTCATAGGTTCAAATCCTATCCCCGCTACTTATGGTGTCGAATGACACCGGAATCCGGCGGTTGTCCGAACCGCTCGATCGCCCCGCCCCTGCCGCCGATTGAGCGCTTACGACATCCGACACGCCGAAACTAGTGTTACAACTGCTCGATCGCACCTGCCCCCGACGCCGGTTGAGCAGTTGCGTAGGCCGCAGCGGCCGGAACGGGAATCGGCCGGAGCCGGCAGCGCCGAAATTATGCGTCCTGTTGGATCCCGCGTGGCCCAACCTCACTCGGCCTGGCCGGACGGGACCAGCCAAGCCACGTCCGGGTGGGCTTGCGCCAGTCCCTGATCGAGCGTGGCGAGAACGCAACCGTCGTGGCGTCGCGCCAGGGACGCCAGGTAGGCGTCCGTGAGCTGCCGGTGCCCGATCACGCCGTCCAGACCGGCTTCCCGGTAGGAGAAGTCATCGGGCCAGAACTGGTACCCAGGCCGCGCCGCCAGGAGATCCAACACAGCCTTGGCCGGCCGGGCGGCCACGCCTGACCGAACTATGAAACGAAGCAGGGCGCCTTCGATCACCGGGCAGACGGCGAACCGGTCTATCCGAGCCGCCCAAGCGTTCGCCCGCTCCCAGTGATCATGGCCGGTGACCATGAGCGCGATCAGGACGTTGGCGTCCAGCAGGTAGGTGGTCACTCGTCTTCGTCCAACAGATCGCGGACCTGGGACACGGTGAACGTACGGCCCAGGTCGATCATCGGGAAGCCCGAGACGGGATTGGTCTGGACCTCTAGGTCACGGTCCTGGCTGGCCAGGCCCCGGGCCGCCAAGCCGGCCACCGTCGCGGAGACCGACTGCCCGGTCTCCTGGGCGTAGCGGCGGATCTGCTCGTGCAGACCAGGGGGTAGATCAACAGTGGTGCGCATAACTACATCTTATCATGCATCAGATATGATGCATGATATTGCATCTAGTCTCGACCTTGCGTGATGCGCACCTGAACCGGTGCGCCGGAATCCGGTCACCAGGTGGAGGTTCTCCTAAGTTCGCCGCTTCAGTCACCCGCCAGCGGCGCCCGGTCGGCCAAGCCAGAACGCAGCCGTCATGGCATCGCGCTAGGCGTCGCAGTTCAGCGGCCAACAGGGCCCCGTCCACGGCGGCGCCGACGAGGGCGGGCGGCGTGGTGTCGCGACCGCCCACCGCGTTGGCCCGTTCCTTCCAGCCGTCGACCGCGAACCAGTCTTTGTCCGCGTCCGAGGTGCCGGCTTTGAGGATGGCGTGGTACTCCCGGACCCGAGCGGCTGTCAGCGGCTGACCGACCGCGCCCAGCATGGCGTCGAAGAGACGGAAGTGGTTGACCGTCTCCACCACGTCGTCCACGCGGGCATCGCCACCGGGTTGGACCCTACGCCTTCGCGTATCTCTCAAACTCTCACTAAAGCGACGACCGCCTAGCTCGACCCAACCTTCAGACAGCGCAGTAATGTAAGATCGCATTACTGAGATAAGAGGTGATGACGATGACGGTTCTGTCGGTGACGTCGAGGGGTCAGGTGACTTTCCGACGGGATGTCCTCGCCCACTTGGGTATCACGCCCGGTGACAAGATCGAGATCGACCTGCTGCCGGGCGGCCGGGCGCAACTGTCAGCGGCCCGGCCGCGCGGGTCGGTGAGCCAGCTGAGCGGTCTGCTCGTTGGTAAGACGAACGGCGCCACACTCACGATCGACGAGATCGAGGACGACATCGCGCAAGCGGGCGCCGCCGCCGGATCGGGTGAGCGGTGAAGCTCACCGTCGACACCAACGTGTTGCTGCGGATGATCGTCGCCGACGACCCCGGCCAGGCGGCCTTGGCCTCCGCGCTGTTCGCACAGGCGGACATGATCGCTGTCGGCCTGCAGACCCTGACAGAGTTGGTGTGGGTGCTGCGCGGCTCCTACGGGGTGAAGCGGGACGACATCGCCACCGCGATCCGCACGATCATGGACACCGAGAAGGTGGTACTCGACCGTGCCGCTGTCGACGCCGGGCTGGCCTGCCTCGAGGCGGGCGGTGACTTCGCTGACGGGATCGTCGCCCACGAGGGCGCCTGGCTGGGCGGGAACACATTCGTCTCGTTCGACAAGAAGGCCGTCAAGGCGCTTGCCGACCTAGGACACCAGACCCGACTGCTGACCTGAAACCCCTTTATCGCCCTCCACCCGGCGATTGGCGCCTCCGAACCGATCCAGCCCACAGACCGCCCAAGACCTTGGGAACTATATCGACAGCCATTTGGGCTTGTCGGATGGTGAATCCATAGTCGCTCAGGCGTCACTGTCTAAAGTCTGGGGTCGGTCGGGTTGGACTCTAAGGCTAAGACGGCGAAGACGGCCTGGTGGCGGCGCCACAGCGGCTGACCGTCCAGCAAACGGTCGATCGCCTCCAGGCCCAGGGCGTACTCGCGCAGGGCCAGCGAGCGTTTGAAGCCTAGGTTGCGCTGGCGCAGTTCGGGCAGGTGGTCCAGGTAGTCCGGCCCGTAGGTCATACGCAGGTACTCTCGGCCGCGCACCTTCAGACCGGGTTGGACCAGCCGATGGCCCCGGCGGACCGGGGCTAGGAGTGGTTTGACCACCATGCCCTCGACGCCGCCGGCTGTCAGCTCCTCCCACCAGGCCACGGCCTGCTCGACACTGGCCGGGTCGGCCGGGTCCAGCGCCAAGCGCCGCGTCGCCCGGATGAGGGCCGGGTCCTGATCGACCAACCGGTCGGCCTGGTCCAGGTGCCACTGGTGGCTCTCCTGGTACAAGGCCGCGCCATCGCTGGCCAGGATTTGGAAGGGGGCCAGTTGGACGCCGGCCAGCCCAGCCGTCGGCCAGACGTAGCGCTCCACCTGTTCGGCGTAGGCCGCCGCGTTGGCCCGCCGGCGCCGGGTCGTCGCCATCAGCTCGGCCACTTCCAAGCCCCGGCCGGCGGCCCGCTCCAGAGCCGGCAGCGCGGCGTTGTACATGGCGGCGGCGCTGGCTCCGACCGGACGGTACTGTTCGCGCAACAGGCCCTCGGCCTTGAGCGACCAGGGCAGCAGCTCGGCGTCGATCAGCAACCACTGGGCCGTCAGTGAGTCCCACAGCCCGGCCCGCTCCAGCGCCGTCCGCAGACGGCCCAAAGCCTCGGCCTCCAGCCCCTGGGCGAAGAAGGGCCGGCCCGTCCGCGTGTGGATGACACCGGGCCCGGCCTCGTCCCGGCCCAGCCAGACCACGGCCCGGGAACCCATGTGTTTCTCTTGACAGATGACCCGCTCCACCCCCAGAGCGGCGAAATAGGCCATCGCCTCCAGGGGATGTTCGAGGTAGCCGTCCAGCCGGGATGATTCGACCGGGGCCATGGTGGGCGGCAGATAGGCCAAGCGGTCGGGCCCGGTGGCGAAGCGGCTCATCACTTCGAAGGCCCCGGCCGCCTGCTCGGCCTGGATGGTCAACGGCCCCATCCAGCGCGTCTCGACGATCCGCTTGCCCAACACGTCTGTCACGTCCAGCACAGCCGGGTCGCGGGTGGCCGCTCCCCCAGCCCCGGCCCCAGCCGTGCCCCCGCCGCTCGGCCCAGCCTCGCTTCCGTCGGAGGCCGCCGAAGCCAGCGGCCGGGTCGGCTGGCAGTGGACCTGGGCGGCCGGCACTTGGACCAGTTCCTTCTCGGGGTAACGCAGCGCGGTCAATCGGCCGCCGAAGACGCAGCCGGTGTCAAGACAAAGTGTATTGTTGATCCAGGTGGGCTCCAGGACAGGCGTGTGGCCGTACAGCACCATGGCCTGGCCCCGGTAGTCCTCGGCCCAGGGGTAGCGGACCGGCAGACCGTACTCGTCTGATTCGCCGGTGGTGTCGCCGTAGAGCGCGAACTCCCGCACCCGCTTCGAGGCCCGGCCCTGGAAAGCCTCCTTCAGACCGGCGTGAGCCACCACCAAGCGAGCGTCGTCGAGCACGTAATGGGAGATCAGACCGTCGCACCAGAGTCGCGCCCGCTCTTCGAACTCAGGCCCCTGCTCGGCCAATTGGGCCAGGCTGACGTCCAGGCCATGGGTCGGCTGGACCTTGGACCCCCGACGCAAGGCCCGGGCCAACTTGGCCTCGTGGTTGCCCTGCACCGCCAGCGCGTGACCGGCGGCGGTCATGCCCATGGCCAAGCGGAGCACGTCCGCCACCCGTGGGCCCCGGTCCACCAGGTCGCCCAAGAAGACGACTCGGCGACCGGCCGGGTGGCTGGCGTCGACGGCCCGCCCCTCGGCGTCGGTGACCATCTCGTAGCCCAATTCCCCCAGCAAGGCCGTCAACTCGTCGAAGCAACCGTGGACGTCCCCGATCATGTCGAAGGGGCCATGGTCGTCGCGTTTGTCGTTGTAGAGCTTGGTCCGGCGAATGCGGGCCTGCTCCACCTCCTCCACCGAGGTCAGGCGGTGGACCTGGCGCAGACCCTCCCGGGCCAGTTGCTTGATCGATTGGCGCAAGGACTTGATCTGCCGGCGCACCACCTCGTCGCCGAAGCTCACTCCCCTAGCCCGGTTGCGCTCGACGCACAGCCCAGCTGGCAGGTCGAGCACGATGCCGACTGGCAGCACGTCATGTTCCCGGGCCAAGGCGATCAAAGACTGACGCGCGGCCGGCTGGACGTTGGTGGCGTCGACCACGGTCAACAGTCCCCGGGCCAAGCGTTTGGCCACGATCAGATCCAAGACCGCGAAAGCGTCCGCGGTGGCCGACTGATCGGTCGGGTCGGAGGCGACCAACCCCCGGCAGAAGTCGGATGAGACCGTCTCGAAGGGCTCGAAACACTGAGCCGCGAAGACGGACTTACCCGAACCGGAGCAGCCGATCAACAAGACCAAGCTGAGTTCCGGAATGTCCAATTCAGCCATCAGACCTCACCGCCTCGTTCAAAGATCGCTACCTGGGTGGGCTGCCCCAGAACCTGATCCTGAGACCCGACGCCGTCGAAACGGACGCTGTAGCCAGTCCGTCGGGCCAGAGCCTGGGCCCAGTCCTGGAATTGACGACGGGTCCATTCGAAGCGGTGGTCGCTGTGCCGCGACTGACCCGTCGCCAGGCCGTAAAGCTGGTTGTATTCGGCGTTCGGCGTGGTGATCAGAACGTGCTGAGGCCGAGCGGACAGGAACAGGTTCCGCTCGAAGGCCTCCAAGCGGTCCAGATCAAGGTGCTCGATCACTTCGGAGACGACCACGGCGTCGAAGCCTAGGAAACGGTCGTCCCGGTAGGTGGCGGAGGCTTGGATCAACCTCACCCGCTGACGTTGACGGTCGGCGATCCGCTCCAAACGCCGGGCCGCCTGGGCCAAGGGCGAGGCCGCGACGTCCGCCCCGACCACTTCGAACTGGGGATAATCCAGCAGCGCCCGGACCAACCGGCCCTCGCCGCAGCCCAGGTCCAGCACGCGACAGGCCCCCAGCCGGCGCAGTTGGTCGACCAGGAAACGGGTCCTGAGCCCGGCCAGCGTCTCCGTCCTCGGCCGTGGAGCCGCGTCCTCCATGGCGTCCGTAACCAGGTCCGCTGGGTACGACAGGTCCGCCGCGTTCTCCGCCGCCTCGACTGAGTCGACCAGGCCCACTGGGACCTGGTCCAGCTCCGCCGCCGTCTCCACCGGGTCCGCTCGATCGGCCAGCTCCGCTGAGTCCTGGTCCAGCGTCCCACCGGCCAAGCGGGCCGCGGCGTCGACCACATAACGACCCTGGTGGGCCAAGTAGCGGGCCATGATCGTGGCCCGGGCGGGATGATCCGTCAACCAGTCCGCGCCGTAACGGACCAGCTTGTCGATCTCCGCTTCACCGACCCAGTAGTGCTTCGAGTCGTCGAGCACCGGCAGCAGAACGTAAAGCTGTGACAGCGCGTGGGCCAAGGTCAGTTCGCCGCCCAGCCTGACGTCGACACAGCTGGGAGCCGTCTCTGTGCTCTCGACCGCCCAGCCCAGGGGCTCGAACAATTCCCGCACCAAGGCCGTCCCGCCCCGCGACCGCACCGACGGCAGATGGATGGTCATCCGACGCGGCCGGCCGGCGGCGCCCGGCCGTTCCAGCGCGTCGCGCCCGGCCAGAGCAGAGCGGAAAACCCGGCCCAGCGCCACGGCCAGCAAGGACGAGGCCGCGTAGGCCCGGTCGTTGACGTAGTGGCCCAACTCGAAGCCGCTGACCTTGAATCGCTTCGACCGGGCCAGCCCCACCGCGTCGACCTCCACTGACAAGGCGACCGTGGTCACGGCCTGGTCCGCCCGGGGATAGAACACTGTCGCCCGCCCCACTGGCAGCTCGAAGCTCTGGACCCGGTCCGGGTGCTTGAACAACAGATAGCTGAGTTCGTCCCCGGGCGACTCGATGGTTAGAAACACACCGCCAAGGTTACCGCTGGGGCTGTAGCGTCGACCGGACCGGCTGAAGGCTCTGGTCCGGCTCGAATCCGAATGGAAACGTCAGCCCCAGGAGGATAGGTAGGTTTCGTCTCCTAGCTACGGCGAATCCCCGTCCTCGTCAGCGGACCTGGGCCCCTGGGGCGGCTCGCCCAAGCCATCTTCGCCCTCGAACTGGCCCTCCCCCGCCTGACTGATCAGCAGTTCCAGCGCGACCTCCCCCGGTGGACCAGACGGGTCATAGCCCGGGCTCTCAGCCACCAGCCCTAACCCGTCACGCAACTCGATCAGGCCGGCGTCCAGGTCGACGTGGATGGGACCGGGGCCAGGCGCGGGCACGATCAAGATCTTCAGCCGGTCGGACTCCTGCTGCTCGCGCCAGTGACGCAAGCCCGGCTGAAATATCTCTTCAAAAGTCATCCCCACCAGCATAGGGGCAGCTCCGCCTGGCCGACGCTCAGTCGGCGGCGGTCGGCCGGGCAGGTCGGAAGGCCTTCAGGTTGGTCAGCGCCACCCCGGTCACGATGACCGCTCCGCCCAGCAGTTGGGCCAGGCTGAAGGGCCGGCCGGCCAGAATCGTGAACAGGGCGGTGAAGACCGTGATGAGGTTGAGGAAGACGCCGCCGCGACCGGCCGGTAGCCGGCGCAGGGCGTAATTCCACAGCAGATAGCTACCGACCGAGGGGAAGACGGCGATGAAGATCAGCGCCAGCCAGGGCTGGGTGGCGCTGGGCCAAGTCGGCCCGCCGGTCCCGGCCACCCAGAGACCGGCTAAGACGGTGGTGACGACGGCCTGGGCGAAGGTCGAGGCGATGGGCGGCACGGCCAAGGGCCGCCGGCCGACCAAGGTGTACACGGTCCAGACCGTGATCGCGCCCACCATCAGCAGATCGCCGGGTCCGAAGCCGGTCTCAAGCAGAGCGGCCGGGTGGCCGTCGCTGATGACGTAGAGCACGCCGGCCAAGGCCAAGACGATGCCTATGACCGCTGTCCGGTCCAGCCTCTCCCGCAGGAAGACCAGCGCCGCCAGTGAGATCAAAGCTGGGTTGAAGGCGTTGATGAGGGAGGCGTTGAGGGCGTCGGTGTGCTGCAAGGCGGTGTAGAGGAAGGCGTTGTAGGCCAACAGCCCGAAGACCGACAGCAGAACCAAGCGGGGCCAAGCCCGAAGCACCGCCCGCCAGTCCGGTCTCTCGACCACCTGGGCGATCACGAACAGCGGGACCAGGGCGAACGACCAGCGTAGGAAAACCAGAGAGATGGGGGCGATGGCGGTGACGGCGGCCTGTCCCACGATGTAGTTGCCGGCCCAGAACAGGTTGGCGCCGACCAGGGCGGCGATGGCGGTCCAGCCGGTCTTGGACATACGCCCCCTCACCTGTCAGCGGCTGACTCCAACACCTTAGTGTCCTGAACCAGGGCCGGACCCGCCTCTCCCGACCACCCCTCGAACAGCCGGCCTGCGAGCGACCGCCCGCCTGGAGCGACCGCCCCTCGGCTCGGCCTCGGTCGGGCCGACCGACCCTGATAGCGTGCTCTCCTGCCCGGAGGTGATGCGATGCGACGATTGATCGAGCGCGGTTTGGCCCTAGCCAGCGACACCCAGGTGGTCGAAGTCGGCCGGGGCCGGCTGGCCCGCAGCGGGGAGATCCTGGCCCGGACCGTCTTGGCCCAGGGCTCCCCCGCCCTGGTGGTGGCGGACGAGCGCACCTTCGCGGCCGCCGGCGCCGCTGTCACAGCCGCTTTGGCCCAGGCCGGCCAGACCTTGGCCGAACCGCTCATCTTCCCCGGCCAACCGGCTTTGTACGCCGCCCGCGAGCAGGCCGAGACCATCCGCCAGCGCTTGGCCAGCCAGGCCGCCGTGGGGGTGGCGGTCGGCTCTGGCACCATCAACGACCTGGTCAAACTGGCCTCCGGCCAATTGGAGCGGCCCTACGCCGTGGTCGGCACGGCCGCCTCGATGGACGGTTACACCGGTTTCGGCGCCCCGATCAGCCAGAACGGCGTCAAGCTGACATTGCCTTGCCCGGCTCCAGCCGTGGTCATCTTCGACCTCGACGTGGCTGCCCAGGCCCCCGCCGCCATGGTGGCGTCCGGTTTCGGCGACCTGTCGGCCAAGATCCCGGGCGGAGCGGATTGGATCCTGGCCGACGCGGCCGGGGTCGAGCCGATCGATCCGACGGCCTGGGAACTGGTCCAAAGCGGGGTCGACCGGGCCCTGTCCCAGCCGCAGGCGCTGGCGGCCGGACGGCCCGACGCCTACCAGGAGCTGGTGTCCGGTCTGATCCTGTCCGGTTTGGCCATGCAGGTCTATCGCGGCACCCGCCCGGCCTCCGGCGCCGAGCACTACTTCAGCCACCTGTGGGAACTGTCCCACCTGGGCCAAGACCTCGACCCGCCCCTGTCGCACGGTTTCAAGGTCGCCATCGGCAGCTTGGCCATGTGCGCCTTCTACGAGCGCTTCCTGGCTCGCCGGCCCGGCTCCCACGACCTGACGGCGGCCTTGGCGGCTTGGCCGGATTGGAGCGCCGTCGAAGCGGACATCCGGCGTCGCTTCCACGGCGCCTTGGCCGACAACGCGGTCCGGCAGACCCGGGACAAGTACGTCGACCGGGCCGGCCTGCGCCAGCGCCTGGAGCGCTTGATCTCGGATTGGGATGAAATCCAAGAACGGTTGCGCGCCCAGCTGTGGCCGGCCCGCCAGTTGCAGGACGCCCTGCGGGCCGCCGGCGCCCCCACCGACCCGGCCCAGATCGGTCTCAGCGTCGAGGCGGTGCGCCAGACCTTCCCTCAAGCCATGTACTACCGCTCCCGCTACACCGTGTTGGACGTGGCCCGTGAACTGGGCTGGTTCGACCAGTTGACGGACGAGGTCCTCGCCCCCGGCGGCCTGTGGACTTGACCGACCCGTCGACTCGACCGAGGGGACGGGAGGCCGCCGCCCAAAGTGTCCAAGGGAATCCGCCCTCCATTCGAAGCGGACTTGTGGAACCGAACGGACACCAAACCCTTTGGCCAAGTGTTTGGTCGGCAGCGCTAGAATTCGGGCGGCGGAACCTCCGGGGAGCGGGTCGAGCCAACGCTGGAACGGAGGAACAATTGGGCGGGTTGGCACATCACCCTCATGTGGCCGACGATGACAATTTGAGCGCCGAGGCGCACGCCATCGTCAGAACGGGCAAGGCCTTGTTGAACGCTGGGGCCGAGTCCCATCGTGTGCGTCTGTCCATGGAGCAGGTGGCGGCGGCGTTAGGCATCCAGTGGCTGCAATCGCAGGTCACTTTGTCCGAAGTCTCGGTCACCCTCTTCAAAGGGGCGCAATTCCGCACCCAGGTCGGCCAAGTCCACTCCATCGGTGTCAATGCGGACAAGATCACTCGTTTGGAGTTGATGACCAGCGAGTTGCCTCCGGACGTCACCCCGCAACAAGTCGAGGACCTGCTGCACCAGATCGACAGCCGGGGCGCCCGCTATTCTCCCTGGTTCAACTCGCTCTGCGCGGCCGTGGCCTGCACGGCGGTGGCCTTCCTGAACAACGCTTGGTGGTTGGAGATCATCGGCGTTCTGATCGCGGCCTTCCTGGGCCAGCGCCTGCGGGTGCACTTCCAACGCCGGGCCATCAACGTCTATCTGACCGCCCTGATCGCCACCATGGTGGCAGCCTTCGCTTACATCGGCGTCACCCGGGCGCTCGCCCTGTGGCTGCCTGACTCTTCGCCCCAGGGCGCCGGCTGCGTGCCGGCGGTGCTCTTCATCGTCCCCGGCTTCCCCTTGGTGACGGCCGTCCTGGACCTGGTCAAGTCCGACATCACCGCCGGGGTGTCCCGTGTCGCTTACGCCTTCATGGTTCTGACCTCGGCCGCCGTCGCCCTGGTCACGGTCACCTGGGTGTTCGATATCTCCCCCGCGCCGCTGCCCCCTCCGCCGCTGCCGACGCCTCTGCTGTGGACGCTGTCCGCCGTCGCCAGTTGGCTAGGCGTGGCCGGTTGGGCGGTCATGTTCAACACTCGGCTACGCGGGGCCGTCATCGCCGGTGGCGTCGGCCTGGTGGCCAATCTGGGCCGTCTGGCCCTCTTGGAATTGGGCACGCCGAACTGGGCCGCCGCCTGCTTGGCTTGCTTGGCCATCGGCTGGTTGGCCCATCTCTGCGTCATCCGCCAGCGCCTGGCCGAGGTCACCATCGCCGTCCCGGCCGCCTTGATCATGATCCCCGGGGCCCCCGCCTTCCGGGCTCTGGTGGCCTTCTCCCAGGGCGACGCCAACGCCATGCTGCTGAACAGCGGCGCGGCCGTCTTCACCATCATGGGCATGGCCATCGGGCTGTCCCTGGCCAAGATCCTGACCGACCGCGACTGGGTCTTCGACAAGCGTCACGCCCTCGGCTCCTGAGCCGAGACCCGACCGACCTGCGCCGCCGGCCGTGCCCGATCAGCGCCGCCTAGGCGACGACCGCTCCGGCGGCGGACCTTGAGCCAGTCCAAGCGGCGAAGCGGTCGGACAGCTCAGGCCAGTGCTCCGAGCGGCAGAAGACGGGGATGACGGTGCGGTTCTCGACCGCCGTGCTGACGGTCCGACCGCCGGGCCAGACGGTCCCAGTCCAGACGTCGATCCAGTCCCCGGCCGGCAGATAGGTGGTCCAGGTCTGGGCCCCCTCGGCGCTGACCGGGTTGACCAACAGGGCGTCGCCCAGGGCGTATTGCAAGGGGTGTTCCCAGATCAGGGGATCGTCGGGCCAGTCGAAGAAGAGACCCCGCATCAGGGGCCGGTCGGTCGAAATGGCCCGGCGGGCTTGCTCGGCCAGGTACCCGACCAGCCTCTCGCGCAACTCCACCAGACGACGGAAGTCGACGATGACGTCGCGGTCGCCGGTCTGATCGGCCAGGTTCCAGGGCGTCCGGTCGCGCGCCGGCCGCCGGTGGTGGTTGAACTCGGAGTGGTACTGCATGATCGGCATGAAGACCGACGCGGCGGCGGCCCGGATGTACAACTCCGGCGTCGGCACCGGGCCGGAGAAACCGGCTAGGTCCCAACCCCAGTAGACGACGCCGCAGGCTCCGGCCGTGACGCCGGCCCGGATGGAGGCCCGGAAGGCCTCCCAGGTGGAGTCATCGTCGCCGGCCCAGAAGGCGCCGTGGGCCTGGCTGCCGGTGAAACCGGCCCGCGAGAAAGTGACCGGGGCCTTGCCGCAGGAGCGCAGCAGATCGCCGTAGGCCCGAGCGTAATGAACCGGGTTACGGTTGTTGCCCTCGTCACCGCGCGAGCCGTCGTTGTAGCGCAGATCATGGCCCCAGGCGTGCTCGCCGCCGTCGGTCTTGAAGCCGTCGATGTCGAGGTCCGTCACCAGGTAGCGTTGCCGCTCGACCCACCAGTCGCGGCCGGCCGGAGTGGACAGATCGG
The DNA here is from genome assembly GCA_031265875.1 of Propionibacteriaceae bacterium. GTDB lineage: Bacteria > Actinomycetota > Actinomycetes > Propionibacteriales > Propionibacteriaceae > WQYJ01. The sequence continues at coordinate 185,934 of JAISCA010000048.1, forward strand.
GCATCAGGGCCTGGGGGAACCACCAAGCCCGATTGTGGTACGGCTGGCCGTCGGCCTCCTTCAGGGCGAGGCCGGCCCGGACCATGGCCTGGCCGTCGGCGATGGCTTGGGGGCTATGGGGCTGGTCTTCGGCCTCGAAGGTGGCCTCGCTCTTGAGCAGCGGGATCTGCCACAACACGAGCTTGATGTCACGGTCGTGGAGTTGCTCGACCATGCCCTTGGGGTCCGGCCAGGCCCCGTCGGCCGGGTAGGTGAAATCCGAGCCGACCGGCGGGCGGCCGTCGGGGCGGATTTGGGACTGGGCGTCGCGGAAGCAAGCGATGGTCTCCTCGTCGCTCCAGGCTTCGATCACGATCACGCCGACTGGGACACCATGCTCTAGGTGAGCCTCCAGCTGGGCCATGACCTCAGCTTGGGTATTCCACTCGTTACCGGAGGCCCACAGCCGGTGCACCCAATCGGGCAGCGGCTCGGCCCGGCCCACCTGGGACAGGAAACCGGACAGCACCTGACCCGGGTGGCCGTGGTACAACTCGACGGTCAGCGCCTGGTCCGCTCCGACCTCGGCCTCGACCAGCAATTGGTCCGGCTCGGATCGGGCCACGTCGAACCAGACCCGCCGCGAGGTGTCGACGTGGAAGCCCCAGCCGGCGCCGCCGACGACGTGGGCGAAGGGCATCGGGAAGTAGGTCCGGTGGTGACGGCCCTGGCTCTTGTATTGCTCGAAGACCACGCTGTCCGGAGTCAGGCCCCGCTGGTCGACCGCGTCGTAGCGCTCCCCCAAACCGACCACATGCTCGTCTGGGTCCAGCCGGAGGCCGAATCGGACCCGGTGCGCCCGTATCCCGTCGGTCAACCATTGGACCGCCTGAGGACCGCCCGCCCTACCGGCGGTGGCCTCGGCGTCCGCTTCCAAGCCAGGTCCGACGCCGGATCCAGAGTCGGTCTCAGCCCCGGGCGCAGCGCCGCCCGATCCGTTGTCGTGCACGGTCAAGCGTCCCTGGGGGCAGTCGCCCGCCGCCGCCCACCAGGCGGCCCGGAACTCGTGCCAGTCGGTCGTGAGCTGTCCGGCGGCGCTGTCGGCGGTGAAGCGGTAGCGGTAGGCGGCGCCGGGCCTCAGCTCGTCCACCAGCGCCTGCCAGGCCGGCCCGTCAGTGCGGGAGGAGGCGGCTTGAGCCTCCGCCAGATGGCCTTCGCCGCCAGCGGCGGCGGCCCTGTCACCCGCCTGTCGCTCGCTGCCTTGGCGGGTGGCCGCCACGGTCTCCCGCCTGCCGTCGTGTTCAAATTCCAGGCTCACGGCGGTCGCCTCCTCTGGTGCCAGCAGGCCCAGCCAGAGCGGTTGCCCGGCCAGGGGCAGAACTGGGACGCGCTGGTCAGGCGTGGTGGCGTAGGGGTGTCCAGAACCGGCCGGGCGGTGGAGCAGGGTCGCAGTCATAGGTCGTCCTTAGTTATTCAGAGGTTTAGTTATTCAGCGGTTAGGCCGAGTTCGGCGGCCAGAATCAGAACCATGGCGTGCGACCACAACAGGGGCTTAGCCACCGGCCCCCATCTGGCCACCCACTCGGCCTGGTGGTCGGGGTGGAGCAGGTGGTGGTCGACCTGTTCGGGCAATAGCCCGTCGTCGTCGGCTTGGTCCAAGGCCCAGCCCAGCAGTTCATGGGCCCTGTCACGCCGCCCGGCCCGGGCTTGGTTCCAGCCCAGCAGACAGCTCAGCAGCGGCCATTGCCCGCCGCCGAAGAAGACGTCGGCGGCGAAACGATGCGTGCCCCAGTCGAAGCAGAGGTCGCTCTCGATCCGGGCCAGAGTGGCCTCGGCTGTCGCGCTGCCGGGGGCGACGACGCCGAAGGGGACGACGCAAGCGGCGGTCGAGGCGTCCACCGCCTCACTGCCGATCCATTTGGACAGATGCCCGGCGGCGGCCCTCCCCTCGCTCAAGATGGTGTGGCGGACGGTCGCCGCCGTCTGGGCGGCCCGTCGACGTTGGGTGGAGTCGAGCGCGGGCGAGGCGGCGGCGGCCATCAGCCCGGCGTAGATCGCGCCCAGGGTGGAGTTGTGGCGCTGTTCGACGTGCTCCTCCCACCAGTCATAACAGGGTGTGTTCCAGAATTCGGCCAGATAGTCCACCGTCAGCCGGACGCCGGCCGCCCAGGGGGCGAGGCTGAGCCCGTGCCGGCGGGCGTGCCGATGGACCGCCCACAGCCAGGTCCCGTAGCCGTCGAGTTGGAAGTCCCACCAGGGCTCGGACCCGACCGACCCGTCGAAGGTGAAACGGGTGGGTAGCATCTGGTCGGCCGCCGGGGGGCGGCCTTGGCGGGACTGGGCGATCAGGCCGGTCACCTGGCCGGTCAAAGACGACAGCACTCGAGCGCACCAGTCATGGAAGCGGGAGGCCGACTCGACTTCGCCCTGGCGGGACATGGCCTCAGCCGTGAAGGCGCCGTCGCGGAACCAGGCGTAGCCCCGGTAAGCGGAGAACTCCTGGCAGGCCGGGTAGGCCCCACTGGCGGCTTGGCGATCGGCGATCAATCCGACGCCGCGGGCCACGGCCGCGCGCCGGTCTCGGGCAGTTTGGACTGGCATATTCGATCCTTGGTCGAACCGTCCCGGCCGACAGGGTCTCGGGAGCCTGTCGGCCGGACGGCGGGTGGCGCCGGCGGGGCGGGCGGCGTCTCTGGCAGGAGAGTCCGTCCGCCCCGATCCGGCCTGGACGTCACTTCAGCAGCAGGTCCACCTTGGACTGCATATTGCTCAGCGCCACCTCCGGCGTGGCCCGGCCGGCCGCCACCGCCGCCAGCTCGTCGTTGACGATGTCCTGGATCTCCTCCTGCCGGAGCATGACCGGGGCCAAGGCGACGGCCTGGAGCGAGTCGAAGACGGCCTGGCGATGGGCCGGCGGGGTGATCGTCAGATAGGCGTCCAGCTTGGCCTGGTCGGCCACCGGCGGCAGCTCCCAGCTGGTGGCCAGGCGGGTGTCGATGGTGGTTTGAGAGGAGGTGTAGTAGACCAGCCAGCGCTGGGCGGCCTCTTGGACCTTCGACTTGGCCGAGATCGCGACCGCGTTGGAGAACATGGCCGAGGCGTTCTGAGTGTTGCCGGGCTCGACCACGATGTCCCAGTTCAAGTTGGGCGCCTTCTCCATCACCGCTCCGAAGTTCCAGATGCCGGTGTGCCACATGGCCAGCTGGCCGGAGATGAACAAAGTGGTGTCGAAATCGGGCGTATTGGCGCCGTCGGCGTCGGTCGGCATGGTGACGCCGGACTTGCCGGTCAGCCAACGGACGGCCTGCAAGCCGGCCTCGGAGTTGAAGGCGGTGGCGGCGCCGGCGGCGTTCAAGAAGCTACCGCCGGACTGGGCCAAGGCCTTGTAGAACTCGTTGTAGCTGATGGGCTGGTAGTCGCCCCAGACCCCGGCGGCCCGGTCGGTCAACCGCTCGGCGGCGGCTCGCTCGTCGGCCCAGGTCCAGTCCGCGGTCGGGTAGGACAGCCCGGCGGCGTCGAAGAGGTCCTTGTTGTAGAGCAGGACGACGTTGGAGAAGGACACCGGCAGGGCGTACTGCTTGCCAGCGTCGGCGTAGGCCGCGATCAACGAGGGCGCGTAGGCCGAAGTGTCGAGGCCGCTGATGTCGGCCAGGGCCCCGGACTGGGCGTAGCTGACGAAGGAGGAGTTCTCCGGCAACTCGAAGACGTCGGCCTCCGCGCCACCGGCCACGGCGGTCTGGAGTTTGGCGGCGTAACCGGCGAAGGGAGAGGTCTCGACGGCGATCTTGACGCCGGGGTTGTCTCGCTCGAAAGCGTCTACGATGGTCTGGAGGTCGGCCTCATGGCCGTCGTTCGACGAGAAGTTCATGAAGCGAACGGTGACTTCACCGTCGCTGCCCGTCGAATCGCCTCCTGGGTTGGTGGCTGAGCCCTGCGTACAGCCAGCCATCAATCCGGCGGCGATCATCGCGACGGAGGCGATCATCGTCCTAGGCCAAATGGACTTTTTCATTCTGTTTCCTTTCCATGGGTGGTTACTTGAAGGTGGTTATTTGAGGCCGGTATGGGCCATGCCGGCGATGATGTGTCTCTGGGCGAAGAGGTAGACCACGACGATGGGCAGGATCGAGACCACCGAACCGGCCATCACCACATTCCATGCCGTGGTGAACTGCCCTTGGAGATAGGACAGGCCGAGCGGCAAGGTCATCAACTCGGGCGAGCGGATGACGACCAAGGGCCAGAGGAAGGAGTTCCACGACTCCATGAAGGCGAAGACCGTCAACGCCGCCAGCGACGGCTTGACCAGCGGCATGACCACCCGGGCCCAGATCCGAAGATGTCCGGCCCCGTCGATGCGGGCGGCTTCGTCCAGTTCCCGGGGCACCGCGTCGACCGCCTGTTTGAGCAGGAAGACGCCGAAGGCGGAGGCGATGTTGGGGGCCAGCAGGGCGAAGTAGGTGTCGTTCAGGCCCAGCCGGGTCATCATCATGAAGAGCGGGGCGACCAAGACCTGGAGCGGGATCATGAGGGTGGCCAGGTAGCAACCGAAGACGATCCCCTTGCCTTTGAAGGCCAAACGGGAGAAGGCGTAGGCGGCCATCGAGCCGGTCACCATTTGCAGCCCGATCGACACGATGGCGACGCCGAAGGAGTTCAAGATGATCCGCCACAACGGGATCGCGTCGAACAACTCACGGTAGGCGTCCAAGGTCGGGTCGCGCACGATCAGGCTGGGCCCACCCGACAGGTTGCCCTGGGGCGTGATCGAGGTGATGACCGTCCAGAGGAAGGGGAACATCATCAAGGCCGCACCCAAGACCAGGGCCAGCCATAGCAGCGCCCGGCCCAACTTCTGTGACCCCACCTTCGGCGCCACCGGCTTCTGGGAGGCCGGCCGGATGACGACGGACTCAGGCATGATTCACCCACTTACGTTGTCCCAAGTTTTGGACCATGGTCACCAGCAGGATGACTATGAACAGCAGCCAAGACAAAGCGGAGGCGGCGCCGGCTTGGCCGTAGCGGAAGGTCAGATCGTAGATCCGACCCACCACGACCTGGCTGGCCCCGGACGGCCCGCCGCCGGTCATGGTGTAGACCTGATCGAAGACTTGGAAGCCGTTGATGAGGGAGATCACGATGACGAAGAAGGTGGCCGGCGTCAGCAGGGGGAAGGTGATGTTCCAGAATCTGCGCCAGCGCGGCGCCCCATCGACGGTGGCGGCTTCCTGTATCTCCTGCGGAATGGCTTGCAAGCCGGCCAGCAGGATCACCATGACGAAGCCGAGATCCTTCCAAGCCGAGGCCAAGATGACCGACGGGATGGCCCAGGCCGGGTCGGTCCACCAACCCGGCTGGGGCAGGTGGAGCAGGCCGAGCAGGTGGTTGACCAGGCCGCGGGACGGGTTCAACAGCCACTGCCAGACCAGCGCCACCGCCACCCAGCTGGTGACCACGGGCACGAAGTAGGAGGCGCGCAGGAAGCCGCGGGCTTTCAGTTTCTGGTTCAGGGCCACCGCGATGAGCAGACCGCCGCCGTAGACCAGGGGCAGGTAGCCGACGACGTAGAGCAGGGTGTGGCCGAAGACCTGCCAGGTGTTGGCCGAGGTCAGCAGGTCACGGTAATTGTCCAGGCCGGCCCACGACATCGACCCGATCATGTTCCATCGGTGCAGCGAGACCCAGGCCGAGGCGACCATGGGGGCGAGTTTGAACACCAGCAGAGGCAGGGCGCTGGGGGCCAGGAAGAGCAGCACCCAGCCGGCGTTACGCCAGCGCCGCCGGCGGCGGACGGCCAAGCGGTCGGCCGACAGCTCCAGAGTCAGGGAGGACATGGCTCAGACCCTGGCCTGCGGTCGCCGTCGCCCGGAGGCGGCGTGGCTGAGCCGCTCGCGCACCAGCTCGCCTTGGTAGCCGGTGGCGCCGTCCCGGTCGAAGGAGGTGGCGATGACCAGGGCGGCCGCGCCCAGCGCCCACTTGTCCTCGTCCCAAGCTTCCACTAGGTAGGGGATGGAGCGGCGGGAGGCCATCAGCTTGGCCCGGAAGGCCGCCTCGAAGCCCGGCTGCCACAGGTCCCACTGCTCGCTGCCCTCGCCCAAGACGACCACCACTTCGGGATTGAGCAGGTTGACCGCCCCGGCCACCGCCCCGCCGAGCCAGCCGCCGGCCCAGCCGAACAGGCCCTCGGCCACCGCCGGATCGCGTCGGGCCACCTCGGCCAGGCGCCGGATCGCCTCCCGCTCGCGGTCGAAACTGGCCGACCCGTCCACCACCTGGCCCAGTCCGAGTTGGCGGGCCTGGCGCATCAGGCCGCTCGACCCGATCAGCGACTCCAAGCAGCCGGCGTGGCCTAAGGGGCAGTCGGCCCCGTCCTCGACCATCGGGATGTGACCGATCTCACCGGCCCCACCGCCCGCGCCCCGGTAGACCTGGCCGTCGATGACGATGCCGCAACCGATGCCCCGGCCGATCGTGATGACTAGGTAGGTCGAGTAGGTGCGCCCGACCCCGTAGACCTGCTCCGCCACGGTCAGGGCGTTGACGTCGTTCTCCACCAGCACCGGCAGGCCCAGGCGTTGACGCAGCGCCGCCCCGACCTGGGCGTTGTGCAAGCCGATGGTGGGAGAGTCCGCCACCCCTGACTCCAGCGAGTCGACCGCGCCGGGAATCCCCACGCCCACCCCCAGCACCGGTTGATCGATGCCGTCCAGGATGGCTCCCAGGGAACGGGCGGCCTGGTCCAAAGCGTCCGGCCGGGCGGCCTCGAAGGGCACGCTCTCGGCCTGCCAAACCGTGCCGTCCAAACCCGCCGCCACCACCGCCAGATGGGTCGCCGTCACTTTCACCCCGACGATCCGCCCGGACGAGCCGACCAGGGACAGGGGACGGGCCGGCCGACCTCCGGCGGAGGCGATCTGCCCCAGCTCCAGCACCATGCCCCGAGCCATCAAATCCTTGCTGGCTTGGGTGATCGTGGCGGCGCTGACCCGCAAGGCGGCCGCCAATTCCGCCCGTGTCATCGGCCCCCTTGAGCCCAACAGCCCCAGGATCGAGGCGGGCAGCAAGTCCGACGGTCTGGCTCCACTCTGAGTGACGCTCATCGCGACTCCTTTGTTCGGGACTTACTTTAACATTGAAATAAGCTCTCTCGCAACCACCCGACCGGCGCGATCCGGCGACTGCCTCGAACCCGGCTTCGGCTCTAATTCCGGCTCTAATCACGGTCAACGCCACAACCACTAGACCACCCCGTAGACCGGTCCAGTCGAACCACGACGCCGCGCCGGCCCCGCTCTTAGACCCGGGATTTGGTCCTGACACAGTGGTAGGCGGTGGGATGGAGCCATGAATGACACTGATCCGACCCACCTCCTCACCATCGGGGACTTCTCCCGCTTCATACGCCTGTCGGTGCGGATGTTGCGCCACTACGACGAGCGCGGCCTGCTGGAACCGGAACAGGTCGACCCCTTCAACGGCCACCGCTTCTACTCGCCCAGGCAGTTCAAGATCGCCGCCCGCATCCGGACCTTGCGCGACGCCGGCTGTGGCATCGACCAGATCGCGCGATTGCTGCCGCTGTTCGACGACACCGAGGCGCTGCGGGCGGCTTTGGACGCGCACGCCCGCAGTCTGGCGGCGGCCGCCCAGCAGATCGCCGATCAACAATCCTTACTCGCAAATATCATCAACCAACTACAGGAGCCAACCATGCCAACCATGCCCATCACCGTGGAAGAACGCACCCTCCCCGCTCGGCGGACTCTCGCCCTGCGCCGCGTCATCCCTGACTTCGCCGCCGAGAGCGAACTGTGGCAGGAGTTCGGCCGCCACCTGGGAGCGCCGGACGGACCGCCACCGTCACGACTCGGGCCGCTCTGGGGCGCGACCTATTTCGACGGCGAGTACCGCGACAGCGACGTGGACGTGTCCATCTGGGCCCAGCTCCAAGGCGATCTCACCCCACTGGCCGGTTTCACCTTGGAGCAGACTCCCGAGCAGCGGGTGGCCTGGGCCACCCTGTACGGATCGTACGAACAGATGGACTCGATCTGCCAAGCCATCGGCGGATGGGTGACGAGCCACGGCCACAGCCTGGCCGGCCCGATGTTCAACATCTACGTCGTCAGCCCGGCCCAAGACCCTGACCCGGACAACTGGGTCACCGAGGTCAACTTCCCCATCGCCTGAATCGCACCACACCCGATCAGCCAGACGAATGAACGGGGACAGGCGGCCTCAGCCTGGCTGAGGCCGCCTGTCCCTAAGCACCTATCACCAGACGCGACGGCAGGCCTTTCGCAGACACCACCTGCTAGACCGCTCAGACCTCGAGTTGGACGATCCGGCCGTGCGCCAACTCGTCTCGCAGGAGCCCGTACACATAGGCCGCTCCTTCCCGGTACAGCCCGGTCTCATGGTCGAACACCTTCTGCGCCACCTCGGAGCCGTAAAACCTGTCCAGCGCCTGTGGAACGGACAACCCCTCGTCCTCGATCAGGAATCCGACGACATCCTGCGCGACGCCCTCGACCAGCGCCTCAGGCTTGTCCACGGGTCGCCTCCACGAATGATAGGGCGGCCAAACCTCGTTCCGTATGGAACGAATGCTGGATCGACAATTCTCGGTACACCAGCAGGCGTGTCAACGCCTCAGAATCCAGCCAGCCCCGCTGGAACTGCATGAGCAATAGGGCGATGTCGTCGTCGGCGACAGGCCCGACGACGAGGTCGTACTTGACGTCCTGATCGTCGCTCGGGCCGCCCGCGTTCAAGAGCCGCCGGGAGCGGTTGTTCATGACGAACTCGGCCCAATCGGGGGTCGGGCCGTCGAAACGGAGGAACGACAGATCTGAGACGGTGTCCTCGTCCAAGGAATAGACCGAGACCCACGACGCACTCCCGTAGATGCGCGCCGTCCGGGCGCCCATCCGCTCGGCGTGAGTCCGATTCTCTGTCAGATAGAAGCCGCGGCCGAAGTCCTTGAAGGGCCGGCATCTCGACAAGTCAGGGGCTTCCACCGCCATGTTGGATCCGTGGAAGAGGATCATCGGATCGCCCCGCCCGCCATAGCGGCCACCCGGGCCAGATCCTGGGTGACGTCTTCGAACGAGAGGAGATGCTCCGCTTCGTAGTGCTCGTCCAAGAACTCCACCGCGCCATGCAGCGCGAGGTATCGGTAACCCTGCTGAGGAGTCAGTCCGGCATAGCGGGAGAACTCGTGGATCGCGGCCACAATGTACTGGGCCCGCTTCTCGATGCCGCTCACCACGCCGCTTCCTCTCGCCTCTCGCCGGTCAGTGTACCAACGCCGATCCGGGCCGTCCGAACTACGGCCCCGCACACGGGCAGTGACTCTGAGTCTCGTCAATTCATTCCGTTTGAGTATCTCTTGATACACTATTTCCATGGAAGTAGCGTTCTAGAAAGTACCAAAATGGAACGTAAAATCAGCCAAGCACTGCTGGCCTGGAAGAACGGAACCCTCCCCGGAACTCTGCGGCAGGGGCGCATGCCTGTGCTGCTGAACGGCGCCAGACAAGTCGGCAAGACGTGGGCCGCGCTCGATTTCGGGAAGGCGCACTACGCCAACACCACCTACGTGAACCTGGAGACGTCCCAAGACGCGGCCCGAGTGTTCGCCGGGGAGCTTGAGCCGAGACGTATCGTCACAGAACTCGCCGCGCTCACCGGCCGTTCCATCGAGGAAGGACAGACGCTGCTCGTGCTGGACGAGATTCAGTCCTCGCAGCGGGCTCTGACCAGTCTGAAATACTTCGCGGAATCGGGACTCGACTACCACGTTTTGGCAGCAGGAAGCCTGTTGGGGATGGCGGTCAACCGCCAAGACGTTTCGTTCCCGGTGGGCAAGGTGCACCAGCTCCAGATGCACCCGCTCGATTTCGAGGAGTTCCTCTGGGCGCGGGGACGGGGAGAACTCGCCTCACTGATCCGGGAGTCGTTCCAAGACTGCCGGCCGCTGTCGCCACATGAGAACGCCTTGGGCGTCTTCCGGGAATACCTGGCCGTGGGAGGGATGCCCCAAGTCGTCGCCGACTACTGCGCGCGCCAGGACTTCAACTATGTCCTGGCTTTGTTGCAGCAGGTCGATAACGCTTTCGTGGCCGACATGGCCAAGTACGTGGAACCGGTCGAGACCAACCGGATACGGGCGGTGTGGCGGGCGGTGGCGTCACAGCTGGCCCACGAGAACCGAAGATTCCAGTACAAGACCATCATGCCGGGGGCGCGGGCGCACACCTACTCCACGGCGTTGGATTGGTTGGACGCGGCGGGGCTGATCGTCAGATGCGAGTTGGTGGAGGCCGGGCGCGCCCCGCTCGCCGCCCACGCCGTCCCGGCCACCGCGAAGCTTTACCTGCTGGACACCGGCCTGCTTTTGGCCAAACTCTCGGTTCCGCCGGTACGAGTGGTGGGGTCGTTGGAGCGGCTGGGCGGTTGGACGGGCGCGCTGCTGGAGAACGCCGTGGCCGACGCGCTAGCGGCCGCGGGGGTGCCATGCCACTTCTGGGCCTCGAAGGGCACGGCCGAGGTGGACTTCGTGGCCCAAGACACCGAGGTCAGGGCCATACCGATCGAGGTCAAGGCCTCGACCCACACGCGGTCGAAGAGCCTCGGACGATTCGCCCAGTTGTATCATCCGCCCTATTCCATCAGGGTGTCCGCCAAGAACATCGGTTTTGAGAACGACATCCTCTCGGTCCCGTTCTACGCCGCCTTCCTGTTGGGGGAAAGACTGGGCTGGTGAAACTGTTCACGAGTCTTTTCCCTCCATTTTCTGAAACGTGACGTGCCGCTCCTTCATGGAAATCTTACCGACCTGATACCCATACGCCGCCGCTTCTCTCTTGTAGGTCAAGAAGGAATGGTCCATCGGGAATCCCAGGACAGCCTTGATCTCATCGAACGTGAGCCGGAGCGTTGAGCTCCCGTCAGCTTGAAGGTGTTCCCATAACAGGTCATATTTGCTCATACACCTGTGCCTTCCTTCTCTTTCGCCGTTGGACTAGGACTAGCGCCAGCGCCGTCACGAACAGAAGCGTCTGCGCGATGGCGATGCGGACGATCTGCCATTCACGACATCTCATGCATAGCGCTAGACCTCGAAGTCCTCGGATTTGAAGTTGGCGTAGTAGCGTCCCGCTTCCGCTGTGAAGCGCAGGACGCAGTAGTCCGGGTCGGTCACACCAGCGGGGTAATACATGGTGTCGCCCTCCCGCCAGATCAGCTCCTTGCTGGCGGCGTCGGTCAGCACTTCCATCGTGCCTCTCAGCATCACGCCCCGGAAGAAGCGCTTGTCGAAGAAGTAGATGCTGGCTTTGGGATTCGCCCGGTATTGGGCCACCCGCAGGGAGGAGGTGTTAGTGGTGAACCAGAACGTCTTGACACCCTCGCGTCGCCGGGGCGGGAGCATCGCCTTCATATTCGGGAAGCCATCCGAGTCCACCGAGGCGACCAACGCCACAGGCTGCTTGTCGATCAGGTTCCCAATGGTCTGATCTGAGTCTCGCATCATGGTCTGGCTCCTCCGTCTGGCAATCCGGTCACACCCCCATGCGGTCCGGAGAACTTCAACTCTATCCGTCGGTGACCAGCCCAGACGGGGTCACCCCGAGCCACGTTCCACGAATATCACACCATCTGCGATGGAATCGGCCTGCGTCCTGGCGACGGGTTCCGCAGTATGATTGGGCACACGACGGACCGGATTCCCGGAACGTTGTCAGCGGGGCCCCCCGGGGTCCCCAGCTTTTTCTACGGACTCCACTTCGCCGAGCGCTTCAACGCCGGAGTCAGCACATCACTCAGGGGTATCGGGCGTCTCAGTGGCACAGGGATCACTGCCTATCAATTGAGACACCTTGGGATCGCTGCTCGTCTACGCCGATGTCATGGGTGACCATGGTTTTGCAATAAACCAGGTGGGGATTGATGGGGCTTGTGATTGTGACATAGATCAGGGACAACGCGCTGCCGCCATCTTTGCTGAATAATAGGACGCAGTTCTCGGCCTTACTGGTAGTGACCGCCAAGGTCTGTCCTCTACCCAACTCTCCCAGTCTCTCTCCGTTGACCAGCACGATCTCCCGGCCAGTTCCCTTGGCCCTGGTTATAGCCAAATCCACCGGAGCCGGCAGGGTCCCCTGCCCTTCGTATCGGCCCAGAGACTGCCAGATCACGAACGGCGCGTCGCGTATGCCCGACTTGCCGATGTCCCGGGCGATCCGCAGCTGGATCGCCCCACCGACGACGCCGCCCAGAACCAGGCCGATCAGCAACGGCCAGACCAGCACGATATTAGTGAAAAGAGCGATAGCGATGAGTACTACAATTCCAATGATCACCCCAAAAATCGCGCCATACGCCGTGTATTTCCAACTACCACCAGCCTTCCAGGACTGGTGTTTACCGCAGGCTTCGCATTTACCGGGTAGCGCGAAGTAGTCGCCCGTGGCGAAACTGGCCCGCGTCGCTGCGACCTCCCGAACCAGATTCCTCTCAGCCAATTTCTTGACCCACTGCGGGTCCACGGTCTGGTTCTCCAACGACACGCTTTTCTTTGCGGTGACCTTACCTTGTCGCATACCACTGTCAGTGCCGCAGTGCTCGCAGACGTAGCGATAGGTGTAGCCCAACTCGGCCTTAGCCTCTACCCTATGGACGGTCGTCATCTCTGTCCTCCTTCCTTTAAATTGAGCCCATTCCATCCAAAAAAATGATAATTATGTAAATGTACGTCAATTATCGAAGAGCGTTACGACGAGGACGAAAGCGACGCTTATACAGGCCAGTGCCAATTGGCAAATGAAGGCCCGCCTCTCGGGCGGGTCGTGGAGATAGGTGCGGACGAAGCACACTACGGTCAGCGCACCCAGCGCCGAGAAGAACAGCATTGGCAGGATCATCGGCCCCAGGGCGTTCTGGACGGTGACGATGGAAGCCAGCATGGTCAATGGCAATGGCACCCACAGGCCGGCATTGAATCCGGTCGCCGCTGCCAGTCCGAGGCGTCGCGGCCCGACGGGCGAGGGCAAATTCTGTCGGATGAACCGCCACGAGATTAGTGGGATCGCCGCCCACACCAACGCCAGAAGACTAGCGACGGGGCTGACCTCGTACCTGGAACTGGCCAGGTACGGGGTGATCGCGGCCAGGCTAGCCAGACCGTTCACGCCGATACCGATCAGATACACGGCCACACCCTCGCGTCGTCCGGTCAGGGTCAACCCAGTCCCGGCGGCGACCAGTAGCAATAATATTGGTTGAGTCGAAGGGCCATCGATCAACCAGGACAATGGCGCACACAGCAGATAGAGCCCTCCTGTCGTAGCGAACCACACTTTCGCGCCGGTTCGGGTTTCCAGCTTCCGGTCGGGTAGCACTTCCAGCAGTCGCATCGCGAACATGGCCAGGAACACCGACCCACCGACCGCGAGAGCGTAAGCCAGGAACGTGCCATCGTCCATACTGAATTCCAGATACCCTGTCGGGGGCTCGGGTTGTAACTCGGTGTCCTCAGTGAGGATGAGTTGGGTGGCCACCACCAACACTCCGGCCGCCACGCCAGCGGCGACCGGCAGCGCCACGTCCAGTTCCGGTTTCGGACGACAGGCGTGGCTGTAGCCCAACCCCACCACAGCCAACCCAGTCAGCAGGATGAAAGCGAACGGTAGCTGGGCGAGATAGCCTCCCCCGTGGTAGAAAGTCCAGTGCGACATCCAAAGCCAAATCATCAACCCGGACGCGCCGAGTCCGGCCACGCCGACGAGGCGTTGGACCGGTTGCGGGTGGCTGATCAGCCACACCGCGACGCCGACTCCGATCAGCGGCCACAACAGTTGCGGCAGGCCGACTTCCGGCATCCGGAAAACCCGATCATCGACGTCGGGGGCGATCTGAAAAACCAGCAGCGGCGCCAGCGCTGTCAGGAAGCTCACCGCGAGAACCGCGAATGCCGTCCAGGGGAACGGACCAGGCTTAGGAAGGGGCGGGCTAGGAGGAGTCAGAGAATTAGCAGCAAGAACAGGGGGGGGGGGGACGTCATCAGACCGCTCCCTTCTCTCCGACGGCAGCAACGTTGCCACTCGTCCGTAGCAGTCACACTAGTCGGTTCGGGTGCGTTCCGCCAGCATCTCGGCCCAAATCCGACGAGACTCAGAGTCTCTGTACGATATGATCTGGGTCTCGCATCATGGTCCCGCTCCTCCCCCGCCTCACGGCGATTCGGTCCCGCCCACCCGGGCCGGGCGAATTTCAACTTTATCTGGCGGTGACCAGCCCAGACGGGAGGAGGCCGCGTCACATTCCACGAACATCACGCCATCTGCGACGCTCCTGGCGGTCCGGGTGGGATGATCTCTGTTGTGACATCTACCGCCTGGACGGCTCGATGACTGTGGACAGCCGCTATCAGGCTGACGTGGACGCCATCGTCTCCCACCGCCACGACCTGGGCGACGACTGCTGGACGTCCCCGGACCGCCGTCTGGCCAAAGGGGCGCCCTTCAGCGCCGTCGAATCAGTCGGCTACCTGCTCGAACTCGGCCTCGACCCCACCGAGCCACTGCTGGCCCAGACCATCGCACTGATCCTGGCCAGCTGGCGTCCCGACGGCCACTTCCACCTCTATCCGGGCGGCTCCGGCCTGCCCTGCCAAACCACCAAGGCGCTCAAGACACTGTGCCAGGCGGGCTTGACCGAGCACGACCGGGTGCGATCCGCCTTGGACCATCTGCTGGAGTCGCAGTGGCTCGACTCGGGCTGGCGCTGCACCAGCTTCCCCTACGGCCACGGCCCCGAGACCGAACACTCCAACCCCCACCCCACGCTGATGGCCTTAGACGCCTTCCGCCACACCAGCCACCTCAACCGCGAGCCCAAGCTGGACCGGGCGGTCGAGTTCCTGCTCGGCCACTGGGACACCCGGGCGCCGATAGGGCCTTGCCATTACGGCATCGGCAGCCTGTTCGGGCAAGCCGAATACCCCTTCCGCACCTACAACCTGTTCTACTGGGTCTACGTGCTGTCCTTCTACGGCCAAGCCAAAGACGACCGCCGCTTCCGGGCGGCCTTCGACGCTTTGTCTGCGAAACTCCAGGACGGCCGGATGATCGTGGAACGAGTGGCGCCCAAGTTAGCGAAACTGTCGTTCTGCGCCAAAGGCGAACCGAGCGAACTGGCCACGGGCCGCTACCGCGAGATCGTCGCCAACCTCCATGCGCCAGGCCTACGAGAAAGGCGACCACTCCGCCGCGATCTCCCCCGGTGAGCGGATATCTCGACTCAGTCGCCTCTATTCGACCCCCTTCAATGACTCGACCAGGTCGACGCGGTGGATGCGGCCCCTCAGGATGGCGTTCGTGACCAGAGTGAAGGCGAAGACGCCGGCGACGGCCAGCGGGACGCTCCACCAGATGGTGAGGTAGGGCAAATCGAAGTCGTCGGAGCCGATGAGGTGGATCAGACCGGCTTGGAGGATGAGGCCGACGGCCACGCCGACGATCGCACCGAAGGCGGTCAGGCAGAGGTTCTCCGTCAAGATGAGGCGGCGGACTTCGGACCAGGTGGAGCCGAGCACACGGAGGGTGGCGATGTCACGGCGGCGTTCGGCCAGGTTGATCGTCGTGAGGTTGAAGACGACGGCCATCGTGAGCACGCCCGAGGCGATGAGCATGGCCGCCACGAACACGGTCAACATGCCCATGGCGTCGGCCGACGCCGTCGCGATGGCGTCCTTGGTGAGCACGGAGCCGACGCCCGGCTGCCCTCGGACGCTGGTGGCGACGGCCTCGGGGTCGGCCGCCGGGTCGAGGAGGAGGTAGTAGCCGGTCACGGGGACGTCGAGACCGAGACCGGCGAAGGTCTCCCAGGAGGCGTAGAGCCCCTGGAGGATGTACGCCCGAGCGATGGCGGCGACCGGCAGGTCGACCTCCGTCGGGGTGGGGCCGACCGTCACAGCGGCACGAATGGTCTGGCCGGGAGCGACGTCGAGTTGGCGGGCCAGTTTGGCCGTCACGATGACGCCCTCACCGAGGCTGAGCGGAGCGCCGTCCGGGTCGACCAGGCGGATGGACGCGGAGTCAGCCGGCAGCACGGTCAGCGAGACGTCCCGGGCCATCCCGTCGGGGTCGACGACGGCGCCGAGCAGAGCCACCGGGTCGGCCGTCCAGATGGCGGGATCGGTCAACCTGGCGGGTGAGCCGAAAGCCTGGGGACGCTCCAACGTCACCTGCATGTCGTAGCACTGGACCCCGCTGACAAGGTCGTCTGTGGCAGCGGTCATCGTGCCTTGGAGGCCGGCGGCCGACAAGATGAGGGCGCAGCCGCCGATGATCCCAGCCGAGCCGAGCGCCAGCCGGCGCTTGGCCCCGAGGAGATTACGCCAGACCAGGCGCGAACTGAGACTCAGACGACCCCAGAGCCTGGGACATCGTTCCAGAGCGACGCGTCGACCGGGCTTGGCTGGCTCGGGGGCGAGTAGACGGGCTGGCACGGCCCGGAGGATCGAGCGGCCCGAGGCGAAGGCGGCCAGCGAACCGGCGGCGATCACGGCCACCGTCCCTGCGACGGCCAAGAGGGCTCCGCCATGGCGGGTGACGGCGGGCAGGTCGAAGAAGACGGCGAAGGCGGCGAGTAGGACGCCGGGCAAGACGGTCGCGCCCACGGCTCCGCCGATGGCCCCACCCGCCAAGCCGGTGCAGACCGGGATGAGGAGGTAGTGGCCGAAGATCACGGAAGGGGGCGTGCCGAGAGCCTTCATGAGGCCGATCTGGCTACGTTGGGCGCTCACGATCCGCGACAGGCTGATGAAGACGAGGCCAGCCACGGCGAGGAAGAAGACGATCGGGAGGACGGTCGCCATCTGCTCCACGGAGGCCAATTTGTAGTTTATGGTGGCATAGCTCGACTGCTGGTCCCGGTCGAAGGCGCGGATCAGACCCGGGGATCCAGCCAACTCGTCCATCACCTGGCCGGCCGTCGCCCCCGGCGCGGTTGAAAGGACGATCTGGTTGAACAGCCCGTCCGCCAGGTCTGCGATGAGATCCGGGTGCAAGTACAAAAGCCCGTAGTCCATATGGTCGGCCGTGGCCATGGCCGGGTCTTTGAGGGGGTTGACGTGCTCCGGGCTGTAGACGCCGGCCGTGACAGTACAGACGAGGTCTCGGTCCGCCAGGACGACCGTGACAGACGAGCCCAAGGCCAGGGAGTTGGCGCCGAGGAAGGCCTGGTCGAAGGCGCACTGGCTAGGCCGCTCTGGCAGCGCGCCGGTGGCGACGAAGAGCCGGTTGACCCGCTCGGTCAAGGTGTAGGCGACGAGCGTCTTGTCGGTGCCGCCCCAGTGGGCCGACGCGCTCAGCTGGAGCCGGCCTTCGGCCTCCGCGACACCGTCCAACTGGCCGATGGCAGCCACCCCGGCGGCGTCGGTCCCCGTCCGCTCGACCCAGACGTCGGCCAGGCCGAGGTCGTGATAGAAGTCGTACAGGGTCTCGGTCAGGCTGGTTCGTACGGTCAGCAGGGCGGTGAAGAAGGCGACCCCGAGGGCTGCCACCAAGGCGACGGAGACGAACTGGCCGAGATTGGACCGGAGGTCGCGGACCAGCTTGAAGACGAGTTGACGCACGGCTCACCATTCCAATTCGGCGACCGGACGGCGGGCCGGGTTGAGCGTGACGGACTCGACCTGGCCGCTGCGGAGCTTGACGACCCGGTCGGCCATCGCGGCCAAGGCCGAGTTGTGCGTGATGACGACGACAGTCTTCCCCCGTTCCCGGTTGACCTCGGTCAACAACTCGAGCACCTGGCGCCCGGTCTCGTAGTCGAGAGCGCCGGTCGGCTCGTCGCACAGCAGGAGGAGTGGATTCTTAGCCACGGCCCGGGCGATCGCGACACGCTGTTGCTCGCCGCCGGACAGTTGAGCGGGAAAGTGGTCGAGGCGGTCCGTCAGCCCGACCTGGGCCAGCACCTCAGCCGCGTCGAGTCGGCCGGGTGAGCGGGCGGCGGCGAACTCGACGTTCTCGCGGGCGGTCAGGTTGGCGATCAGGTTGTAGAACTGGAAGACGAAGCCGACGCCGATCCGCCGGAAGACCGTCAGGTCTTTGTCGTTCAAGGTCGTGATGTCCTGGCCGGCCACGAGTATCTGGCCCTCGGTCACGGCGTCCATGCCCCCAAGCAAGTTGAGGACGGTCGTCTTGCCGGCTCCGGACGCGCCGAGGATGACGGCGAACTCGCCTTCCTCCACCGTGAGGTCGACCCGGTCGACGGCGGTGACCGTGACGTCACCCGTCTGATAGCGCTTGACCACATTGTGGAACTCGACGATAGGACTGGCCATGGTTCCTCCTCCTTCGTGTTGGATGAAGCGACTCTCCACCGTGCCCTAACGATGTTAGGCGCACTAATCTAACATCGTTCGGGAAGGGGCGCGCAAGACAGTTGGGACTACGATGAATTGGAGGGAGGCGCTATGGCCATCACACGGGACGCCATCGTCGACGCCGCCGTCACCATCCTCAACCGGGACGGCGTCGAGAGGTTGTCCATGCGCTCCCTGGCCCAGGAACTTAGCATCAAGGCGGCCTCGTTGTACTGGCACTTCGCGAACAAGGAAGAGTTGTACGGGGCCATCGCCGAATCCCTCTGCGCGCCCTGGCCCCTCCTTCTCACGCCCGACCCGCGCCAACGGTTGGTGGACATCTTCACGGCTTTCCGGGCCGCCTTGTTGACCGTCCGGGACGCCACAGTCATAACGGCTGAATCCACTCCCTCCACGCCCCGGCGGATCGCCGTCATCCAGGCTATCGTCCAGGCGCTGGAGGAGATGGGCGTCCCGCTGGGTCACCTCCTGGTCGTGGCCAACCTGCTCAACAATTACGTCCTCTCCTTCGTGGCCGACGAGACCCGGGTCAAGCGGCGCACACCCGAGGAGCGAGCCGAGATAGCGGCCCGCCTCGGCTTCGACGGCATCCCTGGCGACGACTTCAGCTTCGACGGCGAGTTCCGCTACGGCCTCCAGGTGATCTTGGCCGGGCTCGACGCCGTCGGGCTGGACGTCGAAGCGAGCGGGGCACGCGAGCGAGGGGTTTCTACCATTTCCCCGCCGCTGGAGTGGTAGATATCGCTCTGTCGCCGCAGATCGAGTGCGCGAGAGAGGGAATTAGACCACGCCCGTGGAGTTGACCCCTGAGTACCGGGTGGAGGCGGCGCGGCTGGTGATCGACCAGACCTCACTCCGTCAGCCCCACCACTTCCACCGGCAGCCGGTCGAAGTCGGCCGCGTTGCCGGTCACGACGGCGCCGATGCCGTTCACAAGAGCGCACGCCGCGATGTTCGCGTCGTGGACGCGCACACCGGTGACGCCGATGTCCTGGACCAGTTCCAGTAGCTTCCGCCAGGTGGCGAGGGTCTCGGGTAGCACGGTCGTCGCCTCGGCGAACTCCGCCACGTCCCGGATGGCGTCGGGCAGAGCCAGACCCAGCCCGTTGGCGGCCACCGGCCGCGTCGCCACGACTAGGAACTCCCGGAGCACCTGCGTAGTGGTGTAGAGCGCGACACCCAGAGCCGGCCAGCCTTCGAGAGTCTGGATCGCGTTTCCCCTTTCCGGCCGGCTCTCATCGACCGCAGCCAGGAAGACGTTGGTGTCGATCAACACCCGGCGCGCCGCAGGCGTCACCGGCCGCTTCCGTAGATCTCGTCGCGGCTCCACAGCGAGGCGCCTTGAGACCGGCCGGCCACCAGGCGCAGCGTCTTCCTCTCGGAGGGCTGCGTGACCGGCTCGGCCACCGCCCGCTCCAGGATGTCGAGCAACTCGGCTTGGAGTGAGCGCTCCTGTCGACGAGCGCGCTCCGCCAGAGCCGCCTTCGTCTCGGGGCTGAGCCCCCGGATCAAGACATCCATAGTCGAATGCTATCGCTAGCGCTATCGACAAGCAAGAGTCGGAACACAAGAGTCGGAACGGCTACCGACCCCACGCGGTGGAACGAAACCGCGCACAAGGGCACCCGCCGCGCTACCTATTCTTGGTGGCTCGGATCGCGGCCGCGGCCAGTTGACGCTGCTTCTCGGCCCTCTCCCTTGCCTCTTTTTCCTCTTTTGCCCGCTGCTGAGCCTTCTTGATCTGATCATCGTCTATCTTCCGGTTCCCAGACCGTTCCGGATCAACTGCCATCGTCCAACCTCCAATTCATCAACACTGACGAAGAGCCCTGGCTCCAGCCGCAGGCCGTGGGGAGCGCGGCTCAATGGCTGGAACACTATCACGCGGCACTGCGGGGTCCGCTGGGCCGGCAAGGGTTGCGAATCGCCTGGCGTGAGTGCGTTCGCCAGGCCTCGGCCGCCCAATGGGCGACCTATTGAATTTGTGGAGGTGCTTAGCCGACCGCGCTACGCACGGCCGACTTTCAACCCCCGCCTGCTCACACGCCACAAGGACCGAGGCTACGCCTCGCCCCCTGGTCAGCCCGGCCGCCGCCCCAGCGAGACAGTGGAGGTGCTTAGCCGACCGCGCTACGCACGGCCGACTTTCAACCCCCGCCTGCTCACACGCCACAAGGACCGAGGCTACGCCTCGCCCCTTGGTTTGCCCGGCCGCCGCCGCCCCAGCGAGCAAGCTCGCCGGTCCGTCGTCGTCCTGACAAACCGAGGGCCGACCCTTTGGGTCGGCCCTCGCGCGTGTTCGGTCGTGGAGGTGGCGGGAGTCGACGCGGGTTCGCTCCGCGAAACCGCCATCCTCGCTGGGCCTTCAGCCCAGCTCGGACCGTTCGCTATGAGAAGGCCTATGGCCTTCTCATAGACGCTCACGCCCTCTCGGGTTCGACTCCCACGGCACTATATAAATTCAATTGGGCCACCCTATGGGCGGCCCAATTGAATTTGTGGAGGTGGCGGGAGTCGAACCCGCGTCCTTGAGCGGCGCTACAGGTCTTCTCCGGGCGCATCCGACCATGTCGTTCCACTCGGCTCTCACCCTCCTGTCGGCTTGTGGTGAACGAGCCCAGCCCTAGTTGAGTCCCGCGCCGTCCCTAGGACCTAAGCGGCGCAGCCAGCCTTCAAAATGAGACCAGGTTCCCCGGGGAAGGCGCCCGGGGTCTGACCCTTCGATCGCTGATCAGGCAGCGAGAGCGAAGTTAGTGCGCATGTTCTTGGCACTTATTGGTTTCCAGGGAGCGTTAACGAGACAACCCTGAATCCTCGGCCCGCTTCCCCTGGAACTACCGTCCCAAGTCGAAACCGGTCACCCCCTCTTGAGTTGTGACTGCCCGGACCGCTTAGTCGGCTGGCGTCCGTGCAGAGGAACCACTATACCCGCTCACAGGTCGGTCAGGCATACGCCTGGGTCAGGGCTCAGGCCTCGCTCAAGCCCGGCGGCGACCAGCCACAGCCCGTTCGACCTCGCGTTGGGCGTCACGGGCGGCGATGGTCTGGCGCTTGTCCCACTCCCTCTTACCGGTGGCCAACGCGATCTCGACCTTGGCGTAACCGTCTGAGAAATAGATCGCCAAGGGCACGATGGTGCGCCCGGCCACCTGGGCCTCCCGGGCCCACTTGTCCAGTTCGCGCCGGTTCAAGAGCAATTTGCGGGTCCGGCGGGGGGCGTGGTTGGTCCAAGTGCCGAAGGCGTACTCCGGAATGTGGGCCTCCCGCAACCAAGCCTCGCCGCCGTCGATGGTGACATAGGCGTCGCTCAACGAGGCCCGCCCGGCCCGCAGCGACTTGACCTCGGTGCCAGTCAGGACCAGGCCGGCTTCGAGACGGTCGTGGAGATGGTAGTCATGGCGCGCCTTGCGGTTCTGAGCCACCAATTTACGGCCTTGCTCTCGCGGCATGTCTTTCCCCTCTCCCGCTAGTTCGGCCCGCTCCCCTTAGACGCCGGCGACCTGGAGCACGGGCCGGCCGACAGAACCGAAGTTCGATTGTAGCGACTATCGCCGCCCCGTTCTCCCCCGCCCTGCGGCGGCTCATACGCGAGAGCGCTCGTTCGGCTACGGGCGCTTCGTCTATTGAGCTTCGTCTATTGAGCAGTTGCGACGACAGCGACGCCTACGACGGCGACTCCGACCGGCTCAGAGGTAGTTCATGACGTTAGTCAGGCCGCCGTTCACCCACAGCATCAGGTGCAGGTGGCAACCGGTCGACATGCCGGTGGTGCCGACGTAACCGATGGTCTGGCCTTGGGACACCCAAGCTCCGTTGGCGACGGCGTAGCTGGACAGGTGATTGTACGAAGTCACCATGTGGCGGCCGGACACGATGCCGTGGTCGACGAAGATGCGGTAGCCGTAGGCCGAGCTGTAGTAGCGGTCGGTCACGGTGCCGGAGGCGGCGGCCTTGATCGGGGTGCCGCAACCGGCTCCGATATCAGTGCCGTCGTGCAACTTGTAGACCCCGGTGATGGGGTGGACCCGCATGCCGTAGGGCGAGGTGATACGACCGGAGACCGGCTGGATCAAACCGTACGAGGAGGACCCGCCCCCGCTCGAACCACCGGAGCCACCGGCCGCGGCCTCCTGCTGACGACGGGCTTCCTCGGCCCGGCGAGCGATGGCGGCGTTGACGTCGGCTTGTTCCCGTTCCAGACCCGCCACGGCCTGCTGATCGGCCACCAAAGCGGCCTGGGCCTCGTCCTTGGCCTGATTCTCAGCCGCCAAAGCGGCGTCCAGCGCGGCCTTGGCTTGACGCGCCCGCTCCTCGGCCGCCTCGGTCTGGTCCAGATACTCGGCCGCCGCTCGCTCGGCCAGATCGGCCCGCGCCTCGGTCACGGCCAGATCGGCCCGCGCCTGGAGCAACTCCAATTGGAGATCTTTGAGCCGGTCCAGCCCAGCTTGCCCGGTGGCGAAGACGGTATCGACCCACTGCAGCCGGTTGGACACGCTGGCGGTGGTGTTGGGGTTGATGGCGGCGGCCAAGGTGACCAGGGGGCTGTTCTGTTGGAAGGTCGAACGCACGATGCCGCCCAAACGGCCTCGCTCGGCCTCCAGAGCCGCCAAGCCGTCGGTCTCGCGCTGTCGCGCCAATTCCAGGTCGACCTGGGATTGGCTCAACTCGAGCAGGCGCAGATCGTGCTGACGAGTCGCCTCCAGCACCTCGGTCTCGGCTAGCAGCAAGTCGGCCTGGGCCTGATTGACCTGGGACTGGGCTTGGTTGACTCGCTGGACGGCGGCTTGGTGGGCGGCGGAGGAGGACTCCAAGTCGACCCGCGCCTGCACCATGGCGGCGTCGAGAAGAGCCTTACGGGTGTCCAGCTCGTCGGCCGCCGCGGGAGCCGCTAGCAGACCGGCGCTCAGCAAGGACAGCGTCAGCACGGACGCCAGCCGCCGCTTGACTCGCTGGGCCGTCCTAGTGCGGGCTACCGTAGCCATCAATCCAACCCCCCTGGGAAGAATGCTGGCTCAGACTCTCAGATACCTCCGAGATGAGACCAGCGTCGGGATCACTGATAGCACGATAGCCACAATCACGACGGCGGCGATGGTTATACCGGTCTCGGACCACGAGATCCAGCGGAAAACCTTAAGGGTGACTTGAGCGTTCCTAATGATCACCAACCAGACCCCCAGGGCCAAGGTGGCGCCCGCCAGGACCGCTCCGATTAGGGCCGCCACCAGAGATTCGAGCAGGAATGGGACCATGATGTAGAAATTGCTGGCGCCGACCAGCCGCATGATGCCGATCTCCTTGCCCCGGGTGAAAGTGGCCATCCGAATGGTGTTGGAGATCTGGAGGGCGGCGGCCAGCAGGAGCAGCACGGACAGAGCGATGGTGCCCCACTGCAGGGCGCTCAACCAGCGGAAGATGGGGTCTAGGTATTGGTGCAGGTCCTGCACGTTCTGGACTCCCGGCAGCGACCGGATCTGAGACACCAGCCCGGCGTACTCCTGGGGGTCGCGCAGCTTGACCCGGAAGGAGTCCTGCATCTGATCGACCGTCAGGGACTCCTGGATGGGCGAGTCCTGGTAGGTGTCTTGGAATTGGGCGAAGGCGGACTCTTTGCTCTCGTACCAGCAGTCCTCGACCTCTGGATTGGAGCGGATGGCCTGCTCGATACGGGAGCGCTGGTCGTCGGTGGTGTCTTGACCGGCTTCGCAATTCTCGCCCGGGGTGTCCTTGGTGCAGAGGAAGATCGAGATCTCGATCTTGTCGTACCACTCCCCCTTCAGCAGTTCGACCTGCTGAGCCGCCAACAGGCCCGCCCCGAAGAGGGACAAAGAGACCCACATGGTGACGATGACGGCCAAGGTCATGCCGGTGTTGCGGCGCAAACCCGACAGCGTCTCCGACAGCGCGTGGCGCATGATTCCCCTCTCGCTTAGGCCCTGGCCCCGTAGATGCCGCGCACTTGGTCGCGCACCATGTGGCCGGAGTCCAACTCGATGACGCGCTTGCGCATCTGGTCGACCATGGCCCAGTCGTGGGTGGCCATGACGACGGTCGTGTCGGCCCGGTTGATCCGGTCGAGCAGCTTCATGATGCCGACCGAGGTCTCCGGGTCGAGGTTGCCGGTCGGCTCGTCCGCCAGGATGATCTTGGGCCGGTTGACGAAGGCCCGCGCGATCGCCACCCGCTGCTGTTCACCGCCGGACAGCTCGTCCGGACGACGGTCTGATTTGTCGCCCAACCCGACCAGGTCGAGGGTCTCTGGCACCACCTTGCGGATGTGGGACTTGGGCTTGCCGATGACCTGGAGGGCGAAGGCCACGTTCTCGAACACGGTCTTGCCCGGCAGCAGGCGGAAATCCTGGCTGACCATGCCGATCTCACGCCGCAAGGCTGGAATACGACGCTCGGGCAAAGACTGTAAATTCTTGCCGGCCACGAAGATACGTCCGGTGGTGGCTCGGAATTCCCGCAGTATCAGCTTTAGGAAAGTGGATTTCCCTGAGCCCGAACCACCGACCAAGAACACGAACTCACCCTTGGCGATCTCGACGTTGACATTGGCCAAGGCGGCCCGTTTCTGCCCCCCGTAAATACGTGAGACATCTTCAAATCTGATCACTTAACCACCTGAAGGTCGTTCGACGCAGAAAAACTGAGAAATTCTCAGTCTTCACTCAGGTTACCATGCTCCCCAAGTCCCAGTCCAGGACGATAACATCAGTTTGGGCCGAGCGGGGCCGACGCGCCGACCCCGGCCTGAGCCTGATCCCGGCTCCGGCCGGCGGTCTCAGCCCTGTCGCTGGCGGCGCCAGCGGATCCCAGCCTCGATGAAGCCATCCAAGTCACCGTCGAAAACCGCCTCTGGGTTCCCCACCTCATGTTCGGTGCGCAGATCCTTGACCATTTGATAGGGGTGCAGGACGTAACTGCGCATCTGCGAGCCCCAGGAATTGCCCCCGTCGCCTTTGAGTTGGCGCATCTCGGCTTCCTTCTCCGCCCGGGCCCGCTCCAGCAGGCGCGATTGCAGCACCCGCAGGGCGGCGGCTTTGTTCTGCAATTGCGACTTCTCGTTCTGACAGCTCACCACCAGGCCGGTCGGCAAATGGGTGATACGGACGGCCGAGTCGGTCGTATTGACGGACTGACCGCCGGGGCCGGACGAGCGGAAGACGTCGACCCGGATGTCCGACTCCGGGATGTCGATGTGGTCCGCCTCCTCCGTCACCGGCAGGACTTCGACGCCGGCGAATGAGGTCTGACGGCGGCCCTGGTTGTCGAAGGGCGAGATCCGGACCAGCCGATGGGTGCCCTGTTCGACCGACAGGGTGCCGTAAGCGAAGGGGGCTTGGACGGTGAAGGTGGCCGACTTGATGCCGGCCTCCTCGGCGTAGGAGATGTCCCAGACCTCGACCGGGTAGCGGTGCCGGTCGGCCCAGCGCAGGTACATCCGCAGCAGCATCTCGGCGAAATCGGCCGCGTCCACACCGCCGGCCTCGGAGCGGATGGTGACTAGCGCGTCACGGTCGTCGTACTCCCCTGACAACAAGGTGCGGACCTCTAAGGCCTCGATCTCCGGCCCCAGGACGTTCAAGCCGGTCTCGACCTCGGCCAGGGCCTCCGGGTCGTCCTCCTCAACCGCCAAGTCGATCAGCACCGACAGGTCGTCCAAGCGCTGGCGCAGACCCGACACCCGGTCGACGTCGGACTGCAAGCGCGACAGCCGCGAGGTCACCTGCTGAGCGTGCTCCTGGTCGTCCCATAGATCGGGGGCCGAGGCCTCCAGCTCCAAATCGGCGATGTCGGCCCGCTTCCGGGGTAGGTCGACCACCGCCTCGATCGACGACAGAGTGGCGTCGAGGGCGGCGATTCGGTCATTTGATTCGTCAGCGGTGGCCACGACCAGCGATCTTACCCGGACCGGACCAGAGTCCCGCGCCGGAAGTTCGCCGGGCCGAACCGGAGACGTCAGACGGCGCCGCCCGGCCAGGCCCGGGACGCGGGACGGTGGGTCCGGCCCGGCTCGGCCCGTTGGACCTTGGGCCGGCCGCCAACGCCCCCATGGCAGAATGTGCGGGTGCGTGTCTACAACTTCTCGGCTGGACCAGCCATGCTGCCTTTGGAAGTGCTCGAACAAGCTCAGGCGGAGCTGACCGACTGGCAGGGCTCCGGCATGAGCGTGATCGAGGTCTCCCATCGGGGCAAAGACTTCGTCGAATGCGCCCAGCGGACTGAGGCCAAACTGCGTCAGGCCATGGGCGTGCCCGATGACTATCGTGTCCTCTTCTTACAGGGCGGGGCGACGGCCCAGTTCTCGGTCGTGCCGCTCAACCTGACGGCGCCGGGACAACTGGCCTGCTACCTCAAGACTGGCGCCTGGTCGGGCAAGGCCATCGCCGCCGCCCGCCGCCAATCAGTCGAGGTCGAGGTCCTGGCCGACCAGTCCGAGTCGTCGTACACCACCCTGCCGGCCCCCGGCTCCTTCAACCCGCCGAGCGACGCCGCCTACCTCCACTACACCCCCAACGAGACCATCGGCGGAGTCGAGTTCGACTACCTGCCCGCGACCGGCTCAGTCCCCTTGGTGGGCGATTTCAGCTCCACCATCTTGTCCCGCCCGCTCGACGTCTCCCGTTTCGGCCTGATCTACGCCGGCGCCCAGAAGAACCTGGGGCCGTCCGGGCTGTGTCTGGTGATCGTGCGCGACGATCTGCTGGGGCAGGCCCGCTCCAACACGCCGGACCTCTTCGACTACGCCGCCATGGCCAAAGCCGACTCCATGATCAACACCCCGCCGACCTTCTCGATCTATCTGCTCGGACTGGTCTTGGACTGGGTCGAGCGCCAGGGCGGCGCAGCCGGTCTGGGCCAGCTCAACCAGGCCAAGGCCGCCGCCTTGTACGACGCCATCGACGCCTCCGACTTCTACACCAATCCGGTGACGCCTCACGCCCGCTCTTGGATGAACGTCGTCTTCACCTTGGCCGACCCCGCCTTGGACGCCGTCTTCGCCTCCCAAGCCGCCGCCGCCGGCCTGACCAACCTGAAGGGCCACCGTTCGGTCGGCGGAGTCCGGGCCAGTCTCTACAACGCCATGCCGCTGTCCGGCGTCGAGGCCCTGATCGACTTCATGGCCAACTTCGAACGCCGCCAAGGCTAGATGGGATCCCGATGACCTTCCGTGTGCGCACGCTCAACGCCATCTCTAAGACCGGGCTGACCCGGCTGCCGGCCGACTTGTACGAGGTCGGCCCGGATCTGTCCTCCCCCCAGGCCCTGCTCCTGCGCTCGGCCGATCTGCACGGGGCCGACATACCTAGCTCCGTCTTGGCGGTGGCTCGGGCCGGAGCTGGCACGAACAACATCCCCATCCCCGATTACTCGGCCCTCGGCGTCCCGGTCTTCAACACTCCGGGGGCCAACGCCAACGCGGTCAAGGAACTGACCATCGCGGCCATCTTCCTGGCCGCCCGCAACATCATCGACGCGGCCGCCTTCGCCCACCGCTTGGAGGGCGACGCCGCCGCCATGAGCCAAGCGGTCGAAGCGGGCAAGAAGCGCTATGTCGGCTTCGAGCTGCCGGGCCGCACCCTGGGCGTCATCGGCCTGGGCGCCATCGGCGTGGAGGTGGCCAACGCGGCCTCCGCCCTGGGCATGCATGTGTTGGGGTACGACCCGGCCGTGACGGTCGACAACGCTTGGAAGCTGTCCAGCTTCGTCGAACGCGTGACCGATCTGGGCCAGCTCTTGCACCGATCTGAGATCGTCACCTTGCATGTGCCCTTGATCGCGGCCACCCGCGATTTGATCGGGCCCGACCAATTGGCCTCGATGCGCTCCTCGGCCGTCTTGGTCAACTTCGCCCGGGGACCCATCGTGGACGAGGCCGCCGTGGTGGCAGCGCTGGAGTCCAAGCGTCTGCGCGGTTACGTCTGCGACTTCCCCAGTCCGGCCCTGAACAAGCGGCCCGGCGCCGTCACTCTGCCCCATCTGGGCGCCTCCACCAATGAGGCCGAGGAGAACTGCGCCGTCATGGCGGTCGAACAGTTGCGGGCCTATCTGGAGCACGGCGTCATCCGTAACTCGGTCAACTTCCCGGAGGCCGACCTGCCGCGCCGCGAGGGCACCCGCCGGCTGGCCATCGCCAACTCCAACGTGCCCAACATGGTCGGTCAAATGACCGCTCTATTGGCCGAGGCTGGGATCAACATCGCCGATCTGCTGAACCGCTCCAAAGGCGAGTCGGCCTACACCTTGATCGACGTCGACGCCCCGGTGCCGACCGACTTGCTGAAGCGGATCAAAAGCATCGCGGGAGTCCTCCGGGCCCGCCTGATCTAAGTCCTGGCAGACCCTGAGCTCGAACCAGTCGGGCCACCGGCTCAGACCGGGGCCACCTGGATGACACGGGGACAGAGCTGGCGCAGCCCAGTCAGAGTCTCCTCCGGCAGATCGGCGTCGACTATGACGACGTCGAAGACGCTGACGGGGGCGATCTCGTGCAGAGCGGTGCGGGTGAACTTGGTCGAGTCGGCGTAGAGCACCTTGAAGCCGGAGCACTCGATCATGGCCCGTTTGACGTCGGCGGCGTTCTCGGTCGGATGGAACATGCTGCCGTTGACGATGGCGGTGGCGGACATGAAGACGGCGTCGGCCCGCATCGAACGGATGGTCCTGAGAGCGGTCGAGCCCATGAAGGCGTCGGCCCAGACGATGTACTCGCCGCCGGTCATGAGCAGACGGATCTGCGTCTCTCCGACCAATTCTTTGAAGACCGGCAGATAGTGCGTGACGACAGTCAAGGGGGACTTGCTAGGCAGCATCTGAGCTAAGGGCAGACCGGTCGAGGAGTCGTCCAAGAACAGGGCCGAGCCCGGCTCGACCAGCTCCAGGGCGGCCTCGGCCAGTTTCTTCTTGACCGCCATGGCCTGGGTGCGCCGGTAACGCGAGGAGGCCTCGTGCACATTCGATCCGGCGGCCGTGATCTGGCCCCGGGCCAGGTGGAGCAGACCCGCCTTCTCCAGCTCGGACACGTCGCGGTAGATCGTCATGGTCGACACGCCCATGGCGGCCGCGACCTCGTCCACCGTCTGACTGCCCGCCTCCGTCACGACCCGGCAGATCTCCTCTTGACGCGCCCGTTGCCCGGCGGCGCTGCCGCGACCTCGTCTGATAGCCATGAGAACCCCCTCGTTTCGCCCCATCCTGCCAGACCAGTCGCAGGAGTCCGTTCGAGGCTCGTCAAAAAACGGCCATCTCAACTTAGATAACGTTACTGATGTGATGTTAAGCCATTTTTATGTTAGGCTCATCGCTATCGCGAGCCGCGCCGACCGCGCGGCTGATATTGCAAAGGAGCTCGCGGGCATGCCTAGCAGCCATCTGAAACCACTGATCGTGACCGTTCTGGGGGCCGGAGCCATGGGCGCGGCCATCACCACTCCCCTGATCGACGCCGGACATCGGGTCCGGCTTTGGGGCACCCATCTGGACGACCACCTGATCGACGCCGTCCAAGCCGGCCAGCCCCACCCCCGGACCGGGGCCCTCCTGCCCGAGTCAGTCCAGGCCTTCCGTCCCGGCGACTTGGCCGCCGCCTTGGACGGGGCC
The DNA here is from genome assembly GCA_031265875.1 of Propionibacteriaceae bacterium. Lineage (GTDB taxonomy): Bacteria > Actinomycetota > Actinomycetes > Propionibacteriales > Propionibacteriaceae > WQYJ01. The sequence continues at coordinate 215,917 of JAISCA010000048.1, forward strand.
CAAGTCGTCGTCCTAGCCGTCTCCTCGGTCGGCGTCTGGGACGTCGCCCGCCTGGCCGCGCCCCACCTGGGCCAAGCCCAAGGCATCTTGCTGACGTCGAAGGGGTTCGCCGCCGACGAGCGGGGCTCGATCCAACTGCTGCCCCAGACCGTCAGCCGAGCGCTGGCCCAAGCCGGCGCGGCCGACCTGCCCGTGGTCGCCATCGGCGGCCCTTGCAAGGCCAACGAGGTGGCGGTCCGCCAGCCCACGGCCCCCATCTTCGCCTCGGTCGAGGGAGCCGCGGACTGGGCCGCCTGGGCCACCACCGCGAACTATCGGGTGGCCCACAGCGCCGACCGTGACGGCGTCGAGATCTGCGCCGCCCTCAAGAACGTCTACGCCATCGCCCTGGGCCTGGCCGACGGCCTGAGCGAAGCCGGCCCGCAACCGTGTCACGACCTCAAGTCGGCCATCTTCGCCCAGAGCCTGGACGAGCTCCGCCAATTGCTCCAAGCCGCCGATTGCGACCCTTGGACCGTTCTCGGCCTGGCCGGGGCCGGCGACCTGGAGGTGACCGGACTGTCCGGCCGTAACAAGGTGTTCGGCTGCCGCCTCGGCCAAGGCCAGTCGGCCGATCAGGCCCTGAGCCAGATGACCGCCTTGGAGCAGACGGTCGAGGGCGTCCCGGCCGTCCGCTTGGCCCTGACCTGGCTCAACCAACGCCACCCGGAGTTGATCGGCCGCTTGCCTCTGTTGGAGGCCATCTTCGCCGTCGTCTGGGAAGGCGCCCCGATCGAGCTGATCGTCGCCGCCGCCTTGCCCACCCCTAACTCCCTGACCGCCTGAGGAGGAATCATGGAATCACCCGTCATCCTGGCCCTGGACTCGTCGACCACTTCGACCAAGGCCATCGCTTTCGACACCTTCGGCCACGCCGTGGTCGAGGCCCGTCGCGACTACCCTCGCTCCACGCCTCAGCCCGGTTGGCAGGAGCAGGACGCGACCGATTGGTGGCAGGCCGCCAGCCAATCGATCCAAGAGGTGACGGCCGCCCTGGCCGCTCAGGGCCGGCCGATCCTGGCCCTGGCCATCACCCATCAGCGTGAGACCTTCGTCCTGCTGGACGAACAGGACCAGCCGATCCGCCCGGCCGTGCTCTGGCTCGACACCCGGGCCAGCCAGCAGATCGAGCGCGTCGGCTCCGACTTCATCCACGCCCTGTCCGGCAAGCCGCCTTCCACCACGCCCAGTTTCTACAAACTGATCTGGCTGGCCGAGCACGAGCCGGACAAACTCAAGGCGGCCCGCCGCGTGGTCGAGGTCCACGCCTACCTGGTCCACCGCCTGACCGGCCTCTGGCGCACCAGCTGGGCCACGGCCGATCCCATGGCCCTGCTCGACATGCGCGATTTCTCGTACGCCGACGCCCTCCTGGCCTCGGCCGGGCTGAAACGTCAGCAGGTGGTCGACCTAGTGCCGCCCGGCGCAGTCATCGGCCCGGTCAGCGACGCCACGGCCGACCAACTCGGTCTGCCCCGGGGTCTGCCGGTGGTGGCCGGGGCGGGTGACGGGCAATCGGCCGGCCTGGGCGCCAATGTGACCGGGGCCGACCGGGCCTACCTCAGCCTGGGCACCTCGATGACGATGGGCGTGCACTCCGACGACTATCTCTACTCACGCGCCTTCCGCACCCTGTCCAGCCCCATCGCCGGCGGCTACACCCTGGAGGCCCTGCTCTCCTCCGGGGCCTTGTGCATCGCTTGGTTCCGTGACCGCCTGTCCGGCCTGGATCCGGTCGACGGCCCGATCGAACCCCGCTTGGAGGCCCTGGCCGCCCAGGTGCCGGCCGGAGCCCGGGGCATCCGTTTCCTGCCCTATCTGACCAGCGCCGAGACACCCTTCTGGGACGCCGACGCCCGGGGCGTCTTCGCCGGGGTGTCCGACAGCCATGGCGTGCCGGAGCTGTACCGGGCCGTCTTGGAGGGGCTGGCTCTGGAGGAACGTCTGACTCTGAAGCGGATGGAGAAGGCCACCGGCGTCAAAGTCGCCCGCTTGTCGGTCATGGGCGGGGCCTCGCGCTCCAATCTGTTCACCCAGATCATCGCCGACGCCCTGCAACGCCCGGTCGACATCTGCGCTGAGACCGAGACGACCTGTCTGGGGGCGGCCATCCTGGGGGCGGCCGCCGTCGGCGCCGAGGGTGAGCACGACGTCCGCGCCACGGCCGCCCGGATGAGCCATGTGGCCCGCACGGTCTATCCCGACCCGGCCACCAAGGCCACTTACAAGCTGGCCGCCCGAGCCCATCAGCAGCTCTATCCGGCTCTCAAGGCCACCTTCCCCTTGTTGGCCGAACTGGGGCGGGGCGAGGCCTGATCGATCAGCCTGAGCGAGGGCCTGGCTCCGTCACGGGGCCAGGCCCTCGCCTAAACTGTCGGCTGTGAGCGCCAGCGTCTTCCAAGTCTTCACAGTCGGCGTCGGTCCGTCCAGTTCGCACACCGTCGGGCCGATGCGAGCGGCCAACCGCTTGGTCGACGAGCTGGCCCAAGCCCCACTGGAGTCTCCTCCCTCGCTCCCGAACGCCGCCATCCCCCTCGACCAAGTCGTCCGGCTGACCATCGAGTTGTTCGGCTCCTTGGGCGCGACTGGGCGCGGCCACGGCTCCGACCGGGCCGTCCTGGCCGGTCTGAGCGGGGCCAATCCCGAGACGGTCGACCCCGACAGCATCGATCCGCTGGTGGTCGACCTCCGGACCAGCGGCCGCCTCCGTCTCTGCGGCGGCCAGCCGCCCCGTCAACGGCTGCTGGATGGTTTCGACCTGGACCGTGACCTCATCTTCCGGCCCGACCAGCGCTTGGCTTACCACCCCAACGCTCTGCGCTTCCACATCGAGTCGGACAGCCGCCGCATCCACCGGACCTATTACTCGGTCGGCGGCGGCCTGGTCGTGGCCGACGACGGCTCGGGCCGGCCCGAGGCGCCAGCGGTCGCAGTGGTCGACCTGCCCCACAGCTTCAGCAGCGGGGCTGAATTACTGGCCCGCTGCGCCGACTCCGGCCTCGACATCGCCGAACTGGCGCTGCGCAACGAGATGGCCCGAGGCCGTAGCCGTCAACAGGTCAAGGACGGTCTGCTCGATCTCTGGGCGGTCATGTGCGAGTGCATCGCCATCGGCTGTCACACCGAAGGCGTCTTGCCGGGCGGCCTGGGGGTGCGCCGTCGGGCCCCCCGGATGGCCCGCCAACTCAAACATCATCAAGGCCAAGACGCCCTGTCCGGTCTGGACTGGGTCAGTCTGTGGGCGCTGGCCGTCAACGAGCAGAACGCGGCCGGCGGCCGGGTGGTGACGGCGCCGACCAATGGATCGGCTGGCATCGTGCCAGCCGTCTTGCGTTACGCCACCCGTTTCCTGCCCGGGGCCGACGACGACACCGTGGTCGACTTCCTACTGGCGGCCGGCGCGATCGGGGCGGTCTACCAGGCCACGGCTTCGATCTCCGGGGCCGAGGTCGGCTGTCAAGGCGAGATCGGCGTGGCCAGCTCGATGGCCGCCGCCGGCCTCTGCCAGGTCCTGGGCGGTTCCCCGGCCCAGGTCGCCAACGCGGCCGAGATCGGTCTCGAACACCACCTCGGTCTGACTTGCGACCCAGTGGCCGGCTTGGTCCAGGTGCCCTGCATCGAGCGCAACGCCGTCGGGGCCAGCACCGCCATCACGGCCGCCCGGCTGGCCCTAGCCGGCGACGGCCACCATTTGGTGTCGCTGGACCAGGTCATCGCCACCATGATGGCGACCGGGGCCGATATGAGCACCAAGTACAAGGAGACCAGCCGAGGTGGCTTGGCCTTGTCCATCGTGGCTTGTTGAGCCGGCCGGGCCGGCAGAACTAGCCGACCGCACCCGTCTAGAAAGAGCCCTCAATCGATGGGACAGCCCTGAGCCGTTGGCTCACGCCTGAGGCGGCTGCTGGGACCAAGGCTGAGCCGGAGCCGAGGGCGACTGGGGCGGTTGGGACCAAGGCTGAGCCGGTTCCGGAGGCTGGGCCCAAGACTGGGACGGCTGCGGCGCCTGGGCCCAAGGCTGCGGTTGGCTGGGTGGGGCCGCGGCTGGCCCGGCCTGGCCCGGCCTCCCGAAAGCGGTCTGGTTCGGCGCGGGAGCGGTCGGGCCGGTGGGAGCTGGAGCCGTCGGGCCGGCCGGGACGGCCTCAGCCGGTCGACCGGCTGAGGGAGCTGTCTTAGACGAACGCCAGATCAGGAAAGTGACCACGAGCGCCACCGTGGCGAAGAACCAGGTCGCCCAATAACCGAAGCCCAGACTGACCGACATCAGAGAGGTGATGGTGTTATCGCCGATGATGCCGAACATGGAGACGAAGATCAGCAACCAGGCCAGCCCCAACCCAACCAGGCCGATCAAATTGAGCTGAGCCACTAGCTTCTGGTTCAAGGCGGCGATCCGATCACCGGCGACTTGAGCCGAGACGGCCACGCCACAGAACAGAGTCAGCAGAACCCCCAGCCAGCCGCTGGCTGGCCCGGACCAGGCGGAATAACTGAGCGACGAGCCGAAACCGAACACGTCGATCTTGACGATCCCATAGGGCAAGAAAGACGCCAGCAGGGTCAGCAGGCCGGCTCCCGCCGGCAGCAAGCGGATCAACCCATGATTGGGACCAGGCTGACCGACCTTGTCCGTGGCTTGGTCCAACGCCTTTTTCAGGCCCTGGCCGGGGCTGGGCCGAGCCGGGGCTGGGGTTGGAGTGGGCTGAGCCGGACCGTTGGCCGGCCAGGCCCCCGTCGGTTGGGCCGGACCTGGGTACCCCTCAGCTGGCGGTTGGGCCGGACCAGGGTAAGACCCATTGGGACCGCCTGGCCCCCAGCCCGCGCCGCCGGATTGATCAGGGACTCCCTGAGGCGGCTGACCCCAAGGCTGGGAGGGTGGACCGCCGGCCGGCTGTCCGAACGACTCGGCCGGCCCTGGATATTGCGGTGGGACTGACATGGTGAAAGCCTGCCTGATTCTCTTGGGCCGCGACCGCCCTAGCTGAATGACGCCCCTAGGCTAACATCCCCCTCAGACAGCTCGCCCTGTCCTGTCTCCCCTTCCAGACCGGACTAACGCAGTGAGCAGACGGTGAAATCGACTTCCGCCCGTGTGACGCTCGTCAACGTCACCTCTGGCTATCCTGGTCGCGGCGGCCCACGACCGCCCTCCACTCCCGGCTAGGAGCGTCCCGATGACCCATCACGAGCCCGTGGACTGTCTGGTGGTCGACGACGAGGCGGCGCTCTCGGAGGCGACGGTCGAGTACTTCACCATGCTGGGCACCTCGGCCGCTTGGGTGCCAGACGCGGCCGGGGCGTTGACTTTCTTGGCCAACCACGACGTGGGCGCGATCCTGCTCGACGTCAACTTGGACGACGAGTCGGGCTTCTCGCTGTGCCAACGTCTCCGCCGCGAGACCAGCATTCCGATCCTGTTCATCTCGGCCCGGGGCGGCGACGACGACATCCTCCTGGGGCTGGGCGTGGGCGGCGACGACTACATCGCCAAGCCGTACTCCCTGGCGGTGCTCCAGGCCAAGGTCCAGGCGGTCCTGCGGCGGTCGGGCCGCGCGCCCGCTTCCCCGCCGGCCGTCGCCGGCCGGGACGTCGCCCACCGGGGCGAGGACCGGTTCGACTTCGCGGGCATCACGGTCCGCTTCGACCTGGAGCGGGCCTTCGGGCCCGCCGGAGCGCTCCCGCTGACCACCCTCGAGTACCGTCTCCTGGCCTGTCTGGCCCGGTCGCCCGGCCGAGTGGCGCCCAAGCGGGAGTTGTTCGCCGAGACCTGGGGGCACACCGCCGTCACCGACGGCACGCTCAATGTCCACATCCGCCGTCTGCGGGCCAAGCTAGCTGCCGCCGCGCCCGGCTCCGAGGCCCATCTCAAGACCATCTGGGGGGTGGGCTACGTGCTCGACCTGGCCGACACCGACCGGACATGACCGTCCGTCGGCTGGCCTTAGCCCTGATCGCCCTCTTGGCCACCCTGGTGGCTCTGGTCTGGGTCCTCCTCCGGCCGCCCGCCCGGACGCCGCCCGACTTGCCGGCCCTGAACGACATCGTGTCCCGGCTGGCGGTCGACGCCGCCGAATTGGGTCGGCCCTCCTATGAGCCGCCCCGGCCGCCGGACACGCCGGACTACGCCGTGCTCGACACGGACGGACGGCTCCTCGTCGCGACCGGCCCGGCCGCTCCCACCAGCCTCGTGGAAGCGATCGCGCGCCAGGACACGGTCCTCGATCTGAGAGACGGCGACCGTCTGACTGGTCAAGTCCTGTTCGCCACCGGCGACGAGGTCGCCCTCACGGCCGCGGCCGACCACCTGCGTTGGGTATGCACGATCTTGGTCGTCCTGCTGGGGGCCGCGGCCGCGCTGGCGTTATGGCGCCTCGACCGGTCCATGCTGCGGCCGTTCCGGGAGATGGGCGGGTTCGCCCGGCAGGTCGCGGCCGGCGATCTGGACGCGCCGCTGCGGATGGACAAGGCCAACGCCTTCGGGGCCTTCACCGAGGCCTTCGACCTGATGCGCCAGGAGCTCGCGGCGGCCCGCCAGCGCGAACGCCAGGCGGACCGGGCCAAGCGGGAGCTGGTGGCCTCGTTGGGCCATGACATGAAGACCCCGATCGCCTCCATCAAGGCGGTCGCGGAGCTGATGGCCGCGCGGAACCGAGACCCGGCGACGGCGGCCCGCCTGGCCGTGATCGACGCGAAAGCGGATCAGCTGGACGCGCTGGCCTCCGATCTGCTGGAAGGAGCCCTGCGTGAGCTCGAGGTCCTGCCGGTCAACCCTCGCGAGGTCAGCTCACACGAACTGGCGGGACTGCTGGCGGAAGCGGACCACTTGGGCTGGGCGGACGGCATCGAGTTCCCGGACTGCCTAGTGCGGGTGGACCCGCTGAGATGGGCGCAGGCCGTGGGGAACGTGGTGGCGAACGCGTACAAGTACGGGGCGGCGCCGTTGACGGTGACCGCCCGGATCGTAGGCAGCGACGCGCTGGAGGTGGCGCTGGCGGACGCTGGGCCAGGGGTCGGGCCGGACGAATTGGCGCTAGTCACCCGGAAGTTCTACCGGGGAGCCGCTGGGGCCGGGAAGCCCGGCGCTGGCCTGGGACTCTATCTGGCCCGACACCTCATGGAACGGATGGGCGGTCAGCTGGCCTGCGGCGACGCCGCCCCAGGCTTCAAGGTGACGCTACGGGCGCCGTTGGCTTAAGCGCCGAGGCGGGAATAGCCCAATCCCCGTAAGGATCGCGCAGGAAGTCCGCAAGACCTTCGCCGCTCGGCGTAAGCGGAGGCGGGACAGAATGGGGGCGGCCGAAGGAGGACCCGCTATGACAACCGACCAGGCTCCGCTCATCCAAACCGAGAAACTGTCCAAGACCTTCTCCCGCGAGGGAGTCCAGCAGCACGTGCTCAGGAACTTGGACCTTGAGATCCGTGAAGGCGACTTCACTGTGGTGATGGGCTCGTCGGGGGCTGGCAAATCCACGCTGTTGTACGCCCTGTCCGGGATCGACACTCCGACTCTGGGAGAGGTCCGCTTCAAGGGACGCTCACTGGTGGGACTGAGCCAATCCGAGCTGGCGCGATTCCGGCGGCGCGCCTGCGGCTTCGTGTTCCAGCAGATCAACCTGTTGGAGACCCTGTCTCTGTTCGACAACGCCATGGCCGCCGGTCTGCTGGTGTCGAAGGATCGGGCGGCGGTCGCCGCGCGCGCCGACGAGTTGTTCGAGCGGGTCGGGATCGACCCGGCCACCCGGCGCAAGCTCCCGGCCCAGACCTCCGGCGGAGAGGCGCAGCGGGCGGCGGTGGTCCGCGCGCTGGTCAACTCCCCTGACGTGCTCTTCGCCGACGAGCCGACCGGCGCGCTGGACCAGGCCTCCGGCACGGCTGTGCTCGACCTGCTCAGCGCCGTGCGGGCCGAAGGCCAGACGGTGGTGATGGTGACCCACGACCTGAAATCGGCCCGCCGCGGCGACCGCGTGGTCTACCTGCGGGACGGGCAGGTCGCCGGTGAGCTGGACCTGCGAGCCGCCCTGGCGGGCGCGGTCCCAGCCGGGCGGGACGGCGCCGACGCTGGGACGGCGGCGAAGGCAGAGGCGGCGAGGGCCGCCCGGGACGACGCGCTGCGCTCCTTCCTGATCGAAATGGGGTGGTGACCGTGCGTCGCACCCTGCTCCTGGCCCGGGCCGCCCTGCGGCGCAAGCGGGGCCAGACCGCGGTCCTGATAGCGTTCGTCGCCCTGGCCGCCGCGGTGGCGACGCTGGGCCTGGCGGTCTCCTTGGGCTACACCGCCGCCTACGACCGGATGGCCGCCCAGGCCAACGTCCCGCATCTCGCCATCGTCGAATCCGATTCGATCTATGCCCCCGCGCACCTGAGCCGGATCGCGGAACGGCCAGACCTGACGGCCCTGGAGACGGAAGCGGTCTTCGCCGCCGGCGCGAAAACCGCCTTCAGCGACGGCGGCGACCTCACCCTGCTGGCCATGATCGTGTCCGACGGCCAGGAGCGGTCGATGGACCGGGTGGAGACCCGGCCCGGCGCCGTCGCGTTGCGCTATGGCGCCGTCTATCTGCCGTACATGTTCCAGGTGGCCGGCGACTACGCGGTGGGCGATCAGATCGCCCTGTCGCGGGGCGAAGACCTGGTCGAGTTGACCGTGGCCGGGTTCACGGACGAGGCCATGTTCGGCTCGCAGCTCTACCAGCTGTACCGCTTCGTCGTCACCGCCGACACCTTGGCTGGACTGCTGGAGCGGTTCCCGGACGCCCGCTCGACCTTGATAGCGGCGCAGTTCTCGGACCCGGCGGTGGCCGGCGCCGTGGCGTTGGACTACACCTCCCATGTGCTCGACGGCGACCAAGCCGCGATGGACGCCGTCGCCTCCGGCGGCGCCGTCCTGCGCGCCCCGGACTGGGAGGAGATGCGCCGGGGCCGGGTCTTCTTCGCCGACATCCTGGCGGTCATCACGATGACCTTCGCGGGGCTGGTGGGCGCGGTGGCCTTGATCATGATCCACTTCCGGGTGCGGGCCCACATCGACGACTCGATGGCGGACATCGGCGCCCTGAAGGCTCTGGGCTACACCTCGGGCCAGATCGCGGCGGGCCTAGTGCTGCAGGTGGGTCTGGTCACCGCCGCTGGAGCCGTGGCGGGGACCGTCGCCGGGCACGCGGCGCTGCCCGCCCTGGCGGACGCCCTGAGCGCGCAATCGGCTCTGACTTGGCGGCCCGGCTTCGACTGGGCGGCGGCCGGCATCTGCCTGGGCGGCATTCTGGCCGTGGCCCTAGCGGTGGCGGCCTGGGCCTGTTGGCGGCTACGGCGGCTGCCGGCGCTGGCCGCGCTGCGCTCCGGGCTAGAGGCCCACGACTTCAAACGCGACCGGCTGCCGCTGAGGAGGCTGCGGGTGCGGCTGCCGCTGGCGCTGGCGCTCAAGGCGGTGGTCCGGGCGCCGGCCCAGGGGGTCACCATTGTTGTGGCGGTGGCGGCTGCGGCCTTCATGGCCACCGCCGCCCTAGCCGCGTACCACAACATGGGCTTGGAACGGGAGAACTTCTACCAGGTGGTGGGCGGAGAAGTGCCGGACATCGTCGTGGAGGTGGCCGCTCCGGCGGACGCGCCCGCCGCGCTGGCCCAACTCGAGGCGCGGCCGGAGGTCCGGCAGGCCGCGGAATACTCGAACACCTTCCGCCTGCGCCTGAACGGCGAGCTGACCTTCGGCCTGGTGACGGGCGACTTCGACAAGTTCGAGGGCACGCTGCTCTACCGGGGCCGCTTCCCGGTTCACCCGAACGAGGCCGCCCTGGCCGCCCGCCAAGCCGAGCTGCTGGGGCTGGCCGTGGGCGACGAGGTCCGGTTAGCGGCGGGCGGCGCGGATGAGGCCTACCTCGTCACCGGACTGATCCAGACCATGAACGAGTCCGGCATGGTGACGGCGCTGACCTCGGCCGGCCTGGAGCGGATCTGGCCCGACCACCCCTGGACCCAGATCGCCGTGTATCTGGAAGACGTCGACGCCGCGGCGGCCTTCGCCGACCGCTTGGAAGCCGGGCAGGTGTTGAGCGTCCCGTTGCTCGGGGCGCTCAACCTGCGGGAACAAGCCTCCTCGCAACTAGACAGTTACGGGACCATCATGGCCGGTGTCGCCGGCGTGGTGCTGGTGGTGGCCGCCGCCGTCACCACGCTGGTGCTGATCGGCGTGCTGGGGACGGCGGTCCGGCGTCAGAGGCGACCTTTCGGCATCCAGCGGGCCCTGGGTTTCACGACCCGGCAGCTGGTGGCCGAGGTGGTGGCGACCTACTGGCCGGCCGCCGCTCTCGGCGCGGTGTTGGGCTGCGCGGTGGGCGGAGTCGGCTTCCCGCCCCTGATCGGGCTGATGTTCCGCTCGCTGGGAATTTATTCGGTCAAGATGGCGGCCTCGGTCCCAGAGACGGCGTTGTTGGCGGCCGGCCTGGCCGCCTTAGCCTTGGCCGTCGCGCTGGCCGCGGCCGGCGGCGTGCGCCGGGCGACGGCTTACACGCTGGTCAGCGACTGAGGCGGCGGATCATTGTGGGCGCAACAGGACTTGACGCGGTTTCCTGCGGAAACCGCCGTCCTCAGCCTTCCCGTTGGTCAGGCTTCGGACCGCTCGCTACGAGAAGGCCAACGGCCTTCTCGCTTGACGCTCGCGCCCTCACGGGTTCAAGTCCGTAAAACATCGTTGATTTGGTTTGGGCCGCCCCCTGGGCGGCCCAAACCAAATCAGTGGGCGCAACAGGACTTGAACCCGTGACCTATTCCTTGTAAGGGAATCGCTCTACCAACTGAGCTATGCGCCCTGGCCGTTCGATCTCGGCTCAGCGCCTGGGGCCCTTGGGCCGGACTAGCTTGTGGGCCGCCCAATCCTTCGACACGGTGGCGGTCGAGGTCAGGGACAGGCCCGCCGCCACCGCTCCCTCGGCCACGTCGGCCTGGGGGACGTGGCCGGGGCGGCCGATCTTAGGCGTCAACAACCAGATGAAGCCTTTACCGGTCAGATCGGTCAAAGCGTCGACTAGGACGTCGACCAGATCGTCGTCGTCCAAGCGCCACCACAGCAGCACGACGTCGACGGCGTGGTCGGACTCCTCCACTAAATCCGCGTCGATCGCATCCATGATGGATTCGCGGAGGGCTTGATCGACGTCGTCGTCCCAGCCCAACTCCTCGACTAGGAGGCCTTCAGACAATCCCAGATGTTCGATGCCCTTGGCCGTTGAGGCGTCGGGCTCTGCGGCGGTCACAGTCGCTCCTCTTTCACTAGGTCCGCTTTGCTCCAGCGTAGGGGATGACGACTCATTCAGGAATCTCCCCCGACCGGCCCGATCCGCCCGCCGTCACCGAATCGAGGCGATAGTGGGCGAAAGCCTGGGCCGGCACGCCGGGGTCGACCTCGCCCCGCTTGGCCAATAGGTGCAGGGCTTTGACCACGATGGACGGCCCGTCGACCTTGAGCCACCGCCTGGCCGCCGCCCGGGTGTCGGAGAAACCGAAGCCGTCCCCGCCCAAGGAGGAGAAATCCCCTGGGACCCAAGGGGCGATCTGATCGGGCACGGCGCGCATGAAGTCGGACACCGCCAGAACCGGCCCAGGCCGGTCCTTCAAACAACGGACGATATAGGGTGGGCGGGCCAATTGACCGTTCATGACCGCGCTGTCGGCTTCGACCGCGTCCCGCCGCAGCTCGTTCCAACTGGTCACGCTCCAGACGTCGGCCACCACGGCGGCGTCCCGCCGCAGCAACTCCTGAGCCTCCAAGGCCCAGGGCAAGGCGACGCCGGAGGCCAGCAGCTGGACCCGGGGGGCCTGGGGCGGCAGACCGCTGGGGTCGCCGGGCCGAAGCAGGTAGAGGCCCCGTCGGATGCCCTCGACATCGACGCCGTCGGGCTCCCGGGGCTGCACGATGGGCTCGTTGTAGACGGTCAGATAGAAGATGACGTCCTGCGGGTTGGCGCCGTACATCGTCTCCAGGCCGTGCTCCATGACGTGGGCGATCTCGTAGGCGTAGGCCAGGTCGTAATGACGGACGGCCGGGTTGGTCGAGGCCAACAAGGGGCTGTGGCCGTCCATGTGCTGCAACCCCTCGCCCGTCAAGGTGGTCTTGCCGGCGGTGGCCCCGATCAGGAAACCACGGGCCAATTGGTCGGCCGCCGCCCAGAGACCGTCGCCGGTGCGTTGGAAGCCGAACATGGAGTAGAAGACGTAGATCGGCACCATGGGCAGGCCATGGGTGGCGTAGGCCGTGCCGGCGGCGGTGAAGGCCCCGACCGAGCCGGCCTCGTTGATGCCGGTGTGGATGATCTGCCCGGTCACCGACTCGCGATAGGCCAACAAGAGCTCATGGTCGACTGGCGTGTATCGCTGGCCGTGCGGGTTGTAGATCTTGATGGTGGGGAAGAAGGAGTCCATGCCGAAGGTGCGGGCCTCGTCCGGGATGATCGGCACGACGTGGGCGCCGAACTCCTTCTCCCGCATCATCTCCTTGAGCAGGCGCACCCAGGCCATGGTGGTGGGGACGCGCTGAACGCCGGAGCCGGCCCGGGCCGACTGATAAGCCCTGGCCGAAGGCAACTTGAGCCGGGCCGGGCGGTTCCGCCGATTGGGCACCGGACCGCCCAGGGCCCGGCGCCGCTCCAGCGCGTAAGCCACCCTGGGATCGCTCGCCCCCGGATGGTAGAAGGGCGGTTCGTCCGGGTCAGCCTCCAAGACGGCGTCCGCGATCGGCAGCTCCAGCCGGTCACGGAACTCCTTCAGATCCTCCAGCTTCAGCTTCTTCATCTGGTGGGAGGCGTTACGGGCGGTGAAACGCGGGCCCAGGAAGTATCCCTTGATGGTGTGGGCCAACACCACGGTGGGGGCGCCGGCCGCCTGAGTGGCCTGCTGGTAGGCGGCGTAGACCTTGCGGAAATCGTGGCCGCCGCGCGACAGCCGCCAGATCTCGTCGTCGCTCCAGTCCTTGACCAATTCGGCCGTCCTGGGGTCACGGCCGAAGAAACGTTGCCGGACGTACGCCCCGTCCTTGCCTTTGAAAGTCTGGAAGTCACCGTCCGGCACCGTGTTGAAGAGGTCGACCAAGGCTCCGGAGCGGTCGGCCGCGATCAGACGGTCCCAGCCCGAGCCCCAGATCACCTTGATGACGTTCCAGCCCGCTCCTCTGAACAGGCCCTCCAGCTCCTGGACGATCTTGCCGTTGCCCCGCACCGGACCGTCCAACCGCTGCAGATTGCAGTTGACCACGAAGACGAGATTGTCCAAGCCCTCGTAAGCGGCGAAGTGGACCAGGCCGCGCGCCTCCGGCTCGTCCATCTCACCGTCGCCCAGGAAGGCCCAGACCCGCTGGTCGGAGGTGTCCTTGAGACCACGGTTGGCCAGGTAACGGTCGAACGAGGCTTGGTAGATGGCGTTGAGCGGGCCCAGACCCATCGAGACGGTCGGAAACTCCCAGAAACCGGGCAACTGCCGCGGGTGCGGGTACGAGGGCAGTCCGCGCGGACGCCCGTTCACCCAGTGGCTCCGCTCTTGGCGGAAGCCGTCCAAATCCTCGGCCCCCAGCCGCCCCTCCAGAAAGGCGCGGGCGTAGACGCCGGGCGAGCAGTGGCCCTGGAAGAAGACGTGGTCGCCGCCGCCGGGGTGGTCCGGACCCCGGAAGAAATGGTTGAAACCGACCTCGTACAAGGTGGCGGCGGAGGCGAAGCTAGCGATGTGTCCGCCGACGCCGACGCCGGGACGCTGGGCCCGATGCACCATGATGGCGGAGTTCCAACGCAATAGGCGACGGAAGCCGCGCTCCAACTCGACGTCGCCGGGATAGTCCCCGGTGGCCTCGGCCGGGATGGTGTTGATGAAGTCGGTCGTGGTCAAAGTGGGCAGAGCGAGTCGATGGTCACGGGCGCGCTCCAACAGACGCGCCATGACATAGCGGGCCCGGTCCGCCCCAGACTGGGCGATCAAACCGTCCAGCGAGGCCAGCCACTCCTCGGTCTCGGCCTCATCGCTATCGGGCAGAGCGCTGGGCACGCCGTCGAGCGGGGGGCCGATAGGAAGACGTGGGATCACACCGGGTCCTTTCTGGTCTGAGACCGGTCCGGTCACAAGGCTATTCTGCCGTTATGCCGGAACCGAAGCCAAAGCCTCAAGTCGTCCGTGGGCGCAGCCTGGAGCCGGACCCGGAGCGGCGCCGCCTCATGACCACTCACCTGGCCGGACTGACGGCCCGCATGACCACCGCCACTCTGGCCGAGATGGACCGTCAGCACGATTGGTTCGCGGCCATGCGACCGGAGCATCGCTCTTGGATCACGCTGGTGGCCCGCGCCGGCATCGACCAATTCGTGACCTGGTTCGCCGACTTGGCCGACGACCCGCCCTCCCCGGCCGTCTTCTTCAACGCCGCCCCCCGTCAGGCCACCCGGCGCATCAGCCTCAATCAGACCGTTCAATTGGTCAAGACCACGGTCTCGGTGGTGGCTCAAGAATTGCAGACCCTGCCGCCGGACGAGAGCCAGGTCTTGGGTCTGGCCATCGTCTACTTCAGTCGTGACGTGGCCTTCGCGGCGGCTGAGTTGTACGCCCAGGCGGCCGAGACCCGGGGCGATTGGGACACCCGCTTAGAGGCCCTGGTGGTCGACTCCATCATTCGGGACCAGATCGACGACGACACCTTGTCCGGCGCCGCCGCCTTGGGTTGGCGGGCCCAAGGACCGGTTCGCGCGGCCGTCGGCGGCCAGCCCAGCGACCTGGTCACGGCTCTCGACCGTATCCGCCTGCAGGCCCTGCGAGCCGGCCTCGACCTGCTGGCCTCGCCCCAGGACAACCGTCTGATCTTGATCCTGGGTGGAGCCGAGTTGACCGACCAGGCCGCCGGTCTGGCCTTGATCAGCCAGTGGGCGGACCACTTCAGCTCCGCCCCCCTGGTGGTGGGGCCGCCGGTGTCCGACCTGACCGAAGCCTCGGCCTCGCTCAGACCAGCTCTGTCAGGCCAACGGGCGGCCGCCGCTTGGCCCGAGGCCCCTCGCCCGGTCGCCGCCACCGACCTCTTGATCGAACGGGCTTTGGCCGGCGACGCCAACGCCGGCGAGGCTCTGGTGGCCCAAGTCTTCCGACCGTTGGCTCTAGCCGGGCCCGATCTGCTGGCCACCGTCACGGCCTACCTCGATCAGGGCGGTTCGATCCAAGCCACCGCCCGCGCCCTGTTCGTCCACGCCAACACCGTGCGCTACCGCCTGGCCCGAGTCAGCCAATTGGCCGGACTGGACCCGACCCAACCGCGCGAGGCTTTCGGCCTGGGTCTGGCGATCCGGCTGGGACGCCTCCGGAACATCTGACAACCTAACTAAATTTGTATGATTCATCCAAAGAATCTCTGAGTTATTCGTCGTTTTTCCGTATTCGTTTGATGGATATTCACGAAAGTATGGAGACGTGTTAGCGATTGTCGCGCCCGGACAGGGCTCTCAGAAGCCGGGTTTCCTGACCGGTTGGTCCGAACTCCCCCGTTACGCCGAGCGTCTGTCCAGTTGGTCCGAGGCTCTCGGCCTCGACCTCCGCCACCTGGGCTGCCAAGCTGACGCCGCCACCATCGCCGACACCGCCGTGGCCCAGCCCCTGTTGGTGGCCGCTGGTCTGGCCAGCGCCCTCGAATTGGGCGACGACGATTGGCCCGCCGCCGACGTGGTGGCCGGACACTCGGTCGGCGAACTGACCGCCGCCGGATTGGTCGGCGTCCTCACTCCCCTGGCCGCCGTCGGCTTGGCGGCCCGCCGCGGCCAAGCCATGGCCGCCGCCGCCAGTCTGGAGCCGTCCGGCCTGACCGCCCTCTTGGGTGGGAGCCCGGAGGCCGTCTTGGCCGCCATCGAACGAGCCGGGGCCAGCGCCGCCAATCACAACGGGGCCGGCCAGATCGTGGCCGGTGGCTCCTTGGCCGCCCTCGAACGTCTAGCCCTGGACCTGCCCGAGCGGACCCGGGCCCGCCCCTTGGCGGTGGCCGGCGCCTTCCACACCGCCGCCATGGACTCGGCCGTCGACCAGGTGGCCAGCGCCGTGGCCGAACTCGCTCCCGGTCAGCCGACCCGGCCCATCCTGTCCAACTTGGACGGGACCGTGTTGACGGACGGGGCCGAGTTGACCCGCCGCCTCGTCCTCCAGGTCACCCGACCCGTGCGGTGGGACCTCTGCCAGGAGCGCTTGGCCAGCCTCCAGGTGACCGGGCTGCTGGAGCTCGTGCCGGCCGGCGCGCTGGCTGGCTTGGCCCGCCGCCAGTCGCCCGCCGTCGAAGTCTTCGCCTTGACCGAGCCCGATCAGCTGGACGCGGCCCGTGACTTCTGCGCCCGCCACCTAGAAGCCCCCCAAAGCGTCCTCCCTCCGCTGCGCTCCGGTCCGGCACTTTTCGGGGACCCCGAGGGAGAAACCGAGACTCGGCTCAATCGTAGAAGTGTGAAACACCTAGAGAGGCTAGTGGCCGGCTCCGGTCGGTCGGAGGTGACGGCATGATCGCCCTGCCCCAATCCTCGCCTAGACCCGGCTCAGCCATCCTCGGCTTGGGCGCCTACGAGCCCAGCCGGGTCATCAGCAACGATCAGATGTGCCAGTGGATCGACTCCTCGGACGAGTGGATCCGCCAGCGCACCGGCATCGTGGAACGACGTTGGGCCGAACCGCACGAGACGATCCTGGCCATGGCCGCCTCGGCCGCCCAGCGCGCCTTGGACCACGCCGGGCTGACCGGCGATCAGCTCGACGGCGTCATCGTCGCCACTGTCACCCACCTGGAGCAGACCCCGGCTCTGGCCGTCCGTCTGGCCGGCGCTTTGGGCTGCGGACCTTGTCCGGCCTGGGACATCTCGGCCGCCTGCGCCGGCTTCTGCTACGGCTTGGCCCAGGCCGACGCCTTGGTCCGCTCCGGCGTCCTGGGACATGTCCTAGTGGTGGCCGGAGACCGCCTGTCCGACATGACCGACCTGACCGACCGTTCGACCGCCTTCCTCTTCGCCGACGGGGCTGGGGCGGCCGTCGTCGGCCCCAGCCCCAGCCCCCGGATCGGGCCCGTGGTGTGGGGCTCCGATCCGGCTCAAGGACCGACCATCGGCCAAACCCTGGACTGGGCCGAGGCTGTGTCCCAGGGCCGGCCCGCCCATCTGAGGATGGACGGCCAACCGGTCTTCCGCTGGGCCACCACCGCCATGGCCGACGCCACCCGGCGTATCATGGCCGACTCCGGCCTGACGCCCGACCAGCTCGACCTCTTCGTGCCCCACCAGGCCAACAACCGCATCACCGACTCGATGCTGCGCCATCTACGCCTGCCCGAGTCGGTTCAGGTGGCGCGCAGCATCCAGCGGCTGGGCAACACTTCGGCCAGTTCGATCCCTCTGGCCATCGACCAGCTCTACCGGGCTGGCCAAGTCAAAGAGGGAGCGACCTGTCTGATGGTGGGCTTCGGGGCCGGTTTGGTCTACGCCGGCCAGGTCGCCCTGCTGCCCGCCCCGGCGACGCCGGCCCGAGACCAGAACCAATCCCCGGCCGCCCCTGAGCGCCCCGCCGCCCCGGCGACCGAGCCTCCGACTCTTCCTCACCAACAATGAACCCAAAGGAGAAACACCATGAGCACTGAAGAGATCCTCGCCACGCTGGCCGAGATCGTCAACGAGGTGGCGGGCGTCGACCCGGCCACGGTCGCATTGGACAAGTCCTTCGTGGACGACCTGGGCGTGGACTCCTTGTCCATGGTCGAGATCATCTACGCCTGCGAGGACAAGTTCTCCGTCTCCATCCCGGATGAGGACTCGCGCGGCTTGCGCACGATCGGGGACGCCGTCACCTACATCGAGAAAGCCCAAGCTCAGTGACGGACATCGTCATCACCGGTCTGGGCGCGACCACCCCGCTGGGCGGCGACCTGCCCCAGACCTGGGCCGGCCTGTTAGCCGGGCGCAGCGGCGTGGTACGCCTGACCGAGCCCTGGGCCGAGGAACTGCCGACTCAGATCGCCGCCCTGGCCCAGGTCGACCCGGCCCTCAGCATCGAGCGCACCCGGGCCCGTCGGCTCGACCGCTCGACCCAGTTGGCCCTGGTCTCGGCCGTCGAGGCCTGGGCCGACGCCGGCTTCAGTCTGCCCGCGGACGGCCCGACCGAAGATCCCGCGGTCGACCGCGACCGCCTGCTGGTGTCCTTGGCCTCCGGCATCGGCGGCCTGACCTCGCTGCTCTCCAACTGGGACGCCCTGCGCGACCGGGGGCACCGGCGGGTCTCGCCCTTCACCATCCCGATGTTGATGGCCAACGCCCCGGCCGCCAACGTCGGTCTCAGACTGGGGGCCCGGACCGGGGTGCACGCCCCGGTCTCGGCTTGCGCCTCCTCCAACGAGGCCATCTCCATCGCCCTCGACCAACTGCGCTGGGGCCGGGCCGACGTGGCCCTGGTGGGAGGGGCCGAAGCCGTCATCCATCCGCTGCCGATCGCCGCCTTCGACCAGATGCAAGCCCTGTCCCGCCGCAACGACGAGCCCGAACGGGCCTCTCGGCCCTGGGACCTCGACCGCGACGGCTTCGTCATCGGGGAAGGGGCCGCCTGCCTGGTGTTGGAGACCTTGGAGCACGCCCAGTCCCGGGGGGCTCGTGTCTACGGCACCCTGGCCGGCGCCGGCATCACCGCCGACAGCCACGACTTGGTCCAGCCCGACCCGTCCGGCCGGGGCCAGACCTTGGCCATGGTCAAAGCCCTCCACGACGCCGACCTGGCGCCGCAGGACATCGTCCATGTCAACGCCCACGCCACTTCGACGCCCCAGGGCGACGTGACCGAGGCGCGCTCGATCTGCCAGGCCCTGGGCCACGACAACCGGGCCGTGGTCTCCGGCACCAAGTCGATGACGGGGCACCTGCTGGGCGCGGCCGGAGCCTTGGAGACCATCGCCACCGTCCTGGCCTTGTACCACCGTCTGGCTCCGCCCACCATCAACTTGGACCGGCCTGAGCCCGGCCTCGACATCGACATCGTCAGCGGTCAACCCCGCGCCCTGCCCGACGGACCGCTGGCGGCCTTGAATAACTCTTTCGGATTCGGCGGCCACAACGTGGCCGTGGCCCTGAGCGACGCCCATGCCAACCGCTGACCGATCCGGACCGGCTGGTCCGGCGGGCTAAGGTGAGGCGAAGCCAGCTCCGCCGTCAGCTCTAGGGAGAGATCATGAATTGGTTCGAGGCCGTCCTGCTCGGCATCGTCGAGGGGGTGACCGAGTTCCTGCCCATCTCCAGCACCGGGCATCTGACGGTGACGGAGAAACTGCTCGGCCTGTCCATCGCCTCCAGCGATGTGACGGCTTTCACCGCCATCATCCAGGTCGGCGCCATCGCCGCCGCCATCGTCTACTTCCGGCGCGACATCGCCCGCTTGGTGGCGGCCTGGTGCGTCGGTCTGTTCCAGGCCGAGCGCCGCCGCAGCACCGACTATCGCCTGGCCTGGGCCGTCATCGTGGGCTCGATCCCGATCGGCCTGGTCGGCCTGGCGGCCGAGCACTTCATCGAGACGACCCTGCGCAGCCTCTGGGTGGTGGCCGGCGCCCTAGTGGCCTGGAGCCTGGTGATGTGGCTGGCCGACCGGCGGGCCGGCCGGGTCGCCGTCGAGCCAACTGGGGCGCGCGCCCTCGCCGCCGAGACCGGCCCCAGGGGCGAACAGAGCCTGACCGTGATCGACGGACTGATCATCGGACTGTGCCAATGCCTGGCCCTGGTGCCCGGCGTCTCCCGTTCCGGGGCCACCATCTCGGCCGCCCTCCTACGTGGCATCGACCGCACCACCGCCACCCGCTGGAGCTTCTTCCTCGGCATCCCCGCCCTGACCGCCTCCGGCGTCCTGCAGGCTGTCAAGGCGGCCGACGACATCAGCGCCGGCGTGGGCTGGGCCGCCACCGGCGTCGCCACCGCCGTCTCCTTCGTGGTGGCCTACCTGTCCATCGCCTGGCTGCTCAAGTTCGTGGCCTCGAACCGCTTCACCGCCTTCATCGTCTACCGGGTCCTGGCCGGCTTGATCCTGGCCGGGTTGATCCTGACCAACTTGGTCTCCGCCGTCTGAGGCGCCGTCGTGAGCGCCCGACCCGGCGCCAGCGCGCTTCGTCGGGCCGCCCCGCCTAGCTCCTAGCCCGTCGAGCCCGCCGCTGGGGCGATCGCCCGCCACTAAACTGACGCCATGTTGACCCGTCGCCTCGGCTCCAGCGACCTGGAGGTCTCCCGGCTCGGCCTCGGCACCATGGCTTGGGGCCAGGACACGCCGATCTCCGAAGTGATGGCGCTGTGGCGACGCTTCCGGGACGCCGGCGGCAACCTGATCGACACCGCCGCCGCTTACGGGGACGGCGCGGTCGAGCGCCTGATCGGCCAGTTGGCTGGGTCGGCTCAGCGCCGGGGCGAGGTCGTCATCGCCACCAAGTCGGGCTATGTCCTACGCCAGGGCCAACGCGTGGTCGAGACCGGCCGACAGGCTCTGTTGGACGAATTGGCCGGATCGTTGCGCCGTTTGCGGGTGGATCAGGTCGATCTGTGGCAGATCCACGCCTGGGGCCAAGCCCCGCTGGAGGAGACTCTGGCCGCCGCCGACCAGGCCGTGGCGGCTGGAATGGCCGGCCAGGTCGGAGTCTGCAATTACGTCGGCTGGCAGTTGGCCCAGGCCGCCACCTGGCAGCGGGCGGTCCGGGGCCGGACCCCGATCGCCTCCGCCCAGGTCGAATACTCATTGCTAGCCCGCCGGGCCGAGATCGAGGTCCTGCCCTGTTGCCAGAGCCTCGGCCTCGGCTTCCTGCCCTGGTCGGCCCTGGGCCGAGGAGTCCTGACCGGCCAGTACCGTAACTCCACGCCGCCGGGTTCCAGGGCCGCCTCGAAGCATCTGGCCTGGTTCGTCGAGCCCTATCTGACCGAGACCGCGCGCGGCGTGGTGGAAGCCGTGGTGAGGGCCGGACAGGGGCTGGGTCTGAGCCCGGTCCAAGTGGCCTGGCTGTGGGTGCGCGACGCCCCCGGCGTCAGCGCGGCCCTGGTCGGCCCCCGCACGGCGGCCCAACTCGAACCCCTCTTGGAGGTCGAGGACCAAGTCCTGCCCGACCCCATCGCCCGGGCCTTGGACGACGTCTCGGGCGGCCCCAACCAGCTCCGGGCGGCCCCGCCCGAGTGAACCGGTCCGGCCCCACGCCACCGACGTAGTGACGACACTCGTAGTCGACCCCACCTGCGCCAGCCCCAGACCAGCCAGCCCCATGCTCAAAGTGCACTTACGACCACCGACCCACCGGTGATTTCTAGCGGTCAACGCAACACTTAGGAAAGTGGTGTGTGTTATGGGTCGTCGGGTGTCGGTCGAGGCTGTGCGTTTGTTCTGGTTGGCGTGGGATGGTGGGTGTCCGGT
>JAISCA010000014.1 GCA_031265875.1 Propionibacteriaceae bacterium
ACGTCTCCACCAGCCCCACACTCGACCCCGAGAAGACAAAACACACTCCCACCCCACCCGCACCTATGCTGAACCACATCAAATCAACCCGACGTTGCGTTGACCGCTAGAAATCGCCGGCGGATCGGCGTACCCAAGTGCTCTGTCGTCGATGGTGACGGGCGCGACCGCGCGGTTATGACCGGCTGTCGACGGCGACGGCGAGTGTGAGGTCTCGTCCCTTTGGCGACGGCGAGCGAACGACCTGTGCCTCCGTACTCAGTCGTCGGACCAGTCCAGCACCAGGGCGTCGGCTAGGACGCGACCGCTGACCACACGCAGGGTGAGGTCGTGCCGGCCGGGCTCGATGGGGAAGACCACGGGATCGGCCGGCCGGGGGGCGAGGTCATAGGCGAGCTGGAAGCGGCCGACTGGCTGGTCGTCCAGTTCGAGCACGACCTCGGCCGGGGCGCGGTCCAGGCCGTCGGCCCAGAGGACGCAGCGGGTCAGGCCGGCCCTGGGCGCGGTGACCTCGTAACGGGTCCATTCGCCGGCCTGGAGGATGATGGCCAGCTCTTCCTCGGGCATACGGGGCAGGCCGTGGTTGTGGTGGAAATTTGCCTCCTCAATGCCCGGTCCGGGCAGGCCGGTGCGGCGGTAGACCACGGCCACGTCGTCGCTGACCCGGAAACCGGGGAAGTGCGCCGCCTCGGAGTGGACCTGATAGGAGCGGCCGGCCCCTTTGAAGCCGAAGTGCTCGGCCTCCAGGCGCACCGGCAGCCGGCGCAGGACGGCGTTGAGGACGGCCGGACGGTACTCGCAGTTGGCGAAGCTGACATTCTCGGCCAGCTCGGCCAGGGCGCGCTGGGCCAGCCGCCGGGACGGCCTGGGTCCGCCGTAGGCGTGGTCCACGATGTCCTGCCAGCCGAAGGGCTCCGGCACCCGCACCGGGGCGTTGTGCTTGGCCAGGCGCTTCCAAGTCCAGAAGTTCCAGCCGATGTCGAAGTCCTCGTACAACTGGAAGGAGCCCTGATACCAGGCCAGGTTGTTCTCGCCGCCCTCGCCCATCCAGATCGGCACGTCCAATTCGTCCCGCTTGGTCAGGTACTCCAGGATGTGCTCCCGGTCCGGCGCGTTCCAGTACTTGTGGAATTGGAGCATGACGTTGTCGTCCCAGAGACGGTCGAAGACGCTCCAATTACGGGCCCAGTTGGAGCCCTCCAGCACGATCAGGTGGTTCGGGTCGACCTGGCGGATGGCCGCGATCAGGCGCTGGTAGAGCGCCACCAAGCGGTCCGGGTAGCGGTACTGGAAGCCCCTCGGCAAGGGCTCGTTGAGCAGGTCGTAGCCGCCGATGACGGGCTCGTCGCGGTAGCGGCGGGCCAGCTCGACCCACAGCGCCACGGTGGCGTCCTGCTGGGCCGGGTCGGTGAACAATTCGGGATAACGCCGCGGCGAGTCGTCGATGTTGGTGCCGGTCTGCCCGCCGGGGGCGCCGTGGAGGTCGAGGAAGATGTACAAGCCGTGGCGCCGGCAGTCTTCCACCAGCTGGTCGACTAGGGCGAAGGCCGGTTCGTGCCAGACGCCGGGCCGCTCCATGAAGCAACGCCAATTCAGGGGCAGGCGGATCGAGTCGAGCCCCTCGGCCGCCATCTGGGCGACGTCGGCGGCGGTGATGTAGTTGCGCTGATAAGCGGTCCAGAAGCGTTCGGCCGGGCCGGCGCCGATCAGGCCGGCGATGAAGTCCTCGATCTGGCGCGGGCTGGGCACGGCGTCGCCGAAGCGCCACATGTACCCTTCCGGCAGCCACCAGTTGCCGACGGCGACGCCACGTAGCAGCACCGGCTGGCCGGTTCCGTCGACCAACCGGCGGCCGTCCCGGCGTAGAAAGGTGACTTGACGATCGGACATGGGACTCCTCACTTGAGGCCGGAGAGGGTGAATCCCCGGACGATGTGGCGTTGGGCGAAGACGAAGACGATCAGGACGGGCAGGACCATGACGGCGGCGCCGGCCATCTTGAGGCCGTACTCGGAGCTGTACTGGCCGTCCAGCAGGGCCAAGCCGACCGACAGGGTGTATTTGCTCTGCTGAGTGGCCAGGATGAGGGGCCAGATGAAGCTGTTCCAACCGGCGATGAAACAGAGGATGGCTTGCACGCCCAGGATCGGTCCGGACAGCGGCCAGACGATATTGAAGAAGATACGCAGCTCGCCCGCGCCGTCGATCCGGGCCGCCTCCAGCAGGGGGTCGGGGATGGTCTCCATGAATTGCCGGAACAAGAAGATGGAGAAGGCGGTGACGAAGGTGGGCATGACGATGCCGATGTAGGTGTTGACCAAACCGAGCCCGTTCAAGACCAGGAAGGTCGGGATCATGGTGACTTGGTCGGGGATCATCATGGTGGCCATGACGACGGCGAAGAGGGCTCCGCGGCCCCGGAAGCGCAACTTGGCGAAGCCGTAGCCGGCCATGGCCCGCAGCAGCAGGCCGATCATGGACAAGGCCACCACGACGCCGGTGTTGGCCAGGTAGGTCCCGAAATCGAGTTCGCGGAAGAGCCGGACGTAGTTGCTCCAGGTGAAGTCGACCGGCAGCAGGGTGGGCGGCCGGGACAGGACCTCGTTGGCCGGCTTGAAGGAGCCCGACAGCATCCAGAGGAAGGGCACGGCGTAGGTCAGGGCGGCCAAGCCGATCAGGACGGTCACGATCAGGCGGACGGTCCGGCGACGGCGCCGCCGGCGCAGACGGGCCAGGGTCAGGTCGGCCGGGGCCGGGTCGGTCGGCGGCCGGGGCCGGGCCAGCGGACGGGCCGGGCCGGCCGCCGGCGGCGCGGACGGGTACGAGGCCGGGGGCGGGTACGGTCCAGCCTCCGAGTACGCGGACGAGGACTGGCCCGGGGTCGAGGACGGGACCGGGGACGGGGCCAGGGCCGGCTGATCGGGGACGACGGGCTCAGACATTGGAGTCCTGTCGTCGGAGTTTGAATTGGATCGCCGTCACCGTCACCACCACCAAGAAGAGGAGGAAGCTGGCGGCCGAGCCGTAGCCGAAGCGGTTGCGCTCGAAGCCGTTGCGGTAGATGAACAGGGCCATCGAGACGGTGCTGTCGAGGGGGCCGCCGTGGGTCAGCACCAGCGGGGTCTCGAACAGCTGGATCCACGAGATCGAGGTCGTCACGGCCACGAAGAAGGTGGCGAAACGCAATTGGGGCAAGGTGATGGACCAGAAGCGGCGCCAGGCGTTGGCCCCGTCGACCTGGGCGGCCTCGTAGAACTCGCGCGGGATGCCCTGGAGGGCGGCTACGAAGATCAGCATGTTGTAGCCGCAGCCTTGCCAGACCGCCACGATGATGACGGAGATCTTGGCCATGACGGGTTGGTCCAGCCAGGGCAGCGGCCCCACGCCGCCCCAGGACAGGATCAGATTGATCAGCCCGGAGTCGGTGTTGTACAAGAAGCCCCAGATGAAGGCCACCGCCACGATGTTGGTGATGGCGGGCAGGAAGAAGAGGGCCCGGTAGGCCCGGAACAGGCGGCTGCTGCCGTAGTTCACCATCAGGGCGGCGGCCAGAGAGCAGACCACGATCAAGGGCACGCCGGCTAAGACGAAGACGACGGTGTTGCCGGCGGCGGAGCGGAAGCGGGGGTCGGACAGCAGGCGGCCGTAATTGTCCAGGCCGACGAATTCGATCAGGCTCCAGTCGCGCAGGCCGCGTAGGTCGAGGTCGGTGAAGCTGGTCACCAGGGCCACCACGATGGGCAGGACGGAGAAGACCAGCAAGATGACCATGGTCGGGCCGACGAAGAGGCTGGCCTGGCCCAGCCGGCGCAGGCCGGCTCGCCCCCGGCCGGTTTGGGTCCGGGGCGGACGGTCGGCCCGCCCGCCCCGGTCGTTCGCTGCCACAGTCATATAGAGGTCGTTCAGAGTCGTTCGGATTAGTTCAGTGGTTCTAGGTCGTCCAAGGCGGTTCAGAGGGCCTTGACTTGGGCCTCGAGCTCCGCGATGGCTTGATCGATGGACATTCCGCCCAGGTTGACCTGTTCGGTGGCGCGGGTGATCTCCTGGGCCACGGCGCCCCAGTCGGCCGTGATCGGCACCGGCTTGGCGCTGCTCATCTGCTGGTGGTACACAGCCACGGCGGCGTCGCCGGTCAGCAGCTCCAGGGCCCCCTGCACCGCCGGCAGGTCGAAGGTGGTGGAGTTCCAGGCCAGCTGGATGTCGCGCTGGTCGAGGTAGGAGATGAAGGCCAGGGCGGCTGGGATGTGCTTGGAGAAGGCGAAGACGCCCAGGTTGGAGCCCGCCATCAGTGAGGTGGAGGAGAGGTTGGCCGGGATCGGCGCGACGCTCCACTGGCCCTTCAGCTCGGGGGCCTGATCGGCCAGGCTGCGGGTCATGTACGGACCGGAGATGAACATCGGGATGGAGCCGTCCTTGAAGCCGGCGATCATGTCGGCGTCGGCCAGGACGCGGGCCGGGGTCAGGCCGTCGGCGAAGAAGGAGTGCTCGAACTCGACCGCTTGGCGGTACTGCGAGCTGGTGAAGGTGAGCTGGCCGTCGACTTCGACGTCGCCGCCCGAACTCCAGGTCATGATCAAGGGAATGTTGACGTCATTGACGTTGAAGCCCATGCCGTATTGGCCCGAACCGCGCTGGCTGAGGGCTGAGGCGGCGGCCGTCCACTCCGCCCAGGTGGTGGGTGGCCCGCTCAGGCCGACTTGCTCCAAGAGGTCGGAGCGGTAGAACAGGACGCGGGTGTCGGCGATCCAAGGCACGGTCATGACCCGCCCGTCGTAGGTCATGGTGCTGGCCGAGGCGGGGAAGAAGGTCTCGGCCTTCAGCTCCGGGTAGGCGCCGATACGGTCGGTCAGGTCGAGCAGGCCGCCGGCGTCGGCCCACTCCGCCACCCGGTCGAGGCCGACCTGGAGCACGTCGGGGCCCTCGCCGGAGGCGATGGCGGTCGACATCTTGGTCCGGACGTCGCCCCAGGGGATGGCTTGGACTTGGACGGCGACGCCGGTCTCTTGGGTGAATCCGGCCGCCACCGCTTCCATGGCCGGACCCTTGTTGCCCATCACCCAGACCTCGATCGGTCCGGTCAGGGCGCTGTCAGTCGGATCGGGGTCGTCGCCGCCGTCGGCGCAGCCGCTCAGGGCCAGCGCCAGGGCGGCCCCGAGGGCGGCCACGATCGTGGTTCTACGCTTCATGCGATGCTCCTTAAACTCATCTGATCTGAGAGGCTCGGCCGGCGTCCGGCCGTCCACCTCATCGGAGGGTTCGTGCCGTCGGGAGCCGGCGCCGGTCCTGATCCAGCCCCGGGTGACGACACGGAATCAATCAACCTTGATCGATCACATTAGAAGTAAATCATTCAGAATTAGCAGTATCAAGAGCGTTAGAGAACTGTTATGATCGATTATGATCGTTCCTGTTGGACAGACTTCAGCTTCAGGTGGGAGGGCTAGATGAGCGACGAGGCCGTCCGGGGTCCCTTGCCCGCCACCCGGCGCGGGCACATGCTGTCCGCCCTGGAACGCGATGGCGCCGTCCGGGTGGCGGACCTGATCGAAGACCTCGGCGTCAGCGCCGTCACGGTGCGGCGGGATCTGGAGCTGTTGGAAGGCGAGGGTCTGCTCAAGCGGGTCCACGGCGGCGCGGTCTGGACCGGCGACGACAATGAGCCGGACGAGCCGGAGCCGGTCTCCGCCGCCCCCATCGGCGTATTGGTGCCCTCGGTCTACTACTACTGGCCCACCGTGGTGCGGGCGATGGAGGCCGAGGCCCGGTCGCGCGGCCACCGCCTGGTCTTGCGCGGGTCGTCCTACGACGCCACCGACGAGTTGGTGACCCTGCGCCGGATGGTCGAGCGAGAGGGCATGGCCGGTCTCATCATCGCCCCCCGCACCGACAGTCCCCATTTCCCTGAGTTGGTGGCTTGGCTGGCCGAGGTCAGCGTGCCCCACGTCCTGGTCGAACGCGAGGCCAGCCTGGCCCCGCTGGGCGACGTGTTGGAGTCGGTGGTCTCGAACCGGGCCTTGGGCACTCTGATGGCGGTGCGCCACCTGATCGGTTTGGGGCACCGCCGGCTCGGCCTGGTCCTGTCCGAGCGCTCGCCCCGCTCGGCCTCGGACGCCCACGACTGGCAGACCGCTTGCGCCGGGTTGGGGGCGTCCCCGGACGACTGTTTCACCCGTTCCATCCCGGACAGCCGCAGCCCCGATTGCCCGGCCGCGGTGGCCGACCTGTTACGGACCATGCGCCAGTCCGGATCGACCGCCCTCTTGGTGCACTCCGACCCGGAGGCTCTGACCATCGTCCAGCAGGCTCAAGCCCAGGGTTTGACGGTGCCGAGGGACTTCAGCGTGATCGCCTACGACGACGAGATCGCCGGCTTGGCCAGCCCAGCCCTGACCGCCGTCCGCCCGCCCCGCCAAGCCGTCGGCCAAGCCGCCGTCGACTTGCTGTTACGCCGCCTGGCCGATCCCGCCCGCCCAGTCCACCGCCTCAGCCTGAGCCCACAGTTGGTGCTCCGGGAATCGACCGCCGCCCCCACCGAAGTCGCTCAACCGAACTGATAGCTCAATCGAGATCAGTCGGGCGGGCCGGTCAGGTCGAAGTCGGCTGGGGTGCGACCGAGCAGGCTGGGCCAGACGCGGTCGGCCAACTGGCGGGCGGCTGCCTCTTCGGCGTGCAGGGCGATGACCTGGGCGCCGGCGGCGCGGCCGGCTTGGACACCGATGACGGAGTCCTCCAGCACCAGACAGCGGGCCGGGTCGACGCTGAGGCGCCGGGCCAGCCGTAGATAGGGGTCGGGGTCTGGCTTGGGCCGCAGTCCGGCCTCGTCGCCGGCCACGATGGCGCCGAAGGGGTTGAAGCCGAGGTCGGCCAAGACCAGATCCACGTAATCGCGGAAAGACAAGGTGGCCAGGCCAAGCGGGCAACCGCTGCGGTGCAGTTCGGCCAGCGCCTGGCGCGCCCCCGGCCGCCAAGGCGCCTGCCCGGCCAAGCGCTCCATCACGCCGGCGTTGATCACCTGGGCCAACTCAGCCCTGGTCCTGGCGTCGATCTGGTCCCTGGGCTTGGCCTGGTCTCTGGCTCTGATCCGGTCCCCGCCATCGGCCCGGTCCCCGTCGACCTGGTTCTTGGGGTCGGCCTGGAGCACGGCGTCGACCAGATCGTCCATCGGCCGGGCCACCAGATCCCGCTTGACCTGATCGCTGAGGCGCCCGCCGGCGGCTCTCACCAAAGCGTCCGCCACCTCGATGTAGATCGGCTCGCTGTCGATCAAAGTGCCGTCCAAATCCCACAGCACGGCCTCGGGGCGGCGTCGGTCCCAGCTCACCTCTCCACCGTAGTCCCCCGCCCTCCGCCGTCGGAGGGGAGAGCCACGCGAGCGGATAGTTCGGACAGTCGTCACCGGCGTGTCGGCGGTCGTTGGACTCTGACGAGTCTCAAACACTCAATCGGCTCACTCACGAGCGCGAGCCCTCGACGTTCACCTCAATCGTGTCTAAGTGCTCTGTGAGCATTGGGTTGGTGGCCGGTGTTGTCGTATGCGCTCTCTCGGCGGTGGGACTGGTCGTGGTTGACGCTCACAGAGCAGTTACGTGCCTGACGGCGTAGCTTGACGACGGGCAGGTCGGGGGCGCTGGGGGACTGCCATTACGGCTGACTACACTGATGTCAATCAGAGCCGTCCTGTCCGCTGGGCCGGTTCCGTTCCAAGACACGATTGAGGCTGACGTCAAGCGTTCAGGCTTGCGAGCGAGCCGATTGAGTGTTTTAGGCCCGTCCGGGCCGATGCCATCCACGAAGGGATGAGACCTCACAGCCCGTCCGGGCCGATACCACCGCTTGAACCCATCCGGACCCCATCGTCGGAGACTACAAGGACAGAACGCCAGACCGATGAACCAACCTCCTCCTCCATCTCCTCCCTCGACCCCGCCGCCCGAACGGCCGGAAGACTGCCAAAGCGAGGTGGTCACCCCGGTCAAGGAGGGTTGGCGCTGGAGCGCGCTGTTGGGCGTGCTGGGCTTGGTCATGGTCTGCTTCATCGGCACCACCGTCGCCGTCTTCGTCGACATCGAGGCGGCTTACTTCGAGGTCGAGGTGACGGTGCCGCCGGGGCTGCGGCCGGTGGCCTCTCACATGGCTGCCACGACCTTGGCCATCGACGGTCAAGGCCGGGCCGTCATCTGGGGCTATCGGGGTCACGGCATCTCTGGCACGGGCGTGGACTCAGTCGCCGACGATGCAGCCGCCTCGGTCGTGGCCCTGCCCGAAGGCCGCCGCATCGTGCTCCTGACTGGCGGCACCCAAGACGGCGACGAGGTGTCCGATTACAGCTACGTGGTGGCCTTGGACGACCTGGGACAGATCTGGACCTGGGGATGCGGGACAGAAAAGACCTCGACAGACTATATGTGCGGACGGACGATTAGCGCCGCCGCGCCGCGTAACAAGCCGGGGCGGGTCGATCTGCCGGACCGGGTGGTCGACCTCAAGGCCTCCACTCCGACCACGGTCGTCCTGACCGCCGGCGGCGAGGTCTGGACCTGGGGCAACGATTACCACGGCTCGGCCGGCGTCGGCTACGACGCCATCGGCACTCCCCCTCGCCGTATCCTGACTGGCATCCATTCCATCGGCACGGGCTACTGGGCCGGTTGGGCCGTGGCCGCCTCCGGCTGGACTTATACGACCTACAAAGGCACCACCTTCACCTCGGATCCCCAGCCCCAGGGCGGCCTGCTCTTCTGGGGCTGGCAGAGCACCGGTCAGAGCGGCGGTCCGGCCGGCGACGGACGTAGTGCGGGCTACTACTACACCCCCAGCCTGGTGAAGGATGACAGTGAGTTGAGCAAGGCGCTGGCGGCCGGCACGGCGGCCGGCGACGACAATGTCACGCTGGGGGTGCGGGCCGGCTCGCCCGATGACAAGGGCACCTTCCAGCAGATGACGGGTTCCTTTTACGGCAACCAGTTCCGGCTCCGGGACGGCTCGGTCTTCCTCTGGGGCTCCAGGTCGAACTATGCCGCCGGGACCGATGCGAGCACGGGCAGCATTTCCGCTTACCTAGCCCAGCACGTCACCTTGCAGCACCTCGGCCTGTCGGTTTCGGTGGTCCAGATCGCCACCACCGTCAACCTTATATTTCTACTCGACTCCACCGGCACGGTCTGGATGTACGGCCAACGCAACGGTTCCCCCAACTATCCCGACGCCAACGGCGCCTACCAGTCGACTTCTGCCTCAGACGTCAGACTGCCCATGCGCATAGACGGCGGCGCCGCCCACCCGGCTTGGAAGGCTGGGGATATCGTCGACATCGTCGGCATGGGCTACACCGTCGCCGTGCGGCACGCCAACGGCGCGATCTGGATGGTGGGCAAGAATACGCACTGCCTAGTGCGGGACGACATATGGAGCAACACCTGCAATACGTCGGACCAGCCCCCAGTGAAGGTGGACTACTACTGAACCGGGCCCGACCGCTTAGACGGCCCTCCGGCGCTGGCCCTCCGGAGTCGTTGGGGTGGGCGTTGCGACGGCGGACTACACTGGTGTCGATCACAGTCGTCCCGTCCGTCGGGCCGGCTCCGCCCGTACCACCGTTCAAACCCCATCGTCGGAAGCCACCCAAGGACAGATCGCCAGACCGATGAACCAATCGCCCTCATCGCCGCCTTCGGCTTCGCCGCCCGAGCGGCCGGAAGCCGGCCAGACCGAGGTGGTCGTCCCGATCAAGGGGCATTGGCGCTGGAGCGCGCTGCTGGGCGTGCTAGGCATGGTCATGGTCTGCTTCGTCGGCACCACCTTGGCCGTCTTCGTCGACATCGAGTCGGGCTCCTTCGACGTCAGCGTGACGGTGCCGCCGCAGGTGAAGCTGCGACCGGTGGCCTCGCATTTGGCCAGCACGACCTTGGCCATCGACGATCAAGGCCGGGCCGTCATCTGGGGCTATCGGGACCAAGGCATCTCCGGCACGGGCGTGTCCACGGTCGGCACCAGTAGCGACGCTTCGATCGTGGCCCTGCCCGAAGGCCGCCGTATCGTGCTCTTGACTGGCGGCAACGAAGACGGCAGCACTGCCAGTGTTTATTACACCAAGTACACCTATGTGGTGGCCCTGGACGACCGCGGACAGGTCTGGACCTGGGGCTTCGATGACAACTATATGGGTGGACGAACGCCGACCGGCGATTGGCCGCGTAACAAGCCGGGACCGGTCGTTCTGCCGCCGCCGTTCGATTCGTCGAAGGACCAGGTGGTCGACATCAAGGCCTCCACTCCGACCACGGTCGTCCTGACCAAGCTGGGCGATGTCTGGATCTGGGGCAACGATTGGCATGGCACGGCCGGCATCGGCATCAACGTCACCGGCGCCGGCCCCCAACCCCGCCGCATCCTGACCGGCATCCATTCCATCGGCACGGGCTATTGGGCCGGTTGGGCCGTGGCCGCTCCCGATTGGACCTATACGACCTACGAAGATAAGGACGACTTCAAAGGCGCCCAGTCGGCGAAAAAGGCCCAGGGCGGCCTGCTCTTCTGGGGCTGGCAGCAAACCGGTCAGAGCGGCGGCCCGGCCGGCGACGGCCGCGCATCAGCTGACTACCGTACCCCCAGTCTGGTGGCGGCTGACAGTCCCTTGAGCCTGGCCTTGGCGGCTGGCACGGCGGCCGGCGACGACAATGCCACGTTGGGGGTGCGGGCCGGTTCGGCCGATGACAAGGGCACCTT
>JAISCA010000015.1 GCA_031265875.1 Propionibacteriaceae bacterium
ACGTCTCCACCAGCCCCACACTCGACCCCGAGAAGACAAAACACACTCCCACCCCACCCGCACCTATGCTGAACCACATCAAATCAACCCGACGTTGCGTTGACCGCTAGAAATCGCCCCCAGTGGCGGGGTTGTATGTGCTCTGTGAGTATGTCTGGCCTGGGGCCGCTGCCCTCCGTCCCCCCTTTGGTCGGACGTCGAGCCGCTCGCTGTTCGGACGCCCTTGGAGTCCTCTCTGACGCTCACGCCCTCTCGGGTTCGATTGGGGTGTCATGCTTTCTGTAGACACTGATCCGTTAGGAGGATGGCGAAGTGTCCACGCAGCAGAGGGGTCCGGGTTCGCCTAGGAGGTATTCGTCGCAGTTCAAGGCTGAGGCGGTGCAGATGGTGGTGTCGACTGGTAGGCCGATCGCGCATGTGGCGAGGGAGCTCGAGATCAGTCAGCAGGTGTTGGGCCGGTGGGTCGGCCTGTATCGGGTCGAGCATCCGGACCCCGCTAGCGCTCCGTCGCCGGTCCAGGCGGCCCGGTTGAGACAGTTGGAGGATGACAATCGGCGGCTGCGGATGGAGAACGAGTTCTTGAAAAAAGCCGCGGCCTTCTTCGCCCGGACGCTCCCATGATCTTGAAGTACGAGCTGCTGGCGGCGGAGAAGGCTCTCTATCCGGTGGTGATGATGTGCCGTCTGCTGGGCGTCGCCCGGCAGGGCTACTACGCCTGGGCCAAGGACCCCGGGCCGAGCCGGCGGCGAGTCCGTCGGGAATCCCTCGGCGAAGCCGTCCTAAGGCTCTGGGAAGCCTCCAGCCATCGGCACGGCGCCCGCCGGATCCACGCCCAACTCGCGGCCGAGGGCGGCGCGGCGTCGCTCCACCTGGTCCGGTCGGTCATGCGCCAGCTCTCCGTCGCGGGCGTCCAGCCCAGGGCGTCCAAGCGGACCACCGTGCCCGACCCCGACGCCGGGTCCCGGCCCGACCTGGTCCGACGGCGTTTCCGGCCGCCGGTCGCCACATCCTGCCTGGTCGGCGACATCACCTATCTGCGCACCGGGGAGGGCTGGCTGTATCTGGCCACCGTCATCGACCTGGCCACCCGGATGGTGGTGGGCTGGCAGATGGCCGACCACATGCGCGCCTCCCTAGTGGTGGACGCCTTGGAGATGGCCCACAAGGCCGGCCTGGTCGCCGGCAACGCCATTTTCCATTCGGACCGGGGATCCCAGTACACGTCGGTCGAGTTCGCGACCGCCGCCGAACGGATGGACGTGCGCCTGTCGGTCGGGCGGACCGGGGTGTGCTGGGACAATGCCGTGGCCGAGTCGTTCTTCTCCATGCTGAAGAACGAGATGTTCCACCGCCAACGGTTCCCCAGCCGGGCCAAGGCCCGCCTGGCGGTCGCCACCTACATCGAGGCCTACTACAACCGACGACGGCCCCACTCCACCCTCGACTACCGCACCCCCGCCCAAGCCATGGCCGACCACCGCCCACCCATCGAAACCCAAGACCAGGCCCTCGCGGCCTAAGAAATCACAAAAGACTGTCTACAAAACTCGACACAGCCCAGATGTTCGGGGCCGTCGTTCGAGGGGCGGATGACGGGAATCGACGCGGTTTCCTTTGGAAACCGCTGCCCTCAGTCTTCCCTTCGGTCAGACTTCGGGCCGTTCGCTGTTCGGACGCCTTTGGCGTCCTCTCTGACGCTCACGCCCTCTCGGGTTCGATTCCCGTCATCCGCTCTGCGAGCGGATGACGGGAATCGAACCCGCATGGCCAGCTTGGAAGGCTGGGGCTCTGCCATTGAGCTACATCCGCCTGCGCCACCCGTTGGGCGGCCCAGCAGTGAGGCGACCAGGTCGCCTCGGCCAGCCAGTCTAGCCTGGCCGAAGGGGTCGGGACGTGTCTGAGGCGATGGGTCCGCTGGCGGCGTCCGCTTCGAGTGGGTGAGGGCGGCGCGTAGAACCGCTCTGGGGCGCCGCCGTCCGTCAGGGCAGTCGGTCGTTTCTGGCTGGTAGGCAGGACAAGGCTTTGGCCCAGGCGGCGGCGCCGCGGTCTCGCATCTGAGGGGTCCAGGCGGTGATGGTCTCGTCCCACCAGCGTCGCACCTCGGAGTACGGCACCACCTGTGAGTTCGGGGTCTCGTAGCTGGGGACCGTTGCGCAGCCGTCGAAGCCGCCGCAGACGGGGAACCAGTATTCGCCTTTGGGAGATTTGATGTCGCTGGGTTGGTTGGTCAGGTAGACGATCTGGGTCTCCACCCGTCGGTTCGACGACAGGCTGAGTCCGCCGACGATCCACCATTGTTCGCCCGGGTGGGCGCCTTCGCCGATGTGGACTTGGACGTAGGGGGGTTCGGCCTCGAAGCCGAACCCGGGTGAGTAGGGGCTGTTGTGGATGGTGTCCAGGCTGGGGGTTTGGCAGGTCAGGTCGGTGAATTGGTTCCAGACGGCCCAGGCGGCGGGGTCGGCGGTGGCGGCGAGCACGATGGGGCGTCCCAGCAGGCCGATCGACGGCGCCTCGGCCGACACGGTCGGCTCAGCTGGCGTAGTCGGCCCGTCTGGCGCGGTTGGTCCGGTCGGAGCGCAAGCCGCCAGTAGGGCGACCAAGGCCAGGGCGAGGAGGAGCGGACGTCTCATCTCTTGATCGTGCCACAGAAGTCTTACAACTAGCCGAGTGGGACCTGAGAATCACGGCCCGAGGCGGGAGCGGGGCCGGCTCGAACAGAGCTGGGGCCAGATGGGCTGGCTCCCGGCGGTGGGACTGGCGGCTGTCCGGGCTGAGGCCCGACAGCGAGGAGGCCAGGCGGCTAGATCTAAGCGGCTAGATCGATGAGGTCAGGCGGCTAGGTCTGGGATCGTCTCTGGCTCTGGGGCCGGGGCTGGGTCCCGGTGGCGGGACAGCTTGGACAGGGCCCGGTCGATCCCCCACATCAGGTAGCCCAGGGCGGCGAAGCCGATGGCGATGAACAGGACGTTGCGCCAGACCTGGGCGGCGCCGTAGAGGTCGAAGTCGATGAAGAAGTAGGGGTAGCGACTGGCGCCGGGGAAGAGCGACAGCTGGGCGCCGACCAGGGCGAAGCCGAAGTAGGCCAGGGGCACGATCAGCCACTTGATCGGGGCCAGCTTGTTCCAGACGCCCTTGGGACTGAACAGCAGCCAGTCGCCCAACACCATCAGTGGGGTGACGTAATGGACCAGCAGATTGGCCGTCGACAGGGCGTACGAACTCGGGTCCGACTCGACCGGGCCCGCCGTCGGGTCCGGGCTCATCGAGAACAGGACCGGCCGGAGCAGGAAGTGGAAGACCAGGAAGGTGATGGTGATGGCCAAGGTGACGGCGCCCTTGGCCGAGGGGAAGGGGTCCGCCGCCCCTGGGCCCCGCCGACGGGCGGCGGCGATCAGCAGGATGAGGAAGAAGACCAGCGCCAGGATGTTGCTCTGGATGGTGTAGTAGGTCAGGAGCTGGATGGCCGCCCCCAGGCGGACGTTCTGGAAGTTCAGGATCAGGCCGGTCAGGCAGACCCCGACCAAGACGACCCGGTAGACGGTGCTGACCAGTCGGTTCTCGATACGCATGACGGTGGACGGTGGGCCTTCCTCGCCGTGGTCGGACGGCGCTGGTCAGGGTCCGGTTCGGCTCGGACCCCGTTGCGACGGGGTAACGGTCAGACGGTCGATCGGCCGGCCCGGCGAGGCGGGTCCAGCCGGGCGCCGGCGGTCGGGGCGACAGGACTCGAACCTGCGATCTCCTGCTCCCAAAGCAGGCGCGCTAGCCACTACGCCACGCCCCGGTCGACCGAAGTCGATCGATCCTCGATCAAGGGAGTTTAGTCAGGCTTCTCCAGCCAAGCCAATCAAGGGTCTAGACGCGGCTGGCTGGTTCGCCGCCGGGAAGGCGACGGGGTAGCATGAGGTGGCTCACGGCCGGTCCCGGACGGCGGGCCGTGGAGTGTGTCCACGATTGTCAGCGACTCAGGAGCCCACCTTGACCAGCAGCCTAGAGAGCCTCGGCCCGACCCGCGTCAAGCTCACCCTCGAAATCCCCTTCGCCGACCTCAAGCCGGCGCTGGAGCAGGCCTACCGTGAGATCGCGTCTCAGATCACCGTGCCTGGTTTCCGCAAGGGCAAGGTGCCGCCAGCGGTCATCAACCAGCGCGTGGGCCGGCAGACCGTCTTGGGTGAGGCCGTCAACGCGGTTCTGCCCGACGTCTACGGCGCCGCCATCGTGGAGCACGGCCTGGCCCCGCTCAGCCAACCCGAGATCGAATTGGTCAAGTTGGTCGACGGGGAGACGGTCGAGTTCACGGCCGAGGTCGACATCCGGCCCGACTTCGACCTGCCCGACTTCGCCACCATCGCCGTCACGGTCGACAACGCCCAGGTCGACGATCAGGTCATCGACGAGCGGATCGATCTGTTGCGGGAACGCTTCGCCACCATCGTCCCGGTCGAGCGTCCGGCCGCCGCCGGCGACCAGATCACCTTCGATCTGGCGGCCAGTCAAGATGGCCAAACGCTGGCCGACGGCACTGCCCAAGGCGTCACCCATGTGGTCGGCTCCGGTGGCCTGCTGGACGGCCTGGACGAGGCCGTCACCGGTTTGGCGGCCGGTCAGTCCACGACTTTCCGTTCGACCCTGGTCGGCGGCGCCCACGAGGGCGAGGAGGCCGACGTCGAGGTCAGCTTGACCAAGGTGGCCGAGCGCACCCTGCCCGAAGTCGACGACGGCTTCGCCCAATTGGTCAGCCAGTTCGACACGGTGGAGGAGATGCGGGCCGACCTGCTCCAGTCGGCCAACCAGGTCGCCACCTTGGAACAAGCCGACCAGGCCCGGGACAAGATCATCGAGGCGGCCCTGGCTTTGACCCCCTTCGAGCTGCCGGCCGGGTTGGTGGCGCGCGAGGTGACCGCTCGGACCGACCGCATCAACGAGTCCTTGCAGCGGGCCGGCCTGACCTTGACCGACTACCTGACCCGTTTGGACGCCGATTCCGACCAGGCTCGCACCCCGGAGGAGTTCTGGGCCGATCTGGAGCAGGCGGCCGAGCGGTCGATCAGGACCCAGGTGGTGCTGGACAAGCTGGCCGACGAGGTCAAGTTCAACGTCGATCAGTCCGACTTGACCGCGTTGCTCTTCCGTAAGGCGCAGGAGAACGGCACCAGCCCGCAGCAGGAGCTGCAGCACATGCAGGAGCACAACCACCTGGCTGACTGGATGACCGACATCCGTCGGTCCAAGGCTCTGGAGCACATCGTCACCCAGGCCGAGGCGACCGACGCCGACGGCGACCTGCTCGACCTGTCGATCCTCTACGCCAAGCCCGACTTCGGTCTGCCGGCCGAGCCCGAGGCGGTGACGGTCGACTCGTCCGCCAGTCCCGACTCGCCGGCTTCGCCGTCGTCCCCGGCGAGCGCCGACTGAAGCGGGGACCTCGGCTGGGCTGAGCGCTCCTCAGCCAAGGGTCGACCCGGGCTAGAGAGTTGGTCCAGCCGACCCGTCCCAGCCCCGCTCGGGCCGGTCGCTCTTTCGACTCCAGGCTGCGCCGTCAGCGAACACGGCGTCCGAAGGCTCGGTTCGACCTCTCGGAGAGGGTAGCCTTCGATGCCGTGACTGACAATTCGATTTACTTGCCTCGGGCCGCCGCGGCGCCGACTGGCGGCGCGTCGATGAACGACGCGGTCTACCAAGCCCTGCTGGCCAACCGCATCATCTTCCTCGGCTCCGAGGTCCAGGACGAGAACGCCAACGCCATCTGCGCTCAGATGCTCCTGCTCAACGCCGAAGATCCGAACCGGGACATCTACCTCTACATCAACTCGCCCGGCGGGTCGGTCGACTCCGGCATGGCCATCTTCGACACCATGCAGTGGATCTCCAACGACGTCGCCACCGTGGCCATGGGTTTGGCCGCCTCGATGGGCCAGTTCCTGCTCTCGGCCGGCGCCCAGGGCAAGCGCTTCGCCCTGCCGCACAGCCGGATCATGATGCACCAGCCCTCCGGCGGACTGGGTGGCACGGCCTCCGACATCCGGATCCAGGCCGAGCAGTCGGTCCACATCAAGAAGACGATGTCAGCCCTGATCGCCGAGCACACCGGTCAGACGGTCGCCCAGATCGAGGCCGACTCCGACCGCGACCGCTGGTTCACCGCCGAGGAGGCTTTGGCCTACGGCTTCATCGACCACGTCTTCGAGCGGGCCAGCCAGATCACGACCGATTCGCCCAACCAGTGAAGGAGACCGTCATGGATTCGATCAGCTCTCCCGGCGGCCTGGCCGCCTTCACCCCCAGAGCCGACTACTACATCCCGCAATGGGAGGAGCGCACCAGTTACGGCATGCGCCGGGTCGATCCGTACACCAAGCTGTTCGAGGAGCGCATCATCTTCCTCGGCACGCCCATCTCGGACGACATCGCCAACGCCGTCATGGCTCAGTTGCTCTGCTTGCAGTCGATGGACGCCGAGCGTCAGATCTCGATCTACATCAACTCGCCGGGCGGCTCCTTCACCGCCCTGACCGCGATCTACGACACCATGCGCTTCATCAAGCCGGACGTCCAGACCATCTGCCTGGGCCAGGCCGCCTCGGCCGCCGCCGTCATCCTGGCCGCCGGGGCCCGGGGCAAGCGCTTGGCCCTGCCCAACTCGCGCATCCTGATCCATCAGCCGGCCACGGAGGGCGGTTACGGCCAGTCCTCCGATTTGGAGATCCAGGCCAAGGAGATTCTGCGTATCCGCTCTCTGATGGAGCAGATGCTGGCCGACGACACCGGCCAGCCGGTCGAGAAGGTCTCCCGCGACATCGAGCGCGACAAGTACCTGACCGCCGAAGAGGCCGTCGAGTACGGTCTGATCGACGAGGTCTTGGGCTCCCTCAAGCAATAGTCCGCGCTTCCTCCGGCGGCCCCGGCCGTCCTTCTTCCCTCAAGAAAGCAGGCCCATCATGGCTCGTATCGGTGAATCAGGCGATCTGGTCAAATGCTCCTTCTGCGGCAAGAGCCAAAAGCAGGTGCGTAAATTGATCGCCGGCCCCGGCGTCTACATCTGCGACGAGTGCATCGATCTGTGCAACGAGATCATCGAGGAGGAGCTGGTCGGGGCCAACGCCGGTGACGTGGCCGGGGCTTTGCCCAAGCCGGCCGAGATCCGGGATTTCTTGGACGAGTACGTGATCGGCCAGGACCAGGCCAAGAAGACGCTGGCGGTGGCGGTCTACAACCACTACAAGCGGGTCCAGGCCCAAGCCTCAGGCGCCATGATCGGCTCGGAGGAGGAGCAGGTCGAGCTGGGCAAGTCCAACATCCTCCTGATCGGCCCGACCGGCTGCGGCAAGACCTATCTGGCCCAGACCATGGCCCGGATGCTGGACGTGCCTTTCGCCATGGCCGACGCCACCGCCTTGACCGAGGCCGGCTACGTCGGGGAGGACGTCGAGAACATCCTGCTCAAGCTGATCCAGGCGGCCGACTTCGACGTCAAGCGGGCTGAGACCGGCATCATCTACATCGACGAGATCGACAAGGTGGCGCGCAAGTCGGAGAACCCCTCCATCACCCGCGACGTCTCCGGGGAGGGCGTCCAGCAGGCCCTGCTCAAGATCTTGGAGGGCACCACGGCCTCGGTGCCGCCCCAGGGCGGGCGCAAACACCCCCATCAGGATTACATCCAGATCGACACCACCAATGTCCTCTTCATCGTGGGCGGCGCCTTCGCCGGTTTGGAGAACATCATCAACTCCCGCGTCGGCAAGCACCCGCTCGGCTTCACGGCTGATTTCCAGTCGGCCGCTAAGTCGGACGACCCCTTCGCCTTGGTCCGGCCGGAGGATTTGCACAAGTACGGCATGATCCCGGAGTTCATTGGCCGCTTGCCCATGATCGCCTCGGTCGCGCCGCTGGACCGGGCCGCCCTGACCCGGATCTTGGTCGAGCCGCGTAACGCCTTGGTCAAGCAGTTCCACCGTCTGTTCGCCTTGGACGGGGTCGAGTTGGAGTTCGCCGACGACGCTATCGAGGCCATCGCCGAGTTGGCCCTGGCCCGGGGCACCGGGGCCAGGGGTTTGCGCGCCATCGTCGAGGAGACCCTGCTCGACGTCATGTTCGAGGCCCCCAGCCAGTCCGACCTCGGTCAGGTCACGGTCGAGGGGGCCAGCATCCGCGACGGCCTCCCCGTCACCTTGGCCCCCCGGGTCAAGCTGGCCGAGTCCGAGCGCAAGACCGCCTGAGCCAGGCGGATCGGGGCCGCGCCAGCCGGTGCGACCGGCCCGGATTCCATGATCGGAACGTACGCCGCCAGGCCCGGATCCGCTGGCGTACGAGATTGAGACTGGGCCCGGGTCCTACCGGGTGGCTAGCAGGTCTCGCACTTCCAGCACGGTGGTGGTCAGTTGGAGGTGGGACTCGGAGCGGTATGTCAGGCCGTCGATCGGTAGGAAGTAGCCGCCGTCCCCACCGAGGATTGAGGCCCGGCCGTCGCTGTGGCGCTCTAAGAAG
Source organism: Propionibacteriaceae bacterium (assembly GCA_031265875.1). GTDB lineage: Bacteria > Actinomycetota > Actinomycetes > Propionibacteriales > Propionibacteriaceae > WQYJ01. The sequence goes on from JAISCA010000015.1 coordinate 8,488, forward strand.
AGCAACGGGTTCTCGCCGCTGCGGGGAGCGCGGATGGACTGGTCTTGGGTCTGGTGGATCTCCAGGTCGTCCCCTGGGTTGACCTCCCCGAGCAGGACGTCCCGCACTCGAGCCGTGCAGACCGTGATCGCCACGGTGGAGTCCCGGCCGGCGTCGGGGTCGTTTCGGGTCGGTAGTCCAGCCTGAGGATCGTTCCGCTCATCCTGGCCGACTTCAGTGGTGGGTCCGAGCCGGTCCGAGTGGCAGTCGACCAGGCGGGCCACTACCACCAGATCAGTCTTCTCGACCAGTGCGGCCACCGATTCGTAGGCCGGCCAATCGCCCGCCTGGGCGTCGCTAAAGCAGCCGGCCCCGAGTACGAGCAGAGCCGCCGCCGCGACCATCGATCCGCCGCGACTGACCTTAAGACTCATAGCGCCTCCCCACTCTCAGCGAACACGGTCGCAGCCTAAACTGCGGCGTATTTGAAATCGCATCATTTAGACGATGACGCGCGGCTAGGCCCAAGATAGATAGAAGTGGGGAATAGGGCTAGCCCCGATGGCCGATCCGCTATATCGTTCAATTGCTACGCAATTGCGATTGTAACGAGTGATGGTGGCAGAAAAACTTCGCCCGGATAATCCTAGCTCGGCATATCCATACTGAACACCATCGGGCACCGTGGCAGACGCTGAAATTTCTTGTTTGATTGTTTGGGTGAGGGCCAAGCTGATTTCGGCTTGGGCTGACGCTCGAGCGAAAATAGCATCCGTTTGAATCGTTAGCGCAGGTGAAATGGTGCCGGTCGCAGTTATGGACACTTCGCCAGACACGCTTATAGTCAAACCAGGGTCACCAGAGGCTCGATTCCCTCCCGGTATATACACCTGCTGCATATTTGTTATCGTGATATCCCATTTTGAACTATCGCACAATCCGGTCGAGCCGACCTGCTCGGGCTTGGTGTCGGCTTGGGCGATAGCGGTGAATGGTGAGGCGAAAAAGGCTAAACAAGTGCCAACGATGAGTAGATTCCTTGAGCGTGCTTTCATGAAATTCTCCGTACGAGTCGATGAACTGACCGGTGAGTATTTCAAGTACTAAAAACAGCATTCAACCATAACTGACCATAGCATCATTTATGCGACGACGTCAAGCGATGTTGCGATTTATCGTTAGCAGTCGTGGTAATAGTGTGGCTGTCGGTGTAGGTCAAAATGGGAGCCTGGCCCCGATTGGAGCCAGTCGCCAGTGGCTCTGATCGAGGTTACCCCGCAAGGGTCGGTCAGCTGAGTCCGTAGGCTTGGTGGATGAGCCAGATGGGGTGTTCGACTTGGGCGCCGGTGCCTTGGCGGAGTTGCCAGCGGCAGGTTTCGGTGTCGCAGAGGGCGAGTTTGGGGTTGGTTTGGGTGATCATGTCGAAGAGGGGTCGGCCGACGGCTTGGGCGACGTCGTATTTCTCTTTCTTCAAGCCGTAGGTGCCGGCGATGCCGCAGCAGGCCTTGCCTGATTCGATCACGGTCAGTTCGGGGATGAGGCCGAGGACGTCGAGGGCGGGCATCCCCATGCCTTGGCCTTTGAGTTGGCAGGGCGCGTGGTAGGGCACAGTGGCCTCGAAGGGCTGGAAGTCGGTCGGCAATTGGCCGGCTTGGTGCAAGTCGAGCAGGAATTCCATAATGTCGCGGATGCGGTGGCCGACGTCTTTGAGGCTGTCGTCGGTCACGCCCATGATCTCGTGGGCCTCGTGTTTGAGCATGCCGGTGCAAGACCCGGAAGAAGAGATGATGGTCAGCTCGGCGCCGGCTTGGCGCAGGTCTTGGCAGAGTTTGACGACGCTGGCGCTGGCTTCCTCATAGAGTCCATTGGATTGTTGGGCCAGGCCGCAGCAGCCTTGGCGGGGCACGATGACCTCGTAGCCGATGTGTTCGAGCACCTCGACCGATTTGATCGAGGTCTCGACCTCGAAGTAGCCGCCGGCGCAGCCGTGGAAGAAGACGACCGGGCCCAAGGGGGCGGGTGTGCTGCGGGCGGGTCGCTTGCGCCACCAGGACTGGAAGGTCTGGCGGGCCGCCTTGGGCATGGGAGCCCGGCGGTGGATGCCGACAGCAGCTTCGACCAGGGCCCGGATGGGGGCGACCTGGAGGGCGGCGTTGGCCAAGCCGGCCACCGGCGTCATGGCTTTGCCCATGAGGGTGGTTTGGCTGATCAGTTTGTCTCTCAGGGGCATGTGGTGCGCCTTCATGAGGGCGCGGGCTTGGGAGTTGAGTTCGGCGATTTTGACGCCTTGGGGGC
>JAISCA010000025.1 GCA_031265875.1 Propionibacteriaceae bacterium
ACCCGACGGCGTCTCACCCGCCACCAACACATCCGCCACATGCGAACCAGCCCGCAAAGACGAATACGACAACACCACCGTGCCATCCACACCCGTCCAAGCCGACGGATTCAACACCGTCAAATTAACATCAGCCGTCGACGAAGCCACCGCCGCCTGGGCCACCGCGTTGCCATAGACGTCATAAGCCCAAACCGTCACCTGATCGGTCTGCACCCCATCCGGAGCCACGCCGTTCTGCGTCACCTGGACCCGCGTCACCCGACCCGGAACGACCGGCTGACAGTCACTGACACAGACCGCACCAGCCACGAACTCCACCTCAGCCGGAGAACCCGTCACCGCCCGGTCCTGACCCGACACCGGCACCGTGGCCGACACCAGATACTTACCAGCCACCCGCGAGGTCACCTGCACCGCACACGAACCATCCGCCCCGGTCAAACAAGTCGCGTTCGACAGATCCACCGACGGATTCGGCTCCGCCGAGTCCTCCAACTCAGTCGAGAAACTGACCGTCACATCGGGCAGAGCGGTCCCCTGCGCGTCCCGCACCACGACCCTGGCCTCATACGACCCACCAGCCGCCAACGGACCGGCCGGCGACACCGACAACTGGGACAAATCAGCCGACGGCTGAGTCTGCGTGAACCGAATCTGGCTCAAGATGCCAGTGGCCGGACGCAAACCGTCGACTGTCACCTCGGCCGTGTAAATGCCCTGATGGAACGACGTCCAAGCCAACTCCACCGAACCGTCCGGACCGGTCTTAGCCGAATTGGTCTGCGGCAATAGATTGGCCGAACCGGCCGCCTTGGCCTCGACCTGGGCGTTCGCCACCGGGTTGCCATAAGTGTCGAAGGCCCACACCCGCGCCTTGTCCTGAGACGAACCATCAGACAACTGATCATTCCGCGTCATCTCAGCCCGGGTGACATGCGTCGGATCGACCGGATCGCAGTTAGTCACACAGACCCCACCGGCCGTGAAAGCCGCCGCCGGATGATCCGACAGCACCACACCGGCGACCTGCGCCTCGACCAGGAAAGTCCCCACCAAGTGGGAGGTCATGGTGAAGGTGTAGACACCGTTGCCCCGGTCGATGAAACCAGCGCCGGACAGCTCCGGCAGACCGTCCGACTGGCCAGACACCTGGAAATCGGTCGCCCGCAGGCCGGGAATCGGATTATCCGATCCATCCCGGGCCGTCACCGTCACGAGCACGGGCAGGCCCACCGTCTGAGAGTCCGGCGACACCTGAACCGTGGACCGGTCAGCGTCGACGACGCCGGCGGTGAAGGTGACGGAGGCGGTCGGGCGGGCCGATCCGACCTCGGCGGTGACCGTGTAGGACCGGGCCACATCAGTGGTCAAGACATAGACGTAACGACCCGGCGACTGCTCGATCGGACCCGACACCAGCGTCAGACCATCCCGGTCCAAGCTGATGTCACTGTCGACCAGGCCCGGCACCGGGTTGTCGTACTGATCCCGCACCGACAAGGTGGCGCTGACCGGCTCTCCCACGGTCTGGCTGGGCGGTGTGATGGTCAAAGCCGAGGTCAGCGCGCTGGGCGACCCGGCCGTGAAGGTGACCGTCTGAACGTTAGCGGTCCCGGTCAAGGTGACGCCGGAGACGGTGGCGGTGATGACCTTGGGCCCGACCTTCTGACTGGTCAGCTCCCAGACGTACTGACCCGCCTGATCCGGGCCGGTCAAAGCCCGGAAGGCGCTGAAGACGACGTCCGGACTGCCGGTGTCGGAGCTGAGAACGACATCGCTGGCGGTCAGACCGGCGATGGGACGGTCGTGCTGATCGCGCACCGTCACGGTGGCGACCACAGCGTCGCCGACGACCTGGCTGGTCGGGTTCAAGCTGAGCGAGGAGTGGGCCGATGTCGGCTCCGGCGCCAGCCATTGGGCGTCGGCGGTCAGAATGGTCCCGTTCGGACGGACGGTGACCGTGGCGTCGCACTGGCCGGGGCCGGTGGCGTCCAAAGCGAAGGTGTAGACCCCAGCGCCGGCGTCGTTGAAGGCGCTGGCCGTGGCGCAGCCGGCCTCGATGCTGAAGTCGGCTTCGACCAGGCCGAGGACCGGGTTGCCGAAGGCGTCCTGCAAGGTGGCCGTGGCCAGCGCCGTCTCACCCAACAGGTTGTCGGTCGGGTCGATCACGAGACTCGAATTGCTGGAGTCGGCCGGGCCCTGCTCGAAGCTGACGGTGGCCGGGCTGCCCTGGACGTTGGCCAGAGCGCCGCCCGTCGCCGGGTCGGCCAGTTGGGCCGAGATGGCGAAGTCACCGGGCCTGGTCGAGGTCAGGTAGACCTGGCAGACGCCGTCGAGCGTGCTGCAACTGTCGGCCGACAGGCCGCCTTGCCCAGCGTCGGCCGGGTCCAAGCTGAAGCTGACCTCAGCCCCCGTCACCAGGTTGCCGAAACCGTCCCGGACGGTGACTTGGGCGGTGTACTGGTTGGCGCTGGACAGCCCGACCGTGAGCGGACTGGCCGGGGTCACCAGCAGGCTGGAGGAGCCGGGGACGCCTTGACCGGCCAGGAAGGTCAGGTCGACCGGGCTGCCGCTCAGGTCGACCGCCGTCTGATCCAGCTCGATGGTGGCGGAGAGGCCAGCGACGTAGGTCTGGGCCACCTGGCTGGTGACCTTGACCTGGCACTGGCCCGAGCTGTCCGAGAGGCAGCTGCTGACGGGGTTGGCGCCGTCGTGCAGGACCAGGTCGGGGGAAGCGGTGAATCTGACTTCGACGCCTTCCAGGGGCTGACCGTCGCTGGCCACGATGGTGGCAGTGGCGGTGATGTCGGAGCCGACCTGGGCGCTGGAGCTATCCACGGTCAAGGTCGAGTGGTCCGGGCTGGCCGTCTTGGAGAAGTTGAACTGCAGGGCGGCGTCCCGCCCAGTCTGGCCGGTCAGAGCGACCTGCCCGGTGGTGCTGGTGAGGGAGGTGTAAGGCAGGGCGCCCAGCAGCGCGCCGCTTTCGATGTCGCGCAATTCGACGCTGTTGACCCGCCAATCCGAACTCGGCAGGGTCACCGTGATGGGCTTGGAGACTCCATTGGCCAGGGCGGTGGCGGCGCCGAAGACCGGCTCCGAGCCGGTGGCGGCCAGGGACTGGCCGTCGATCTGGAAGGTGGCCGGGCCGTTGGCGGAAGTGGCGGCGACCCGGTAGAGCGAGTCGGTCAAGCGATAGGTGTAGTCCTCGATCTCGCCCGGAGTGGCCCAGGGCTTAGTGACGTAAGCGGTCGTGGCGTAGTACTCCCCGAGGCTGTTATACGGCCTGGTGGGGACCGAGTTCGAGAGCGAGAGGCGGAGACTGCTGGAGCTTTGGTCGTCTGTCAAGACCAAATTGCCGGAGGCCACACCGTTGGAGATGGTCGGAGCCCACACCGGACTGGCTCCCCAGTTGGCCCCCCCACTAGTGGACCAGGCCCTCACTGCGGTCCGCGAATCGTTGGCCAAGTCACCGGAGACACCAGCCTTGACATTGGTGTAGGTACGACCGCGCACGAAGAGCTGATTCTGGAAGGTCAGGCGATCCGAGCTGTAGGTCTGGAGGTAGAGACCGTCGTCGGTGGCGTTGTGTGCGCTGCCATCGGTGGCCGGGCCGGTGTAGAGACCCGGCTGGCCGCCCAAGTAGAGGCTGGGGCCGATGCCATTGACGTGGGCCGGAGCGCCGTAGCCAGAGGTGGCCGTGGCCGGACCGGAGGCGGCGTCGCCGTAGGAACCGGTGGAGGTGACGCCGAAGTCGACCTCCGGCACATCGAGCGCCCCCTCCAGGTGGACCGAGCTGTAGATCGGAACCTGGCTGGGCTGCACGGTCGAACCGAGAGTGCTATTGAAGGAATCGACGAAGGGCGAGAGCAGGTTGCCGAGGCAGGGCCCGGAGACGGTGGCGGGCTGGCTGGCGCCGGCGCTGGTGGAATAGCACTGGGCCTGGACCCGGTTGGTCTTGGCGTCCACGTCGACCGTGGTGGCGGAGGTGGCGTAGGTCTGAAGGGCGTTGAAGCCGTTGACCTGGGGTTGCACCAAGCGGACCCGGAAATCGCCCTCACCTGAGGTCAGGAAGGAGTAGTAACCAGCGCCATCGGTCTGCCGGATGCCACGCAAGGTCCAAGCGCCATTCTCCACCTGGTAAAGGGCGACCTTCTGGCCGGTCACGCCGCCCTCGCTGGCATCGCGGGCGCCGTTGGCGTTGGCGTCGTTGAAGACCTGGCCGGAGATGGAGAACATGGCCTGGGCGCTGGACAAGGTAGTGGGCGGCCAGGCCAAGTCATTGTTGCTGTTAGTGGGAACGTGGTAGGCCTCGCCGCTCATGGGATCGATCCGATAGAGATCGTTCTGCGGGCTTGAACCAGTTCTGTAAACAGTGGCATAGAGCATGCCGTTGTAGTAAGCTAGACTGTAGGTATTGCCAATAAGCGCTATACCTAGTTTTACACCAACCCATCTAGTGAGATCACTGGTATTCTCATTAGCAGGTTTGATGATCTGAACAATGTCATACTTCCAACCGGACTTATGCTCTCCTGGCTTAATTTTAACAAGGTAAATGCGGTCATGCCTCTCGCCATGGGTGCCGTCCTCGGGGAACCACAGGCTGTCTTCAGGGACTTGGCCTTTGACTAGGGTGTATATATTACCCATACCGTCTAAGACCACATTGCCAGCGGAGCTGCCAGTAGTTTCGCAAGCATTGGCGGAGAATCGCTCCCAGTCATCATCGTAGTTGCCCTGAGCGTCCGTGACTGGCTGTAACCTCCCGGAAGATTTCCATTCCCCAGTCTGAGGATTGAAGATCATCAAACGAAAAGCATCGTAGCCGAACCCGTTGCACAGGGCAGAGTTGAAGACGATCTCACCGGTCCGCTGATTGACCACGCCACCGCTCCAGTAATCATTGTAGAATGGCCCTGTAGCAGTGCCATTCGCCCCCTCGGCCTTGGACGGTTTCGGAACCCAGAAGGCGTGAGATGTGGTCTCCTTGTCGGTGAAGGCTTCGACCGTTATCCAACGGTCGGGGTCAGCGGGCGGGCTGCCTCCTGTGACCCAACCCGAATTCCCGTTTTGGGACCAGAAGTAGGCCACCGGCGCCTTCGAGTACAAACCACCGTCGAAAGCCATAGAAGCGCACATGTAACCAGAACTACTGCCCGTCAAACCGCTCACCGAGGTCAAGGCCTGGCTGGTGATGATGCCACCGGCCCCCTGACTCAACTTGTAAACGGCCCGGCATCCATTATCTTCACGGCCCACGACCCAGCCCCGCGCGACGTAGAGGGTATCCCTATCCCAGGACACAGCACTGGCCAACGTGAGGACGCCCTCGGCGGAACCCGGCGGATAGGGCAGGGCTGCGGCCTCCGGGGAATTCTGCCATTGCTGAGCCAGTGTCACCCCGCCCAGGACGAGGGCCAGGGCGACCAGCCAAGCGGAGACCCGTTTGACCCAACCCAGCGAACGGCGGTCAAACGAAACGGAGACAAGCGACATGGTATTCCCATCTCTCAACGGTGGCACGGCCGGAGGACTCCACACAGCGGAGCAGCGGAGCAACGGAGGCCGAGATGGTGGAGTATAACTCGGTCGCGCTCAAAACCGAACAGATGAGACGGATCAATTTGGCCATTTTGGAGTCCGGAGTCAAATGTGGCTAAAAGACTTGGAGGATGGACCCCCGCAGGGGCACATCCTCCAAGTCAGGTTGGGTATTAGGTTACTCGGTCGGTCAGACCGCCGGGGCGGCGCCCTCATCCTCTTCGCGCCGACGACGCGAGGCCAAGAGGATGAAGAAGGCGCCGAGGAGAGCGGCCAGGCCGGAGCCGATGATGAGCGGCAAACCGTAGTCCGCGCCCGTCGGAACCGGAATCGGAATCATGTATTCCGTCTCCGCGGTGTTGCCGGCCGGGTCGGTCGAGACCACGGTGATGGTGTCACCGGGCTGGACCGGGATCTGAGGCGTGCAGGACCAGACGCCGTTGGCGTCGATGACGGTCTCGCAGACCTGGTTGCCGTCCTTGTCGGTCACCTCGATGGTGTCACCGGGCTCACCGGTGCCATCGAGATGCTTCTCGTCGCCTTCGACCGTCGGAGCCGGCGGATCGATGGTGTCGACCTGGAACTCGACCTCGACCGGAGGCGAGGTGTTGCCAGCCGGGTCCGTGGCCGTGACGACGATCTTATGGTCGCCGTCCGGCAGCGGATCGGGCAAGCTGCAGGACCAAGCGCCGTCGAGATCGGCGGTGACCGTGCAGCGGTTGCCGTCGCCGGCGTCCACCGTCACCGTCGAACCTGGCTCGGCCGTGCCGGTGGCCTCGGGCGTGGGATCGTTGATCCACTGGCCCGGCGTCGGGCTGAGCACGACCACCTGATCCGGATCGGTGATGTCGACGACGGGCTCGATCACAGTCGGCACGGACTCGTTGCCGGCCTGATCGGTCTCCGTCACCTCGATATGGGTCGGGCCCTCGGGCAGGACCTCGGGCAACTGGCAGGACCAGGTGCCGTCGGCCATGACCTGGGCGGTGCAGGAATTGCCGCCGCCGGCGTCGACCTCGACCGTGTTGCCCGGCTCGCCGTTCTCACCCGAGACGGTGGGCTGGTTGTCGTTGATGGCCTCGTCCGGACCCGGCTCCGTCACGGTTGGCGGGGCCGGCGAAACGGTGTCGACGACGACGTCCTTGCGGTCATTGCCCAGGGTGCCGGCCCGGTCGGTCGCGACCACGTTGATCGTGGTCTGGCCGTCGGGCAGGACATTGGGCAACTGGCAAGACCAGGTCAGATCGGCCGCCACCGTGGTGGTGCAGACGTTGTTGGCGCCTCCAGCCGAGACCACGACCTGGTCACCAGCCGCGTTATTGGTGCCGGAGACGACCGGCCGGGACTGGTTGACGTGCTGACCCTCGGACGGGCGGACGATGACCGGCCGCGGACCGTCGGTGTCGGTGTCGAAGTGGACCACGGTCTCATCCGACGGGTTGCCGGCGGCGTCCTCTTGGATCACGGTCACAGTGTGATCGCCATCCGGCAAGGACCCAGTCGTCTCACAGACCCAGTGACTGTCTTGACCGACCGTGGCGGTGCAGAGCACGGCGCCGGTGGCGTCATCGGTCACGGTCACGGTCGCCCCGGGCTCGCCGGTGCCGGCGAACTCAGGCTGATCGCTGCTGACCGACTCGTTATCGCTCGGTTTGGTCACGACTGGCGCGATCGGCGGCTCCAGGTCGAGGAAGACCAAGATATAGGGCGAGGACTGGTAGGAAGGCGGCACGATCGAGTTGGGCTGCGGGATGAAGATGACCTCCCGCTGGACCCCCTCGATGACCACGAAGGCCTGAGCCTGCAGGTAGCCGTCGACCAGCGAGGTGTAGCCGTAGCTGGCGAAGCCAGTGGCGTCACTCTGCGGTTCCGGAATCGTCATCAGCTGCAAGCTGGGACTGATCATGAACTGGTTGACCGTCGCTCCGACAGTCGGGTTGCCCCACCGGTCGTACAGATGGACTTCGGCGACGTCCTGCTCGGTGCCGTTAGAACGCATCCGGTCGGGATTGACCACGACCCGCGAACGCCGATCGTTCGGCACGCTGTCATCGGGCACGCAGTCGGGGCCGATGCAAGGCGGACCGGCCTTGAACCTCATCTCGAAGGGCGAGGACATGGACAGGCCGCTGCTGGGCGTGGCCGGGACGTACTTGATCTCGACCCACTGACCCCCGATCTCAGCTTCCATCGTGACGTTGGTGTAATTACCCATCACCGTGGTGGCGTACCAGACATCGGTGTGGCCGTTGGCGTCGGTCCGGGCGATGTCGTCGTCCGCCTGGTTGGTCAGATATGGGTCTTGGTTTTGGCTGGGCAGAGAGGGATAGTTATGACTCTGCTGCACCCGCACCCCCGGCACCGGGTTGCCTTCGCCGTCGAACAGGTAGACGTTGGCCACGTCATGCTCGATGCCGTCAGCGACCACATTGTCCGGATCGACCACGATGCGCGAGCGCCGGTCCTCCGGCACGCCCGGATTCTGGCAATCCTCGTCGAAGCAAGGCGGTCCGGGCTGGAAGTTCATCGTGAAGGGTGACGACTGGTAGCTGTCCGGCGCCGGACCCGTAGCCGGTGGCTCCGGCTGGGGCGTGAAGACGATCGGAGTCCGCGTCCCGTTGATGGTGACGTAGGCGTTAGCCGTGTGATCACCAGCCAAGGTCGAGGTGTACCAGATGTCGGTGTGCCCGTCGGCATCGGTCCGCTCGATGCTGGTGGGTTGGACCGTCAGCTTCGGATCGGAGTGTTCCTGGGTGATGACGGCGTTCTGGATCGGATTGCCGTGGCCATCGAAGATGTAGACGTTGGCCACGTCATGGATGATGCCGTCAGCCTTTGAGCCGTCCGGAGCGACCACGATGCGCGAACGATGGTCGTTATCGACGTCATCGTCCTGGCAACCGGTGCTCGGGTCGACGCAGATCGGACCGGGCAGGAAGGTGACGATGAAGGGCGAGGACTTGTAGCTGGTCGGCGGCGAGCCCAGGCTGGGATCAGCCGGTGTGGCCGGGAACTTGATCTCGGTGGAAACACCGTTGATGTCGACGAAGGCGCGGGCGGTGTGCCCAGTGGCCTGGGTCGAGGTGTACCAGATGTCGGTGCGACCGTTGGCGTCGGTCTCCTCGATGTCAGTGTTGAGCTGCGCGGTCAGCCTGGCGTCATCGGTCGATTGGGTGATCGTGGCGCCCACGATGGGGTTGCCATGACCGTCGAAGATGTAGACGTTGGCCTTGTCCTGATCGACGCCGTCGGCGGTCGCATTGTCAGGATAGACCTCGATGCGCGAACGCTTGTCGAAGGGCACGTCATCGTCTTGGCAGCCGGTCGCCGGGTCGACGCAGATCTCACCCGGAGTGAAGTTCATCACGAAGGGCGAGGACTGGTAAGTGCTCGGCGGCGTGCCCAGGCTGGGATCAGCCGGTGTGGCCGGGAACTTGATCTCGGTCTCGACGCCGTTGACTTCGACATAGGCACGGGCGGTGTGCTGCCCGGCCACGGTCGTGGTGTACGCGATGGTGGTGAGACCATTGGCGTCCGTCTCATCGATCGGCCCCTGGACCGACAAGGAGGCGTCGTTATTGCTCTGGGTCACGACCGCGCCCTCGATCGGGTTGCCGTGGCCGTCGAAGATGTAGACGTTGGCCAGGTCGGCGTCTTGACCGTTGGCGATCCGGTCGTTAGGCAGAACCTCGATATGGGTCCGGCGGGCGAAGGGCACGTCGGGATCCTGGCAACTGGGCAGGAGGCAGATCGGGCCGGCCTCGAAGTTGACCGTGAAGGGCGAGGACTGGTAGGTGTCCGGTGGCGTGCCCAGGCTGGGATCAGCCGGAGTGGCCGGGAACATGATCTCGATATTCGTGCCGTTACTCACGTAGTAGGCCTGCGCGATGTGCGGGCCATCCTCTTCGGAGGTGTACCAGATGGTGGTACGACCCTCAGAATTGGTCGGGGCGATGTCGGCGTTGGGCTTGGCGTTCAGGGCCGCGTCCTGCGTGTCCTGAACGACTTCAGCCCCCACCACCGGGTTGCCGTGGCCGTCGAAGATGTAGACGTTGGCCACGTCCTGCGCGTCACCGTCGGCGGTCATGTTGTCCGGGTCGACCTCGATGCGCGAGCGACGATCATACGCCACGCCCGGATCCTGGCAACTCGGGAGGAAGCAGGGACCATCCGTGATGAAGGTGACCTCGAAGGGCGAGGACTGGTAATTGAGCGGCGCCGGACCCGCAGCCGGCGGCACCGGCTGAGGCGTGAAGATGATCTCGACTGGGACGCCTTCCACCTCGACATAAGCCCGAGCCTCGTGCGAATCGGCCACCGTGGAGGTGTACCAGATGGTGGTGAGACCGTTGGCGTCGGTCGGCTCGATCGTCGTCTGATAGGTCAGATCGGTGTCGGCGGTCTCCTGGGTCACGACGGCACCCGGAACCGGGTTGCCGTGGCCGTCGAAGATGTAGACATTGGCCACGTCCTGGACGATGCCGTTGGCGGTCGCACCGTCCGGATAGACCACGATGCGCGAACGATGGTCGTTGTCCACGTCATCGTCCTGGCAATCCGGCCGGACGCAGATGGTGTCGGCCTTGAAGTTGAGTGTGATGGGCGAACCGGTCGGCGTCTTGCCTTGGACTCGGACCTCGGCGATATGAGGCCTGGCCTTGAGCGAGGTGTAGCGGATGACCGAGATGCCCTGGTCATTGGTGCCTTCGGTGCCGGGCAGGATGCGCAGGTCGGGGTCTGCGGTAGTGGACTCGACCAGAGCGCCTGGCACCGGGTTGCCCCACTTGTCATAGGCGTAGACGGTGGCGATGTCCGGCGTCGAACCGTTGGCTGCCCTGTTGTCGGTCGTGACCTCGACCCGGCTGCGGGGCGAAGTCGGATTGACTGGCACGCAGCCATCCGGCTCAGTGCAGACCTCGTCGGCCTGCCAGGCCAGCGGCAGGGCTTGGCCGATCGGGCGGGTGCCGCTGAGATCGGCGGCGACCGAGTAGCTGCCGGACACGGTCGAGGACAGCGTCACCTGGCAGGTGCCGTCAGCCGCCGTGGTGCAGGCGCTCACGCCGCCGCCCCAGACCGGGCCGGACTGGCCAGCGCCCAGCTTGAAGGTCACGACCGCGCCCTCGACTGGAGCGTCGTAGATGTCGTTGACCGTGGCCGAGACCGTGTAGGTGTTGTCCGGGCCAGTGCCCACCACCAGCGGACTAGCCGGCGTGAAGGTGAAGCTGGAATGGTCCGGATCACCGATGCTGGAGCCGAAGGCGAGAGTGACTGGTGAACCGTTCGGAGTCAGACCGCCGACCAAGACGTTGGCGATATGATCGCCGGCCACGGTCGAGGTGTACCAGATGGTCGAGGTGCCGTTGGCGTCCGTCCGCTGGATGCTTTCAGGACCGCTGCCAGCGGGCTGGATCGTCAGGTTGGCGTCGAGGGTGGTGGAAGAGACCACCGCGTTCGGAACCGGGTTGCCGTGGGTGTCACGGGCGAAGACCCGCACGACGTCACGGGCGATACCGTCGAAGTTGGCCCCGTTACTGATGATCTCGACCCGGGTGTTGTCCGGCGAGACGCAGTTGGTGACGCAGATCGGGCCGGGATCGAAGGTGACCGTACGCGGACTGTTGGACAGCGGCCGGCTCGTGCCCAGAGCGTCAGGCATGTTGGCATGGACCTGGAACGAGGCGGCCTGCGTGCTGGTGACTTGGACAAAGCAGGTGCCGGTGCCATCCGTGGTGCAGTTCTTGACTCCGCCGACGAAGGTCAGGCCGGGGTCACCCTCGAAGGTGATCGGGATACCGCTGACGGGGTTCAGACCGGTCGAATCCAGCGTCGTGGCCGTGATGGTGTAGACGCCCTCGACGACCTGCGTGACGGTCGGCGTGACAGTCAGGAAGGACTGAGTCGGATCGGCTGGATCGGCCACGAAGTTGAGCGTGATGGGCGAACCGGTCGGCGTCTGACCGGCCACCCGGACGTTGGCCTGGTGGGGCCCGGCCACGGCCGAGCTGTACTGCAGCTTAGCCGTGCCGTCAGTGCCGGTGTAAGCACCCGTCGTCACGATGTTCAGCGTCGGGTCGATCGTGTCGGTCGCGACGGCGGCGCCAGAGACGGCGTTGCCGAGGCAGTCGTAAGCCCAGACCGTGGCCTCGGCGATGTCGTTGGGCGGCAGGCCGTCCCTGGTCACCTCGACCCGCGTCACACGACCAGGCACGACCGGATTGGCGTTGCTGACGCAAACCGAGCCGGGGATGAAGGTGACATCAGTCGGGCTATTCACCACATCTTTGGCCTGGTTATTGACCGGCACCGTGGCGGTGACGGCGTAGACGCCGGCGATCTGCGAACTGACCGTGATCGAGCAGGTGCCATTGGCCCCGGTCAGGCAGGTCTGCTGCGACAGGCTGGCCTGCGGGTTGGGCTCGGTCGAAGAACCGGGCAGGAATGGGGCCGAGAAGGAGACCGGGACGTCTTGCAACAGGGTGCCTTGGGCGTCCCGCACCAGGACCTGGGCGGTGTACGAGCTACCGACCGTCAGCGGTCCGGCCGGCGTCACCGTCAGGACCGACTTAGTCGGATCAGGATCAGTCTGGTTGAAGCGGATCTGGCTCAGCACGCCGGTGGCCGGATCGAGACCGTCGATCGTGACCGTGGCGGTGTAGACGCCTGGACTGAACGAGGTCCAATACAACTCGATGGTGCCATCTGGCCTGGTCTGAGCGGTGTTGGTCTGCGGCGTCAGAGCCAGGTTGCCAGTGGCCGCCTGAGCCCGGACGTTGGCCAAGCTGACCGCGTTGCCGAAGGTGTCGTAGGCGTAGATCCGGGCCATGTCCTGACTGTTGCCGTCCGACAGCCGGTCGTTGTCGATCATCTCGGCCCGAGTGACATGGCTCGAAATGACCGGGGTGCAGTTGGTGACGCAGACGCCGCCAGCGACGAAGGTCGCCGTCGGATGAGCATTCAAGAGCACGTTATTGACGGTGGCTTGGACGTCGAATTTACCGACCAAGCGCGAGTTGATGTAGAAGGTGTAGGTGCCGTCGCCGTTGTTGGAGACGAAGGAACCGGTCAGGTGAGGCGCCGTGTCGGGCGTCTGCGAGGTGGCCGTGACGGTGAAGTCGGCCTGGGTCAGGTTCGGGATCGGGTTGTGCGAAGCCGAGGAGTCCTTGACCGTGACGATGACCTGGACGTTCTGGCCCGCTATCTGCTGGGTCGGGTTGATGACGACGGTCGAGAGGTTGGGGTCGATGGACCCGTAACCGTAGGTGACCGAGGCGGTCTTGACGACACCCTTCACCGTCAACTCAGTGTTGTAGGTGTTGGTCTGGGTGGCGGAGAAGACGTAGGCGTACTGTCCATTGCCTTGGAAGGTCGGGCCGGAGACCACGGTCAGACCACCGTTGACGAGGCTGATATCAGCCGCCGTGATGTCATTGATCGAGTTGTTCTGAGCGTCCTTGACGGTCAGAGTGCCAGTGACCTGCTGGCCCGGGATCTGGTTGGCCGGCTCGATCACCCAGGTGGTGTGGGCGGCCGAGATCTGATCGGGCACGAAGTTGAGCGTGATGGGCGAACCAGTCGGCGTCTTGCCCTGGACCTGGACCGTGGCGACGTGCGGACCGGCCACCGTCGAGGTGAACTGGATCTCCGAGAAGCCATCGTCATTGGTGCCGGGAGTGCCGGGGACGATGCGCAGGTCGGTGTCAGTGGTGGCGGGCTCGACCAGCGCGCCTGGCACCGGGTTACCCCACTTGTCGAAGGCGTAGAGCCAAGCCTTGTCTGGCGTCGAACCGTCGGCCGGCGAGTTGTCTTGCCCGACCACGACGCGGGAACGCTGCTCCGACGGCAGACTCGGATCGACCGGGTAGCAGTTATTGGGCTGGGTGCAGACCTCGTCGGCCTGCCAAGCCCGCGACTGGGCCATGCCGATTGGGCCGGTGCCGAGTCTGGCGTTGATCGAATAGGTGCCGGACTTGGTCGAAGACAGCGTCACCTGGCAGGTGCCACTAGCCGTGGTGCAGGAGGCCAAGCCGCCGCCCCAGACCGGGCCAACCTCATTCTCGCCCAGTTCGAAGGTGACCACCTCACCGCTGACCGGGGCGCCGAAGGTGTCGTTGACGGTGGCGGTGATGGTGTAGGTGCTGGTGGAGCCGGTGCCGACCACCAGCGGACCAGGCGGATTGATGGTGAAGCTGGAACGGTCACGATCACCGATGCCGACGCCGAAGCTCAAGGTGATGGGCGAGGCGTTCGGCGTCAGACCGCCGACCGTGACATTGGCGATATGGTCGCCAGCCGCAGTCGAGGCGTACCAGATGGTCGAAGTGCCGTCCGCGCCGGTGGCCAGGATGGTGCTAGCCGGCTGGATGAACAGATCGCTGTCAGTGGTGGTGGAGGCGACGATGGCACCGGAGACCGGGTTGCCGTAAGCGTCGTAAGCGTAGACCCGGGCGTTGTTGTGGTCGACACCGTCGAACTTGGCCCCATTCTTGGTCACTACGACCCGAGTGATGTCGGTCGGGTTGATCGGCGTGCAGGCGGTGACACAGATCGGGCCAGCCACGAACGTGACATTGACTGGACTGTTGGACAGATCCGCATTGCCGCCGACGTTGTTCGGCATGGTGGCGCGAACCTGGTAAGTGGTGGCGACCTTGCTGGTGACCTGAACCGAGCAGGTGCCGGCGGTGGAGCCGGAGCCATCCGTGGTGCAGGTGTTGACATTGTTGACGAAAGCCAAACCACTGGGCTGGCCGGTGGGGAGGGAGAAGGTGATCAGCACGCCGTTGACACGGTTCAGGCCGGTCGAATCCAGCACCGTGGCCGTGACAGTGTAGGTGCCACCGGCGATCAACGGAACAGTCGCAGTCGACGGGACCGGCGTGACGGTCAGGAATGACTTGCTGGGATCGACGTCGCCCTCGAGGAAGTTGAGAGTGATGGGCGAACCAGTCGGCGTCTGATAGGCGACCTGGACGTTGGCCGGGTGGGCTCCCGCCACAGCCGAGCTGTACTGCAGGACGACCGTGCCATCGACACCGGTACCGCCCTGAGGGTTCGGTGTCAGGACGTTCAGCGTCGAGTCGTTCGAAGTGGTCGAGACGGCGGCGCCCTCGACGGCGTTGCCATAGGTGTCATAGGCCCAGACCGTGGCCTCGTCGACACCGTTGGGCCGCTGGCTGTCCTTGGTCACCTCGACCCGGGTGACCCGGGTCGGATCGACCGGCTGGCAGTTGCTGACGCAAACCGAACCGGGGATGAAGGCGACATTGGTCGGGCTCTCTTGAATATTGGTGGCCTGGCCCTGGACTGGCACCTTGGCGTAGACGGCGTAGACGCCGGCGATCTTCGAAGTGAACGTGATCGAGCAGGTGCCGTTGAGACCGGTGTAGCAGGTCTGCTGCGACAGATTGGCCACCGGGTTGGGCTCGTTCGAAGAACCGGGCACGAATGGGGCCGAGAAGGAGACCGTGATGCCTTCCAGGGGCGTGCCTTGGGCGTCGCGCACCTCGGCCCGGGCGGTGTAGGTGCCACCGACCACGATCGGGCTGGCCGGCATCACCGTCAAAGTCGACTTGGTGGGATCGGGCTGGGTCTGGCTGAAGCGGATCTGGCTCAGCACACCAGTGGCCGGATCGAGGCCGTCGACCGTCACCGTGGCGGTGTAGACGCCCTCGTTCAACGAGGTCCAAGCCAACATGGCGGTGCCGTCCAGCCCGGTCTGAACGGTGGCGATCTGCGGCATCAGGGCCGCGTTACCAGCGGCCGCCTGAGCCCGGACATTGGCCAGACTGACCGCGTTGCCATAGGTGTCATAGGCGTAGATCCGAGCCGTGTCCTCGCTGGTGCCATCCGACAGCTGATCGTTGTCGACCATCTCGGCCCGAGTGACATGGCTCGAAATGACCGGGGTGCAGTTGGTGACGCAGACGCCGCCGGCGATGAAGGTCGCCTCCGGATGATCATTCAAGAGCACGTTATTGACGGTGGCCTGGACGTTGAATTTACCGACCAGTTGCGAGTTGATGGTGAAGGTGTAGGTGCCATCGCCGTTGTTGGAGACGAAGGAACCAGTCAGATGGGGCGCATCGGCGGGCACCTGCGAGGTGGCCGAGACGGTGAAGGCCGACTGGGCCAGATCCGGGATCGGGTTGTGGGCGGGCGAGACGTCCTTGACCGTGATGATGACCTGGATGTTCTGACCCGCCCTTTGCTCGGTCGGGCTGATGTCGACTGTCGAAGCGCTGGCGTCGACCTCGCCGTAACCGTAGGTGACCGAGGCGGTCTTGGTGACGCTGCGCACCGTCACCTCGGTGTCATAGGTGGCGGCGGCGCTGGCGTTGAAGACGTAGACGTACTCGCCACTGCCATTGCCTTGGGCGGTCGGCCCGGAGACCACAGTCAGACCATCGTCGACGAGACTGAACTCGGTGGCGGCCACCCCGTCGATCAGGTTGCCCTGGTCGTCCTTCAGGGTCAGGGTGCCGGTGACGGTCTGGCCGGGCAGCTGGGTGGCCGGATCGATCACCCAGGTGGTGTGGGCGGCTGAGATCGGGCCGGGCTTGAAGTTGAGCGTGATGGGCGAACCAGTCGGCGTCTTGCCCTGGACCTGGACCGTGGCGACGTGCGGACCGGCCACCGTCGAGGTGAACTGGATGCGTGAGACGCCCTGCGCATTGGTGCCGGGAGTGCCGGAGACGATGTGCAGATCGGAGTCCGTGGTGGCGGGCTCGACCAAGGCGCTGGGCACCGGGTTGCCCCACTTGTCGAAGGCGTAGAGCAAGGCGCTGTCCGGGGTTGAACCATCGGCCAACTGGTCATCGACATCGACCACCACGCGGGTGCGCAGAGCAGCCGACAGACCCGGATCGACCGGGGTGCAGCCGGATGGCGCGGCGCAGACCTCGTCGGCCTGCCAAGCCCGCGACTGGGCCGTGCCGATGTCTCCGGCCTGGATCGCGGCGGAGATCGAGTAGGTGCCGGACTTGGTCGAGGACAGCGTCACCTGGCAGGTGCCGCCGACGGTGGTGCAGACGTTCTGCCCGCCGCCCCAGACCGGTCCGACTTCGCCATCGCCCAGCCTGAGGGTGACCACCGCGCCGGTCACCGGCTGGTCGAAGATGTCGTTGACCGTGGCGGTGATGGTGTAGGTGCTGGTGGAGCCGGTGCCGACCACCAGCGGGCCGGGCGGATCGATGATGAAGCTGGAATGATCCGGATCACCGATGCTGGAGCCGAAGGCCAGGCTGACGGGCCAGCCACCGGCCGGCGGCAGACCGCCCACCGTGACATGGGCGCCGTGGCTGCCGGCCACGGTGGAGGCGTACCAGATGGTCGAGGTGCCGTCAGTGCCGGTGTTTTCAATCGTAGGCTGGACGGTCAGGTTGGCCCCGTCCGGGATGCTGGCGACAGCCGCCCCCGGAACTGGGTTGCCGTAGGTGTCGAAGGCGAAGACCCGCACGATGTCGTGGTCGATGCCGTCGAAGTTGGCCCCGTTCTTGATGATCTCGACCCGGCTCCACTTGGTCGGATCGGTCTCCTCGCAGTTGCTGACGCAGATCGGACCGGCCCTGAACGTGACCTCGACCGGGCTATTGGACAGGGCGGTCTGGACGCCAGCGGCGTTCGGCATGGTGGCACCGACCTGGAAGGTCTTGGCCTCCTTGCTGCTGACCAGGACCGAGCAGGTGCCGGCGGTGGCGCCGGTGCCGGTGGTGGTGCAGGAGCTGACGCCGTTGACGAAGGTCAGGCCGGGCTGGCCGGAGAAGGTGATCGGGATGCCGTTGATGCGGTTGACGTTGGTCGAGTCGAGCACCGTGGCGGTGATGGTGTACATGCCACCAACGGCCTGCGGATCGGCCGGTGGAACGACCGGTGTGACCGTCAGGTATGAGTTGCTCGGCTCACCCGGGTTGGCCACGAAGACGAGCGAGATCGGGGAGCCGGTGGGCGTCTGACCGTCGACCACGACGTCAGCCGGGTGGGCGCCGGCCACGACAGAGGTGTAGCGCAGGATGCCGGTGCCGTCGGAACCGGTCGTGACGCTGGACGTCACAATGGTCAGACCGGAGTCGGTCGTGCTGGTGTTGAAGGTGGCGGCGACGGCGTTGCCGAAGGTGTCATGGGCGTAGACCGTGGCCTCGGCCGTCTGACCCGGCGGCAGACCGCTCTTGGTCACCTCGACCCGGGTGATCCGGGTCGGGTCGACCGGCTGGCAGGCGGTGACGCAGACCGGGCCGGCCGTGAAGGTGACCGGCGTCGGGCTATTGGTGGCATGAGTGGCTTGGCCTTGGACCGGCACCGTGGCGGTGACGTTGTAGGTGCCAGCGATGCGCGAGGTCAAGGTGACCGAGCAGCGACCGTTGAGGCCGGTCTGGCAGGTCAGATCGGACAGGGTGGCGGACGGATTGGGCTCGTTCGAAGAACCGGGCACGAATGGGGCCGAGAAGGAGACCGTGATGCCCTCCAGCGGCGTGCTCTGGGCGTCGCGCACCAGGATCTCGGCGGTGTAAGTGCCGCCGACGGTCAAGGGGCCGTCCGGCGTGATGGTCAAGATGGCCTCGGCCGGCTGGGTCTGAGTGAAGCGGATCTGGTTGAGGACGCCACCGACAGTCGGGGTCAAGCCGTCGGCCGTGACCGTGGCGGTGTAGACGCCCTGGATGAGCGAGGTCCAAGACAGCACCACAGTGCCGTCGAGGCCGGTCACGTCAGAGTTGGTCTGCGGCGTCAAGGCCAGGTTGCCAGCGGCGGCCGTGGCCACGATCGGGGCGTTGGGCACCGGGTTGCCGTAGGTGTCGTAGGCGTAGATCCGGGCCTGGTCCTGGCTGTTGCCATCCGACAGCTTGTCGTTGACGATCATCTCGGCCCGGGTGATGTGGGTCGGGTCGATCGGGCTGCAGTTGGTGACGCAGACGCCGCCGGCGATGAAGGTGATGGGCGGATGGGCGTTCAAGAGGAAGCCCTGGACCGTGGCCTGGACGGCGAAGGGGCCGACCAAACGCGAGGTGACGTTGAAGGTGTAGGTGCCGTCGCCGTTGTTGGAGACGAAGCTAGCCGTCAGGTTGGGCACGCCCGGCGTCTGCGAGGTGGCCGTGACGGTGAAGTCGGACTGAGTCAGATTGTTGATCAGGTTGTGGGCGGCCGAGGAATCCTTGACCGTGACCGTGATCTGGACGTACTGGCCCACCACCTGCTGCGGCGGATTGACCGTCACGAGCGAGGCGTTGACGTCGATGTCGCCGAAGCGGTACTGCACCGAAGCGGTCTTGGTGACGGTGTCGACCGTCACCACCGGGTCATAGGTGCGCGTCACATCAGCGCTGAAGACATAGGTGTAGACACCGGGCGTGGTCTGGGTCGGCCCGCTGACGACGGTCAGGCCGTCGGCGTCGAGGTCGAAGTCCCCCGCCACCAGATCGTCGATCGGGTTGCCGAAGGCGTCCTGCACCGTGACGGTGCCGGTGACCTGAGAACCAGGGACCTGGGTGGTCGGGCTGATGCCGAAGCTGGTGTTGGTGTCATCCGGCGACGCGGCGCTGAAGCTGACCATAGGCGAGGTCGTGTTGACGATGCCCTGGACCGAAGCGGTGGCTTCGTAATCGCCGACCACGGTGGAGTAGACCTGGAAGGTGTAGACGCCGTTGGCGCCCTCTTGGAAGCTGCCGGGCACGACCTGGACATTGGTCGAGGCGGTCCAGCTGCTGTGATCCTGAGGATCGACCACCTTGAGGTAGCTGAGGTTGAGGTCGTCCAAGGCCAAGCCGGGCACACCGTTGACACCGGTGCTGTCCAAAACGGTGACGGTGGCCTCGACCGTGGCCCCGGCGTCGTCGGAGACCAAGGCGGAGCCCGGGTCGAGCTGGAAGCTGACGCTGCCCAGGCCGCCGATCAGGAAGGTGACCTGGTCGGTCAGCTCCATGTCGGGGGCGGCCGGCATGGGCACCTTGGCGGTCAAGGTGTAGGTGTCGGCGGTGGAGGTGGTCAGAGTCCAGACGTACTCACCGACGTTGGGGCCGGTGCCGGCGACCGGGCCGGTCAAGCGGGTCAGAGAAGAGGCGTAGGCCAGATCCGGGGTGACGCCGGGGATGCCGTTGCCGTATTGATCCTTGACCCACAAGGTGGCGGTGGCGGTGCCTTGGACCTGGAGGCTGTCCGGGGTGACCACGAAGCTGGACATGGTCTCATCGGGGTCGTCGGGCACGAAGGTGACCTGACGGGCCGCGCTGTTGAAGGTGACGCTGGACACGACCGCGGTGATGTCCTTCAGCCCGGCCACTTCCGAGGTCAGATCCCAGGTGTACTTGCCCTCGTCGCCGGGGCTGGTCAACTCCTGGAAGTTAGTCAGGCTGACATCGTCCGGAAGGGAGGTCAGCACCACGGCGGTGGAGGGCAGACCAGTGATGGGACGGTCGTGCTGGTCACGCACGGTGACGGTGGCGACGACGTTCTGTCCGACGGTCTGAGAGGTGTGGGACAGAGTCAGGTCGGAGTAGGTGTCCGTCGGCTCCGGCACCCGCCAGATGACGTCCTGGGCCAGTTCGAGGCCAGTGCTCGGGACGACCGAGATCTCGGTGTCGCAGACGGTGTCGCCGGTGGCGGTCAGGTTGAAGGTGTAGACCCCATCGCCGACCTCGGTGAAATCGCTCAGGCTGGCGCAGCCAGTGGTGATGTTGAGGCTGTCCTGGGTCCGGTCGGGAACCGGGTTGTCGTACTCGTCCCTCAGATTCAAGGTCGCGACAGCGATCTCATCCAGCAGGTTGTCGTCCGGGGCGACGCTGAAGGTGGTGTAGTCGCCCGTGACCGGGCCGACGGCGTAGACCCGGGTCTGCGGCGAGCCGGTCACACCGGTCAGCGTGTTGCCGTTGTCCGGATCCGGAATCTGAGCGTGCAGACGGACGGAGCCCGGCTTGGTCGAGCTGAAGGTGACGCTGGCGACGCCGCTGGCGTCGGTCGTGGCCGTGGTGGCGGAGAGGCCGCCCGAGCCGGCGTCGAAGGCCGAGCCGTCGAGCGCGTCATAGCTGAAGGTGACGGTGGCGTTGGGCTTCAGGTTGTCATCGCCGTCCCGCACAGTGACATTGATGGTGTAGGTGTTGGCGCTGCTATCGCCCACGATCAGGGAGACGCCCGGGCTGACCGTCATCTCGGAGTGGTCGGGCCGGCCGTCGCCGGGCAGGAAGGTGACGGTGGCCGGGCTGTCGGTGACGTTATTCCAAGCGTTGTTGGCCCGGACCTGAGCCACCACGCCGTCAGTGTAAGTGGCGGCCACTGAGGACGTGATCAGGAAGGTGCAGACGCCGACGCTGTCGGTGACGCACTCGGTGACCGACGTGGCGCCGTCATGCAAGGACAGGTCGGTGGCCCCTTGGAGCCGAACGTGGATGTTGGGCAGGGGGACGTCTTCGGCCGTCACGACGGTGACGGTGCCAGTGATGTCGGTGCCGACCGTGGCGCTGGCGGAGCTGAGCTCCAGCTTCGACTTGTCCGGGTCCGGCGACTTGGTGAAGTTGACCAAGACGGTCAGGTCCTGACCGACGGTGGGCGTGAAGCTGAAGTTGCCAGTGGTGCCACTGGTCTCGTTGTAGGTCGGGCTGGCCACCAGAGTGCCGTCGCGGGTGTCCCGGATCTCGACGCTGTCGACCTGCCAGGAGGTGTTGGGCAGGACGACGGAGATGGCCTTGGCGGTGTTGGCGACGGCCCCGGCGCCGACGCCGTAGACCTTGCTGGAACCGGCGGTGGTCAGAGTCTGGCCATCGATGGTGAAGGTGCCATTGCCGCCGTTGGAGACGGCCGCCACGCGGTAGGCGGAGTCCGCCACCTGGTAGCGGTAGTCCTCGACCTCACCGGTGGTGATCCAAGGCGAACCGGTGGTGGACTGGTACTGACTGGAAGCGTTGGTGGGCAGGGTGGCGGTCTGAGTCGAGACGTTGACCCGGAAGTTGACATACTGCGCCCCTGCCACCGGGGTGGTGACGTTGGAGGGGACGAAGGAACCCGAGGCGATGCCACCAGTGATGGTGGGCGTCCAGCGCGGGGTCGTGACCCAGGCGCCATTGCCGGTGGCGGCGGTGGCGGCGGAGATCCAGCCGGTGACCTGGGCGTTGGGCGAGCCGGCCAGCTGGCCGGAGACCTGGGCCTTGAGGTTGTCGTACTCACGCTGGGCGGCCAACACGCCGACCTGGTTGAGCGGGATGTGGGAGCCGTCGTAGGCCTCCATGTAGACGCCGTCGTCGGTGCTGTTGTGGGCGGCGTTGTCGACGGCGGTGGCGCTGTAGCGACCCAGGACGGAGCCCAGGAAGACGTTGGGCGACAGACCGACGATGTGGGCCGGGGTGCCGTTGGCGACGCTGGAAGGACCGGTGCCGGCGTCCGGGTAGGAGCCGAGCATGGTGATGCCGAAGTCGGCCGCCGGGATGTCGTCGGGCGACTGCAAGTTGAGGATGGAGTAGATGGCGACCTGGCTGAGGTCGGTCAGAGGGCTGTTGCCCGCGTCGGAGTAGGGAATGGGCAGGGCGCCCCGGCAGACGCCGGCCGTGGTCTGCATCACAGTGGCCTGGGCGTCGTAGTCGTAGCAAGCCGCCGTCAGGGTGTTGGTGCCCAGACCATAGGACGAGGTCGAGGTGCCGGCCCCGGCGTAGGTCTGGGCGGTGTTGACGCCGTACAGCTGAGGCCGGACCAACCGGAGCATGAACTGGCCCTTGCCGGACAGGATGAAGGAATAGTCACCATTGCCGGAGGTCTGACGGGTGCCGCGCAGGACCCAGGCCCCGGCGGAGTCCTTGGTGTAGAGGGCGATGGTCTGGTTGGCCACGCCCTCCTCCAGCTCCTCGCCTTCCTCGTTCTTGTCCAGGGAGCCGTTGGCGTTGGCGTCGTTGAAGACGCGGCCGGCCGCGACGTAGGCGGTCTGGGCCGAGGCCAGATCGAAGTAGGTGGAATCCGCATTGGCGTTGTCACCGTAGGGGATGTGGTAGACCATGCCGTCGAGGGGGTCGATGCGATAGATATCGCTGTTGCTGAGGTTACGCGCCAGATAGAGCTGGCCGTTGAGGAAGGCCATGCCGTAGAGGTTGCCTAAGTCAGAGGCGGCACCGCTGCCGTTGGCATAGTCGCCGGTGAAGTTCCAGGTGTCGGAGGCGGTGTCACCGGGATACAACATCTGGACGACGTTGTAGGTCCAGCCGGTCATGTGCCCGCCAGGCACCACCCGGACCAGATATATCCTGCGCTCGGTGCGGGTGCCGGTCAGCCAGGTCGGACGCCATTGGTTGCCGACCGCGGCCAGGCCCTGAACCAGGATGTAAGCGTTGCCGAAGCCGTCCAGCGCCATGTCGGAGGACACATTGCCGACACTGCTGCAGGTGGTGGAGGAGTTACCGAAGATATCGTCCGAGGCCGAGGCGGGCTGAATCGAGCCGGAGGCCCGATAGGTCCCGGTACTGGGGTTGTAGATCATCATGCGGTAGGCGCCGCCCTTACCGTTGAAGGCGTCGCACTCGCCGCCGGAGAAGAAGATCTCGCCGGTCTTCTGAATGACCTCGCCGCCGGACCAGTAATCATAGTGGTAGGGACCGTCAGCGCTGCCAGCGCCATGGGCCCGGGAGGGGGTGGGGACGCGCCAGGCGTGAGAGACGGTGTGGTTGGGGCCGAAGTATTGGACGCTGATCCATTCGCCGCCAGTGGGCTGGGTGCCCACAGCATTAGTGATGCTGCCGTTATGGGCGTTCCAACCCCAGAAATAACCCGACGGATCGCCGGTGTAGACGCCGCCATCGACCGCCATGGTCTCGAGCCCGTCGCCACCACCGGAGCTGGTGGTCAGCCGGGTCATGGCATTCGAAGTGATCAGACCGGGCCAGTCAGTACCAGGGCCGTTGGTGGTCAGGCGGTAGATCCCCTGGTTGGAGTTATCCCGCACGGCGTAGACCGTGTTGGTGTCCCAGTCCACGCCGGTGCCCAAGGTGTGCTCGCCCCAGCCATAGGCGGGCGGATAGGCGGCCTCGGCCTCCTCTGTGGTCTGCCACTGTTGAGCCACTGTCACCCCCCCGACGGCGAGGGCGACCGCGGAGAGCCAGGCGACCGGCTTCCAGGCATGGCGCAAGGCACGACTGAGCTTAGTGGAGGGGGCGGAGGTCATGGGTCTTCCGTTCTTCGTACTTCCTGGCGGAGGTTGCTCCTGGCTTGGGGTATGTCAAGGACTAGACGGGTCTCAACACACTCCTTTGGAGACTCTAGTGGCATCGGTCGATCGAGGCAATACGTTCGGAGGGTCGTCCAGAAACTGCTTTCGGACGGCTCCCCGGCCGCACGGCCCATGGAGGAGGCGGAGCGGGCCGGACACCGGTCGCTAGGCTGAAGTCATGGCAGCTTCGACTCTGATCCCCGATGATACTCACACTCCGGACCGAGTCCAAGACGATCTCTACCGACACGTCAACGGCCGCTGGTTGGCCGAGCAGACCATCCCAGCCGACAAACCGGCCACCGGGGTGTTCGAGCGGCTGCACGAGGCCAGCCAGGCGGCCGGACGGCGGATCTGCCAGGAGCTGGCCCAGCGCGGGGCCAGCGCCCCCGGCCCGGACGCGGAGGGGCCGGCGGGGCCGTCCGAACTCAACCCCGACCAAGCGCCAGCAGCCCCCTCCAGCGGCGGCGCGGAGGGGCCGGCGGTCAGGGCCGAGGAGGCCAGTTTGGGCCAATTGTGGCGCGACTTCATGGATCAGGCTGAGGTCGAGAGTTCAGGGGCCCGGCCCCTGGCCGACGGGCTGGCCCGGATCGAACGGATGACCGGCTTGGAGGAGCTGCGGGGCTGGCTGGGTTGGTCGGCCGGCGCCGGCCTGAGCTCCCTGATCGCCTTCGAAGTCGAGGCCGACCCCGGCCAGCCCAGCCGCTACGTCCTCTTCGCCGCCCAGAGCGGCCTGGGCCTGCCGGACGAGTCCTATTACAAGCAGCCGGAGCACGAACCGGTGCGCCAGGCCTACCGCCGCTACCTGGCCCGGGCCCTGGAGCTGGCCGAGCGGGGCCGGGCGCTGATAAATGATGTCGTCCCCTCGGCCGAGCGGGACTGGCTGGAGGAACGGGCCGAGGCGGTCTGGCAGTTGGAGTGCGAGATCGCGGCCTGCCACTGGGACATCGTGCGGACGCGCGACCTAGTGGAGATGTATAACTTGCAGACCAGGGCCGAGCTGAGTCAGGCCGCTGGCGAGCTGGGCTGGGAGACCATCCTGAGCCAGGCCGGAGTCGGCCCGGCCGTCACCGAATTGGTCAACTGCCAGCCCAGCTTCTTCCCCCAGGTGGCCTCTCTGATGCGCCCGGACCGGCTGGCGGCCTGGCGGGACTGGGCCCGGGTGCGGCTGGTGACGGACCTGGCCCCCTTCTTGTCCGACGATTTCGTCCAGGCCCGCTTCGAGTTCTACGGTCGCGCTCTGATGGGCACCCCGGAGCTCAAGCCGCGCTGGAAGCGGGCGCTGGAGCTGGTCGAGGGGGCGATGGGCGAGACCCTGGGCCGGCTCTACGTCGAGCGTCACTTCCCGGCCCCGTACAAGGCCCAGGTCCAGGAACTGGTCTCCCACCTGCTGCGGGCCTACCGCCAGTCGATCGTTGGCTTGGCTTGGATGAGCCAGGCCACCAAGCGGGAGGCCCTGGCCAAGCTGGACGGCTTCCGGGCCAAGATCGGCTACCCCGAGCGCTGGCGCGACTATTCGGGGCTGGAGCTGGTGGCCGGCGACCTGGTGGGCAATGTGATCCGGGCCGGCCAGCACGAGACCGCCTATCAACTGGGCAAGCTGACCGGGCCGGTCGACCCGGACGAGTGGCTGATGACGCCGCAGACGGTCAACGCCTACTACCACCCCCTGCGCAATGAGATCGTCTTCCCGGCCGCCATCCTGCAGCCGCCCTTCTTCGACCCGGCGGGGGACCCGGCCTGCAACTTCGGGGCCATCGGGGCCATCATCGGCCACGAGATCGGCCACGGCTTCGACGACCAAGGCTCGACCACGGACGGCCAGGGCCGCCTGCGCGACTGGTGGACGACCCAGGACCGGGCCGGTTTCGAGGCCCGGACCAGCCGCCTGATCGAGCAGTACGCCGCCCTGTCCCCGGCCCAAACCCCCGGCCGCCAAGTCAATGGGGAACTCACCATCGGGGAGAACATCGGGGACTTGGGCGGGTTAGGTATCGCGTTGAAGGCCTGGCAGGCGGCCTGTGGGGCCGGGGCCGAGGGCGAAGCCGGGGCCGACCATCTAATCGACGGCCTGAGCGGGACTCAGCGCCTATTCATCAGCTGGGCCCGCTGCTGGGCCACCAAAGCCAGAGACGAGTACGTGGCCCAGCAACTGGCCCTAGACCCCCACTCCCCGCCCGAGTTCCGCTGCAACCAGCCAGCCCGTAACTTAGACGCCTTCCACGAGGCCTTCGACGTCCGGCCCGGGGATGGTATGTGGCTGGACCCAGCCGACCGAGTCACGATCTGGTGAGGTAGAGGCGTCAATTTCAATCCGGCCGCCCGTCAGGGCGACCGGATCAGGGGCGCAGGACGGAGCCGCTCGCGGGCCAGGCAGGCGCACCGCCTGTTATGCTTATTACGTTAGTTTCGATTATTGCGTTAAGGAGGCTGATGATGACAGCTAAGGCGGTTTCGGTCGTTCTCGCGCCGGATGATTCGGCCCTGGCGGCCTCCGCGCTGCCGCTGGTCGACGCCGCGTTGGCGGGGGACGGACCGGTGCGGCTACGCCTCGTCAGCGAGGGCCAAGATGTCGAGGTGCCGCGCCCGGCCCTGGCTGCGATGGGGCGAGCTTTGGCAGTCTTGGCCGAAGGAGACTCGGTCACCGTGCTTCCGACGCGGACTGAGTTGACCACCCAGCGGGCCGCCGACATCCTTCGGGTCTCACGTCCGTTCCTGATCGGCCTGTTAGAAGCGGGCGAGATCGACTTCCGTAAGGTCGGATCGCACCGCCGGGTCAGGGCCGCATCCCTGGCGGCTTATATGAAAGCTGACGACGCCCGTCGCCGCGCGGCGGCGGACGAACTCAGCGCCGAGGCCTACGACCTCGGACTGATCTGATGCGAGTCGTCGTCTACGACGCCGATGTGCTTTATTCTTCGGTGCTGCGCGACGTTCTCATCAGAGTCGGCATCGCCGGATTGGCACGGCCACGGTGGACGGAGCGAATCCTCGATGAAGTCTTTGAGAACCTCGCCGCCAACCGCCCTGACCTGGACGAGACTCGCTTAGCGCGAACCAGGCGCTTGATGAACGCCGCCCTGCGGGACGTGACCGTGACCGGCCACGAGCGCTGGATTAAGCAGGTCACGTTACCCGACCCCAACGACCGTCATGTGTTGGCCGCGGCAATAGAGGCGGATGCGGAGTTCGTGGTGACGAAGAACCTCAAGCACTTCCCCGCCAGCGTCCTGGCCGCGTTCGGGATGACGGCCGTCCACCCTGACCACTTCCTGTTGGACCTGTGCGACGCGCACCGCAAAACGCTGCGCGGGATCATCGTCGACATCGCAGCCGCATGGAAGAGCACCGAGGCCACCCCGGAGTCGGTCCTGGACGCCCTGGCGAAAGACGCTCCCTCTACCGCCGCCCTACTTCGCGACGCTGGCAACGAAACCGCCTGGTCCTGATCCGAGAAATATCGAGCCGTCCGTTACGGATGGCCTCAACTCGTAGAATTGCCACGCCCGCCTCATGCCGTCACTCAGGGGTTTCCGGAGTTATCCACATGCCTTGGATCCAGACCCTATCGCCTTCATGGTAGCCACCCACAGGTATAGGACCCTTGACAGTGTCTTCTACGAAATAGCAAGGGAAATCTTCAGGATCCTCGGCGTCGACGGGAACTACGTCGGACGTGAGGAAGGTACGGAAATCTGGACGGTGTCCTTCTGGAATGGTACAGAAAGAATTACTTCCAGGAGGTATATCATCGACGGCCATTAATACGATCGACAGCATTCGGATGGGACCCCACGCGACAAGTCTATTCCAAGCCATTGTCCAGCCCTCAGACCCCTCGAGCTCTAATTCCACCGGAGGGTTCTGGGTCATAATGGCGTCTATCGGGACTGCCCTAGGAGTGGTCATTGGTTTACCTTTCTCGATAAAATCGAATATCGGTTCGTGTTTTGCAAGCGTTCGAGCGGGGATTACGGACGCTTCCATCGACGGTCGTCGGTCAAATGCCGGAACTCAAAGAGCCCCGAGCCTCTGAAGCGGGGAACTACTCGGGTGGCGCGGTCGCCGTCCCGCACCTTGTTAAATCTCTTCGTACAGGATTATTTCCAACCTAGACCCCGGTCGCCCTGTCTAGCTATAGATCTAAGTTGAACACTCGACCACGAATCGGTGACAAACCTTCACATTTACCCTAAGACACCACAGTCCGCCCACCGGCCATAATCGCCTTCTGACTACCCGTGATAGCTCGTACCAGGACCCTAAATGAAACCTTAAACTATGACGCTACGTAAAGGTTTAGCCACCCCGTCAGGTAATCGCCCGTCGGTCGCGGCCGTCGCTCCCCTGAACGAACTTTTCACTATGGGCACACACACCCCGCCGGACCTGATCGGTGGCTCACAGCCCGACAGACACCCCCTGTGTGATCATTTCGGTCATATTTATGCTCGATAAGATACCATGATCGTATGAGTACCCTCGAGATCACAGCTGCCTCGTCAGACCATTGGGAAGACGTGATACGGGGGCGGCTGGCGGCGGGCGAGACCGCGCGGGTCAGTTTCCACCGACCGTCCATGACTCCCGCGCAGATGGCAGAGAGCGTCGGCGTGTCCCGCGCGACCATCATGCGCCGCATCTCCAACAACGAGATCCGAACGGACCGGAGGGGCAACCGGCACCGTATCCCGCTGCCGGAGGTGGAACGGTTCCGTCACGCCTACGTCCGAGAAATGGCGCGGGACCTTGCCGCAGATTTCTAAACTGCGGGTTTTCGTCGACGCCGACGTCCTGGCCTCGCCGGTACCTCGGACTCTGCTGTACCTAGTCCAACCGTTGTCCGATTACGAATTGGTGTATTCGCGACACGTCGAGGCCGGATCGGTGGGGCATAACTTCTCGACCCGCAGGGAGCCGCGGCAGACATTTTCGGTCCGACCGCCCGTGAGGGCGACCGGGTCAGGGCGCGCGGGACGGAGCCGCTCGCGGGGCAGGCCGCTGCGGCCTGGCCGACCGAGAAGGAATTCGTTCAACGTGGCGTTGAACGAATGGCCGTGGGGGCATATCACCGTCCTGATCGACCGGCTCACCACCCATTACGACCCGACCCACGGATAGTCAGACCAGACCCCACCGACCGTCTGTGGATTTCCAGCCCAGAACCCCTAGTCTGTGGTGCCGAAGTGCCTATACCCCCCCTAGTCTGTGGTGCCGAAGCGCCTATACCCCCCCTAGTCTGTGGTGCCGATGTAGACTGCCCGGGTGCGTGACGATGAGCTTCGCCGGGTTCTAGCAGACGCCAACCCGTGGTGGGTGAGCGCTGTCTCTGGTCGTGACCCGGCGGCGTGGGCGGCGTCGAACCGTGTCCTGCAGGACCGGCAGCGCTACGACGTCGGCTACCGTACTCACATCCTTGACGACATCGCCAACGGGGCGCCCGACGGATCCTTGGTGGTGTTGACTGGCCCGCGCCGGACCGGAAAGACCGTTGCCATTCTGGATACCGCCGCAACGCTATGCCAGTGCCCGCAGGTCGATCCCCGCCAAGTCTTGTACGTGCCGTGCGACGGCATGGCAGCACGGGACCTGCGCCGGGCCATCACACTGGGGCGAGCCTTGACTCGATCGGTGGACACCGACGGACCGCGCCGCCGAGTGTGGCTGTTCGACGAGATATCGGGGATCGTCGGCTGGACGAGCGCGCTCAAAATGGCTCGTGACACCAGCGACTTCGGTGACGACACCGTGGTGGCGACTGGTAGCCGTTGGGTGACGACCGAGGACGTCCAGGGGAACCTGCTGGCCGGACGAGCTGGCTCCGGCGACGGCCGACGTATCCGCCGACTCATGCCGATGAGTTTCCGTGACTACGTCACGGTGACGCGCCCCGCTCTACCTCTCCCGCCGGTCGTGCACCCCAGCCAGCTCGACGGGCCCAAAGCAGTGGCCGACGTGACAGCACTCATGTTCAGCGTCGACGAGTACGACCTCGCCTGGCAGGACTATCTAACAAGCGGTGGCTTCCCCAGAGCTGTGGCCGAACACCAACGAGACGGGGCCGTCAGCGTTGCGTACTTACGTGATCTACTGGCCTGGCTACGCGCCGACGTCGATCCTGACGCGCCGACTGAATCGGTGCCATTGCTGTTGTCCGGACTCTGCCAGCGGATGACGAGCCCACTCAGCATCGCTGGTTCGGCTAACCAGTTGGGCTACCCGAACCGTGACGCTTTCGAACGCAGGATCATCCGTCTGATCAACTCTCACGCCACGTTACGCTGTCGCCAACGTGACGAGCATGGCGGTCTTGTGGTTGGAGCTCAGGCCAAGCTGTATCTGACCGATCCGATCCTGGCTTGGATCCCAGCGCTGCTCAGCGCGGGCCTTCACGCGCCCGCTTTCCCTGCGCTGAGCGAGGCAGTCCTGGCTGTCACTCTCGCCCGTGTCATAGATGAGCACGACGAAGGCCGGTGGGTCGCCGATGACACCATCGGCTATGTCCGCACCGGTTCCAGCAATGAGATCGATTTCGGACCCGTTCGTATCCCAACACCCGCCGGGGCCACCATGACCACGCCCATCGAATCGAAATGGGTCGACTCGGGCTGGCGGGGCGAGGCTAAGACCATCGAAGGTAAATTCGATCACGGTGTCATGGCGACCAAGTCAATCCTTGACACTGACTATCCGGTCAAAGCCATCCCCGCCCCCATGGTCGCCTGTCTACTGGGCTAGAGCGCCAGGTGGACCCGCAGGGCCTCGTCCAGCCGACCCAGCGCTTCGCCGGTCAAACGGCCGACCAGCCGCACGACCCGGCCCACGGAGACCGACCGCACCTGTTCGACCTGGGCCGTGCAGTCACGGTCGAGGCCGGACTCCTGGGCGATCGGAACGGCTTGATAAGGGCACGAACGACAGTTGCGACTGTTTGTTTCGGCGTGTCGGCGAGCGCAACTGCTCAATTCGGTGATGGGGGCGGACGTGATCGAGCAGTTGGGGTTATGTTGGCGGGTCCGGCTGTCGATGGCGGATCGAGCGACGATTACGAGTCACCGCCCCGACACCATCGCCTGGGGAGCCGACTAGGACTCGTCGGAGGCGGCTGGAGGTTCCCGGACTCCACCTGCGAAGAGACAGTAGAATGGGTGGGTGTTCAAGCAACTTTCCGATGTCTCCACCTTGCGAGGCTTGGCCGGGTTTGAGTTTGACTGGACTGCCCGTTCGAATGATCAAACCATCACTGTCGCGCGTATCGAGAATGGGGAGATAGCGGGGCTGGCCGAATTTGAGAGACTTCCTCATGATCTTTTCGATTTCCTGCACTTAATCGAAGTGGCACCAGAATACAGAGGCACCGAAGTAGCAGGAAAGCTGTTAGCTTATGTGGCGCGGGATTCCTTTGAACGAGACTTTGATGGTTTCGTCGTGTTCGAACCAAAGACTCTCCTTTACCAGTATTACATCGAGAAGTACGGCGCCAAGCCGCTGCCTGGGAGGCGACTCCACTTCGATTCCCTAGCAAGCCAAGTCCTGATTGAGAGGTATCTGGGTGATGAGTGAGGAAGAGATCGTCAAGCAGGCTGAGGAGTACATCGCCCGGACTGGGGACTACGGGTTGAAACCGGTCAGAGCAGATGAGCGAAAAAACCTCACTGGGTTGAGATATGTGCCGATCATCGAGAAGAAGATCGGTCGGCGCATCACGGACGCCGAGTGGGAAGGCATGTCCATCAGGTAGGGATACGGCCCACCCGGGTTAGGACGAGCGGGTGATGGCGACGTCGCAGAGCTTGGCCAGGGAGCGCTTGGCGGGGCCGTCGGGCAGGGTGGTCAGCTCGGCTAGGGCGTCGGCGGTGCGAGAGCGGAGGTCGGCCCGGACTTGGTCGATGGCTGGGTGGGCCCTCAAGAGGGCCAGGACCTGGGGCAGGTCCGAGGCGGGCACGGGGGCGGACAGCCACTCGATCAGGTCGGCGTCTTGGGGGCGGGCGGACTTCAGGACCAGGAGCGGGGCCAGGGTGGGCACGCCCTCGCGCAGGTCGACGCCGGGGGCCTTGCCGGTGGCATCGGCGGTGATGTCCAAGAGGTCGTCCGAGAGTTGGAAGACCGTGCCCAGGCGCTCGCCGAAACGGGTCAGGGCCTCGATCTGATCCGGGGCGGCGCCGGCCGCCATGGCCCCGAAACGGGCCGAGGCCGCGATCAGAGAGGCGGTCTTGTCGGCCACCACGCGGAGATGGTGGTCGACCGGATCGGCCCCGGCGGCGGGACCGACCAGTTCCTCGATCTGGCCGGCCACCAAGCGGGCGAAGGTGTGGGCCTGGAAAGAGACGTAATCCGAGCCGAGGCTGGCCCCGACGGCCGAGGAGCGGGCGAAGATGAAGTCGCCGATCAGGATGGCGGTCGAGTTCTGCCAACGCTTATTGGCGCTGGGAGCGCCCCGGCGCCACTCCGCCTCGTCCATGACGTCGTCGTGGTAGAGGCTGGCGACATGGGTCAACTCGACCACCAGAGCGGCCTTGAGGGCGGCCTCCTGGTCGACCTGGCCGGTCAAGTCGAAGCCTAAGCCGGCCGCGCCGACCAGGAGCATGGGCCGGAAACGCTTACCCCCGGCGGTGGGTAGATGGCGGGCCATCTCGGTGATGAAGGGAGAGTCGGCCCGCAGGACCTCGAACAACTGGGTCTCGATCCGCTCCAGCAGACCGGTGCCCCACTCCTCGAACTCAGCGTCCGTCAAACCGGCTCCCCGACTCTCAGACCCTGAACCCATCGAACCGGCTCCCCGAAGCTCGGACCCGACGTCCGTCAGATCAGTTCCCCGATCCCCAGACCCGTCACCCGTCAGACCAGCCCCTCGAATCCCAGACTCGACACCCGTCAGACCAGTCCCCCGACCCTCAAATCCTGAACCCATCGAACCGACGCCCCGGGCCTTAGACCCGACGTCCGTCGAACCGACGCCCCGATCCTTAGACCCGTCACCCGTCAGACCAGCGCCTCGAATCCCAGACTCGACATCCGTCAGACCAATCCCACAACTCTCAGACCCTGAACCCATCGAACCAGTCCCCCGGCCCTCAGACCCGGTGGCCGCTAGATCAGCGCCCTGACTCCTGGACCCGACGTCCGTCGGATCAGTTCCGCGCTCCTCGAACTCGGCGTCCTGCAAGCCAATCGCCATCAGTCAATCGCTATCAGTTGTGCACCGAACGCAGGAAGGTGGAGGACTGGGCCAAGAGATCGGCCAGGGGGCCGGGGACCAGGCCGAAGGCGAGCGAGCCGATCACCGTCACGGTCAGGACCACGGCGGTGGCCGGGCCGGGCAACTTGACCTCGACCTGGTCCGAGGCCGGACGCGAGAAGAGCAGGACCAAGACCCGGACGTAGACGTAGACCGCCACCACGGCGGCTAGGACGGCGACCAAGACCAGCCACCAATAACCGCCCCGCCAAGCCACCGAGAAAACGGCCAGCTTGCCGGTGAAACCAGCCGTCAGCGGGATGCCGGCCAAGCTCAGCAGGCAGACCAGCATGACCAAGCCGAACCAAGGGTGGCGCCGGCCCAAACCGGCCCAGGCGGACAGCTCGGTGACCTCGCGGCCCTGGCTCTGGACCAAGGTGACAGCGGCGAAGCAGCCGATGGTGGCCAGACCGTAAGCCATGAGATAGAAACCGGCCGAGGCGACCGTGCCCAGCTGATCGGCCGCCAGGCCGGACTGGACGGTCAAAGCCCCGGCCAATCCGGTCAAGAGGAAACCGGCGTGGGCGATCGAGGAATAGGCCAGCAGACGCTTGATGTTGGACTGGACGATGCCGAGGACCGGGCCGACCAACATGGTCACGACGGCGACGCCGGCGATGATGGGCTGCCAGGTCCAGCGGGCCGCGCCCAGGGCGACGAAGAGCAGGCGGAGCAAGGCGGCGACGGCGGCGATCTTGGTGCAGACGGCCATGAAGGCGGTGACCGGGGTGGGGGCGCCTTGATAGGTGTCGGGGGCCCAGGAATGGAAGGGGACGGCCCCGATCTTGAACAGCAACCCGACCAAAACCAGGCCCAAGCCGGCCCAGAGCAAGCGGTCGGCGGCGGCACCCTGATCGTAACGCAAGGCGATCAGATCGAAGTCGAAGGAGCCGGCGTAAGCGAACAGGAGGGCGCAGCCGAAGAGGAAGATGGCCGAGGCGGCGGCCCCGAGCAGGAAGTACTTGAGGGCGGCTTCCTGCGAGGCCAGGCGGCGATGGCGGGCCAAGGCGGCCAGGACGTAGAGAGGCAGGGACAGGACTTCCAAGGCCACGAACAGCAACAACAGGTCGTTGGCGGCGACGAAGAGCATCATGCCGGAGAGGGAGAAGAGGGCCAAGGGGAAGACCTCGGCGTGCTCCAGGGAGGCCTGATCGGCCTCGGCCTCGGCTTGGGAGCCGGGGATGGCGGCGGCCATGGGGGCGAAA
Organism: Propionibacteriaceae bacterium; assembly: GCA_031265875.1. Lineage (GTDB taxonomy): Bacteria > Actinomycetota > Actinomycetes > Propionibacteriales > Propionibacteriaceae > WQYJ01. The sequence goes on from JAISCA010000025.1 coordinate 34,157, forward strand.
GCGTTACGGCCGGCGTAGACCCGGCGCTCGGCCATCAGACAGACGGCCAAGAGGGCGAAGAGGACCAGCATGAGCCAGAAGACCTGGGTCGGGCCGTCCACCATGACCGAACCGACCGGTTGATCGGGGCCGATCGGATCGACCACCGCCAGGGAGTCCGAACCCCAGCCGGAGACGATGGCGGCGCCGGAGGCGACCAAGGCCACCAGAGCCAAGCCGACCTGGACCTCATGGCGCCAGGTCCGCCGCACGAAAGCCTCGACCACGACGCCGAGGCAGGCCGCCGCGATGACGATGAGGAAGGGCAACAAGCGGACGTAATCGATGGTCGGAGGGGTGAACTCCAACAGGGGCAGAACGGCGGCGGTCATCTAGTTGACTCCCTTCACGATGGGGGCCAGGTCGGTCACACCGGCCTCGGTCATGATCGTCTGACTAGTCGGTTCGATCAGGTCGAGGGCCGGACGGGGAAAGAAACCGAGGGCCAAGATGGCGAAGAGCAGTGGGATGACAGCCAGGCGCTCCCGGGCGGACAGGTCGGCGGTGAAATGCTGAGCGGTCTGATCGGTCACCGGACCGGTCATCAAGCGCTGGTAGGTCCAGAGGATGTAAAGGGCGGCCAAGACGGTGCCCAGAGCGGCCAGGACGGCCACGACGTTGAAGCGGGCCCAGACCCCGGCCATGACCATGAACTCGGACACGAAACTAGAGGTGCCGGGCAGGGCCAAACCGCCCAGACCGGCCAAGAGGGTGAAACCGGCCAAGACCGGGGCGACCTTGGCCACACCGCCGAAGGCCGAGACCTCGGCCGAGCCCCGCTGGCGGACCATGTACCCGATCAGGAGGAAGAGGGCGCCGGTGGACAGGCCGTGGTTGACCATGTAGAAGATCGAACCGGTCAAAGAGGCGGTGGTGAGGGTGAAGAGGCCCAGCACCATGAAACCGAAGTGGCTGATCGAGGTGAAGGCGACCAGGCGCATGAGGTCCTTCTGACCGAGCGCGGCGAAGGCGCCGTAAAGGATCGAGAGGACGGCCAAGCCGATGATGACCGGGGTGGCCCAGCGGGCCTCCTGGGGGAAGAGGACGAGGCAGAAACGGACCATGCCGAAGGTGCCCAATTTGTCCAGCACGCCGACCATGAGAGCGGCCCCGCCGCCGGTCGACTGGGCGGCCGCCTGGGGCAGCCAGGTGTGGCCGGGCACCATCGGGGCCTTGAGAGCGAAGGCGACGAAGAAACCGATGAAGACGACCTGGGACAAGGTCGAGCCGCCTAAGTCGAGGTCGGCTAATTCGGTCAGGCTCATGGTCAGCGAGCCGCCCTGGGCGGCCAGCGCCCCGGTGCCGACCAGGGCGAAGAGCATGACCAAGCCGCCGGCCAAGCCGAAGAGGAGGAACTTGACGGCGGCGGCCGAGCGCTTGACCGGATCGGACCCGAAACCTGCGATCAAGAAGTACATCGGGATCAGGGAGGCCTCGAAGAAGACGTAGAAGAGGATGGCGTCCTCGGCCAGGAAGACGAACAAGGAGCAGGACTCGACCAGCAGGACCAAGGCCGAGAAAGCTCTGGCCGAGCCCCGGCCCGAGCCCGGCCCATCAGCCTCAGCGGCCTCAGCGGCTCCGGCGGAGCCGGTCCCGGTGCGCCACTCGGCGATCAGGATCAAGGGGACCAAGACGACCGTGAGCAAGACCATGGCCAGGCCCATGCCGTCCAAACTGAGCGAGTAGGCGGCGCCCAGCGGGGCCAACCAGGTCACCCGCTCGGCCAGGGCGGCGGCCCCGTCGGCGGCCTGCAGCCAGGCCACGCCGGCTCCCAGAGCCAAGGTGACGAGGGCCGTGATCAGACCGACCAGGCGACCCGACCAAACCTTGACCAACCCGATCAGGACGGCGCCGAGCAAGGGCAGGACCGCCAGGGCGGTCAACCAAGGAAACGTCATGGCATCCTCCTCTCAGACCAGCTGGCCCAAGATCAGGGCCACACCGACGGCCAGCAGGCCGATCAGCATGGTCAGGCCGTAACTACGGACGTAGCCGTTCTGCAGCCGCCCCAACTGGCGGCCGACCGACTGGGTCAAATGGGCCGAGCCCTCCACCGCGCCGTCGACGGCGCGCTGATCGACCAAGGCCACGGCCTGAGCCAAGCCCAAGCCGGGACGGACCAGAGCGGCGTCGTAGAGGGAGTCGACGTAGAGGTCGCGCCGGCCCCAGCGGGTCAGCGGCGAGACGGCGGTCGGAGCCTGGTCCGGGACCGGCCGACGGCCGAAGAGCAGCCAGCCCAAGGCCACTCCGGCCGCCACCACGGCCAAGGTGGCCCAGCCGATGGGAGTGAAATGAGGCGCCCAAGAGGCGTTCTCCGGAGCCAAGGCGCCGATGGGGGCCAGCCAGCGGCCGATCCAGCCGTTCAAGACCATGCCGCCGCCGAAGGAGCCCAGAGCGAGCAGGACCAGCGGGATCCACATGGTGGCGGGCGACTCGTGGGGATGGACGCCGGGGCGCCAGCGCGACTGGCCGAAGAAGGTCAGCGCCATCAAGCGGGTCATGTAGAAGGCGGTCACGCCGGCCCCGATCAAAGCCAGCAGACCGAGCGCTGGCTGATGCTCGAAGGCGGCCTCGATGATGTGGTCCTTGGAGTAGAAGCCGGAGAAGAAGGGGAAGCCGATGATGGCGAGATAACCGGCGGCGAAGGTGACGAAGGTGATGGGCAAGGCCCGGCGCAGGGCCCCGTAATGACGCATGTCGACGTCGTCGCCGGTGGCGTGCATGACGGACCCGGCCCCCAAGAACATGTTGGCCTTGAAGAAACCATGGGTCAGCAGGTGGAAGATGGCGAAGGCGTAACCGGCCGGGCCGATGCCGGCGGCCAGCATCATGTAGCCGATCTGGCTCATGGTCGAGCCGGCCAGGACCTTCTTGATGTCGTCCTTGGCGCAGCCGATCCAGGCGCCGACCAGCAAGGTGACGGTGCCGACGATGGCGACGGCTAACTGAGCGGCCGGGGCCTGGGCGTAGATGGCCCCGGAGCGGACCACCAGGTAGACGCCGGCCGTCACCATGGTGGCGGCGTGGATCAGAGCCGAGACCGGAGTGGGACCCTCCATGGCGTCCAACAACCAGGTCTGCAAGGGCACCTGGGCCGACTTGCCGCAGGCTCCGAGCAGGAGCAGGAAGCCGAGCAGACCGGCCCAGAAGGAGGTCAACTGGTCGGCCCCGGCGTTGACCGAGCTGAAGGAGGAGGAGCCGAACATGGCCAGCATGGTGAAGATGGCGATGATCAGACCGAGGTCGCCGACCCGGTTGACGATGAAGGCCTTCTTGCCGGCGGCGGCGGCCGAGGGCCGCTCCTGCCAGAAGGAGATGAGCAGGAAGGAGGCCAGGCCGACGCCCTCCCAGCCCACGAACAAGACGAGGTAATTGTCGGCCAGGACCAGGATCAGCATGGCCGCCACGAAGAGGTTGAGGTAGGCGAAGAAACGCCGCCGGTTGGGGTCGTGGGCCATGTAGCCGAGGGAATAGAGGTGGATGAGAGAGCCGACGCCCGTGACCAAGAGAACGAAGACCATGGACAGCGGATCGAGCAGGAGGGAGACCGAGATCTGCCAGGCGGACGAGGCGATCCAGGTGTAGACCGGCACGACGATGGCGCGCTGGTCGGGGGTCACGGCCAACAGGTCGATGAAATAGGCCAAGGCCAAGCCGAAGCTGGCGATGGGGGCCAAGGTGGCGAGGAAGTGGCCCCAAGAGTCAGTCCGCTTGCCGCCGACCAGGAGCAGGGCGGCCACCCCGAGAGGCAAGGCGATGAGGAGCCAGGCGTAGACCTGCAAGCCAGTGGCCGGGGTCGGCGTCAGCGCGAAGACAGTCATGGCGGCCCTCTCAGCCCTTGAGCAGGATCTCGTTGTCGACCGAGGTCGAACGGCGGGCACGGAAGATGGTGACGATGATGGACAGGCCGATCACGACTTCGGCCGCCGCCACCACCATGACGAAGAAGGCCGCCACCTGGCCGTCCAAGACGCCGTGGACATGGCTCATCGAGACCAGGACCAGGTTGGAGGCGTTGAGCATCAACTCGATGGACATGAAGATGATGAGAGCGTTGCGCCGGATCAAGAAGCCGACCAAGCCGACGCTGAACAAGATGACGGCCAAGACCAGATAGAGATCAGTCATCTGAGCCTCCCTCCTGGTCGGGCCCGGCTGGGTCCGGGCTGAGCGGGCTGTCCGGAGTGAGCGGAGGGTCCGGGACGGTGGGACTGGCCGGGGTGGCGGGGTCCTCGGCTGAACCATCGGTCAGGTCCTCGGCGGAGTCCTCGGCTGGGCCTGGGCGCGGGTCCTCGGCGGCGTCCTCGGCCGGATCGTCGACTAGGTCCTCGGCTAGATCGTCATCCGAGTCGTCTGAGTCCTCGGAGTCGACCGGACCGGAGCCCGGACGGCCCTCGATGGCGGCCAGGGTCTGGGCCAGGGGCAAGGCCAGCTGACTCGGATCGGCCACCTGGACCCGGCTGGCGACGGTGTCCGAGATCGACTCCGGGGCGACGGAGCCATCCGGCAGGAGAGCCGGCGTGGCGACCGAGTTATGCCGGGCGAAGACGCCGGAGGACGGCTTGGCCCCCGGGTGGACGCCCTGCTCGGCGTAGGCCTCGACCCGGCGGCGCAGACGCAGCGACTGATCCGGCTTGGGCTTCAGCCGCTTGGGGTGGGCCAAGACCATGGCGGCCACGGCGGCCGTGATGAGCAAGGCGGCGGTGGCCTCGAAGGCGACGACGTAACGATGGAAGACCAGTTGGGCCAGACCCTCGACGTTGCCGCCGGCGACGGCGGTGGCGTCGGCCAAGCCGACCGCGGGGGCGGTGACGGCCTGGCCCACGGCCAAGGCCAACAGGACGACCAGACCGACCCCGGCCAGGCAGGCGGCCAGGCGGTGGCCCCGCAGAGTGTCGACCAAGGCTTCCCGGGAGGAGACGCCGACCAGCATGATGACGAAGAGGAAGAGCATCAAGACGGCGCCGGTGTAGACGATGATCTGGACGGCGAAGAGGAAGCCGGCCTCCAAGGAGGCGTAGATGACGGCCAGGGCCAACATGACCAAGGCCAAGCTGAGCGCGGAGTAAACCGGCTTGCTGGAGGTGACGACGCCGATGGCGCCGGCGATGGCGGCCACGGCGCAGACCCAGAAGGTGACCTCGACGCCGGTCAGCAGGGGCGTCAGACCGAGGCCGGTCAAACTGGTCAGGCCGGTCATGCCGTCGCCTCCTCGGACATTGACCAAGTTCTATTGTCAGCTTGGCCGGAGTCGGGCAGACCGAGGAAGTAATCCCGCTCATCGTCGCCCAAGCGGCGGGGATGGGGCGGCGCCTCCATGCCCTCCAGCAGAGGGGCCAAGAGTTCTTCCTTGGTGTAGATCAGACTGGCGCGCGAAGAGTTGGCCAGCTTGAACTCGTTGGTCATGGTCAAGGCCCGGGTCGGACAGGCCTCGATGCACATGCCGCAGAAGATGCAGCGCAGGTAGTTGATCTCATAGACCCGGCCGTAGCGGGGGCCGGGCGAGTGACGCTCGGCCTCGGTGTTGGCGCCGGCCTCGACGTAGATGGCGTCGGCCGGGCAGGCCCAGGCGCACAACTCGCAGCCGACGCACTTCTCCAGGCCGTCCGGCCAACGGTTGAGCTGATGGCGGCCGTGGTACCGCGGCGCCGTCACCTTCTCCTGGCCCTTGCGCGGATAACCCTGGGTGAAAGGCTTGCGGAACATCGTGGCGAAGGTGATGCCGAAACCCTTCCAGGCGTCTAGGAAGCCCATGCTCAGACTCCTTCCCGGGCGGCTGAGGCGGCGGGGGCGGCGGACTGGTCGCTGCCCGTGAAGACTGGGTCACCGGCCACCACGTCGGCCAACTCCGGCAGGAGCTGGCCCGGCATGGGCGGCACAGGGTAGCCGCCGGCGAAGGGGTCGAAGTCTTCGGTGTCGACGAACGGCACCCGCGAGACCTCGGATCTGACCTGCGGGGCTTCCGGTTTGCGGCCGAGGAAGAGGGAGACCAGCAGCACCACGATCAAGAGGCCGGCCAAGATCAGGATCAGCTGACTGGAGAACCAATCCCGCTGGCGGGCCACCGAGACGAAGGCGATCAAGACGATCCAAACCAAGGAGATCGGTATCAGCCAGCGCCAGCCCAGGTCCATGAATTGGTCGTAGCGGAAACGGGGCAGGGTGCCCCGGAGCCAGACGAAGACGAACATGCAGACCAAGACCTTGGCGATGAACCAGACCGGACCCATCCAGCCGGAGTCCAAGACCTCGATCCGAGACAGCGGCCAAGGGGCGTGGTAGCCGCCCAGGAAGAGGGTCGTGGCCATGCCCGAGACGGTCGCCATGTTGATGTACTCGGCCAGGAAGTAGATGGCGTAACGGAAGCCGGAGTAGTCGGTGCAATAACCCGAGACCAGTTCCTGCTCGCACTCGACCAAGTCGAAGGGGGCCCGGTTGGTCTCGGCCACGATGGAGATGAAGTAGACCACGAAGCTGGGCAGCAGCAAGAGGGCGTACCAGCCCGGCAGCCCCAGGCCGGGCAGGACCGACATCGGCTCGGCTTGAGCCGCCACAATGTCGGCCGTCGACATGGAGCGGGCGTAGAGGAAGACCGAGACCAAGGACAGGCCCATGGCGACCTCGTAGGAGATCATCTGGGCGGTCGAGCGGATGCCGCCCAAGATCGAATAGGGGGAGGTCGAGCTCCAGCCGGCCAGGACGATGCCGTAGATGCCGACCGAGGCGACCGACAGGACGAAGAGGACGCCCATCGGCAGATCGGTCAACTGCAAGTGCGTCTTGACGCCGAAGATCGAGACCTCCCCGCCCAAGGGGATGACGGACCAGGCCGTGAAAGCGGCCGTGCCGGACAGGATGGGGGCCAGCGAGAAGAGCCACTTATCCGCTCCCTGAGGCCTGAAATCCTCTTTGACTAGGCACTTCATGCCGTCGCCGAGGGCTTGGCCGAGACCGAGCGGGCCGTTCATGACCGGCCCCAGACGCTGCTGCATCTTGCCCACCACACGCCGCTCGAACCAGACGTTGAAGATGGTGAAGGTGAGCAGGAAGACGAACATGACGACGACCTTGATGAGGATGATCCACCAAGGGTCAGTGCCGAAGACGGCTGATTCCAGGACGGTCGGACCGTGCTCGAACATCACCGATCACCTCCTGAGCTGACGCTGACTAGACCGCCGGGGGTCAAACCGCAGGCGGCCAGGGAACGGCCCGGAGCCCGCCAAGGGGCCCACAGCACGCCCTCGACCAGACTGGAGTCGAGCACGAGGTCGAAGCGGGCCGAGCCGGCCGGACCGCTCAACTCGATCTGGGGGGCCTGAGCCAAACCGAGCCGGGCGGCGGTGGCCGGAGCCAAGCGGGCGGCCACCGGACGGGCGCTGGCGGCTAGTTGGTCGGCCCGGTCGAGCCGTCGCGAGTCGTCGATCAGCTCACGCCAAGTGGCCAGCCGCAAGTCGGCCTCGGCCGCCGCCGGAGCGGACGGGGCGGCGGGGACGGCCGGAGCCGGCGAACGGGGGCCGGTCCAAGCCGGCAGTCCCACCCAGGCGGCGGCCGCGCCGGCGGCGTCGCGCCAGCCCAGGTCGGAGCCCAAGGCGTCGGACAGGACGGCCAGCAACCTGATCTCGGTCAAGCCCGAGCGGGGCCGATCGATGACTTGGGCGACCGGACGGGAGCGCTGCTCCCAGTCGATGAAGGAGCCGCTGGTCTCCTCCAGCAGGCCGACCGGCAAGACCACGTCGGCCAGCTCGGCCACGGCCGAGCGGCGCTGTTCCAAGCTGAGCACGAAATCGGCCCGGGCCAGGGCCTGGGCGGCCAGAGCCGGATCGGGCAGATCGGCCAGCTCCAAGCCGGCCAGGACCAGAGCGGAGAGTCGACCGTCCAGAACGGCTTGGAATTGCTCGGCGGCGGAACGGCCGGGCCGCTCGGGCCAAGTCTCGACTCCCCAAGACTTCGTCAATTGGTCCCGGGCCTGAGCGTCGGCCAGAGGACGGCCGCCCGGCAGCAGACCGGGCAGCAGACCGGCCGCCAGGGCGGCCAACTCACCGGCCCGGCGCGGGATCCAAGCCCAAGCGGCGCCACTGGCTCGCGTGACCGTCAGCAGCGCGGTCAGGGCGCCCGGCGCGGTGGCCAAGCGCTCGCCGGCCAGGATGACGGTGTCGGAGTCCAAGCCGTCCAAGCCAGCCAAGCCGGCGGCCTCGGCCCCGGGCGCGGTGGCGATGAGCTGAGCCGACAATTTACGGGCCCCCGGCGACAGCCAGGGCGCCATGGTCTGGACCTGGAGGCCGTGCTGGGCGACCGCCTGGCGCAGCCGCAGGAAGACGATGGGCGACTCGTCCTCGGGCTCGAAACCGACCAGGACGACCCGGCGGGCGCGCTCCAGGTCGGCGTAAGAGACGGCCTCGTCCGGGGAACGGCCGGCCACGGCGGCGGCCAGGAACTGGGCCTCCTCCTCCGACTGGGGACGGGCCCGGAAATCGATGTCGTCGCTGCCCAGGACGGCGCGGGCGAAGCGGGCGTAGCTGAGAGCTGTCTCCAGCGTCAGCCGGCCGCCGGTCTGCAGGCCGACCCGGCCCTGGGACCGGCTCAAGCCCGCCACCACGGCGTCGATGGCGTCCGGCCAGGAGGCCGGCTGCAGTTGACCGTCGCGGCGCACCAGCGGCCGGATCAAACGGTCGTCGCCGCGAGCGGAGAGGAAGGCGAAACGGCCGACGTCGCAGCTCCACTCCTGGTTGACGGAGGGGTCCTGGCCGGCTTGACGGCGCTTGACGTCGTAATGTCGCTGATCGACCCGGAGCTGGCAACCGGCGGCGCAGTGCTCGCAGGTGGTGACGGTCGAGACCAGGTCGAAGGGACGGGCGGAGAAGCGGTAGGCCTGGCTGGTGAGGGCGCCGACCGGGCAAATTTGGACCACATTGCCAGAGAAATACGAATTGTAAGGGGCGTCCGACCAGGCGCCGACCTGCTGCTTGGCCCCCCGTTCGAGCAAGCCGATCAAGGGATCGCCCGAGATCTGCTCGGAGAAACGGGTGCAACGGGCGCACAACACGCAACGCTCCCGGTCCAGCAGCAACTGGGGCGACAGCTCGATGGGCTTGACGTAGGTGCGCTTGACCCCGTCATACCTCGACTGGCCCGGCCCGTGCTCCAGGGCCTGGTTCTGCAAGGGGCACTCGCCGCCCTTGTCGCAGATCGGGCAGTCCAAGGGGTGGTTGATCAGCATCAGCTCCAAGACGTCGCGCTGGGCTTGGGCCGCCTGGGTCGAAGTCTGCTGGCTCTTGACCTGCATCCCGTCCGCCACCGTCATCGTGCAAGACGGCTGCGGCTTGGGGAAACCCCGGCCATTGCCGGCGTCGGGAATCTCGACCAGACACTGCCGGCAGGCCCCGACCGGCTCCAGCAGAGGGTGGTCGCAGAAACGCGGGATGGCCACGCCGGCTAGCTCGGCGGCCCGGATGATCAAGGTGCCCTTAGGCACCGACACCTCGACCCCGTCGATGGTGACCGTGACCAAATTGTCAGCGGGGGCGACGCTCATGCCCGGCCTCCTTCGGACTCGATCGGGAACAAGGCGCTGGCGGCGTACGGTAGATGCTCCCAGGCCGGGGTGGTGTAGCCGATCTCGAACTCGGACCGGAAATGACGCACGGCCGAGGTGACACAGGCCACGGCCCCCTCGGCCAAGGTGCAGAAGGTCTTGCCCGTGATGCTGTCGCAGACACTGAGCAACTTGTCCACGTCACCGTCTTGCCCCTGGCCGGCCTCCAATTTGTGCAACAACTGGACCAGCCACCAGGTGCCCTCCCGGCAGGGGGTGCATTTGCCGCAGGACTCGTGTTTGTAGAACTCGACCCAGCGCAAGGTAGTGCGCACCACCGAGGTGGTCTCGTCGAAGACCTGCATGGCCTTGGTGCCCAACATGGTGCCGACCTGGGCCAGGCCCTCGTAATCGAGCGCGGTGTCCAAGTGCTCGGCGGTCAGGATCGGCGTCGAGGAGCCGCCCGGCGTGAAGAACTTGAGCTGGTGGCCGGCCCTGACGCCGCCGGCCAACTCCAGCAGCCGGGCCATGGTCAAACCGAGCGGGGCCTCGTACTGGCCCGGGTGGGCGACGTGGCCGGACAGAGAATAGATGGTGAAGCCCTTCGACTTCTCCGTGCCCATGGCCGTGAACCAATCCTTGCCCCGGGCGATGATGGACGGCACCGAGGCGATCGACTCGACGTTGTTGATGACGGTGGGAGAGGCGTAGAGCCCGGCCACGGCGGGGAAGGGCGGACGCAAGCGGGGTTGGCCCCGGCGGCCCTCCAAGGAGTTGAGCAGGGCCGTCTCCTCGCCGCAGATGTAAGCCCCGGCCCCGGCGTGGACGATGACGTCGAGGTCGAAGCCGGAGCCCAGGATGTCGGAGCCGAGATAACCGGCCGCGTAGGCCTCCTCGACGGCCTGGCGGACCCGCCGGATGGGGTGCAGGACCTCGCCCCGGATGTAGATGAAAGCGGTGTGGGCGCCGATGGCGTAAGACGAGATGATGACGCCCTCGACCAGGGTGTGGGGGCTGGCCATGAGCAAGGGGATGTCCTTGCAGGTGCCCGGCTCCGACTCGTCGCCGTTGACGACGAGGTACTTCGGGTTGGGGTTGTCCTGGGGGACGAAGCTCCACTTCAAGCCAGTCGGGAAACCAGCCCCGCCGCGACCCCGCAGCTGGGCGTCCTTGACCTCGGCCATGACGTCGGCGGGGGTCCGGCCCAAGGCCTGGCGGAGGGCGGCGTAACCGCCCTGGGCGACGTATGAGTCAAGCTTCCAGGAGCGCTCCTGGCCCCAGTTGGCGGTCAGGACGGGAACCAGCGGCTGAGTCTGGGCCAGGGTCATTTCGACGCCCCCTGACTGGTCGGGGCTGGTTCAGCCGAAGCCGTCGCAGCGGACGGCGGCGGTTGGAAGGCGTCCGCCGTCCAACCGGACTGACGGGCCAACTCGACCCCGCGCAAGGAGGACGGTCCGGCCGAGGGGCCCTCGTCCGCCAAACCGTCGGAGAAACCGGCCAGGACGCGCTCGGCCTGGCGCCACGAGGTGATGGTGGCGCCACGGGTGGACTGGACCGGGCGGTCAGCCGCCAGATCGTCCAACAGGGCCTCCGCCTGGGCCGGAGTCATGTTGTCCATGAACTCCCAGTCGACCATCATGACGGGGGCGAAGTCACAGGCCGCGTTGCACTCCAGGCGCTCCAACGAGAAGAGACCGTCGGCGGTGGTCTGCTCCGGTTCGAGGCCGAGCTTGTCTTGGACCGCCCGCAAGACCTCGTCGCCGCCCATGACCGCGCACAGGGCGGTGGTGCAGACGCCGATGTGGTGGCGGCCGGCCGGCCGGCGTTTGTACATGGTGTAGAAGGTGGCGACGCCGGCCACCTGAGCCGCCGTCAAACCGAGCAAGTCGGCGCAAACCTCGACGCCGCGGGACGAGACCCGGCCCTCGACCGATTGGATCAGATGCAGCATGGGCAACAGGGCCGAGCGCGGCTCCGGGTAACGGTCGGCCAACTGCCTCAGCTCGGCCAACGTCTGATCCGTGATCGGACCGTCCGGTGTGTTCTGACCGTCCGGTGCGGCCTTCGGTTCGGTCTGAGCGTCGCTCATCGGTCGACACCTCCCAGGACTGGGTCGAGACTGGCCACCGCCACCACCACGTCCGACATCATGCCGCCCTCGCAGAGAGCCGGCACGGCCTGTAAGTGGTTGAAACCAGGATCGCGGAAATGGCAACGATACGGTCTGCTTCCGCCGTCCGAGACCAGGTGGCAGCCCAACTCGCCCTTGGGCGACTCGATGGCGCTGTAGACCTGGCCGACCGGCACCCGGAAACCCTCCGAGACGGTCTTGAAGTGATGGATCAAAGCCTCCATCGAGAGGCCCATGATCTGCTTGACGTGGCCGAAGGAATTGCCCTGGCCGTCCGGGCCGACCGTCAACTGAGCCGGCCAAGCCAGCGTCGGATCGTCCACCATGACCGGAGCGCCCGAAGTGGCCTCCAAACGGTCGTAGCACTGCTCGACGATCTTGAGCGACTCCCACATCTCCTGCTGCCGGATCCGGAAACGGCCGTAGGCGTCGGCCGTGTCCCAGGTGATGACGTCGAAATCGTAGGTCTCGTAGTCGCAATAGGGCTGATTCTTACGCAGGTCCCAGGCGTAACCGGTGGCGCGCAGAGGCGGACCAGACACGCCCAAGGCCATGCAGGAGGTCAGGTCGAGGCGGGCCACGTCACACATACGGCCCTTGAAGATCGGGTTCTCGTTGCAGAAGCCGGCGTACTCCGGCAGGTGCTTGTGCAACCACTCGATCAGAGAGCGCAACTGGGCCAGGCCGTTCTCGGGCAGGTCGATGGAGACACCGCCGGGGCGGATGTAGGCGTGGTTCATGCGCGTGCCGCAGAGGGCCTCGAAGAAGTCGACGATGACCTCGCGCTCACGGAAGCCGATCGTCATGACGGTCAAGGCGCCGATCTCCATGCCGCCGGTGCCGATGGCCACCAGATGGGAGGCGATGCGGTTCAACTCCATGACCAAGACGCGCAAGACGTTGGCCCGGGCCGGAGCCTCGACCTCCAGCAGCTTCTCCACCGCCAGGCAGTAGACGGCCTCGTTGAACATCGGGGCGACGTAGTCCATGCGGGAGACGAAGGCCGAGCCCTGGGCGTAGGTCTTGAACTCCATGTTCTTCTCGATGCCGCTGTGGAGGAAGCCGATGCCCGGACGGACCGAGGTCACCGTCTCGCCTTCCAACTCCAGCTCCAGACGTAAGACGCCATGGGTGGAGGGGTGCTGCGGGCCCATGTTGACGACGATGGTCTCATCCGCCCGCTCGGCTTGAGCGGCCGCGATCTCGGCCCAATCGCCGCCCTGGGCGATGTACGTGACGGGTGCGGGAGCGCTCATCAGTTAGACCTCCGTTGGTCCGGGGGTGGCACTTCGGCCCCTTTGAACTCGATCGGCACGCCGCCCAGCGGGTAATCCTTGCGCTGAGGATGGCCGACCCAGTCGTCCGGCATCAGGATGCGGGTGAGATGGGGATGGCCGTCGAAGACGACGCCGAACATGTCCCAGGTCTCGCGCTCGTGCCAATCCGCCATGGGATAGGTCGCGACCAGCGAAGGCAGATGGGGGTCGGACTCGGGACAGGTCGCCTCCAGGCGCAGACGGCGATTGTGGGTGATGGAGAGGAGGTGGTACACGACGTGGAACTCGGCGCCGGGCTCGTCGGGGAAATGGACGCCGGAGACCGAGACGCAGTTCTCGAAACGCAACCAGGCGTCGTCACGGCAGTGGCGGGCCAGCTGGGCCAGCAGACGGCCGGGCACGGCCACGGTCAGCTCGCCCCGATCGACCTCGAAGACGTCCTCGCCCAGCTCCGGGACCAAGGCGATCAGGCGGTCGGCCACCTCGTCGAACCAACCGCCCAGAGGCCTGGGCGAGAGACGATGACGGATGACGGGCTGGCGCAGGCCGCCGTAACCGGAGACGGCGCCGGGCCCGGGGCCCCACATGCCCTGGCGCACCACCGTCGGGGCCGCCGGGGTGGGACGGGCCACGGCCTGGTCGGCGGGCTGGGTCATGGCGTCTCCCCCGTCCACTCCAAGGTGGTGGGAGCGGCCAGAGCGGCTCGTTCGGCCTCGTCCCGCAATTGGTCGGCGTGGCGGCCGATCGGATGGTGCATGACCGGGCCCTTACGCAACTTGAACATGGCGTCGATCAGCATGTCCGGGCGGGGCGGGCAGCCCGGTATGTAGATGTCGACCGGGACGATGTGGTCGCTGCCCTGGACGACCGCGTAATTGTTGAAAAGACCACCCGAGGAGGCGCAGGCGCCCATCGACACGACCCACTTGGGATTGGGCATCTGGTCGTAGACGGTGCGCACGATGGGGGCCATCTTCTGCGACACCCGGCCGGACACGATCATGACGTCGGCCTGGCGGGGCGAGGCCCGGAAGACCTCCTGGCCCCAACGGCCGGCGTCGAAACGGGGAGCGCCGAAAGCCATCATCTCGATGGCGCAGCAGGCCAGACCCATGGTGGCGGGCCAGAACGAGGCCTGCCGCATCCAGCCGAAGACGCCTTCGACGGTGGTCAGCAGAATCCCGCTGGGGAGTTTGTCCTCCAAACCCATCGGCCGGTCTCCTTCCTGCCTTCAGTCCCAGGTCAAGCCGCCCCGACGGACGACGTAGACGTAGGCGATGAACACGGTGACGATGAACAACACCATCTCGACTAGGGCGAACAGGCCCATCTGATGGAAAGAGACCGCCCAGGGGTAGAGGAAGACGATCTCGATGTCGAAGACGATGAAGAGCATGGCGGTGATGTAGTACTTGACCGGAATACGGCCGCCGCCGGCCGGCTGCGGAGTGGGCTCGATGCCGCACTCGTAGGCCGAGTATTTGGTGCGGTTGCGCCGGGCCGGGCCGATCACCGTCGACAGCACGATGGCGACGGCCAAGAATCCGGCCGCCAGAGCCATCAGACCGATGATCGGTATGTAGAGGCTCATCGTCTCGTCCCCCTGTCCAGGATCACCTAGCGGTCGCCACTGAAAACGCTTAGGTGTCTCAGGGCGGGCGGGACTGGCATCCCCCGAACTCAGTCCACGCCTGATCGGGAAAACAAATCGTCGCCTCGACCGATCCTATCGTCAAACTCCGAGGGTCAAAATCGAGCGGCGGACGGGGAAGGAGGTCTAAGGCCTGTCACGCGAACGGAGAGTTACAACCCTTGTCCCGGCGTGTCGCCGTACTCAAGCGCTCGCTCGGCGACGGACGGTCGGCTAGGGCAGTCACCACACGGCGCGGGCCGCCGGGTCGGGCTCAAGCGCTGGGGGTGAGGCGGGACAGAGTGTTGACGACGACGTCGTAGACGTCGCGCGGGGACTGGTCGGACAGGTTGGCCAACAGGCGGTGGACGAGTTGGCGGACGGCCGGGACGGGCAGGCCGTAACGAGTGGCCAGGCGCATGACGCGGGGGTGTCCGATGATGTGCCCGAAGACGGCGCCGAGACGGAAATAGCCGCCCCAGGCCCGGCCCAGGCGCACGGGATAGGCCTGCAAGGCGCGCTCGGCGGCGCCGCAGCCGAGGCCACGGCTACGGGCCTGGACGATCTGCTCGGCGGCGTAACGGCCGGACTCCAAAGCGTAGGAGACGCCCTCGCCGTTGAAGGGGTTGACCAGGCCGGCGGCGTCGCCGGCCAGCAGCAGGCCGTCGCGGTAGAGCGGTCGCCGGTTGAAGCCCATGGGCAAGGCGGCCGAACCGATCCGGCCCTGCCGGTTGGCCTCGCGGAAGCCCCACTCGGGCGGGGTGGTGTCGAGCCAGCGGCGTAAGAGATCGCGGTAGTCGACCCGGCCGAAGCCGGTCGAGGAGTCGGTCAGGCCCAGCCCGACGTTGCAGCACCCGTCGCCCAGGGGGAAGGACCAGCCGTAGCCGGGCAGGAGATGGGAGCGGCCGGGCGGGCCGTCCCACAGCTCCAGCCAGCTCTCCAGCCAGAGATCGTCCGCCCGGGGCGAGGCGTAGTAGGCCCGCACCGCCACGCCCAGGGGGCGGTCCAAGCGGCGGTCGCGGCCGGCGGCGATGGCCAGACGGGCCGAATTGCCGTCGCAGGCCAGGGTGACGGGGGCGTGGTACTGCGTCCCGGCCTTGGTCTGGACGCCCACCACCCGGCCGGCCCGGTTCAGGACGGGAGCGGTGACGGTGACCGGCTGGACCAGGCGGGCCCCGGCCTGGACCGCGCGGTCGGCCAGCAAGGCGTCGAAATCGGCCCGGCGGCGGACCAGCCCGTAAGCCGGGAAATCGGCCAGGACGGGCCAGGGCATCAGGTAGGGGTAGGGCCGACCGGCCCAGATGCGCAAGCCGAGGTTGTGCCGCCAGCCGGCTTCCGGCCGGGTGTCGAGGCCGAGGCCGGCCAGCTCGCGCACGGCCCGAGGGGTCAGGCCGTCGCCGCAGACCTTCTCGCGCGGGAAGACGGCTTTCTCCAGCAGGAGCACGTCGAGACCGGCGCCGGCCAAGTGGACGGCGGCGGCGGAACCGGCTGGCCCCGCCCCCACCACGATGACATCGGCTGATTCGACCGGACCGGGCATGCGGTCTCCTCTCCTGGGGCGGGCGTCGAGCGGGCGTCGATTGGGTGGGCGTCAGTTTAGTCGGCCGGGTGTAGGACCCGGCCGAGAGCAGCGGGAGGGGGCCAGGCTCGGAGGGAAGAGACGGACGGACGAAACGGGGCCGGGGTCGGTCAGGCGTCTGGGCCGAGGGCCTGGCGCATGACCTCCAACTTGGCTTCGGTCTCGGACAGTTCGGCCGCCGCCGCCGAGTCGGCCACGATGCCGCAGCCGGCGTACAACCTCAAGCTGAGCCGGTCCTCGGACAGCTGACCGCAACGCAGAGCGATACCGATGTCGCCATCGCCCCCGGCCCCGACCCAGCCGACCGGCCCGGCGTACCGCCCCCGGTCCATCCCCTCCAACTCCCGGATGGTCCGGCGGGCCTGGTCGGTCGGCGTGCCGCAGACAGCGGCCGAGGGATGGATGGCCCGGGCCAATTCGAGCACGCTGGCCGGCGTCCGGCTGACGCCGGTGATGTCGCTGGCCAGGTGCATGACGTTGGGCAGCCGCAGCACGAAAGGGGTCTCGGGCACGTTCATGGCCGAGCAGTACGGCTCCAGCCCCCGCGCCACCGAGGCCACGGCGTA
Organism: Propionibacteriaceae bacterium; assembly: GCA_031265875.1. Lineage (GTDB taxonomy): Bacteria > Actinomycetota > Actinomycetes > Propionibacteriales > Propionibacteriaceae > WQYJ01. Next base: position 50,914 of record JAISCA010000025.1, read on the forward strand.
CTCGTGCTCGGCCAGATCCTTGCTGGAACTGGCCAAGGCCCGGGCCAGGTCCTCGGCGTCGCCGTGGCCCAAGCGGCGGATGGTGCCGGCCAAGACCCGCGAGGTGACCAGCCCGCGGTCCCGCCGCACCAACAACTCTGGTGTGGCACCGATCAGACCGTCCACGGCGAAGACCCAGGTGTCCCGGTAGCGGTCCAGCAGGCGGCGGAGGAGCCAGGCCGGCTCGATCGGGCGTTCCGCCACAGCCAGCAGGTCGCGCGCCAGCACCACCTTGTCCAAGCCGCCGGCCCGGATCGTCGCGATGGCCTGATCGACCGCGTCCATCCAGCGTTCCGGGCTGAGCGCCCCGCCCTGGAACTGGACCAGGCCCGGTCCACTGACCGCGTCAACCTCGGTTCTGGTCGCCGGGGCGTTCTCCAGACTTTCCGTCGTACGGTTCCCCAGCCCCACCGCCGGACCGTCCCCCAGCCCTGTCATCGTACGGTTCCCCGGTCCGGTGCTCGGACCGCTCCCCGGTTCGACCACCGCCGTTCCAGATCCAGACACCACCGTCGTACCGCCCACCGCCCGACCGGCCTCGACCACCAGGTCCCAGGCCCGGCCCCAGCTGGCGCTCCAAGCGCTGTCGCCCTGACGGCCCACCACCGTCCGAGGCACCACCAACTCGACTCGGGCGCTGGAGTGGTCCGGGTCGAAGGGCGCGCTGACGAAGGCGACTGGCCCCATCCCCCGGGGCCGTTCCCGGTCGGGCTGGTCCAGCCCCGGGCCTCGGGGCGGCTCCGGCTCGGCCGGATCCAACTCCGCCAACAGCTCGGACCACCAAGTCTCGGCCTGCCCCAGATCGTCCAGGCTGACCCGGTGAGCCGGCCCCAACCCGACCAGCCCGGCCCCTCGCCTGATCCAACAGGCCGTCAGCGTCGGCTGTGACAAGCAATCGGCCAGGTCGACCCCATCTAACAATGATACTTGCAGATGACGGGGGATCGGCGACGCAGGCACGAGGCACAGAATAGTCCGACGCCGCTCCGGTGTCCGCTCCGGGAATCGTAGGCGGGATCAGCGCTGGGGCGGGGCGATGCGCTGGCGCGGACCGCCCTTCTTCTGGGCCTGGCGCTCCTTCTGCAAGTCGGATTGCATCTGTTGCATCTCTTCGGTGTTGAAACGACCGGACAGGGCGAACACGACGATGCCGACGATGACGACCGAGATCCAGTGCGACCAGCCCAGCAGCATGGGGCCGGTCACCACCGCCACGATGTCGATGCCCTTGATCAGGTTGAACATCAGGCCCGGCGGCATGGCCCCGAAACCGACCTGCATCATCGGGTTGGAGTAGTCGGCCGATTTGGCGGTGACCCAGCGGACGGCCGCCAAGAGACCGGCGGCGGCGGTCAGGAAAGCGGTGGTGGCGGCCGAGGAGAAGGACGTCACGGGCTGGCCCAGACCGTGGAAGGCGGGGAAGGTCAGAACGGACCAGAGCAGGGCCAGCAGAGCCGCCACGGCGGACAGGGCGACCCTGATCTGAGGATTGGAGAAGGGCAGGCCCCGGACCAGGCCCCGGGTGCGCGTGATGACGCGCAGGCTGCCGAGCAGGGGCACGAAGGCGATCAGCAGGACCAGCGCCGAGATGAAGGGGCTGAAGGTGCGCAGGCCCAAGGCGCCGACGGCGTAAGGCACGCCCAAGCTGACGAACCACAGGACCAGACGCTTGGGGTAGCGGTAGAGCCGCTGGACCTCGCGCCAGACCAAGGCGGCCAGGCCCCGGCCGACGCCGAAGGTCGGTCGGACATGCCCCTTGGCCACGGCCTCGCGGGAGACCAGGATGTCGCGCATCAGACCGAAGTCCATGGCGAACATGGCCCCCTGCATGCCCGAGACCAGAGAGCCGCCGGAGACCAAGCGGGCCCGATGGATCTCGCCCAGACGCAAGGAGGCGATCAGGCCGAAGACGATCAACAAGACGCCCCCGGCGCTGGCCAGGGCGATGACGACCAGATCCGAATGCCATTCGTCCATGTCCAGAGCGACCCAGCCGGCCGCCACGGCCGTGATGGTGGCCAGAGCCAGGAAGGCGGCCAGGCCGGACAGCCACTGCACGATCTTGATCAGCCAGGACCGGCCGAAGGTCTGCTCCAGGGCGGCGAAAGCCGTCAGACCGGCCGAGCCCAGACCCAGGGCCGCCGCCCACTGGACGATCTGAGGCGGGTCGTACCCGGTCAAAGCGGCCAGCAAGGCGCCCAGAGCGGTGGCGCCGAGCGCGATCGCGACCAAGACGCCGATCAGGCGGCGACGCAGCAGCCGGGCCCGGCGCAAGGGCGCGTCCATCAGCCAGAAACCCTCGGCCGCCGAGGCCACGACCGGGCCGAAGATACGGGCGCAGACCAGCGTCAGGCTGAAGGCGGCGCAGAGCATGACCCAAGGCAGGAGGGTGCGGCCGACCTGACAGGTGGAGGTCTCGCAGGCGGAGGCGTTGCCCTGGGCCCGCCAGACGGCGCCGCCCAGCATGGCCAAAACGATGATGACGGAGAAGACGGCCACGTAACCGTCCTGCAGGACCTGGCTCAAGCGTTTGGTGGCCCGGCCCCGCCGCCAAGACGACATCAGGGCGTTGAGGTCGCGCTCGTCGACCGGCTCCGGGACGACCGTCAAGAGGTCGTGCCGCCAAACCGGCGCCACGAACTCGTCCACCTGGTCGGACTGGGCGACCGGATCGGCGGGTTCGGCCGCCAGGTCGCTCAAGTCGACCTTGGACGGGACCGGCTTCCGCGACTGGGGCCGGCGTGATTTCTTGCTCACAGGCGCTCCTGAATCCGCACCGTCTTAGTCGCCACCCGCTCGACCAGGCTGGGCTCATGGCTGGCCATGACGATGGCCAGACCCTGGTCGCGTTCGGCTTTGAGCCGTTCAGCCAACCATTCGACGCCCTCGACGTCGAGCCGCTGCTCCGGCTCGTCCAAGACCAAGAGTTGGCGAGGCCTGACGAAAGCGGTGGCCAGGGCCAGGCGGCGGCGTTGGCCAGAGGACAAGGTGTCCGGCAATTGACCGGACTGGGGAACCAGGGCGACCTCGTGCAAGACGGCGTCGACGGCGGTCTCACAATCGGGCAGGCCATGGGCGCGGGCCAACAAGTCGAGGTGCTCGACCACCGACAGGTCGGGGAAGAAATCGAGGTCGTCGATGACCGTGGCCAGATGGCGGCGGATGGTGGGGCTGGACTCGCGCAGCTTCTCGCCGCAGACCTCGATCACCCCGGAGTCAGGCCGGTCCGCCCCGACCAAGCAACGTAAAATGGTCGACTTGCCAGCCCCGTTGCGGCCGGTCAGAGCGACCGCCTCACCGCCGTAAACCTCCAACGAGAAGTCCTTGACGATGACATGGGGACCATAGGCCTTGGTCAGGTGGGAGACTTTGAGGACGGGCGTACGAGGCTTGGACATGTCCGTATTCTCCCCCATGGCGCGAGGTCCGGCTGACTGACCTCGGCCAGTGGGCCTGTCCTAGCCGGTCGGAAGCCCCGGGCGTGGCAGGCTAGGAGACGTGACACTGCCTTCCCCAGGACCCAGTCAAAGCAGTCAGGTGAGAGCCGATCTGACGAAGAGGCCGACCGAAGTGGCCTCGATGTTCGACTCGGTGGCCCGGCGCTACGACCGCATGAACGCCTTGGCCTCGTTGGGCCAGGACCGGCTCTGGCGGGCCGCCCTGGTGCGGGCGCTGGACCCCAGGCCCGGTGAGTCGATGTTGGATTTGGCGGCCGGCACCGGCGCCTCGGCCCGACCGTTGGCGCGGGCCGGCGCGCGGGTGGTGGCGGTCGACCTCAGCTTCGGCATGGCCAGTCTGGGACAACGGCGCCACCGCCGTCTGCGCTTCGTGCTGGGCGACGCCTTGGCTCTGCCCTTCGCCGACCAGACCTTCGACGCCGCCACCTGCTCCTTCGGCCTGCGCAACATGGCCGACCCGGTGGCGGCGCTGCGGGAACTGCGGCGGGTGGTGCGCCCGGACGGCAGTCTGGTGATCTGCGAGTTCTCGACCCCGGTGGGGAGACTGTGGCGGCGGTTGTACGAGTTCTGGCTGAAACGGGTGATGCCGAAAGTGGCCCGGCTGGCCTCGTCCGACTCACCCGCCTACACCTATCTGACCGAGTCGATCCTGGACTGGCCCGATCAAGCCGGCCTGGCCGACCTGATGCGGGAGGCGGGCTGGAGCGCCATCGAGTGGCGCAACCTGAGCGGCGGCATCGTGGCCCTGCACCGGGCCCGGCGGGGGTAAGGGCTAGGGCTGATCCGCCCCCGCCCCCGCGCCCGCCCCCGCGCCCGCGCCCGTCCGGCCCGTCCGGCTGGCGTCCGTCGCGCGAGCGGTGGGTTACGGCTCTTGTTTCGGCGGGTCGGTGGTCGCCAGCGCTCTGTCGGCGATGGGGCTATCACCGGGGCGGCGCTCGGACCAGGCCAATACGACCAAGCCGGCCACGATGGTGACGACGCCGGCCAGGCCGGCCGGGGTCAAGCGCTCGCCCAGCAGGATCAGCCCCAAGCCGGTGGCGGTGGCCGGTTCGGCCAAGGTCAAAGTGGTGATGGTGGAGGCGGGCAGGCGCTTCAGGCCGACGGCCAAGAGTTGGTAGGCCAGCACGATGGTGACGACGCCGAGCCAACCCACCACGGCCAGGCCACGGCTGGTGGCCAACCAGGCGCTGTCGGTCCAGATCAGGACCGGCAGGGAGGCTGACCCGGCCAGACCCATGACCCAGCTGACGGCGTCGGAGGAGGACCAGCCCCGGTCCAGCGGGACCTTCATCATGACCAGTTCGAGGGCGTAGGCGGCCCCGGCCGTGGCCGACAGGGCGACGCCGCCCAGATCGACGGTGGTCGAACCGCCGGACAAGAGGACCACCCCGATCACGGCCAAGCCGGTGGCGATCAGCCAGGGCCGGCGGGGCAGCCGGGCCCGGACCAACCACTCGAACAAGCCGGCCCAGAGTGGGCTGGCCCCGAGGGTGACGATGGTGCTGACGGCGACGCCGTTGGCCCGGACGCCGGCGAAGAAGGTCCACTGGTAGACCGCCATGCCCAGACCGGCCACGGCCAGGGCCAACCAGGTCGGGAGGGGGAAGCGGCCGGACTGCGGGCGGGCTGCGAGCGGTGTGATTGGAGTGTGCGGTGAGGACGGCGCCCCCGAAGCGGCCAGTGCGATCGGCAGGGCTGGCGATGACGGCGCGATCGGTGTGGAGGGTGTGGCCGGTGGATTTTGTGCGCCGGTGGGAACGGGGGCGGCAGCCGACCGGCGGCGGCTCCAGTTGACCCAGCCGACCAGCGCCATCAGCGCCCCGCCGACGACCATCCGGGCGGCGCCGACGCTGAGGGGGCTGGCGTCGCTGGGGGCGAAGGCGCTGGTGGTGCCAGTGGTGCCGAAGAGGACGGCCGAGAGGACGACGAGGACGACGTAGCGCACCAGCTCAGTCTGCCCCACAACAGCGACAGCGGACTGAAACCCAACCAATCGTCACCAATCGTCGTAATAGCCCGCTCGTGACCAGCCCGATCGTCGACTGAGCACTTACGATCACCGACACGCCGGTGATTTCTAGCGGTCAACGCAACACTTAGGAAAGTGGTGTGTGTTATGGGTCGTCGGGTGTCGGTCGAGGCTGTGCGTTTGTTCTGGTTGGCGTGGGATGGTGGGTG
>JAISCA010000054.1 GCA_031265875.1 Propionibacteriaceae bacterium
GGGAATTGGACGTTGGCGGGCCTGTTCGTCGTGTGGTGGGTCGTTCGTGTGGAGGCACCTAAGGGAATTGGACGTTGGCGGGCCTGTTCGTCGTGTGGTGGGTCGTTCGTGTGGAGCCACCTAAGGGAATTGAACCCTTGACCTGCTCATTACGAGTGAGCCGCTCTACCGACTGAGCTAAGGTGGCCTGGCCCAAGGGCCGAAGCAACTATAACCGGTGGGAGATGGTCCGGGGTAAAGCGGCCGGGGGGACTGGTCGGCCCGGCCTGGTTTAACTCCGCCTACGGCCTTCGGAGCTACTGCCAGGCGTGCGCCTCGGGGTCCCAGGTGAGGCCATCCGCAGCATCGGTCAACGCCGGGTCAGCGAAGGCGATGACGGCTGACAGCACGGTTCCGATCTTCTCGGCTTGGACCATGTGCCACGGGTGATCCTGCTCATAGCAGCACCTCCAGGGTGGATCGGAGAACAGGCAGTGTCCGGGGGAAGGCACGGGCGAGCCCCAACAGGGCCGAAGGCTGCCCACCCGATCTGAGCCAGCGCTTGAGGGCCTCGTTCGCCAGGTCTGGTCCTTCGCGGTGGCGCAGGCGGTAGGCGTCGATGATGCTGCGCTCGGCCGAGTACAGGCCGATCTCTCGATCCGCGCCGACGTCGAGGCCTTCCCGCCCCAACCTGAAGGTGGCGGGATCGAAATGATGCCACCTGACCGGGGTTTGGACGGCCGGGCGCCAGGCGCTTCTCGGGATGGCGATGTCGATGGCGGCGGGTATATCGTCGATCAGGTCGTGCCGGGCCAGGGCCGAACGCAGGCAGACGGTGGCGTCCTTGGCCTTGGCCGTGATCTCGATCAGGTCTTCGTCCCCGTGCCAGTCGTCCTTCCGGTAGAGGCCGCGCGCCAGAGCGACGATCCTCCCGTCCGTGGCGAGGCTGCGCAGCCGCCGCTCGCCGATGAGCGCGATCGCCTCCGTATAGCGGAAGGTCGCCGGCAGACGGGCCAGCGCTGCTTCCACTGTCATAGCCCGGCGCCTTTCGTCGGAAAACCTTAACATAACTAGTAGTAGTGTATAGGAAAACCGTCGCAGCCATTTGGTACGGGCCCTTCCTAAGCGTCCAGGAACAGCGGACGTTCCGGCGGGTCAGAAGTCATCTAGAACGTCTCAGTACGTCTCACGTCCTGCCGTATCGGCGCGGGGAAGCTACAGCCGGCCGGGCTGGTCTTCAGGGGCGGTGCTATTCCTTCGGCTAGAGCCCGATGTAATTGTGTCTACTTCGTACCCTCACCCGCCTAGCCCCGGCAGCGCGTACTTCAAGCAGTAGTCCCGGACGGCTTGGTCGAGGCAGTCACGGTAGCCGCGCACCTGGCGCAGAGTCCTTCCGTCACGGGTTCGCTGATCTGGAGGCAGTTCAGGCAGCGGTTACCGCGATAGCGGACGGCTGGAAGGTTGTGGGTGGCGGCCAGCGGTGTCGCGTCGGGGAACGATGATTTATGTGTCTCCACTGTCAGCGGGTGGGCGCGGCCGAGTCTGATGTGGAACTCGGCAGGTGTGAGATGGGGGTTCTTGGACCGGCGGGAGACGAATTCGACGGCTTCCCGGTACCCCTCCGCCGTCAGTTTGATCGACAGGAAGAGATCAGGGTTCACGGCGACGACGCCAGTCGACTCGAGATCGGCCTGGTTGAAGTCAGCGACGTTCTCGGTGACGAGGAAGGCGGCGTCGGCGGCGACGGCGTCGGCTAGCACCTGCCGGTCTTTGGCCTCTGTGCCAGCGAACCGCTCCGGGTGCTCGCCGGGTTCGGACAGTTCTCGCCCGGCGGCGACCCGGACCTCGGTGACTGATTTCTGCGCGGGGCGCAGGTGCCGGTTGGCCTCATCCTCGACGTGACCGCTCCAGGTCACGGCGTAGCCGCTCGCGGCGCTGGCGATCACGAGCAAGGTGCGGGTCAGCGGTTTGGCCAGCACGTTGGCGTCCAAGAAGACGGTGTGATCGGGGCCGTCACTCATCCCGGAACAGTTCCGCCTCGATGTCGTCGATGGAGGCGTCCACCAGCCGTGTCATCTGGTCTTCCCACAGTCGGCGGAACTCGGGATAGGGGACGTGGTGGCGGTTGCCGATCTTGACCGATTTGATCGTGCCGTCGGCGATCCGGCGGGAGACCGTCGAACGGGACAGGCTGAGGCCGCGCGCCACCTCTTCGGGGGTGAGGGTCTTGACTTCGGTGCTGATGACCACGGTCTTGCCTGCGGCGGAGGCCTCGCGTACGAACTCGATCAGGGCTTTCTCCCAGACCGATGTGCCCGCTGGGGCGGACCGCACCGCTTCGGGGGCCAGTGTCATCACTGGAGTGATCATGCCTCCAAGCTACCAGGTATTGCACAGTTTGACATATTGAATGGTCACGAAGTCAGAGACGCTCCCATGATCGCTCAGCGATGACGCCTTCATCGACTCACGGAACGCTTCGTACGCTCAAGTGCAGCGGGCCCCAGGCCCCGGCAGTACGCCGCCCAGGAAGTAGTCCCGCACGGCCTGGTCGACGCAAGCGCTGCGGCCGCTGCCGTAGCTGGTGTGGCCGGGGCCGTCGTAGGTCAACAGGACGGCGGAGTCGAGTTGGGCGGCCATGCTGACGGCGTGGGCGTAGGGGGTGGCGGAGTCGCCGGTCGAGCCGATGACGAGGATGGGGGCGGCGCCAGTGGCGGTCAGGGGCGGGCTGGGACGGGCCTGGACCGGCCATTTGACGCATTCCAGCATCGGGCCCATCAGGCGGCCGAACAGAGGTGAGTCAAGACTATCTTGACTCCAGTCGCGGAGGGCGGCGCTGATGCCTTGGTCGGCCCAGTCCAGGCAGGAGATGGCGGAGAAGCCGGCCAGCAGGTTGGAGTAGGTCCCGTTCCGGTTCCGTTCCCACATCTGGTCGGCGGATTCGAGCAGGCCGGCCCCATCGCCTTGGCGGGCGCGCTGGATCAGCCGCACCAGCGCGGGCCAGGTGGATTGGTCGTGATACATGTAGGTGGCCAGGCCGAGGACGGCTTGGCTCTGGGTCAGCCAGCGCTGGCCGACCGCCAGCGGGGCCTGGTCCAACTGGTTCAGCCAGGCCAGCACCGAGTCCTTCCGGACCTCGTCCGGGCAGCCGGACTGGGCGCACCAGTCGTCGTACTGGCCCCAGGTCAGTTCGAAACCGGCCGACTGCGCCACCGCGTCGTCGTCGCTGATGTCGACGGCCGAGTCGAGCACCATGTGTCCGACCGATTCCGGGTGGCGGTCGGCGTACATGGCCCCGATGTAGGTGCCGTAGGAGAAGCCGATGTAGTCAAGCTTCTCTTGCCCGAGCAGGCGGCGCAGCAGGTCGAGGTCGGCCACGGTGTCCGCGGTCGCGACATGGCTCAGCAGCTTCCCCGAACCGGCCAGGCAGCCCTGCCCGAAGTCGGCCCAGGCCTGCAGATAGTCCCGGAACTCGGCGTTGTCGTCCGGGCTGGCGTCGAGCCCGAGCAGGGCGTCCAGGCTGGCCCCGCCGGGGCAGACCACCGGTGTCGATTGACCGGTGCCACGGGGGTCCCAGCCGATCAGGTCGTACGCCTCCAGCCCGGGTGGGTCGAAGAGGGCGGCCAGGTACTGTCCGCCCACCCCCGGCCCGCCCGGATTGACGAAGATGGCGCCGCCCTGGCTGGCCCGGCCGGGCCGCCGGAAGACGGCCAAGGTGATGGCTTGGCCGTCGGGCTCGGCCCAGTCCAAGGGGGCCGCCACCTGGGCGCAGAGGCCGCCTACGCCTTCGACCCGGCAATCCCGCCAGGCCACCTCCTGGGCGTCGTAACGGGCCAACCCCTGGCCGGGCGGCGGATCGATGAAACCCGGCAGCACGACGTCGGGCACGGGCAAGGTGGGCCGGTCCGGCTGGCTCAGGGGCTCGGCCGTCGGGACGGAACTGGTCGGGCTCGGTCGGGGCGGGAGGGCGATGGTGGTGGGGGCGCTGGGCGGAACGGCCGCCGGCCGGTAGCTGGGGATCAGATAGTTCACGACGTAGACGCCGGCCGCCACCAGCGTCAGCGCGGTCAGGATCGCGATGGCGATCTGGTAGCCGTCCGGGCGGCCGGGCCGGCGCCGGGTCCGGCCGGTGGGCGGGCTGGTCAGGGGAGCGGCGGGCGCCGGCTCAGTCGTCCCAGTCACCGCGAGACTCTCCGAGAGCCCGCCGGGCCGAACTGGGCCGGGCGGCGGGCGCGGCTGGCGCCAGGCTGGGTTCGAGTTGGGCCACCGGCTCGGTCAAGTCGGCTGGCAGGCTCAACCAAGTCGGCAGGGCAGCGAGCAACCGTTGGCTCAGACGACTGGTCAGACGGGCGTTGTGGTCGCGGATCTCGGCGTTGGCCTCGACCTGGGCCCGGCTGATCTGATCGTCCAACTGGTCCAGCCGTCGAACCAGCTCAGCCGTCGCCCGGTCGCCTCCGCTCAGTGCGGCCGGCCCGACGGCCAGCAACAACCGCTCCATGGCCTCGGCCAAGCCGGTCTGGAGCGTCAACTGGTCGGGTCCCAGGTCGGCTGAGTCCGGTACGGGTGGGGCGGACGGCGAGTCGGGTACGGGTGGGGCGGATGGCGAGTCGGGTACGGGTGGGGCGGATGGTGCGGACGGGATAGACGGGATGGACGGTGAAGACGGGTCGGACGGTGAGGACGGGATGGCGGCGCGGGCCAACCAAGCGCGGACCTCGGCCAGGTCGGGGGTTGGTCTGCGGCTAGTGTCTCCCGCCGCGAACTTCCGGCGGGGGACACTAGCCCCAGGTTTGCGCTCCGTCCAGAGACTGAGGACGGCTCCGGGGCGGTGGCCCAGGCCAGGTCCGGAGCCGAAGTCAGCCGTCGGGTCGGGTCGGGGGCTGGCGGGGACGCCGTACTCGATCAGGTCCAGCAGGTCCGCGATCAGGCGGTCGCGTGACCGTAAGGTCGAGGCCAGGTCGCTGCGGGACCGCGCCATCGCCTGCCCGGAGCGGATCAGGCCGGCCCGCCAGGCCAAGACGGCCAGGGCCAGGGTGGAAGCCAGGGTCAGCAGGATTCCCAGCGCCAACAAGACCAGGCCGAGCGGCATCTGTGCGGACCTCCTGAGCGGTCTGGGAGTGAGACGGTTGGACCGAGACGGTCAGTCCCAGCCGTCCGGGTCGGGGGTCAGGCCAGGCCGAGGTCGTGCAGATCGACGGCGTGGCGATAGGGCAGGTCCTGGGCCTCGATCCGTTCCTTGGCCCCGGTGTCACGGTCGACGATGACGGCCACGCCGATGGGCTGGCCGCCGGCCTCGCGCACGGCGTCGATGGCTTGCTGGACCGAACCGCCGGTGGTCGAGGTGTCCTCCACCACCAGCACCCGGCGTCCTGCCACCGGGGCTCCCTCGATGCGGCGTTGTAGACCATGGGCCTTGTCTGATTTACGGACCACGAAGGCGTCCAAGCGCTGGCCGTCGGCGGCGGCGGCGTGCAGCATGGCGACGGCCACGGGGTCGGCTCCCAGGGTCAGTCCACCCACGGCCTCGAAGTCCCAGTCGTCCACCAGATGGCGCATGACCCGGCCGACCAGCGGCGCGGCCATCCCGTCCAGGGTGATCCGGCGCAGATCGACGTAGTAGTCGGCTTGACGACCCGAGGCCAGCGTGACCTGGCCTCGCACGATGGCGAGTTCCTTGATGGCGGCGATGAGACGGTCCCGGTCAGACATGACGCCAGCCTAGCTTCCGTAGACACGACTGAGGCGAACGTCAAGCGTTCACGCTTGTAAGTGAGCCGATTGAGTGTTTGAGACTCGTCAGGGTCGATAGACACGACTGAGGCGAACGTCAAGCGTTCACGCTCGTGAGTGAGCCGATTGAGTGTTTGAGACTCGTCAGGGTCGATAGACACGACTGAGGCGAACGTCGAGCGTTCACGCTCGTGAGTGAGCCGATTGAAGTGTTGAGACTCGCCAGAGTCGATAGCGTCACTAGCCCCATTAGGCGTCTGCGACTCCGCCGAACCAGTCGCTGAATGGCGCGAACCTCAGGCGTCGTAGTCGTCGTGGGTGGTGACGCGGGCGAGTTCGATACGGCCGTTGGGCAGCGTCCAGTAGTGGATACGGCGGGCCGACGGCGACTTGACCTGGAGACTGGCCCGCCAAGCCACGGCGCCGTCGTCTCTGACTCGGAAGACGTCTTTCCGGCCCATCTCGGGCCGGAGATGGTGGACCTCGCGGCCCGGGATCGACCGGACCAGGCCAGTCACGATCTCGAAGACGACGTCGGCCACCTTCTCCGGCTTGATGCCTTCGAGCCGGTCGAGAGAGTCGAGGAAGCGAGGACCGACGATGTACGGGGGCAGTGGTCTCTCGCGCTGCTCGTCGGGTAGCGTGCGGGTCGCCCACTGGGTGAGCACGAGGTAGCGGAAGCCTTGTTCGGCGTCGGCGAACTGGGGGCCTGGGCTGGCCTTCGTCGACGACTTGGCGTTGCTGGCTTTGCGCAGCCGTGAGCGCGCGGCCTTCAGATCGTTCTCGGCCCGGTTGGCCCGTCGCTCGGCCTGGCCGAGCAGATAGCTGAGCTGGGCGCGCTCATCGGCGCCCCCGAGGAGTTGGGCGCGCAGACTCTCCTGGTCCCGCTTCAGATCGGCGACCTCGGCGCTGAGTTCGTCGATCCTGAGCAGCAGCCTGGTCGACTCGGTTGCCGGACTAGGAACGTCCGGTCGCGCGGGGAGTCCGGTCGGGGCCAGGCCAGGGGGATCGGGCGGGGTTGGGACGGGAGGAGCGGACGGCGCCAAGTCAGGGGGACCAGGCGGGGTTGGGACGGGAGGACCAGGCGGGGTTGGGACGGGAGGAGCGGACGGCGCCAAGTCAGAGGGGCCGGGCGGGACCGGGGCGGGTCGGCGCTTCCGGTCCAGCAGGACCGGGCTGGGCCTGGGCCGGACTGGGTCCGGGACGGCGGGGCCCGCTTCCTCCGACACCGGTTCGGGTACGGGCGACGGCAGCGGAGGCGCCGGGAGAACCAGCGCCGCTGGTTCAGCGGCGACGCTCTCCTCGTCCTCTTCGACATCTTCGACCAGCCAGGGCGGTCCGCCGTCGAGCAGAGCGGGGGCGCTGACGACCAACTCGTCGTCGTCGACATCGCTGAGGACGAGCGACCAGTCCGGCCCGGTCGACACCAGCCGGGCCGGGATGACCTCACCGACCGTCATCAAGGTGCGTAGATCGTCGGCTGGGTTGCTCGTCACGTCCTCTCGGCAGACGGTCGTCGTGACGGCCGGGGTCTTGGTCTGCGGGTAGAGCGTCAGGTCGGCTCGGTCGCTCTCCACCAGCGCGACCCGGGTCAGCACGACGTCGCCCACCGCATACCCCGTCAGCGCCTCGGGGGCGTCCCGGAGGTTATCGGTGATGTCGATGCGGTTGGTCGCGGCGTCGTACCAGCCCTCGATCTGTTGGCCCACCGTCAGGATGCGCTCGATCGGGACGTCTGCCAGCGTGAGTTCTTCGGCGATGACGGCCGGTAGGGGGTTGCCGACTCCGACCAAGGCCCGGCCAGCGACGACCATCTTCACGGGGCCGCTGATCTGGCGCCGCTCGCGCGGGGGAAGTGATCGCAGCAGGCCGCCGGCGTTCGCCATACGCAGCGCGTCGGAGATGAGTTGTCGGGTCACGCGCTTGCCGTCGGCCGCATTGAAGGCGAAGTGGAGCGGCGACTTGGTCAGGTCGGAGACCCACTCGTGACCGACCGGGTAGACCCGGCCAGCCCCGCCGTAGACCTGAGTCCCCTTCGCCATTCGGCGTGAGAACTCCCAAGTGAGATCACCGGTCGGTATCAGGTAGACATCGGCCAGGTCGCCCGCCTCGTCGACGATCTCCTCGACGTCGATCCAGGGCGCAGCCTGGCCAGCGGAGATCGTCACGACCACGACGGGACGTCGGCGTGAGTCCCCATTGAGGAGGTCGGCCAGGGCTGCGGCGGAACGCCCGCCATCGACATGCTGGATGATGGCCACGGATCAAGTCTATGGAAACCTACCGATCGGCGGCGTCGTAACCTTCCTCGCCCGGCGCCTGAACACGAACGTACAGTTGGAACCATGGCTTCGGCGGGTCGGCGGCCGTAACCCACCTGTCGACGGCGGTGGTGGGGGCTAACGGACTGTTACGTACTCGGGGGGGCCGATTTAGCCCCCTGGCGCGGTTCGGCTCCGACGCCTGCCACTGGCCGGGCTCACTTTGGTTTGGCTTCGGTCAGGACGGCGATGCCGACGCTACGGTCGCCGGTGGGCAGGAGGTCCTGGGCCGTGACCAGGCTGAGCAGGGCTTGGGAGGGGACCAGATCGACGCCCATGGGCACCGGGTCGAGGATCCAGGACTGGCGGCGGTCGACCGTCAGGTCGCGCGGCGCGGTGTCGATGACGTAGGTCAGCAGCTGGTCGGGCGTCTCGATCAGGATCAGATCGCCGGTCTCGAGATCGAGCAGGTGGAAGAAGGGCTGGCCCGACCCCAGGCGCTGCCCCACCAGGACGCAATTGCCGATTTGGCCGGGCGCGCTGGTGCCCGAGTACCAGCCGACGCCATGACGGAGGGCGGCGGCGTCGGTCCCGGCCAGGATCGGTACCGCCCAGTCCTGGCCGAAGCGGGGCACTTTGAGGACGGCGACGGCCTCGCCCTGGGCGATGGTGCTGGCCCAGGACTGCTGGATGGCGAGGTTGGTGACCATGAAACCGCCCACCGGGGCGGCCAGAACCAGGATCAGACAGATCAGGAAGCGCAGCCAGCCGCCCACTCGGCCCCCCCGAGGGGGACCGACGGGACTGAGGGGAGTGACGGGCTCAGCCGGGGCAGCCGTAACGGTGGGGTTGACGGGAGCTACGGGCGCGGCGGGACCGGTCGGGTTGACGGGGTTGTCGGTCAGCCGCTCGGCAGTGTCGACGGGGAGTCGCCCGGTGGGGCCTACGGGGAGTCGTCCGGTGGGGTCGGTCCGGGACGGCGCAGCCTGGTGCGCGGGAGGGTGGGCGCTGAGGTCGATGGGAGTCCACGCGATGGTGGGGTCGGCCGGAGGGTCGACGGTGGAGGCGTTGGAAGGGCTGGCGCTGGGGTCGTTAGAGGGGCTGGCGCTGGGACGGTCCGGCTCCGACGGGTACGGACCCCCCGGCGGGATGTCTGATTCGCTCTCGACCACGACCCCTATTCTGCCTGGAACGGAACACAGCGACGCTCTTTGAGCGAGTCGGTCGTCCTGGCACCGCTCGGCTTCGGTGGTGGTGGTCTGCTCTGTCATCAGCGCCGTCCTAGTGTCCGGACCGGCCTGACCGTCACCGCGCCGCTCGCTTAGACAGCAGGACAGGGCCCGCACTCGTACGCGGCCGCTCGATCGCGACCACCTCCATAACCGAACGACGACTTGGGCCCGCCGACACGCCGAAGTGAGAGTCGCAACCCCCCGATCGTGCGAAGACCCTGGCCGATCGCCCGATCAGCCGTCCCTCACCGGCGCCGACTCAGCGGAACCGGGTCAGGCCGGGCGGTGGGGCCGGGGAGGGCTCGGCGTCGGCGTCGTCGAAGGGCTGGGCGCCGGCCAGCCAGCCGGACAGTTCGGTTCCGCTCAGAAGACGGTACGGCCAAGGCGAGCGGGCGGCGCGACGGGCCAACTGGTCCAGCGGCAGGGCGGGTCCGGCCGACACCACCAGATTGCCGAAACGGCGCCCTTTGAGGGTGCTGGGTTCGACCGCCAGAGCGGCCGCTCCGAAGCCGGCCATGACGCCGGCCACGACCCGGCGGGCGTGTTGGAAGGGGGCCTGGCCGGTCAGGTTCAGGGACAGATGCCCAGTCGGACCCGCCACCCGGGCGACGTCGGCGAACCATTGCCGGCTGGTCAACTCGGCCGGCGTCTGGGACCCGCTGAAGGCGTCCACCACGACCAGGTCGGCGCTGGCGGCGGCCAGTTCGGCCAAGCCCTCGCGGCCGGGTCGGGCCCGGACCTTGACACCACTGAGGCGGGGCAGGGGCGCGACGGCCCGGACCGCCTCGGTCAGACTGGCGTCGGGTTCGAAGACGAGCTGGGCCGAGGTCGGCCGGGTGGCGGCGACGTAGCGGGGCAGGGTCAGACCGCCGCCGCCGATGTGGACCACGCGCAGGCGGCGGCCCGGTTCGGCCAAGAAGTCGATCAGGTCGGCCACGCGCTGGACGTAGTCGAATTCCAACCAAGTCGGGTCGGACGGGTCGATGTACGACTGGTCGGTGTCGCCGACCCGGACGTACCAGCAGCCCGGCCGTTCCCGGTCCGGGACCAGCCGGGGATCGAAGTGGGCGCTGGGGGTGGAGCGGGCGGCCGGACGGGAGTGGGTGGACGGGTTGGCCCGGCTGGGCGGTTCAGCTCGGCGCCCCATGGCTCAGGCCGTTCCCCGCGACGCTGCGACCGGCCGATCGGACGGGTCGATCGAGTGGGCGGCGGGCCGAGGGACGAGGCCCGTCGGGCCAGCCGTACGGGCGCTGGGCCGGGGGACGCCCACCTTAGGGCCGACCTTCGTATCGATCCTCGCCCTAGTGTCCTGAGCCGGAAGTTCGCCGCGGAAGTTGGCACCCTACGGGGCCCCGGGCGGCGTGGGCGAAACGGCCCGTTAGGTCCACTATCGCAACGCGCCGCCGCCGGGCAGCGAGGTGCGGATGACGCCTTTGAGCGGATCGGTCCAGGCCGGGCCGATCCCAGCCAGA
>JAISCA010000058.1 GCA_031265875.1 Propionibacteriaceae bacterium
CCCGCGCGTGCGGGCGGGGGGGGGTGGGGGGAGGCCCCCACGACTCCCCCCGGGGCGGGCGCCCCCCCGGCGGCGGCCCCCACCAAACTAGATGAAACGCAGCGGACTCGAACCCGCGAGGGCTTGGCCGTCGGGAGAAGGCCCCGCTGGGCCTGCGAGCGTCAGCCCTGTCCCCGGAAGATGATCACCGCCCCAGGCGATCGACGGGCAGCACGAGGACGCCGTCGGACCTCCGTTCAGCGATGCCGCCGACTCCGACCACCACCGCCAATGTCTGGGGTGGGCTTTCCCCGGCCGATTCCAGCTTTTTCCGCAAGGCCAACAGGTTCTGGGCGGCCTGGTCAACCTGGTTGGCGCCCAGTTTGATCTCCCAAGCCGACCAGTCGCCTGTCGGTGAGACGAGGACCGCGTCCGCCTCCAAGCCGTGCTCGTCATGGTAATGATGGAGAGTCAGGCCAGTCGCGCCCGCGTACACGTACAGGTCGCGCAAGCAGAGAGCCTCGAAGAGAAAACCCAGAGTGTTCAGGTCATTCACCAACTGCTGGGGTCCGAGTCCCAGAGCGGCGGCGGCGAGCGAACTGTCCGCCAGAAAGCGCTTCGGCGCCACCCGAACCCGGGCGCGTGAACGGGTCGCCGGCACCCATGACGGCACGGATTCCAGGACGAACAACCGGGTCAGAGCTTTCAGATAGTCCCGGATCGTGTTGGGAGAGGCATCCACCGGCGAGTGCTGGGCGATGTCCTTACGCAACGTTGTGTCACTGACGAGCGTGGCAGTGTTCCTCGCCAGTGAGGTCAGCAGCGCCGCCGTACGCACTGGGTCGCGTCGGACACCGTCAACCTCTGTCATGTCGGTATTGGCGATGGCCTCCAAGTAACTATGCGCGAGTATCCGGCTCTGCGCAGCGGTGAAAGACAGCGCGTCAGGCCAGCCGCCCCGGACGACGAGCTCAGCCACTTCGACGACGCCCATCCGGCCGGGGAGTCGCTCAGGGTCGGCTCCTTCCGAGAGCGACTCCAAACTCAGCTCTCCCGAAGAGTCACCGGATTCGAGCAGCGACATGGTGCGCATCCGCAACCGTCCGACTCGCCCGGCTCCGGAGTGGATGACGCCAGAGACTGGCTTGGCCGATCCGGTGAAGATGAATTGGCCTTTGACATTGGATTGGTCGACCAGGTGGCGGGCCGCATCCCACAGCGCTGGGGCTTCCTGCCACTCGTCGACGGCTCTCGGCCGCTCACCATCCAAGGCCCTGGCCGGATCGAGCTCCGCCAGACGGCGGTTGGCGAAAGAGTTGACCGGATCCGCCACTGCGAGAACGGACTCCGCCTGGTTCAGGGCGCTCCAGGTCTTGCCGCACCATTTCGGTCCCTCCAGCACGACAGTCCCGAAAACTTCTAGAGCGGCCTTGATCTGGTCGTCGACGATCCGTGGCCTGTACCCAGCTGGTGTGAGCATCACCACAGCTCCTTATTTTGAGCGTTTTACGCGTAAAATAGTGCGCGTTTTACGTTCATCATACTACTCGCCTGCGAGGGCGAGCACCGAAGGAGAAGACCGAGATTGGCCTCGCCCGAGCGAGCGGTCCAACTAGGCAGCTACGCTGGCGTCCGCCTCGTATCGGGTGAGCTTATGCGGCTGGGGGAACGGTCACTTCGACGGCCCAGCCGACGAAGTCTTAGGCGTTGAACGTCGCCACCGTCGTCAGTCCGTTCACAGCGCTGAGACGTGTGGCCACGACCAGATATTCGCGCAGAATCTGGGGCGACATGAACAGGGTGTCTTCCCCTTCCTGTAGAAACGTCAGAGCGGCCTGATGAGACTGTCTGTGCGGATCCGTCGCGGCTAAGAACACGTTCGTGTCTACGAAGATATTCACCTGCCGTCCTCGCCGTAGATTTCGTCGCGGCTCCAGGTCGTCTCCCCGGCGGCGTCGCCCTTCGCTTTCGAAAGGTCTGGAGCGCGAACCGATCAGCTTCTGGGAGAATCAGGGCCATGCGTCATCCTTACGGCGGACGAGCGCTCATCACCGGGGCGTCCTCGGGGATCGGCGCGGCGGCGGCCCGGCTATTCGCGGACGCGGGATACACGGTCTACGCGGCCTCCCGACACCCGCTGCCGGACGCCGAGCGGATCACCGGCCTGCCGATGGACGTGACCGACGACGAGTCGGTGCGGCGAGCCGTCGCCCGGATGGCCGGGGACGGCGGCGTCGGCGTCGTCCTGCACTGCGCCGGGATGGGTGTGGCCGGGGCCGCCGAGGACACCCCGGACCAAGACGTCCGCGACCAGTTCGAGGTCAACTACTTCGGGGTGCTGCGGGTGAACCGGCACGTCGTCCCGCTGCTCCGCCAGGCCGGCCAAGGGTTGGTCATCATCACCGGCTCGGTCGCCGGACGGATCCCCATCCCCTATCAGAGCCACTATTCCGCGACGAAATACGCCCTGGACGCCTACGCCGAATGCCTGCGTATGGAGCTGAAGCCGTTCGGGGTCAAGGTGACGCTGATCGAACCGGGCGACACCGCGACCGGCTTCACCGCCGCCCGGCGCTTCGCCGTACCGGAGGGCTCGCCCTACGCCGCTCAAGTCAAGTCCGCCGTGGCCCGGATGGAGCGCGACGAGCGGAGCGGGCACCCGGCCGCCAAACCCGCCCGCGCCGCCCTCCGAACCGCCAGCCGGAAGAACCCTCCCCCCAGAGTGACAGTCGGAGCCTCCTACCGAGCCATCATGGCGCTACGCCGCGCCCTGCCCGCCCGGGCCCTGGAGGCCGTCCTCTCCCGGCTCTACCGCTGAAACGACCTCCGCCGCCCGCCGGGCCTAGGACACCCGTCAGGCGGATCGAGGAACATCGACGCCATCGAAGCCAACGCGCTAGCTGGGTTCCCTGACGTCGAGGTCGTGGAATACGCCCGCCACTCGCCCAGCCCCGCCTTGAAGGGCGAGTCGTTGAACGTGCGCATACCGGCCGGCTACAAGCGGGCCATCGAAGCCGCTGCCGCCGCCGACCACGTCACCCAATCATCCATCGTCAGAGACGCCATCGGGGCCTGGCTGATGGAACGCGAACTCGTAGCCTGAAGGCGACCGCCTGCGCTCCGGAAGCCGGCTCGGTGGCACAGGACACTAGAGCACGATGATCTCGAGGAGCGGGGCTAGCCCGGTGAAATCGTCGGGATTGCGGGTGGCCAGGGCGCAGTCGTGGGCCAGCGCCGTGGCCGCGATCATGAGGTCGACGCGGCGGCGGGCCACCTGACGGCCTTGGGCGTCGACGGCGGCGCAGATGGCCCGGTAGACCGCCGCGGCCTGGTCGTCGAAGGGGAGGCCCGGACCCAGCGCCGCTTTGGCCTGTACGTAGTCGAGCGGAGCCCGGACCCGGACCGCCGGGTCGGTGGAGAACTCACCTTCTTGGACTTCGGCCAGGCAGATGGCCGCCGTCACGAACCTGGCGTCGGCGAATTCCTCGGGCAGGTCCTCGAAGCGGGGCCTTTGGATCAGGAGGTTGGTGTCGAGCAGGACTCTCACCGGTCACCCACCGCGCCGGCGGCGTCGCGACCGGCTTCGACCAGGGCCAGTTGGGCGTCCACGACGGGCTGGCTCTTACCCTGGTACAACGGCGCCGCGACTAGTTGTGCGAGCGTGGCGCCGGCGGTCGCGTCGGACGCCTGCCGGGTCAAGACGACGTCGCTGGGACGTCCCTGGACGGAGATGCGATACGAGGCCTCACCGTCTTGGACCGAGCGGACCAGCTGGGAGGTGTTCTTTTGGAGTTCGCGGACTCCGATCACAGCGGTTGGCGTCATAGGGGAGAGAGTAGCACCCGATGCCGTACATGTACGTAAAGTGGTTCTCCCCGGCCGCCGGTAGGCGTACCGCCCCGCCGTCAGCACCATGAGAAGGCGACCCGCCTCCACCGTTAGACATCGTATAGCGCGATGATATGATCGAGTTATGCGAACTGAGAGTCCAGCTCTGGCGCCGTTCTTGCGCTCGCAGACGCAGGCCCGGCTACTGAGCGAACTGCTGCTCCAGCCTGGCGTCAAGAGGTCCGTGACGGAGCTGACACGGCTGGTGGACGCGCCCCAGTCGGTGGTGTCGAAAGAAGTCGGGCGACTGGTGCAGGCTGGGGTACTGGTCGACGAGCGGGTGGGTCGGACACGGCTGGTCAGCGCGAACCCTGAGTACCGCCTCAGGGAGCCACTGACCCAGATCATCGCCGCGACCTTCGGCCCCGAACCCGTCTTGACGCGGCTCCTGGGCGACATCGAGGGGATAGACCAAGCTTTCATCTACGGGTCATGGGCGGCACGCTTCACCGGTACGACGGGCCGGGCGCCGGGCGACGTCGACGTCCTCGTAGTCGGCGCACCCGACCGGGCGGCGCTGAACGAAGCCGTCGTCGCGGCCGAACGCGAGTTGGGCCTACCAGTGCAGATCACCAGGGTGTCGCGATCCGCTTGGGAGCGGGCCAGTGAACCATTCATTCAGACGGTCCGGGCCAAGCCTTTGATCGTGTTGAGACTGATCGGAGATACGCCATGATCGCGCGGTGGGAGCAAGGGCGTACGGACATCGACCGGCTCATCGATCAAGAGCGCCTGCAAAAAGTGGTCCCTTCACGTGAACTGGCAGATTTGATGATCGCCCGGGCGCGGACCCACCTTCAGACGGCCGCCGCGATTGCCGCGTCGGACCCGACGGCGGCCTTCCAGACCGCCTAAGACGGCGCGCGCAAAGCGTTGGCGGCAGTATTAGCGAACCAAGGCCTTCGAACCACAACCGCTCCAGGCGCTCACGCGGTGCCGTTAGAAGTCTGCATGGCACAACTCGACCCGCCCATGGGTCGAACGTTCTGCCGTTGTCGACCTTCCCGCCAGGGCCAGTCGGCTGGCGGCTGGCAATCTCTACCAGTGACTTCCGGCTTTGTCAGGAAGTCACTTCCGCTTTTGGCATACGCGCGTACTTGAGAGCGCTGACCAGGCCCAGGACTAAGAGCGCGGTCGTGAGGAGGAAGGGCCAGGAGCGGTCGACGCTGGACAGGGCGCCGCCGATCCAGCCGAAGGGCGCGGTGGCGAGCATGACGACCGTGCGTTGGACCGCCATCACGCGGGAACGCTCGGTTTCGTCGGCGTGGATGGCGACCAGGGATTCGGCCAGCATGGCCAGGATCGCCAGCCCGAAGCCGTCACAGACCAGACAGAGGCCCAGGGCGGCCAAGGTCGCCCTGGTGGGGCCGCCGGCGGGGGCGGGGATGAGGGCGACGAGCAGCTGGCCGGCCGCGTAGACGGCGAAGCCGGTCAGGAGAGGCGTCTTGAAGTCAGCCCGCCGGGTCAGGCGGGGTATGACGGTGAAGTAGAAGACAATGGCCAACAGCGAACGGACCATGGGGAACAGGGGCAGCCAGGCGTCTGGGACCAGCAGTTTCTGGGAGACGATGATGGGCCAGAACAAGCTGGTGATGGCCCCGACGGCGCCGACCAGGAACGTCACCAAGATGGCGAATTTTGTGCCCGGCGAGCGCCGCATCAAGGCCAAGACCGACCGGTAACCGGCGATTTGGCCGAGCCAGGGTTGGCCGCGCGTCTGCCTCCGGCGCAGTTCGCCCATCTCGGTCTCGCGGGTGAGGGCGTAGACCAGGGCGATCTTGGCGGTCATCACGACGAACCCGTTGAGGTACAGGATCCGTACCGCCGGCACCAGCGAGAACTGGGCCACCAGGACCGCCGCGATCGGGGCCAGCAGGGCGGAGAGGTTGCCGGCCACCAGGATGAGCGCGTACAAGTTGGGGATCTGTCTCTTGTCCGCCCCTTCGACCAGGAGGCAGTCCCAGGCGTTCTGAGTCACCTGCCAGGTGCCGTTGACGAGGGAAGCCCCGGCGAAGGCCCAGAAAGCCCAGCCGGGCGCCACCCATGAGGCGGCCGCCCAGATCAGGCATGGTATCGACCAGGCGGTCAGATCGAAGATGGCCAGCGTCCGGCGGCGGCCGAGCTTGTCGGTGATGATGCCCGACAACAAGCCCCACAGGGTCTGGGAGACCATGCCGACGCTGGCCAGCAGGCCGATCTGCTGGTCTTGGAGGCCGAGGGCCAGCATGTAGACCGAGGCGTAGGGCAGGCACAGGTTCATCGACAGCCCCCACATCGGCTCGGTCAGAACACAGGCCCGCTGGTTGCCGCGCAAGCCCCTCAGGGTGCGGATGAGGGAGTTGCCTGAGGACACCCGCCCAAGCCTATTGGTCCGCCCCGTGGTCGTAACACCTCACTTAGCGACAGGAGGTGCGCCGATTGAGCACCTACGACCACCGCCCCGGCGTGTCGGACGTCGTAGGTGCTCTGTGAGATCGGCGACGGAGGAGGGCTTCGAACCACAACCGCTCCAGGCGCTCACACGGTGCTGCCGCAGCACTTGGACGCTGTTTCCCCGGCCTGTCGCCAAGTGTTCAGAGATTGACATTCGCTTCCAATATCCTTTGGCATCAAGGCAACCCAGGAAAGGATCGAAACCCGTGAGCAAGTATAAATTAGTCGAAGAGGTTCACCTGACGCCATCTGGTGTATATCTTCACCGGATACAAGCGCTGGTCGATCTTCCCGGCATCGCCTCGGCCGGTGACCTGGGCGGCCTTATCGAGCACGAGGGCAACCTGTCCCAAGAAGGACAGGCGTGGATCTCCGGTGATGCCTGCGTCTACGGCAACGCCAAGGTCTACGGCAGCGCCCAGGTCTACGGCAGCGCCCAGGTCAGCGACAGGGCCCAGGTCAGCGGCAACGCCAAGGTCTACGGCCACGCCCAGGTCAACGACGACGCTCAGGTCAGCGACAACGCCCAGGTCAACGACGACGCCCAGGTCAGCGACAACGCCCAGGTCTACGGCGGCGCCAAGGTCTACGGCCACGCCCAGGTCAGCGGTAGCGCCAAGGTCAGCGGTAGCGCCCAGGTCTACGGCCACGCCCAGGTCTACGGCCACGCCCAGGTCAGCGGCGACGCCCAGGTCACAGGCAACGCAAGGCTGTTTGGAACCGTCCGCGTAGAAGGGACTGCATAATAAAGTTGCTAGTTGCAGAGTCAACCTGTCGAGATGTGGCGTAGGAAGGCCGTTTTCTGATGGAACTCGGATCAGGGGCTGTCGACGACAGCCCCTCGGTGCTCTCAAGCCGTGAGGCTAGGCCGTATCCCGCCTGCGCCGAATCAGCGGCCAAACTGGCACTGAAGCGGCGGCCAAACTGGCACGGCATAGCACAATGGGCCCATGACACGTCTGCCGCCGTAGCCCAGCGGAAGGCTCGGTCGTGGGCTCGACCTTCGCCAGATCTCCAAGTTGACGGTCAGATCGTCTCTAAATTGACGGTTGAAAATCTTCTAAACTGTCGAATAGACTAGTCACATGTGACATGCTTAGGGCATGTCATACCTTCCTCGAGTCGCCGACGCCGAGCTGGCCTCACGGCTGCGTCGTAGTGGAGCCGTACTGATCGAGGGCCCCCGGGCCTGCGGCAAAACCGAACTGGCCCTGCGCGCGGCGGCCAGCGTCATCCGAGTCGAGACCGACCCCAACGTCACCGCCTACATGGAGGTCGACCCCGGGAGGATACTCGAGGGGGCGACGCCACGATTGCTTGACGAATGGCAATGGGAACCACGTCTGTGGGATCACGTCCGCCGCGCCGTCGACGACCGGCGCACGCAGGGCCAATTCATCTTGACCGGCTCGGCGACTCCGCGCGACGACGCGAGGCGGCATTCGGGAGCGGGTCGAGTCTCACCGATGCGCCTGCGGACCATGTCGCTTTGGGAGCGGGGAAAGTCCAGCGGGGAAATCAGCTGGGAAACGGTCCGCCGAGGTGAAGCGTTCAGGGCAGAGGCCATCCCCCTCAGGTTGGACGATTTAGCGGAACTCGTCGTCCGGGGAGGCTGGCCGGCGACCCTGGATTGGGAGGTCGGGGACGCCAGCGCTTACGTGCGCGACTATCTCACTCTGCTGGCTGACGTCGACATCAACCGCCTGTCTGGAACGCGCCGCGACCCCGCTCGAGTCCGGCGTCTCTTGGCTTCACTCGGCCGTAACGTGGCGACGGAGTCATCGATATCGACTATCGCCACCGACGTCAGCGACGCCGACGCGACCCTCCATCGACAAACCGCCTCCGAGTACCTGGCCGCTCTCGAGCGATTAATGATCACCGAGGTTCAACCGGCCTGGTCGACCGCCTTGAAAGATTCCGCCACCTTGCGGCGCTCTCCGCGTTGGCATTTCGCCGACCCATCGCTAGCCGCCGCCGCCATGGGAGCGACCGTCGAGAAACTGGTGCGGGAGCCCAAGACGCTCGGCAACCTCGTGGAATCGTTGGCCGTCCATGATTTACGTGTGTATGCCGCCGGGTCGGATGGCCAGGTCTTCCACTATCGCGACTCGATCGGACGCGAGATCGACGCGGTCATCCAATACCCAGACGGCTGGGTGGCTTGCGAGATCAAACTCGGTCCCGGAGCCGTTGACGCCGCCGCCCACAGTCTCACCCGCGCGGTCGCCTCCGTCGACACCCAGTCGGTGGGCGAGCCCGACGCCCTGGTCATCATCACCGGCACTGGCCCCGGTTACCGCCGGCCAGACGGGATCGCCGTCATCCCGCTCGGCGCCCTCAGACCGTAGGCCGTAGCGGCGTATGGCTACCCTTAAAAGTATATACTGTAAAAAGCATAGGCGGCGGGATAAGTTTTCAACTTACCCCGCCATTATGTTTCGTTTGGCTTATTATGCTAAACCAACAAACGGCCTCATTGGTTGAGATAACCGGATACCCCGCCGCTGGAGGGCTGGTCCTGCCCCAGCCGTCATGGGTGTGAAGACAGACTGGAGACGCCACCGCTTCCACTACCAGCACCGGTCCTACCTGGCTTTGGAAGCCAAGGACGGCCAAACTTGCACATTGATAGCGGCCAAACTTGCACGGTGGCAGCGGCCAAACTTGCACGGCATGGCACAATGGGCCCATGACACGTGTGCCGTCATCTCCTATCGGTCGTCTCCTGCCCCGCCGGGCCCAGCCGGGGGTGATCGAGGCGCTGGCTGACACCCGGGTCGTCCTGATCAATGGCGCTCGGCAATGCGGCAAGTCGACGCTGGTGGCCCAGATCGCTCAGGAACGCGGTGGCGCCTGGCGTAGCTTGGACAACGCGGCCAATCGACAGGCGGCGGCCTTCGACCCGACTAGCTTCGTCCAAAGCGAAGACCTGCTCGTCATCGACGAGATTCAAAGGGCGCCCGACCTCCTGCTGTCCATCAAGGAGACCGTCGACGCCGATCCGAGACCGGGGCGATTCCTTTTGACGGGCTCGGCCCGCCTCCTCGGTCTGCGCGGCCTGCCAGACGCGCTGCCCGGACGTATGGAGACCATCGAGTTGTGGCCCTTGTCCCAAGGCGAGATCGACGATCAACCCGACGGCTTCGTCGACGCCGTCTTCGCCGCCGGCCCCGACCTTCGGCACCGCTCATCGGAGGACCGCACCGGCTACCTCGGACGTGTCGTCCGCGGTGGATTCCCCGAGGCGGTGGCCCGTTCCGGCCGAAGGCGGAGCGCGTTCTTCGACAATTACGTCGCCGATCTAGTCAACCGCGATGTCATCCAACTGTCCGACATCCAGCGCGGACCCGAGATGCGAGCGTTGGTCCGCCTCCTGGCGGACCGTTCGGGCCAGTTGTTGGTGCCAGGCAATCTGGCCAACGGGCTCGGCCTGCCCCAAACCACGGTCCAGCGCTACCTCAGCCTCCTAGAGGAGGTCTTCCTGATCAAGCGCATCCCGGCCTGGTCGCGTGACATCGGCTCGCGCGCCATCTCGACCGCCAAGGTCGCGTTAGTCGATTCGGGCATCGCCGCCAACCTCCTGGACGAGGACGAAGCCAGTCTGCGCCGCGTCGGCGGCAACGGGCTGGGAGGCCTCCTGGAAGGCTTCGTCGCCATGGAGATCGCTCGTCAACTGTCCTGGTCGACGACCCGGGCCGAGCTGTTCCACTACCGGACCAAAGACAAGACCGAAGTCGACATCGTGCTGGAGAACCGACGCGGCCAAGTCGTCGCCATCGACGTCAAAGCCTCCAGCACGGTCCGCCCTGACGATTTCGCCGGCCTCAACCATTTGGCCGCGCGCCTAGGCGACGATCTGCTGGTCGGCCTGGTTCTCCACACTGGCCCAGAGACCTTGGCCTTCGGCCCCCAGAACCGGGCCATGCCGATCAGCGCCCTGTGGGAGGTCGGCCGCTAGGGCGACCCCGTGAGAATGACTGGGCCGTCAGGACAGCCCCTGGATGGCGTAGGCCTGTAGGTCGGCGCTGATCGCCGTCACGCCGGTCGGCTCGGTCAGGGCGGCCGGAGTCGTACGGGAGTCTGTCGTGCCGTCACCCAATTGGCCTGTGCCGTTGAAACCCCAGCTCCAAACGGTTCCATCGCCAGTCAGGGCGTAGGCCGCCTGATCGCCCACCGCCAAGGCTGTGACCGGGGGCAAGCCGAGCACTGGCGTCGGGCTGAGACGGTCGGCCGCGCCGGCGGCCAAACGGCCGGAAGCCGTCGACCCACACATGACGACTCCGTCAGCCGTTCCGAAATAGGTGGTACTGCCATTCGTCGCCACCGTCTGGACAGCGTCGACCGGCACAACCGTCGGCTCCAGACGGGGGCTCTGGTCGCCTTGGCAGAGCTGTCCCGAACCATTGGCGCCCCAACCCCACACTCTGCCGTCTGAGTCCCAGGCGTACACGGCCGCCAACGTCACAAACTGTCCGCCGGCGGTCAAGCCGACGATGTCAGCCAACCCGGCCACCGGGACAGCCGGTCCAGCGCCGGCACCCCAGGTCCAAACCGTGCCGTCCGTCCGTAAGGCGTAACCCGTCTCAGCGCCGACGGCGATGGCCTCGACTTGGCTCAGCCCCTCCACCTGGTACGGCGTCCCGCTGTTCCACCCCCAGACGGTCTGGTCGTCGAGCAGGGCGTACTTCTCCCACGATACGGCGGCGATGGCCCGCACCCCGCTCAGCCCCGGTGCCACCACCATCGCCTCGGACACCCGATCCCATGACACCACCGCCCCATCGATGACCAAGTGAATCGTGGCGCCGCTGGTCGCCAGCGCCGATACACCCGACACAGAGACCAAGCCAGGCTGAGCCGACCCAGTGGTCCGACAATTCCCCGACTCGACCTCGCACTGTCCGTTGACCTCGCCCCAAGTCCACAATCCCCCCGCCCCGGCCACGGGTGACTCGACCGGCGCAGGGCTTAGGTCCGTCGTCGACCCGGCTCCAGTCGGTGGACTGGGCGCTGGACCAGGACCACAGCCGGTCAAACCGAGCGTCAGCGCCAGCCCCATGATTACGCACCAGCGCAGCGCTGGTCCGCCGGACCGCCGCCGTTCAGACGATGCGAGTGGTTCGGCGGACCGTCCAGCGGGAAGAAGTCTGGTCATGGGTCGATCCTAAGGACGGCGCGCCCGGGGAGAAATCAAGGACCAGATTTCACGCCCACCCTTAGCCGGAACCCCCGACTCAGCCAACCACATATTGGGGATAGCGAATCGCTGACTCGGGCGGATGACCATCGAAACCGTCGCTCAGCGCTTCCTGCGGCAGCCTCTCGGGGAGTCCTCCCCCTCGCCAAGCGGCGCTCAAGCCTCTTAGGCTGAGTGAAACTTCGTGATTCCCAGGAGGTGCGCTATGAGTCTTGTCGGCATGAACCCTGAGGTCGTCAAGTCCGTCAGCCGGGAGATCACTCGGGAAGCTCAAGACTTGGCCGCCAGCCAACGCCGCATCGACGGGTACGTCCAACAGCTCGCCCGGGTCTGGGGCGGACCGGACTGCCAGCGCTTCCGCCGCACCTGGGAATCCCAACAACGCGCTCAGGTGCGCGCCGCCACGACGACCTTGACCGAGCTTGGCGCCACTTTGGCCCGGGAAGCCGAGGAACAGATCCAAACCAGTCAAGCCGGTGCGACCATCCAAGCTGGCGTGATGAGCGAACCAGTTGGCCCCATCGGACCGCTTTATCCCAAGCCGCCCGCCCCTCCCCCGGGAGAGACGTGGAATGATTTCAGTGACGAGCTCTGGGGTGACTTGTACTTTGCGCTAGACAAGGCCGGCCGTAGCGATGCCGAGAAAGTCTCCGATATCCTACAAATTCAGAGGATCGTTGAGAACGCCCCGGAGCCTTATAAGAGTCTATTTTTAGAACATTATAAAATATTCGTATATAGAAACGACGGCTCTGGCTTTTATGTGGCTCAATGGGACGAAGTCCACGTCGATTTTGCCGATGATGGCAACGACCAGCGCGGGCCTTTCGCCACTTTCTTCCACGAATTCGGACATGGCGTAGACGACAAGGAGAAGTGGTTTAGTTGGAAATCTACGACCTACAAGTATAACGGAGCGTCTCTCCATGACACTCTCGTCCAGGACGTTCACGATAATATCCACGGCATGGCATCACACATGCTCCTGAACACAGGGCAGGTAGCCACTGCGGAACAAGCTAGGCATGTCACCGACGCTTTCATGAACAGAACCGGAACGAATGGGCTGACCGCCGCCGAGGTGACACTGTACAACCGAGTTCAGAATAATTATTCAATACTCTTACGAAGTCCGGACGCGGAAGTGGCTAGCGATATCTACAACGGGGTCACTGGTAATGCTCTCGGCGGCGGCTACGGGCACTGGGATTCCAATGATGACGGTGTCAATGACGACCACTATTGGTATGGGTCGTCAGGCGACGACTGGCAAGACAGTCAACAGAAAGAGTTCTTCGCCGGCTACTTCGGCCAACAGATCACGCAGGACCCCGGGCTCAGCATCACTCAGAATCTCTTCCCCTCTTCGAGCGCTCTAGTGGACCAGATGGCCTTAGACATGAAGGGATGACCCGTGATCGCACTTGTCGCGAAGCCGGGACCGTGCCTCTAAGTCCGTAGGGGAGTTCTCCCCATCGCCAGGCGGCGACCACGGCCCTAAACTGTGGCAAATTTCGTCAGTCTCAGGAGGGGGTGCCATGGGCCTTGTCGGCATGAACCCTGAGATCGTCAAGTCCGTCAGCCGGGAGATCGCCCGTCAGGCCCAGGACCTGGCCGCCAGCCAACGCCGCATCGACGGGTACGTCCAACAACTGACCCGAGTCTGGGGCGGACCGGACTGCCAACGCTTCCGCCGCACCTGGGAATCCCCACAACGCGCTCAGATGAGCGCCGCCACGACGGCCTTGACCGACCTCGGCGCCACCTTGGCCCGGGAGGCCGAGGAACAGATCCAGACCAGCCAGGCCGGCTCGACCGGCGGCCCGGGCGCCACCAGCGGACCAGGAGCCACCACCGTCGGACTGGTCTCCACCACCGACGGGCCGGGTGACTCTCCGCTCGAGGCCGCTAAGAAGGAGCCCCTGGGTGACTTCGCCCAAGGGCTGGACGAGGCGCTCGACGTCGCTGGCCTCAACGATAAGAACCAGGCCGCCGCAGCGCTTAGGATCAAGCAAATCGCCAACGTCGCCCCCGAGCCTTACAAGAGCCTATTCCTGGAGCATTACGAAGAATTCTCCTACCATAATGACAGCAGAGGTTTCTACCAGCCCGCGTCGGACGAGGTCCACTTAGATTTCACCAACGAGAAGAACAACCCGCGCGGCTCCTATGCCACGTTTTTCCACGAATTCGGTCACGGTGTGGACGAACACGAGTCGAACTCTCCTAATCAGTACCTGTCCAGTGGCTACGAGCACAACGGAGTGACCCTCCACGACACTCTGGTCCAAGACGTCCGCGATAACATCCACCAGGTGGCGTCGGAAATACCTTTCCGCCTCGGACCGTGGACTCTATTCACGACCAAGGTACCCGCCGATCAAGCCCAACACGTCACCGACGCCCTCATGAATAGAACCGGGACCAGCGGTTTGAGCAACGCCGAGGTCAAGGTGTACAACCGCGTCGTGGATTACTTCAGCCAAGAGCTTCGTAGCGCCGACGCGGAAGTCGCCAGCGACCTCTACGGCGGCGTCACCGGGAATGTCATACACGGCGGTTATGGGCACTGGGACGGCGACGGTGACGGCACCAACGACGCCCTTTATTGGTACAACTCCTCTGACAATAGCTGGAAAGACACGCAACAGCTAGAATTCTTCGCCGGCTATTTCAGTCAGCAGATCACCCAAGACCCCGGGCTCGCGATCACCCAGCGACTCCTGCCCTCCTCCAGCGCCCTACTGGACCAGATGGCCGCAGATATGAAGGATTGAGCCATGACCGCACCCGTCTCGAAGCAGGAGCTGATCGCCCAGTGGGTGTCGACCCATGGTTTGACACCGCGCGACACCTACCTGGTCGATCTCGACGACCTTCTCTTCAGCCCTGGGGCGCCTCGTCCGGACCCCGGCGCCGATCTGGTCGCCGAGCTGGCCCAGCGCCGCCAATCCGGCGGCCAGTGGACCTACCTCCTGAACAACCCGGCCGAGCCGGACGAGCTGGCGCCGATCAGCGTTTTCCGCCACGCCTCGCTGTCGCTCTGGCCCCGCGGAGGGTACGTCCCCGCCACCGTCCTGGCCGACGCCGAGCGCGGGCTCGTCCTCTTCTCCCCTCAGGACAACGTGCTCCGCTTCCCCGAGGACGCCGCGACCGGCCGACTGACCGAAGCGGGCCGGGCCAGCGTCGTCGACGTCATCGATCGGCACGTCCGGGCCTGGCCGCACACCATCGCCGAGCCCGGAGCCGAGCCGTCGCCGTACTCCGGCTGGCAGTTCGCCGTCGCCCTGGAGGACTACCGCGTCTACCGCTACGAGAGCTACAGCGAGAAGACCGCCGCCCCGCCCGGCTTCGACGCCGTCTTGGCCACGATGTGGTCTCTGACGGACGCCCCCTCCACCCCGGCCTGAGCGCAGCCGACGTCGTGACGGCTCGCTCGTGCGGTTCGCTTCCGCGAGCGGTCGATTAAAGCACTCCATCCGGCCTGTCTGGTGTCGGAACCGTCCGTTCGGCGCCGAGCTGGCCGGTGGCCAGGGGGTGGAGGTATTCCCGGGCCAGCCATTCGACGGCCGGGACCGCCACCGCGTCGCCGAAGGCGAACAGGGCCTGAGTCGTCCTCAGGCCGTCCAGCTTGAAGTCGCCCGCCCCCATCAGGCGGGCGCACTCCAGCGGCGTCAGCCACCGAATCCGGAGCCGCTGGCCGTCCACCCGGACGACGGCCTGCTTGGACGAGCCGCCTCGGACCGTGCGCAGGCAGCCGGCCACGTCATCGGCCCGAATCTCCCAGACCGCCACGCCCCGACGGGTACGCCGGTAGGCCGTGCGATAGGTCCGGCCGGGGCGGCGGCACAGCTCGGCCAAGCGCTGACGTTGCAGCGGCGCCAGCGAAGCGACGAACGCCTCCGTGCGCCGGGCCTCCCACCAACGCGGGTCGTCCGGGGGCAGCTCCTCGACCAATTGGCCCAGGCCGGTGGTGCGGAGAGGCGGCGGCTCGGGCAAAGGGGCCCGGTGCATGACCAGGCTGGGGTCGTCGTAGAAGTCCTCCACCCAGGCTGGCCGTAGCTGTGAGTCGCTGGCGCCAGACGGCTCGGCGGCGGTCGCCGCAGTCCCCCTCCGCCGATCATGCTCCGGCCGTAGCCATGGATCCACGACACCGGCCGGTGCGGCGGTCACTGCGCTGGCTCCACCCGTCCGACCAGGCTCCGACCGCGTCCGTACGTCACCAGCGCCGGTCGGCTCGGCGGCGGCCGCCTCATCCGGGTGACCGAGGACAGACCGTAGCCGTACCTCGTCGGAGTCGGCTGGAGGGTTGAGCGCCCCGACCAGGAAGAGGCGGGGACGCGACTGGGGCAGGAAGCGGCGGGCGTCCAGGACCAAGAGATCGATCGAGTAGCCCAACTGGTTGAGCCCGCCGATGGCGGCCCGCAGGTCGGCCCCGCCGTGCGAGGTGGCCAGCCCGGTCACATTCTCCAGCACCACCACCGCCGGCGCGGCCGTCCCCATCTGGCGCAGCAGCTGGACCCAGGACCAGAAGGCGCCGGAGGAGCGACCGGCCAGCCCGGAGCGGGTCCCAGCCAAGGACAGATCGGTGCAGGGCGAGGAGGCCCAGGCCAGCTGGATGTCGCCCGGCAGGTCGGCGGCCGGGAGCGCGCCCACGTCGCCCACGACGTAGCGGCGCTCGGGGCCGTCTTGGAAATGCGCCTGGTACATCGCCCGCTTGGCCGGCGCCTGGTCATTCGACCACACCACTTCGAAACCGGCCCGCTCCAGCCCGAGCCGGGCCAAGCCCACCCCGGCGAAGAACTCCAGCGCCCGAGGACGGGGCCGGAGCGGGACGACAGAGGTCACGCCCTCACCGTATCGGCCCTACGGGCCTCAAACACTCAATCGGCCGGCTTACGAGCGCGAGCGCTCGACGTCAGCCTCAATCGTGTCTATCGACGCTGGTCCGCCTCAAACACTCAATCAGCTCCCTTACAAGCGCGAGCGCTCGACGGTCGCCTCAATCGTGTCTATCGACGCTGGTTCGCCTCAAACACTCAATCGGCCGGCTTACGAGCGCCAGCGCTCGACGTCAGCCTCAATCGTGTCTATCGACGCTGGCTCGCCTCAAACACTCAATCAGCTCCCTTACAAGCGCCAGCGCTCGACGTCAGCCTCAATCGTGTCTATCGACAGCGGATCGGCGGCGGCGCCGAAAGCGCCATACCCGCCCCGTCGCGGCGTTCGGCATAGCGGACCAAGGCCTCGGGCCGGCCGCCCCATCGGCGGCCACGGGTCAAGGACGGCCGACCCGAGGCGACTCCAGCTGACGCTGTGTTAGAACCGGCGCCCGGCGAGCATCGACTCTGGCGAGCCCCAAACACTCAATCGGCTCACTCACGAACACGAGCGTTCGACGTTCGCCTCAATCGTGTCTATCGACTCGGGCGACGGCTCTCGTCAGGTGGAGTGACGGTGGCACAACTCCTCGAACTGGGCCAGGAGACGGTCGACCAACTGGTCGGTCCACAGGCCCATGAAGCCGAGGAAGTCGGCCACGGACAGACGGCGACGCATCAGGCGGGCGTGGCTGAAAGCCCAGCGCACCTGATCGTCTGGCAATCCCGGCGGCACATCGCGGAAGGACAAGGGATGCCCGGTGGCGGCCAGGGCGGCGATGTACCGCTCCGGATCGGCCACCAAGCCGGACAATTCGCGGGCCCGGGCCGGCCAATCGGCCAGCACCGCTAGGACCTGGTCGCGGTTGTCTTCCCAGGCCTGGCATTTGATCGAGTAGTCGCGCCAGCACTCCTGGGCCATCTGACCGCTGGGATCGAGCGGATCGAAGACCTGGCCGATCTGGCGCTCGGCCGCCTCCCAATCGACCACCAGATCGCTGGCCCGGATCTTGGTGGGGTCGAATTCGGTCAGCAAGTAGCGGTACACCAGTAGGACCAAGGCGGTGGCCAGGCCACACTGCTCGCCGTGGTTGCCGATCGGACGGCCATGGTGGTCGGCCGCCATGTCCAGCATGTGGCTGGTGACATGCTCCAGCCCGGAGGCCGGGGCCGATTCGCCGGCGAAGCTCATGACGAAGCCGGCCGCGCTGAGGTTGCGCGCCATGGCGTCGGCCGTGGCCAGGCCGCCCTCGGTGAAAGAGCGGTCCTGGTCCAAGAAGGCCTGCAGCCCAGGCAGGAAGACCAGCGGCGACAAGGGCTCCCAGTGGCCCAGGCCGCACCAACTGGCCAACCGGTAATCCCCCAGCGAGCACCAGCCGACGGCGCCGTCGCCGACCCCGCCCAGGGCGTACGGACGAGGCGTCTCGGCCAGGATGCGAGTGTCCAGGATGAGACAGTCAGGCAGCCGTGATGGCAAAGTTCGCTTGACACCATTGATGGTGACCACGGCCAGTTGCGAGCAATAGGCCCCGACTGAATTGGCCGTCGCCACCGCCACGTGGTAGAGCGCCAAGCCGGGGTTGGACTGCTCGAAGGTGTGGACGGCGTGCTTGGTGATGTCGGTGATGGTGCCGGAGCCGACCGACACCACCACGTCGCCCGCGCGCAGCCGCTGCGTCAGCCCGGCCACCTGTTCGGCCGTGGTGTGCAGGCCGTGCGGATCGGACAGGACCAGCGGGCGGACGTTGAAGCCGGCCTGGGTCAGGCGTCGCACGACCTCGGGCTTGAGGTCCTGGCCGGCCCGGCTCATGGCCACGTCGTCCATCACGACGGCCACCTGATCGGGCCGCCCGCGCGCGCCGACCAATTCGACCAACTCGTCCAAGACGTCCGGGCCGAGGCGGATACGGCCCAGGGACATGCTGCGGTCGCGGCCGGAGACCTGGCTGGCGGCCTGGTAGAAACCGGGCAGGTCGCCCGGGTCGAATTCGATCAGCCGGCCGGCCGGGGCCGGGGCCTCGGTCTCAGATCGGTCAGTCATGCTTCGTCCTCTCCTTTGACTATCGACTCTTGCGAGTCTCAACACTTCAATCGGCTCACTCACAAGCGTGAACGCTTGACGTTCGCCTCAATCGTGTCTACGCGCGGGGCGCAGGTTAGCTCAGTCCGATCCCAAACGGCGCCAGCCCAGAGCCCGGCCGACGGCGTCGCGCCAGGCCTCCCTAAGGGCGTCGCGTTGGGCTGGCCCGATCTGGGGATAGAAGGTCACGCCGGCCTCCTTGGTGGCGTCGGCCGCCTGCGGGCTGTCCCACAGGCCAGTGGCCACGCCGGCCGCCCAGCCCGCGCCCCGGGCCGTGATGAACTCGGACTGGGCCGATCGCTCGACCGGGATCTGCATCAGATCGGCCTGCAACTGGGGCAGGGTCTGGGAACGGGACAGGCCACCGTCCAAGCGCATCAGCTTGGGCGCCACGCCGGCCGAGTCGGCCATGGCGTCAAGCACGTCGGTGATGGTGTGAGCGATGCCGTTCAAGGTGGCGCGCACGACGTCGGCCTTGGTCGTGCCGCGGCCGAACCCGATCAGCAGGCCACGGGCCTGGGAATCCCAGTACGGGGCGCTGAAGCCAGCCAAGGCCGGCACGCAGATCAAACCGGACTCGGGATCGCCCTGGGCGTAGGTCTGATCGATCAGCGCAGCCTGCTCCAGCAGGCCGAGGCCGTGGATCAGCCACTCGACGCCGGAGCCGGTCACGAAGGAGCCGCCCTCCAGGACGTAGGCGGTGGTCGCCCCGGTCTGCCAACCGAGCCGGCAGTCCAGGCCCTGGCTGGGCACGATCGGATCGGTCCCGATGTTGAAGTCGATGAAACTACCTGTGCCATGGGTGCACTTGACCGAGCCGGCCTCGAAGCCGCCCTGTCCGTACAGGGCCGAGGTCTGGTCGCCGATGACGCTCCGGATCGGCGTCGCCAAGCCGATCAGGTCGGCCCTGGTCGACCCGAAGTCGGCGTCGTCGGGCACGATCTGAGGCATCAGTTGGAGCGGCACGTCGATCTCTTGGAAGAAGTCGGCCCACCAGGTCCCCGTGGTCCGGTCCAGGCCGGCGCTGGAGCTGGCGCAGGAGGTCGAGGTCAGCGTCAGGCCGCCGTCTGGCCCACCGGTCAAGTTCCAGATCAGCCAGGTGTCCGGCGAACCGGCCAGCAGTTCGCCCCGCTCGGCCCGCCGCCGCAGCTCGGGATCGTGCCTGAGCAACCAGCTCAGATGCAAGGGCACGTTGTCCGGGCCGATGTGCAGACCGGAGGTCCGACCGGCCCGCTCGCCCCAGTCCCGCCGCAATTGATCGGCCTGGGCGGCGCAGCGAGTGTCCTGCCAGCTCACCAGCGGCGCCACTGGCTGGCCGCTGGCGCGGTCCCACAGCACAGTCGAGGTCCGCATGGCGGCCAGGCCCAGCCCGGCGATGGAGCGGCCGGCCTGAGCGGCCCGCTCCGCCACCTGGCTGAGGACCTGGCGGGACTTCTGCCACAGCTCGATGGCGTCCTGTTCGGTCCGTCCGTCCGGCTTGGCCTCGATGTCGAGCGGCAAGGCGGCCTGATCGATGACCCGGCTGGCGGCGTCGAAGAGGACCGCCCTAGTCGAAGTGGTGCCCTCGTCCAGCACCAAGATGTGTGAGCCTCTGTCAGTCCCCATCGGTATCCTCCTTTGGATCGCGGGCCTGATCGGTCACGGCACGTCTTCGGACCGCGACCGTAACTCAAGCCACCTCCGTGACGCTCACGATCAGCGCCCGGACGGACCTGAGATGGCAGCCATGCTGGCCGGGCTGGGACGCCTGGTCAAGAGGTGTGCCAACTAATGTCAATGAAACCATGACTAAGGTTCTACGGCGCCCACCGTCGCCGAGCGGATAGTCACAACCACTATTTTTGGGGATCGCTGGTCGCGAGCCCCCGCTCGGCGATGGGAGTGGGAACGAACGACGCTTTCAGTACGAGCGGGCGACGAGGCTGGACCGCCGCCGACGGCGCTGGGGGCTGGGGGGCTGGGGCGATGGCGGGCCGGGGGCGTATGGCCGGAGCGGGCGCAGACGCCCCCGAAGCCGCCTGAAGGATCGAAGCGTCCACGGCCCTCTCTCGGCAGAGCTGACGCTTCCTTGATTCAAGAGTTAGGTTAGCCTAACCTAAAGCTAATTGGAAATGGGGCCGGCCGCCTCCACCTAACCCCGTCCCGCCCAGTCCAACGCCCCGGCGCGGCCCAGGCCCCGAACGAGCCAGGCGGCCCGGGCGACCTCCGCCAGCGACCCTGGCCCGCTGAGAAGCCGGTCGCGGCCGCCTTCTGACGCGGCGGGGTCGACCGGCTGACCAGGCCTCCGTTCGGCTCGGATATATGGCCCGGGTGGCGTTAGCTCGGTGGATGGGCGTCGGGGCGACTCCCATCGTTCTATTAGGTTAGCCTAACCTAATAGAACACCATTTGGCCACTCCAACCACCTGCCACTAAATGCTATGATTTGACACTAAGTGCTAGCAAGGGATGGTCATGGCTACGGTGCAACTCGCCACACGAATCGAGAAGAGCCAGGACAGGCTGTTCCGGGAGACCACACGCAAGCTCGGCACCACTCCGGCCGACGCCATGCGTGTCTTCGTGGCCGCCTTCAACCAGCACAAGGGATTCCCGTTCGAGGTCCGGCTCGCCCCCGAAGTCGAACCGTTCGAGACTGAGGAAGAGGCGGAAGAGTTCGTGACTCGCATGTCCCGGAAGATGATCGATGCGACGCGGTGAGGTCTGGACTTTTCGGGACGACCACTACGCCAGCAAGGCCCGCCCGGTCGTGATTCTGCAGTCCGACCTGGTCGACGAGTTCGACTCCATCGTCCTCGTTCTACTCACGAGCCATCGCCGTGAATCCTCATCCACCCGGGTGCAGGTGGACCCGTCGAGCGGCAACGGCCTCAAGAAGACCAGTTACGTGATGGTGGAGAAGCTGTTCACGGTGTCCAAGAGCGACCTTGGCGCACTCGTGGGGAAACTCGCCGACGATGACATGCGTGCCGTGTCCAGGAAGCTCGCGGAGGTGCTCGCCATCACGGCTGAGGACGTGACCGACACGCCGTAACGAAGGTTGTGACCGCCCGCTCGCGTGCTACGGGATCACCCGGGGGCGATGGGGTCGGGGCGGCTGAGCGGGCCGGTCAGACTAAGTATTCGAAGTGGAGTTTGATCTTGTCGCCTCGGAACAGGACCTTGGTGTACTCGAAGGCCCGGCCGGTGGCGGTGCGGTGCAGATCGGTCAGCAGCAGCAGGGGGAAGCGGCGCTCGACGCCCAGCAGCTTGGCCTCGGCCGTGGTGGCCTGGACCGACTCCAGGACCTCGGTGGTCGAGGCCGAGGTCAGATTGAACTCGCGCGACAAGATGACGCAGAGCTGCTCGGTCTCCATCTCGTCCGGAGCCAGGGTCGGGCAGAGCGCCTTCGGCATGTAGCTGAGGTGGAGCGAGATCGGCTCGCCGTCGATCGAGCGGATACGGCGGGCGAAGTACAACGGCTCGCCCAGCTGGACGCCGAGGTGCTTGGCCATCGGCGCGTCGGCCGGGGTCTGACGGAACTCGATCAGCTTGGTGCTGGTGTAGTAGCCCATCGACTCCAGCTGGTCGCGGATGCCCATGTAAGCCAGCGATTTGGCCGGGATCTTGGGCTCGATGACAAAGGTGCCCTTGCCCTGGACCCGGCGCAACAGACCCTCGTTGACGAGTTGAGTGACGACGGCGCGGGCGGTCATACGGGAGACGCCGTAGGTCCGGCTCAACTCCAACTCGGACGGAATCATCTCGTTGGGACCGTATTTCTTGGAGAACAACTCGGCCCGCAGAACCTCTTCCAACTGGGCGTAGAGGGGTTTCGGACTGTTCTTCTCCAGGGTGCGCGGCAGCTCTCGCTGGTCCCGTCCGCTCGCCATGCGTGTGATGATCGCACCCCCTCAAACAAGGTGTCAAACGCGCCCAGGGCGCTCTCGGCAGCCTTCCCGGTGGGCGCCCTTGCAGCCCGTCCGGCCCATCAATAGACTCATCTATACAAGTTCAGTCAAGACTGAATTTAGCACGCTCTAGCACCGCAGGAGATGACCGTGAGAATCGCACTAGGCTGCGACCCCAACGCCACCGATTTGAAGAACCTCTTGAAAGAGTTCATCCCCACCTTGGGACACGAGGTGACAGACTTCGGGTCCAACGACCCGCTCTACGCCAACGTCGCCGTGGCCGTGGCCGAGTCCGTCGTGGCCGGAGACCACGACCGGGGCGTGCTGGTGTGCGGCTCCGGCATCGGCGTCTGCATCGCCGCCAACAAGGTCAAGGGCGCCTACGCCGCCAACATCACCAATATCTACCAAGCCCAACGGGCCACCCAGTCCAACAACGCCAACATCGTCACCTTCGGCTCCCAGGTCCAGGGACCCGAGCTGGTCAAGGCTCTCCTGGCGGAGTATCTGCGCTACTCCTGGGACCCTGATTCCCGCTCCGGCCCCAAGGTCGCCCGCATCGCCGAATACGAGCAGGGTCAGGCATGAGCCAAGACCTGCCCGAGGCTTGGGCCGAGACCGGCGACCAACTGCGCTGGCGGGCCGCCCGCTCCCGCCGTCACATCTTGCGCATGTTGCGGGCCGGCGGAGCCGGCCACTTGGGCGGGGCGATGTCCTGCGTCGATCTGGTGACCTGCCTTTATTTCCACACCATGCGCCACGACCCGGCCCGGCCCCAGGCCCCAGGCCGTGACCGCTTCATTTTGTCGGCCGGGCACAAGTGCCTGGGCCAGTACTCCGTCTTGGCCGAGGCCGGTTACTTCGACCTCGGCCTGCTCGACACCTACGGCCACCTGGGCACGCCCCTGCCGGGACACCCCGACATGACCAAGCTGCCCGGTGTCGAGGCCAACACCGGCTCGCTCGGCCACGGCCTGTCCATCGGCCTGGGCATGGCCCTGGGCCTGCGGGCGGACGGACTAATGTCCCCCGTCGGCCAGGTCTACGTCCTGCTGGGCGACGGCGAATTGCCGGAGGGCTCGAACTGGGAGGCGGCGGCCGCCGCCCACCACCACCGGGTCGGCAATCTGACCGCCCTGGTCGACGTCAACGGCCTGCAGATCTCGGGCCGAACGGCCGAGGTCATGTCGACCGCGCCCTTGGCCGAGCGTTGGGCCGGTTTCGGTTGGGACGCCATCACCATCGACGGCCATGACATCGAGCAGATCCTGTCCGCTTTGGAGCAGGCCCACCAGAACCAGGAGCGGCCCTGCGTCATCTTGGCCCACACCGTCAAGGCCAAGGGCGTCAGCTTCGCCGAGGACAAGGTCGACTTCCACTACTGGAAGACCAAGCCAGACCTCCTGGCCCAAGCCGAGGCTGAGACCGAAGCCCGCATCAGCGCCCTCGAGGAGGTCCTGGCATGACCGGCCCGCTGTCCGACCCGCGCAAAGCCTTCGGCGCGGCTGTGACCGAACTGGCCGAGAGCCGCCCCGAGGTGGTCGTGCTGTCGACCGACTCGGGCAAGAGCTCCGGCTTCGGCGACTTCGCCGCCCGCCACCCCGAGCGCTACTTCGAACTCGGCATCATGGAGCAAGCCGCCGTCGGCGTCGCCTCCGGCCTGGCCACCACCGGCCGGACGCCGGTCTTCTGCGCCATCGCCCCCTTCGTCACCGTGCGGCCGTACGAGATGCTGCGCAACGACCTCGGCTACATGCGCCAGAACGTCAAGATCGTGGGCCGCAACTCTGGCGTCACCTACTCCGACCTGGGCGCCACCCACCACTCCTTGGAAGATTTCGCCATCACCCGGATGATCCCCGGTTTCACCGTCTTGGCCCCGGTCGACCCGTCCGAGATCAAGGCCGCCTGCGCCGCCATGCTGGACCACCGCGGCCCGGTCTACATGCGTATCGGCAACGAGCCGATCCCGGATCTAGCCGCGCCCGAGCCCTTCGTGATCGGTCGCGGCCGCATCCTCAGGGCCGGATCGGACGTCACCGTGGTGGCGACCGGCTCGATCACCGGCGCCGCCCTGGCGGCGGCCGAGGTGCTGGCCGGCCAAGGCGTGGCGGCCGAGGTGCTGGGCCTGGGCACGGTCTGGCCCTTGGACGAGGACCTGATCGCTCAATCGGCCGGCCGGACCGGGCGGATCGTGACGGTCGAGGAGCATTACGTAGTCGGCGGCCTGGGCACGATGGTGCGCGAGTTGAGCGCCGAGCGCCTCGGTCTGCCGGTGGCCAAGCTGGGCCTGCCCCACTGCTACTCGACCTCCGGCCCGTACCACGAGCTACTGGCCCACTACGGCCTGGACCCAGCCGGACTGGCCGGATCCATCAAGGCCTTCCTGGAGTCCGACGCCGGACATTGAAGCCACTTCCCTGGGTCAGCCATCTGGCCCGGGGCCACCGTCGTACGCCAATAGAGTCGTACCTCACTCGAAAGGACTAGATCATGATCGATCTGGCGAAGATGGACAAGCACAGTCTGGGCAAGTGCTTCGACCATTCCGTCCTGCCCAAGCAGACCACCGAAGCCGACATCCGCTCCGCTTGCCAGGAGGCGATGGACTACAACTGCGCCGCCTTCTACACCGCCTCGCCCTACTGGACGCCGGTGGTGGTGGAGGCCCTGGCCGGCAGCGACGTCCTGCCCGGCACCGGCATCGCCTTCCCCTTCGGGGTGGCGCCGACCGCCATCAAGGCGGCCGAGACCGAGCTGGCGGTCAAGCTGGGCTGCCGCACCATCGACCTGGTCCTCAACGTCGGGTCGCTCAAGGACCACCGCTACGATCTAGTCAAGCAAGACTTGACTGCCTTCAAAACGGCCGCCGGCGACGCCTTGACCAAGGTCATCCTGGACACTTGTTTCCTCAGCGACGACGACATCAAGGCCGCCTGCGAGCTGATCGCCGAGACCGGCTGCGACTACGCCAAGACCGCCACCGGCCAGTTCGAGGGTCCCACCATGGACCAGTTCCTGGTCATGAAGAAGACCCTGGCCGGCACGCCGGTCAAGCTCAAGGTGGCCGGGGTCAAGTTCCCTAGGCCCCAGAACGCCTACG
>JAISCA010000011.1 GCA_031265875.1 Propionibacteriaceae bacterium
TCCGCAGCAGTCCCTCGCCGTCGTGTTCCATGCCTTCATCCCACATGCTCACATGGTGTCAGGTGCAAGCGTCGGCCGCCGGCGCCTCCCCGGCGGTCCGCGACATGAAGAGCCGACGTAGCCCAGCGTTCCCCTCCCCCCAGGACCGACGCGACAGGTGTCTACGTCGGCATGACTCGTGGCCGTGAGACGAACCGGCTGCACGTCGTCGCCGCGGACATGGCATGGGCCATGACTTGACGTTCAGCAGCCCGCAGAGCGAGAGAAGATGCTCCGGGCGATTGTCGGCCGCTCGACGTACACTTGGAGACATGACGCTCGGCCCCCAACCAGGCTGTCTCAAGGCATCGTCGCAGACCATGGATCGAAGATCTTCAGGCCTGCGAACCTGTCGAAATGCGCGGTGTTTCGCGTCGCCACAGTCAGACCGGCCCTGGCAGCGGTCGCGCCTATGAGTGAATCGGCGAGTGGCGCGGGATCGGGGACGGACCAAGCGGCAGCTGTGCGCGCCACGTCTGCGTCCACCGGCAGCGTCCGGCCGTCGAACCCGGGTATGACCGTGTCCTCCAGCCATTCACGCAGCATGCGCCCTTGGACGACGTCCCGCCGTTCCATGCGCCGGACGCCCAGTTCCAGCTCTCCAAGCGAGATCACCGAGATCCACAACTCGTCGGCGGGCGTGGCTCGAGCCCATTGGGAGACAGCCGGGTCGGCCTGGCCCGATTCGATCTTGCGGAGTTCCGAGACGACGTTGGTGTCAACCAGGAAACTCATGAGAAGTCTGCCGCCCGTGTGGGCTCAGGCGAGCGCGTCAGCGGCAGATCGACGTCCGCTAGTTCGGCACGCCCGGAGAAGACTTGGGCCGCGGACAGACGCGGGGCGCGCAGGCGTTCGTATTCGGCGAACGACAGCAAGACGTGGGCGGGTCGCCCCCGGTCAAGAACTATCACCGGACCAGCGGAGGCGGCCTGCTTAGCTCGGTGGGTGTGCTGGTTGAACTCGCGGCTGGACATGGTGATCGACATCGGAGCGGCCTCCCGGAATGTAGCAACGTTGGAATAATACTACAACGAGGCCGACGGCGCTTGGTGGGCGATACTGGGTTCGA
This sequence comes from Propionibacteriaceae bacterium, assembly GCA_031265875.1. Classification (GTDB taxonomy): domain Bacteria; phylum Actinomycetota; class Actinomycetes; order Propionibacteriales; family Propionibacteriaceae; genus WQYJ01. The sequence goes on from JAISCA010000011.1 coordinate 1,109, forward strand.
ACCAGCGACCTCTTCGGTGTGAACGAAGCGCGCTACCACTGCGCCAATCGCCCGGGCGGGGTCTAACTCTAGCGGACGCTGCCAGGGGGCGCACCTCGGCGGCCCGGGCCGCCGAAGTCCTACGTCAACGCCGTCAGTGACCCTGTCTGAAGCCCAACTACGGTGCAGTCAGGTCAGGGGGCGGCGGCGATCTCGGCCGTGAAACTAGTCAGCAGGTCGGCGCGGGCGGCCTCGGCCGCGGTCGGGTCGGCTGGGACCAGTTTGAGCAGTCGGAGCGGGGGCAGGCTGGCCACCAGTTCGGCTTGAGGGCAGGTGGGCAGGCGGAGATCGCCTTGGCCGAGGGCCAGGTTCTGGGCCTCGGCGGTCAGAGCCCAGTCGACGTAGGCTTGGGCCGCCTTGGGGTTGGCCGAACCGGCCAGGACGGCCACACCGGTCAACTCGACCGCGACACCGTCGCTGGGCGGGGTCCAAGTCAGATCGGGCCGGTCGACGGCCACCTGGGAGCAAGTCGAAGCCAGAGCCCAGGTGACGGCGGCTTGGCCGGATTGGACCGCTGTCAGAGCGGCTTGGTCGTCGCCGACGTACCGCAGCACGGACGGGTCGAGGGAGCGCATGTAATCGAGGGCTCCCTGGGTCTGGCCGCGGAGCTGGCTCAGGCTCCAGAGGGCTTGATAAGCGGTGACGGATTGGGCCGGGTGAGCCAACACGATCTGGCCGGTCAACTGCGGCTGGAGCAGGTCGTCCCAGCTTTGGGGCAAGGCCAAGCCCAATTCGTCCAAGATCGTCCGGTTGGAGCAGAAGCCGATCGGGTCGGCGTTGACGCCGCTCCACCAGCCGTCGGCCGACTTGACCTCCGCCGGTAGGTCGTTGGCCTGGGGCGAGCGATAGGCCTCCAGCCGGCCAGCCGTCTGAGCTTGGGCCAGAGCCGAGCCGCTGGCGCCGTGCCAGACGTCGGCCTGACCAGCGGCGGGCCAAGCCGCGGGATCGTCCGACGCCTGGACGAAGCTGGTCTCGACCCCAGTTTTAGTTTGAAAGGCGGTCACCAGTTCCTGGCACCAGCTCTGCGATCCGGCGCAGGCCACGGTCAAGGCTCCGGAGGGCCGGTCCGAGCCGGACTGCCCCGAGCAAGCTGACAAGCCGAGACCGACTAGGCCGATCAGGCTTCCCGCCAGTAAGGCGGTGACCGGGCGCAGGGCCCGGATTTGAGCACGGGGCATGATGATTCCTCTTCGCCGACTATCAGAGCTTCTTGAGAGCCTACCGACTGGCGGGTCTCAAACACTCGATCGGCTCACTCACAAGCGCCAGCGCTCGACGTTCGCCTCAATCGTGTCTGTCGGCTCTGACGGGTTCGGTCGGGTCGGCCGACTGCTCTGTCCGCGAAACTGTCTCAGTATGTGGATATGAGACTTGCGTCTCAAATGCTGGATGGACCAGAGTATTGCTTGGCTGCTCGTGGGAGCCTCCGCCACCGGCTCGGGGGTGATGCTCCAAGTCGTCTCATAGTCTCCCCGCAGGTGGCCACCGGCAATGGGGCCGTCTCACCGAATGACACTGCGGGAAAGGGGTCCCCGATGACCGCGCCGGCGCTTGTGATGCTGTCCCACGGCAGTACGGAGCATCGCGTCACCGAGGTGACGCATCGACTCAGGGTTGGTTTGCAAAGCCTGAGGCCAGAACTGGAGGTCAACGCCGCCTTCATCGACCATTGCCCTCCGACCGGACCCCAGGTGGTCTCCCAGCTGGTCGCCCGGGGCGTCGAAGAGATCGTCTTCGTGCCTCTGCACATCAGTTCGGCCATCGCCCATCACCCGGCCATCGACGAGATCGTAGATCGGGTGCGGTCCAACTACCCTGCCACTCGCTTCGCCGTGTCCAAGCCGATCGGTCCCGAGCCCCGTCTGCTGTCGGTCCTCGACCTGCGTCTACGGGCCGCCCTAGCCAGCAGCCACGCCACTGAGTTGGACGCCTTGGTGCTGTCGGCCGAAGGGCCGGCCGACGTCCGCGGCGCCGCTCTCCTGGCCCGGCGGGCCCGGCAATGGGGCGCCCATCACCGCTTGGCTTGCGTCACCGCTTTGAGCGACGAGCCTGGAGCCGGCATCGGCCCCGCCATCGCCAGCTTGCGCGATCAAGGCCGCCGCCACATCGCGGTGGGCTCCTTCTACTTGACCGGCGACCAGTTCTTCGAGGCCCAGGCCCGTCAGGCCCTACGTCACAACGCCATCGCCGTGTCCGGTCCGATCGGAGCCGACGAGGCCGTGCTGGACGCCGTCTTGGCCCGCTATTCCTTCGCCGCCATGGACTTGCTCGACTTCGACTTGGCCTTGGCTATGGTCGATCCGCCCGCCAGCGACACCTTCAAGGCGTCCGACCAGATCGATCTGGCTTTCGCAGCCGCTTTCTGAGCCCACCGCCGCGGCCTGACCCGGTTTCGACTGGTCGACCGGCTCTAACGCAGTCAACCTGTCCTTGCCCAGTCGCGCCCGATCAGGACGACCGCACCCGGGCCAACTCGGCCGCCACATCGTAATCCGGCGCCGGCCAGGTCGGAGCCAGATCGTCCAGCTCCTCCAACAGCAGCATGGCGACGGCCCAGTTGCGGTACCACTTCCGATCGGACGGGATCACGTACCACGGCGCCGCCGCTGGGCCGCAGCGGTCCAAGGCCACCTGGTAGGCCTCCTGGTAGGCCGGCCACTTGGCGCGCACCTTGATGTCGTTGGTCGAGTATTTCCACCATTTGGCAGGGTCGGTCAGTCGCGCCAACAGTCGTTCCTTCTGCTCCTGCGGGCTGATGTTGAGGAAACACTTGACCAGCCGGACGCCACTGGCCTGGAGATCGGCCTCGAAACGGTTGATCTCCTCGTAACGACGGTCCACCTGCTCGGCTGGGATCAACTCGTCCACCCGCACCACCAAGACATCCTCATAGTGGGAACGGTCGAACACTCCGATCAAGCCTGGCCCCGGCAACTGGCGGCGGATCCGCCAGAGGAAGTGATGGCTCAGCTCCTCGGGCGTGGGCTGTTTGAAACTGGCCAGGTGCAAGCCCTGGGGATCGACCAGGCCGAAGACGTGACGCACGATGCCGCCCTTGCCAGCCGTGTCCAGGCCCTGCAACACGACCAGGACCGATCCGGCGGCCGGACCGCGCTCCTTGCCGTCGGCGAACAGCCGCTCCTGCCACTGATCCAAGGCGGGACGGATCAAGTCAGTCAGTTCGTCCGCGTCCGCCTTGCCCCGTCCGGGGTACCCCGGCGTGGCGGCCGGATCGAGGTCGGACAGAGATTGGCCCGGACGGAAACGCAAGGCCTGGCGCAGAGGGGTGTCGGGCAGGGCCCGCTCTGGCACGGTCAAGGCGTTGGGAGGGGTCTGGCGACGGGAATGAGACATGTCTCATTCTGACACGCGACCGGCCCGAGGCCACCGTGCGGTCCTGATTCGACCGACCCGGTCGGACCGAGGCCGACCAGCGGCGCGGCACCACCATCTCAGTCGTGCCGCCGCCTAGCCTGGCCGGGTGAGACTGCAGCGGGCGGAACCCGAGGTTCCGGAGTCATTCGCCGATCTGATCGACCAGCTCTGGGCCTTCGCTTGGTCGCCTCAAGTGACCCTGGAACCGATCAGTCCGCCCCGTTCCATCGCCCCTTTCGCCACCGCCGCCGCCGTCAGCGTCGAGACCTCTCTGGAAGAGCCCTGTAAAGGCAAGTTGATCTTGCTGCACGACCCTGACGGTCAGGCCGCCTGGGAGGGCGATTTACGCTGTGTCACCTTCGTCACGGCCGTGATCGACTGGGAGACTCTGCACGAGCAGGACCGGGCGGACGAGATCTGGGCCTGGTTGGTGGGGGCGTTGGAACGCCAAGGGGCCAATTTCAACTGCCCTAGCGGCACCGTCACCATCGTGGGCAGCACTCGCTACGACGGACTGGAGCCCCAGCTCTCGCAGGCTTCCATCGAGATCAGAGCTTCTTGGACCCCAGACCTCGATCGCCCCGAGGACCTGATCTGCCACCTGCGGGGTTGGCAGGAGTTCCTGCTCGACACCACGGGTCTGCTGCGGATGATCAGCGAATCGGACGGGCTGGCGCCACTGCCAGCCGACTGGCCTCACGACGAGTTGACCATGGTCTCGTCTCAGTTCGGTCAGGTCCACCTGTGACAGAGCTACCTCCGGAATTGCCTCTACTGACCCGGCCAGCCGCGCCGGTGGCGGAGTTGGTGGACCGTCCCGACCGACTGGATGCGCTGGTCCAAGAGTTGGCCTGTTCGACCGGCCCGGTGGCGGTCGACACCGAGCGAGCCTCCGGCTTCCGTTACCACAACTGGGCCTACCTGATTCAGCTCAAGACCTTCAGAGACGGCATCTATCTGATCGACCCGATGGCTTTGGCCCCACCCGACTCCTTGGCCGATCTCGGTCGCTTGAACCTGGCCTTGGCCGATCAGGAGTGGATCATTCACGCCGCCAGCCAAGACTTGCCCTGTTTGGTCGAGCTGGGGCTGAGACCAGGTCGGCTCTTCGACACCGAGTTGGCGGCCCGCCTGCTGGGCCGGTCGCGGGTCGGGCTGGGGCCACTGGTCGAGGATGTTCTGGGCGTCCGTCTGCTCAAGGCCCATAGCGCCGACGATTGGTCGACCCGTCCGCTGCCGTCGGATTGGCTGGTCTACGCCGCGCTCGACGTCGATCTCCTGATTGAATTACGCGATCGGCTGGCGGCTGAGTTGGCGGCGGCCGGCAAAACCGATTGGGCCGAGCAAGAGTTCGCCCACTGGTTGACTTGGGCCGAGCGCCCGGCTCCGGTCCGGCCCGACCCTTGGCGGCGCACCACTGGCATCCACCTGGTCCGGTCCTGTCGCGGTCTAGCCGTCGTCCGGGAATTGTGGCAGACCCGTGACCGGTTGGCCCAGGCGGCCGATCTGGCCCCGGGCCGGGTGCTGAACGATCGCGGCATCAGTGATCTGGCCGCTCGGGTGACGGATCGTTCTTTCAAACTGGATCCCACCGCCGCCCTGGCCGACAGCCCCTGGTTCGCCCGTCGTCAAGCCCGGCGGCACTGGTCCGACTGGTCGGCCGCCCTCAAACGAGCCGAGGCTCTGTCCCAGAAGCAGTGGCCGCCTTTGCGTCTGGCCGGCGACGGTCCGCCCGCCCCTAGGACCTGGCACCACTCCAATCCCGCCGCCGCCCAGCGCTGGGACAAGGTCCGCCCGGCGGTCAACCATTTGGCCGAGGAGTGCAAGCTGCCGCCGGAGAACCTAATCTCGCCCGACTCGCTACGCCGATTGACCTGGCAGCCCGACGGTCACGACCGCACTGCCGTCTGGCGCCAATTCGAGCGTTTGGGGGCTCGCCGCTGGCAGTGCGATCTCTTGGCCCAACCGGTCAGCCAGGCCCTCGCGCGAGCGGTCTGAGACCAGCTCAGCCTCAGCCAAAGCCACCACCTGGTCAGCCGTCAAACCGGCTTCGGCCAATAGCTGGGCCCGCTTCCCCTGCGGCACGAAACCGGCCCGAATGGCCAAACGGCGCACCGGCTGGGCCCAGCCGGCGTCGGCCAAAGCGGCTGTCAGAGACTGGCCTAGACCACCGCTGTCGATGCCGTCCTCCAACGAGATGACGACCTCGGCGGTGCTGGCCAAAGCCACCAGGCCGGTTTTGACAGGCAGGGCCCAGACCGGGTCGACCACCGTGACGGAACGGCCCTGGCCAGCCAAGCGGCGGCCGGCTGCGACCGCCACCTGAGCCAGCGGCCCGTAGCCGACGATCAACACCCCGGTGTCACAACCGCTTTGGAACAAGACGTCGAGGCCGTCTCGCACTTCGACCGGGGGCAGGTCGTCCGTCACCCGGCCCCGGGGGTAGCGCACCACAGTGGGATGGTCGTCACAGGCCACGGCCTGGCGCAGCGCCTGGCGCAGACGGGTCTGGTCACGCGGCACAGCCAGACGTAACCCCGGCACCAAAGAGGCCATGGCCATGTCCCAGACACCGTGGTGGCTGGGACCGTCCGGGCCGGTCAGGCCAGCCCGGTCGAGCACGAAGGTGACGCCTAGCCGGTGCAAGCCGACATCCATCAGCAATTGATCGAAGCCCCGGTTGAGGAAGGTCGAGTAGAGCGCCACCACCGGATGGAAGCCGGCCGTGGCCAGCCCGGCGGCCGAGGCCACAGCGTGCTGCTCGGCGATGCCGACGTCGAAGGTCCGTTCCGGCCAGGCCAGCGCGAACGGCCCCAGTCCGACCGGTTCGACCATGGCCGCGCTGATGGCCACCAGATCGTGGAACTCCGCCCCCAAATCCGTCAGCTCTTGGGCGAAGACCTCGGTCCAGGACGGGCCGGAGGCGGTCCGCAAAGGCTGGCCGGTGGTGGAGTCGATCCGGCCGACGGCATGGAAACGATCCGCCTGGTGGTTCTCGGCCGCTTCGAAACCACGCCCTTTCTCAGTCAGACAATGGACCATGACCGGTCCGTGGAAGGCTTTGGCTTGTTGTAGGACCTGCTCCAAAGCGGCCAAGTCGTGTCCGTCGATCGGACCGGCGTACTTCAGACGCAGGTCCGAGAACAGTCCCTGGGGGGCCAAGATGTCCTTGACGCCGGTCTTGAGGCCGTGTAGCAGGTCATAGGCCGGCCCGCCCACGCCTGGGACCGCTTGGACGGTCTGCTTGATCGCGTCCAAGAACTGCTCGTAACGCTGGTCGGTGCGCAGGACCGACAGATGACGGGCCAAGCCGCCCCGGGTCGGCGCGTAGGATCGGCCGTTGTCGTTCACGACGATCACCAGGCGCAGCTCAGGGTGAACAGAGATATTGTTGAGAGCCTCCCAGGCCATGCCCCCGGTCAGAGCCCCATCGCCCACCACCACGACCACGGTGTTGGGGTCGTGTCGAAGACGGAAGCCCTGGGCCAGACCGGTCCCCCAGCTGAGAGCGGTCGAGGCGTGTGAGTTCTCCATCCAGTCGTGCTCGGATTCGGCTCGCGCCGGGTATCCGCTCAAACCGCCGGCTTGGCGCAGACTGGCGAAGGCGGCCTGACGGCCAGTCAGGAGCTTGTGCACGTAGCTCTGGTGGCCGGTATCGAACAAGATCGGGTCGTCCGGCGAGTCGAACACCCGATGCAGGGCCAGAGTCAACTCGACCACGCCCAGGTTCGGACCGAGGTGCCCACCGGTGGCGCTGACATGGTCGATCAGGAACTGGCGGATCTCATCCGCCAGTTCCCGTAACTGCTCTAGGTTGAGCCGACGCAAGTCGGTGGGACCGGAGATCTCAGGCAAGACAGCCATGCCGACGAGTCTAGCTTCACTAGGTGCCTGGAACTCCTACGAATGAGCCGAGTTCGGTTTCTCGGGGTCCCCGAAAAGTACCGGACCGGAGCGAAGCGCAGGGAGGACACTTTTTGGGGCTTCTAGACGGTTCATTCCCGGGCGGGGCCGAGCGCGCTGGTCCGGGCGACCCGACTGACGCGACGAACAGGGGCCGGATCGACCTCAAGCCGACCCGGTCGTAAGCCAGACCAACCAGATCGACCATTGCAGCCCGATCAGACCGGCCACCGCCCAGCGGCCCCAGCGCCAAACCGGCGGGACCTGACCGGTCTTCGCCGTGGCGCTGGCGGCGGCGGCTAAGACCGGGCCGACCAGGAGCAGGGTCAACCATTGGAACCGACTGGTCGTCACCACCAGTTGAGCGCTGACCAATTCGACCAAGACCATCCATAAGGCCCAAGCCAGGCCCAGACCGAGCAGCCCGCTCAACCCGGCCAGAGCCGCCCAGCCGCCCAGACTGGCCGCTGACCCGATCACCAGGAACTGGCAGATATCGGTCGGATCGTTGGCGCACAGGCCACTGGCGTTGACGATGGGGTACGCCACCAGCCCGACCAGCCCGGCCGCCAGCAAGGCCAGGATGGACGCTAGATAGGCCGTGGTGACCCGTTCCGCGCCCCAGATCTGGCGGGCCGGATCACCCCGTAGCTTCATCTGGCCAGCCCCGCCCCGGTGGGGCCGGCCTCGTTCGACCAGTCTTGGGCCAGGCCCCGCAGGACGTAGGGCAGGATGCCGCCGTGGCGTAGATAGTCGGCCTCTTGGGGGGTGTCGATCCGTAGCCTGACTTCGAACTCGACCACGCGGTCTTCTCGTTCCGCCCGCACCTGGACCGTGTCCGGGACGCGCCCTTGGTTGAGATCGGTCAGGCCCGACACGGCGATGGTCTCAGTCCCGGTCAAGCCGAGCTCGTCACTCGACTGTCCAGGTAGGAACTGGAGCGGTAGCACGCCCATGCCGATCAGGTTGGAACGGTGGATGCGCTCGAAGCTCTGGGCTAGGACCGCCTTGACCCCGAGCAGCCGGGCGCCTTTGGCGGCCCAGTCGCGCGACGAGCCGGTGCCGTAGTCCTGGCCCGCCAACACGACCAGGGGCAGACCGGCGGCCTGATAGCTCAGGCTGGCTTGGTACACAGTCGTGACCGGGGCCCCGGGCCGGGTGAAGTCGCGCGTCCAGCCGCCCTCGGTTCCTGGCGCCAACAGATTGCGCAAGCGGATATTGGCGAAGGTGCCCCGCACCATCACCTCATGGTTGCCCCGGCGGGAACCGTACGAGTTGAAGTCCTGGGGCTGGACCCCGTGCTCGGCCAGATAGCGGCCGGCCGGGCTGTCCGGCGGAATGGAGCCGGCTGGGCTGATGTGGTCGGTCGTGACCGAATCCCCCAGCTTGAGCAGGACCCGGGCCTGAGTCAGATCGGTCAGGGGCTCCGGTCGATCCGGCAGGTCGTCGAAATAAGGGGCCCGCCTAACGTAAGTCGAGCTCTCGTCCCAGTCGAAGACCTGGCCGTTCGGCACCGGCAACTTCTGCCAGCGCCGATCACCGGCCCAGACGTCGGCGTAGCGCTGGGCGTACAGGGAGGTCGAGATGGCTCCCGCCATGGTCTGGGCGATCTCTGAGGCCGAAGGCCAGATGTCGCGTAAGAAAACCGCTTGGCCGGCCGGGTCCAGGCCCAAGGGCTGCCGCTCGAAGTCGAAGTCCATGCGGCCGGCCAGGGCGTAGGCCACCACCAGAGGCGGACTGGCCAGGTAGTTCAGCTTGACCTCGGGCGAGATCCGGCCTTCGAAGTTGCGGTTGCCACTCAGCACCGCCACCACGGCCAGGCCGTCCTGACCGACGGCGCGCGAGACCTCGGGTATGAGCGGACCGGAGTTGCCGATGCAGGTTACGCAGCCGTAACCGACCAATTCGAAGCCGAGGCGGTTGAGCGGCTCGGTCAATCCGGCGCCGGTCAGATAGTCGGTCACCACCTGTGAGCCGGGGGCCAAGGTGGTCTTGACCCAAGGCTGGGTGGTCAGGCCGCGCTCGGTGGCGTGGCGAGCCAACAAACCGGCCGCCACCATCACCTCCGGGTTAGAAGTGTTGGTGCACGAGGTGATGGCGGCCAGGGCGACCGCGCCGTGGCCCAACTCGACTGGACCGGCGCCGGGCAGGTCGAGCTGGGACCGCGTCGTCGGGTCGGCGCAGTAGTCGGGCAGGACACTGGTGAAGGCGGCTGAGGCCTGGTCCAGCTCGATCCGGTCCTGGGGCCGCTTGGGACCGGCCAGGCAGGGCCGCACCTGGGCCAGGTCGAGGCTGAGGCGAGCCGAGTAGCTCGGCTCATGGCCGGGGTCGTGCCACAACCCTTGGGCCTTGGCGTAGGCCTCGACCAGATTGACGCTGGCGTCGGGCCGGGCGGTCAAGCGGAGGTAGTCGACGGTCTGTCGATCGATCGGGAAGTAGGCCACGGTGGAGCCGTACTCCGGACTCATATTGGCGATGGTGCAACGGGTGGCGGGCGGCAGTTGATCCAAGCCAGGGCCGTAGAACTCGACGAAACGGCCCACCACGCCCAGCTGGCGCAGACGCTGGGTGATGGTCAGCACCAGATCGGTCGCCGTCACGCCCGGAGCCAGCTGGCCGGACAATTTGAAGCCGACCACTTGCGGGATCAGGATCGAGATCGGCTGGCCCAGCATGGCGGCCTCGGCCTCGATGCCGCCGACGCCCCAGCCCAGCACGCCCAAGCCGTTCACCATGGTGGTGTGCGAGTCGGTGCCGACACAGCTGTCGGGCCAGGCCGATCCGCCTCCGTCCGCCTCTTGGCCGATCACACAGCGGGCCAGATGCTCGACGTTGACCTGATGGACGATGCCGGTGCCGGGAGGCACGACGGCGAAGTTCGTGAAGGCGGTCTGGCCCCAGCGCAGGAATTGGTAGCGCTCCTGGTTGCGGGCGTACTCCAGTTCGACGTTGCGTTGATAAGCGTCCGGGCGGCCGAAGAAGTCGGCCACCACCGAGTGGTCGATCACCAGTTGGGAGGGACACCAGGGATTGACCCGGGCTGGGTCGCCGCCCCGGTCGGCCAGCGCCTGACGCATGGTGGCCAGATCGACCAGACAGGGCACGCCGGTGAAATCCTGCAGGAGGACGCGGGCGGGGCTGAATTGAATCTCCCGCTCCGGTTCGGCGTCGGCCCGCCAGCTGGCCAAAGCGGCCACATCCGACGGTGTCGTCCGTTCCGGGTCGAAGCGCCGCAATTGGTTCTCCAGCAGAACCTTGAGGCAATAGGGCAGGTCTGACCGGGGCTCCGCCTGAGCGATCGGATAGAAGTCGTACGACCGTCCGCCCACCATCAGGGTCTCGGTCTTGAAACCGGCGCTGTCCATGGGCTAGTCCTCCTCGCTGTCTCGGGTCGCCGGTGACCGGCTCCCATAAGCAAGCTACCAAACCTGGCCGGTTCAGGCCCGTACCAAAGTGGCCATAGCCTCGACGTGATGGGTCATGGGGAAGAGGTCGAAGGCGCGTAAATGGTCCAAGCGGTAGCCGGCTTGGTGCAGCCAAGCCAAGTCGCGGGCCAAGGCGGCCGGGTCACAGGCCAGATAGACGATACGGTCCGGCCCCAATCCGACCAACTGGTCGATGACGGCCCGGCCGGCTCCTCGCCGGGGCGGATCGAGCAGAACGGCTTGAACCGAACCCGGTCCGCCGGCCGCCGGGCGGGATAGGAGCTTGGCCACTGGTCCGGCCCAGACCCGGGCTTGGGGCCAGTCGGCACAGTTGAGGCGGGCGTTGGCGGCGGCTACGGTGTCGCCCTCGATCGCCTGGACCCGGCCGCTGGAACCGACCGCTTGGGCCAGGGGCAAGGTGAACAAACCAGCGCCGCAGTAGAGGTCGAGCACGGTCGCCCCGCTCAGGTCGCCCAACTCGGACAGCGCCGCCTGGACCAGGACGGCCGGGGCCAAACGGTGGACCTGCCAGAAACCGGTCGGATCGACCCGGTAGACCAAATCGTCCCGGCTGGCTAGCTCGACGTGTTCCCAGACCACTCCCGGGCCAGGGGTACCGGACGCTAGCTCGACCGCAGTCAGCCGGGGCCCCTGATCGGGCCGGCCGCTGGAGCGCACCCAAGCCATCCGGCTATGCGGACGATAGGTCTCGGCCCAGGGCTGGGCGGCCTGAATGTCCTCGTGGGCCAAGGGCATGGAGTCGATCGGCACCAGCCGGTCGGACCAGGGGGCGTACATGGCCAGACGACCTCGCTGATCGGCTGTGAACTCGACCCGGCTGCGCCAAGCCAGACCGCCCCGGGCCTGGTCGCCGGGGGCCGCTTCCACCGTCACGGCCGCGTCCAGATGCCCGATCCGGCGCAATTGGCCGGTGATGACCGCCGCCTTCCAGTCCCGTTGGGCCTCCAGCCGGACGTGCCCCAGATCGGCTCCGCCCACCCCGCTGGTCCCAGCCAAGGGCCAGACGTGATCGACCCGATCGGGCGAGGCTTCCAACACCTCCAGGGTGCGGGCGAACCAGCAGCGGGACTGCCGCTGAGTCACCAGCGCCTGAACCGACTCCCCCGGCAAGCCGCCGCTGACGAAGACGACCAGTCCCTCCCAGCGGGCCACGCAGAAACCGCCGTGGGCGACCGGACCGAGCCGGAGCGGTCCGATCCGCTGGCTTGGATCGGTTTCTGTCTTAGACGCTGTCTCAGGCACGCGCTCACCCCTTCGCCGCTGGCTGGGGTCGATTATGCCTCACTGGAGCGTTCGGCCGAGCCGGTCGCAGCGGCCGGAAAAGGCGTCAGCCGGTGGCATGAGCCACCGGCTGACGGTTGGAGCTGCTAGTCGCGCCTCACCCCCAGTGTTTGGCGCAGACCGCAGCATGTTTGTTGTAGACATCGGCGTCCCGCAAGGCCAGGAAGGTGTCACGGAAGAGGCCGAACATGTCTGAATAAACTTCGCGGTTCTTCGGATTGGGTTCGATGAAGCCGTAGGGATGAACCATGTGATCAACCGCCTCCTCGATGCTGGCGAAGACGCCGGCTCCAGTCGCACCCAGGATAGTCGAACCCAAGGTGGTGCATTCAGAGACGCGTAGCTTCTCCACCGGCCGGCCATAGACATCGGCCTGGATCTGGCACCAGAGCGGCGACTTGGCCCCGCCGCCGGACAGGCGGATGGCCTCGAAGGGTCGTCCCAACACCTTCTCCATGGCCTCCACGATCAGGCGTAGCTCGTAAGCCCCGCCCTCCATCACGGCGCGCGCCATCATGCCGCGGTCGTGCATCAAGGACAGGCCGAACGAGCCGCCCCGGGCATTGTCGTGGTAGTACGGGGTGACCTGGCTGGAGAAGAAGGGCAGGAAGAGATAGCCCTTGCAACCGGCCGGCGCGTTCTGAGCCTCCAAGCCGATGATGTCGTACGGATCCAGCCCAGTTTGCTGGGCGGCCGCGATCTCCGGTTGGGCGTAGGTGTCGCGCCACCAGCGCAGGCAGACGCCAGTGGCGAAAGCCAAGCCCTCCATGTCCCACTTGTTGGGGATGGCGTGGCCGCCGAAGAGGACCGAGTGGTCGGGATCCGGCTTGGCCGAGTCGACGTGGGCCACCATGACCGAGGCCGTGCCGATGGTGATCTCGGACAGGCCTTCCCGGATGACGCCGGCTCCGATGGCGGCGCACTGCTGGTCGCCCGCGCCGACGCAGATCGGCATGCCTTCGGCGAAGCCAGTGGCCTCGGCCGCTTGCCGGGAGACCACGCCGACCTGGCGCATCGGCGTCTTGACCGGCGGCAGCTTGTCCCGGTCCACGTCGATGGCGGCCAGCAGCTCATCCGACCAATCCAAGGTGTTGACGTCGGACATGCCATTGAGGGAGAGCGAAGCCGGGTCGGTGAAGAGCTCCTCCGAGCCCAGCTGATGCAGCAGCCACTCCTGGCCGTTGACGAACTTCCAGGCCCGCTCGTACAACTCGGGCTGACGGTCGCGCACCCACTTGTACTTGGCGTAGGCCCACAGTGCGCTCAAGGGCACGCCGGAGACCTCGTGGTACCGGTCCCGTCCCATCGACTGGGCGATGGCGTCGATCTCCTCCGTGGCCCGGGCGTCCGACCAGACGATGGAGTCATGCAGGGGCCGCCACTGCTGGTCCACCCCGACGAAGGTGCCCCGCTGGCTGGAGATGCCGACCGAGCCGATCTCAGACGGCTTGATCCCGGTCTTGGCCAGAACCTCTTGGGCGGCTTGGCAGACGGCGGTCCACAGCAGGTTGATGTCCTGCTCGACCCAGCCCGGGTGAGGGTACTTGCAGGGGTACTCACGGTAGCCGGTGCCGATGACGTTGCCGTTCAGGTCGGCGATCATCACGGTCGTGCCGGTCGTGCCGGCGTCAATTCCTGCGACGTATTGCGGCATGGTCCACTCCTTACAGCTGCGCTAGCTCTTGGCCGCTGGTTGATAGATTTCGAGGTTGTAGCCATCCGGATCGTGCAGATAGAAGGCGATCGCCCCAGTGCTGGGTCCGGAATCGATCAGGATGGGCGGATTGATCACAGGGATGTCCCTCTCCAGACAGAGGGCGTAGCCCTTCATGGCATCGCTGGTGGCGAAGCAGAGATGACTGCTGCGGGGATTGTGGGGCTGGCCGTCGTGCGGTTCGCCCTTGGGCTGGACATATTGGATGAGTTCCAGTCTCAGCCCGGGGCAGACGACGAACGCCACATGCAGAATTCCATCGGGATAACCTGTGATTGTCCGAATGTATTCAAGATCCACATTGTAGCGAATGTTGTCGAGTTCCATCCCCATGATTTCGGTGTAGAACGTGACGGATTGATCGATGTCAGAGACCGTCAGGCCGACGTGATTCATACCGGTGAATAGTTTTTCCATATGACTCACCAATAACCTTCATACGTTGCAAAAAAGCGATCACGATTCGAGAAGTCTCCCGAGGGCGTTCCGGCGCGAACGGATGGCATTGTCGGAATCGGCGCGGCCACGTTGCCCCGTGCCTGCGATGCAGCGTAGTCCCGCTCGCTTCGGGCTGTCAACGCTTTCTCTGGCCCTCATCGAGCGGTCTTTGCCGGCCGCCCAGACGGGCATTGGACCGCTTAGGAAGGGTCCAACTAAGTAGTGTGAGCGGTCCACACTTGAGCTTTGTGATGTTCTTTTCGATAACTCCTTTGCCGTGCTCATACGACTTCTACAAACTCTCGGCAGTTCTCCTAGGGAAGCCCTCCGAATTGATTACCGAGCGGTCGTAGCTCTGGTCTATTCGGCCCGGTTTGGGCTACCATGTTGGCCAGCACAGGGCTGGGCCGCAGTCACTGGGATGAGTTCGAACACTGAGACGAGTTTGAACACAGTGACGCCGGACCTTCCGCATTCAACGTCGAATTTAAGAAAAGGGGCACAATCATGATTGCTCAAACCAGCTTAGCTGGGAAGACCGCCCTAGTGACTGGAGCGGCCCAAGGCATCGGCCGGGGCATCGCCATCGAGTTAGTCGCCGCCGGCTGCCGTCGACTCACCATCGTCGATCTGGTGGCCGGCGAGGAACTGCGCCAGACCGTAGCCGAGCTGGAGTCCAGAGGAGCCGAGGTCCTGTTCGTCGGCGGCGACGTCTCCCAGACCGCCACCGTCACCCAAGCGGTCGACCAAACGGTCCAGCGCTGGGGCCAGATCGACATCATCGTCAATAACGCCGGCATCTCCAAGCCGACCAGCTTCTTCGAGACTTCAGACGAGCAGTGGGACCAGGTCCTTAGAGTCAACCTACGCTCGGTCTTCCTCTTCATGAAGTACGGCGGCATGGCCATGCGCGACCAAGGCGGCGGCGCCATCGTCAATATGAGTTCGATCTCCGGCATCACTGGCGGCTCGACCGGGCCGGATTACGGCGCCTCCAAGGCCGGCGTCATCGCCTTGACCAAGTTCGGGGCCCGCCGGCTGTCCGAATTCGGCATCCGGGTCAACGCCGTCGCTCCCGCCACCATCAACACCGAGATGATCGCTCGTAACTACGCCAGTCTGTCGCCGGAGGAGAAGGCCAAGCGACTGTCCAATATCCCGATGGGCCGCATGGGCGAGACCAGCGAGGTCGGCCGGCTGGTCGCCTTCCTGGCCTCGGACGCCGCCAGCTACGTCACCGGTGAGACCGTCGGCGTGACCGGCGGGCGCATGAGCAGCTGAGGGAGCCCCTCCCCCAGCTGATCGCTCTGGATCATTCGCTGCGGAGGGCTTCGACCGGGTCACGCCGGGAGGCGGCCGAGGACGGGATCAACCCGGCCAGGAAGGTCAGCCCCATCGACACCGCCACCAGCCCGGCCGCTGGCAGCGCCGGCAGGATGGCGATGCGATCGATGTCGAAGCGACCGCTGACGAAGGCGTTGGCCGGCAGGGTCAAGAGCAAGGTGGCGGCGATGCCCATGGCTCCGGCCACGAAGCCGATGATCAAGGTCTCGGCGTTGAAGACGCGGGCGATGTCGCGTTTGCGCGCGCCCAAGGCCCGCAGGATGCCGATCTCCTTCTTACGCTCCAGGACCGAGATGTAGGTGATGACGCCGATCATGATGGAGGAGACGACCAGAGAGATCGAGACGAAGGCCACCAGGACGTAGCTGATCATGTTGACGATGTCGGTGACCGAGGACATCAAGGCCCCCACAATGTCGGTGTAGGTGATGACCCGTTCGGTCAGTCCGCTCTGGGTCATGCGTTCGTTGTAAGCGTCCAGAATGTCAAGCACGGCTTGCTTATCCTCGAAATCCTTGGGGTAGATGTCGATGGACGAGGGCTTGGCCAGGTCGGCGTACCCTAACTTACTTAAATTGCTATCATATGAGTTGTCTTCGTTGCGCAGCAGCGACATCATCAAGCCGGACAGTTCCTCCTGGGACATGCTGAGGCTGAAAGCGTCGGTGAATTGGGCCGGATCGATCCGCATGGCCTGGCTCAAGTTGGACTGCAATTGGAACATGGCCCGGTTCATGGAGTTGGCGACCTGGCTCTGGACCGCCTGCAAGACGGCCTCCATGTACGAGCGCATGACCGCCTCGACATAGCCTTGGAGGGCGCGGCTGACCTGTCGCTCGACCGTCTGCAAGGCGGTCACCTGACCCAGCTCCGTCATCAATTGGGCACTGACCTCGGGCGACTCCAGCCAGGCCGGGAAGCCGTCGATCATGGCCTGGGGGTCGGTCACCCCGTTCAGCAGGCTGTAGGTGGCGTAATCGCTCATGACCTGGGAGACCAACTGATTGAGCTGTTCGACCTCGGCTTCGGACAGTTCGAGGTCGAGGCTAGTCGCCATGGCCGACAGATCGGGGGCTGGCACCGCCGGTAGCTGACCCATGATGGCGTCGGGATCGATGGCGCGCGAGAAGTCCAGGCCGGCGGTGACAGAAGCGGTGTCGAATTGGAAGGCCTGGGTCAGAGCCGCCTGGTCGACCTGGATCAACCCGGCCAAGTCCAAGCTGGCCGGGGCGGACTGAGCGGCCTCGTCGACGAAGCGTTGCCCGGAGAAAATGTTCAGCCCCGGATCGGCCAGTTGCTGGCGCACGATCTCGGTCTGGGCCGACTCGGCCATCAATTGACGCACCAGATCGGCGGTGTAGTAGAGGCCCGGGGACAACGAGGTGGCCTGGGCGTCCGACTTGGGTGAGGCCAGACCCGTCACGCGCAAGGTCGTCCCCGACTCGACCAGCGGCTTGAGATGGGTCTGGTCCCGGCTCAGATCGGTCCAGATCTGATAGGTCGGGTCCCAGACGTAGTAGTCCCAGGGGCGGACCAGTTTGAAGGTGACATCCAGCAACTGCTCGTAGCTGTAGGTGCGCCGATCCTGCGGCACCACGACGGTCTCGTTGTTGGCCATCTGGTTCACCATGCGGTCCAGCTCAGCTGGGTCGCGCAGCCCCATGGCGTAGAGCAGCAGATCCGACACCCATCCGCCGGAGCCCAGCACCAACAGGCACTCATCCGCCGCCGTCGGCCAATCCCCCGCCACGACGTCGTATTGGTCGGCCAAGAGATCGGTGTCGTCCATCAACTGGTGGAAGACGTCGGTGCTGAAACCCATCGACAGGAGGGAACTGGTGGAGGAGCCCGAGCCGAAGCCGAGGGCACTGAAGCTGTTGTTGGGATTGACCTGGCGGACCGCTTGGCTGGTGTCGGAGGCGTAGATCTGAGGGCTGACCGAGTAGGTGTACTGGATGCTGTTGACCAATTCGGCCACGCCCGAGTCGGGCTGGTCCAGGTAGGTCTTGAGGGCGGCCAGGTCGTTCGAACCGATGCGGGAGAACAGACGCGAGAGCAGACGCGACTCCCGCACCTGGCCGGTTGGCTCCGTGGCGTCCTCCGAGCCGGGCTGACCACCGGCTTGGTTGGCCATCATCAAGGAGGTGATGTCGACCCCGGTCGATTGGATCGACAGCGGATAGATGGTCAGAGTGTCCTCTTCGACCTGGCGGATGTAAGTGTTGACGCCGTTGGCCAAGGCCAAGATGGCGGCGATGCCGACGATGCCGATGGAGCCGGCGAAGGCCGTCATCAAGGTGCGGCCCTTCTTCGTCAACAGGTTGTTCAAGGACAAAGCGATGGCGGTGAAGAAGGACATGCTGGTCTTGCGCACGGCCTTGGCTGTCTGACCGGCTGGAGGCGCCTCGGTCTGATAAGGGTCGGAGTCGGCCTGGACTTGGCCGTCGTGCAGGTTGACGATACGGGTGGCGTAAGCGCGGGCCAGATCCGGGTTGTGGGTCACCATGATGACCAAGCGGTCGCGCGCGATCTGGCTGAGCAGGCCCATCACCTGCTGGCCGGTCTTGGAGTCGAGCGCGCCGGTCGGCTCATCGGCCAACAGGATCTCCGGATCGTTGATCAGAGCTCGCGCGATCGCCACCCGCTGCATCTGTCCACCGGACAATTGGGTCGGCCGTTTCAGCATGTGGTCGGCCAAGCCGACCTCGGTCAGGGCCTGGACGGCCCGGCGGCGGCGCTCCGGGCGGTCCACCCCGGCTAGGGTCAAGGCCAACTCGACATTGGTCAGAACGCTCTGATGGGGAATCAGGTTGTAGCTCTGGAAGACGAAGCCGATGCGATTATTGCGGTAGGTGTCCCAGTCGCGGTCCTTGTAGCGGCGGGTCGAGACGTGGTCGATCACCAGGTCGCCGGAGTCGTACTGATCGAGACCGCCGACCAGGTTGAGCAGGGTCGTCTTACCCGAGCCGGAGGGGCCCAGGATGGCTACGAACTCGTTGTCCCGGAAGGTGATCGAGACACCGTCCAAGGCGACCTGCTCCAGGCCGGCCGTGCGATAGGTCTTACGGGCGTTGATCAGTTGCAGCATGGTTCCAGTTCTCCGCTGGGGCCGGTTGACTCAGCCGGCCGGCCTCGATCCCAACGGTCCCGAGACGGTGGACCAAGCGACAGAGGGGCTTCATCATTGCCTTCCAGGGTAGCGGCTGAGCGCCGGCCTCCGGGCCGGAAGACCAGACTGGTGGACAGGGGCGTATTGTGACCGGTGCGAAGGAGACCATGGAGACCGCGAATCTGCTCGATCTGCTACGTCAGATCCAGTCTGGCCGTCTGACCCCTGAGGAGGGGGCCCTACGGCTACGCCAAGCCCCTTTCGAGGATCTGGGGTACGCCAAGATCGACCATCACCGTTGGCTGCGCCAAAGCGCGGGCGAGGTCATCTTCGGTCTGGGCAAGACCAGCCCCCAACTGATCGGTCTGGTCGAACGGATGGCGGTCGCCGGCAGCCGCAACATCATCATCACCCGTTTGCCGGCCGACCGGGCCGACGACCTGGTGGCGGCTGGAATCCCTTTGACTTACCACGAGTCGGCCCGGCTGGGCCTGGCCTGGGCCGACCCAGTGCCTCAGACCGGCGCCGTAGTGGTGGCCAGCGCCGGCACCTCCGACTTGCCGGTGGCCGAAGAGGCGGCCTTGACAGCCGAGATCCTGGGCTCCCAGGTGACCCGGTTGTACGACGTCGGCGTGGCCGGCCTGCATCGGCTGCTGGCTCAACAGGAGGCCTTGATCCAGGCCCGCGCCATCGTGGCCGTGGCTGGCATGGAGGGAGCGCTGCCCTCGGTCATCGCCGGTTTGGTGGCCTGCCCGGTCGTGGCGGTGCCGACTTCGATCGGCTACGGAGCTAGTTGGGGCGGCCTGTCCGCCCTCCTGGCCATGCTGAACTCCTGCGCCAATGGTGTCTCCGTGGTCAACATCGACAACGGCTTCGGGGCTGGTTGGATCGCCCACAGCGTCAATCGAACGGAGAGCCCGAGATGACGATCCTCTATCTGGAGTGTGCCATGGGAGCGGCCGGCGACATGCTGATGGCCGCCCTGTTGGAATTGGTCGATGACCGGGACGACTGTCTGGCCCAACTCAATGGACTGGGTCTGGAACGGGTCCGGATCCAAGCCCGTCCGGGTCGCCGAGGGGCCATCGGCGGCACTGTGGTCGATGTCTGGGTGGACGATCTGATGGAGACCGTCCACCACCATGGGCGGGCCGAAACGGGCCAAGACCATGTCCACCAGCACTTGGACCACGACCACACCAGTTTGGCCGAGGTGTTGGCCCGGTTGGACGATTTGCCCTTGTCGGATCGGGTCCAAGGCGACGCCCGGGCCGTCTATAGCCTGATCGCCCAGGCCGAGGCCAAGGTCCACGGCCGCCCGGCTGGTCAGGTTCATTTCCACGAGGTCGGCCACCTCGACGCCCTGGCCGACGTGGTCGGGGTCTGTCTCCTGCTGGAGCGGCTCGACCCAGATCAGATCGTGGTCTCCCCCATCCACTTGGGGCGTGGTTTCGTGACCTGTGCCCACGGCGTCCTACCGGTGCCGGCACCGGCCACGGCCGAATTGCTGCGCGGCCTGCCGACCTGGGCCGGACCGGTCGAAGGCGAGCTCTGCACCCCGACTGGAGCGGCTCTGCTGAAACATTTCGCCACCGGCTGCGGGCCTCAGCCGACCATGACAGTGGACCGGATCGGCTACGGACTGGGCCACAAAGACTTCGACCGCCCCAATTGCTTGCGCGCTTTCTGGGGCGAGGCCGCCGGCCAGGCCGGTCAACTGGTGGCCGAGCTGCGTTGCAACTTGGACGATATGACCGGCGAGGCCCTGGCCTACGCCTGCGACCAGTTGCGCCGAGCCGGAGCGCTCGAGGTCTTCCTGACTCCGGTGCTGATGAAGAAGGGCCGCCCCGGCCATTTGCTGACCTGTCTGTGCGACCTGGACCAGGCCGACCAGATGACAGACCTGATGCTGCGTCACACCACCACCTTCGGCGTCCGGCGGAGCGACTGTCCCCGGACCGTCTTGCAGCGTCAGACCAGCCTCCAGAGCACCGTCTATGGCGACATCAGGGTCAAGACCGGTCACGCTCCGGGGCTGGTCAAAGCCAAGGCTGAGCACGACGACCTGGCCCAGGCGGCTGAACGGGCCGGACTGCCGCTGTCTCAGATCGCCGCCGCCGTGGCTCTACCGACCGGCCCGGAGGACTGACCGTGACCGCGACGACCGACCTGAGCCACGAGCTCCAGCTCCGCTACGACCGCCTGCGTCAGATCGTGAGCGAGCTGGAATCGGTGGCGGTGGCCTTCTCCGGCGGTGTCGATTCGACCTTCTTGCTGCGGGTCTGCCATGACCAACTGGGCCAGCAGGCGGTGGCTGTCACCACCCGCTCCCGTTCTTTCCCGGCCCGCGAGGTGGCGGCCGCCGCCGACTACTGCCGTCAAGCCGGCATCCGGCACATCGTGTCCGAGTTCGAGGAATTAGCCATCGTCGGCTTCGCCGACAACCCGACCAACCGCTGTTACCTCTGCAAGACCAACCTGCTCAGCCACGTCCGCCGGATCGCCCGGCGCGAGGGCCTGGCTCAGGTGGCGGAGGGCTCCAACCTGGACGACAACGGCGACTATCGTCCCGGTTTGACCGCCGTGGCTGAACAGGGGGTGCGCAGTCCCCTGCGCGAAGCCGGTCTGACCAAGGCCGACATCCGGCAGCTGTCGCGTCGACTCGGACTGCCCACCTGGGACAAGCCCTCATTCGCCTGCCTGGCCTCGCGCATCCCCTACGGCGACACCATCACGGCCCAACGTTTGGAGATGATCGATCAGGCCGAACAGTTCCTATTCGACCTCGGGCTGAAGCAGGTCCGAGTCCGTTTGCACGGCCGCCTGGCCCGGATCGAGACCGACGCCGAGGGCTTCGAGCGCTTGACTGGGGACAAAGCCGTCCGCCCGCAGGTCTATCAGGCCCTGCGCCGACTCGGTTTCACCTATGTCACGCTCGACCTGCTGGGCTATCGCAGCGGCAGTCTGAACGAGACTCTGGGAACGGATTCAACCATCGAGTGAGCCCGCTGGACCGAAGTGGGTTGAACTCAGTGGGAACGAGTCCGATCAGGACCGCACCGGGGCCGGACGCCGCTTCCGGACCAAGACGACGGCCCAAGCGACCAGTCCCAACCCCAGCACGGCCGCCCCCAGCAGAGCGTCGTCGGCCATGACGGCCCGGTCGGACAACTCGATGAAGCTCTCGCCGGCGGTCAGGGCGGCCAAACCGTCGACGCACCACATCAAGGCCGCGCCACTGTAGATCAAGGCCAAGACGCCGAGGTGAAGGCGCTGCGCCCGGTCGGGCTGGCCGAAGCGCCAGGCGATCACGAGCAGAGCGGCCAAACCGGTGATGACCAGCGTCATGGTTCAGACCTTCGATCCGGCCAGGACCCGGCGCACGGCCGGCACTCGGTCGGCCACCAGCACCATGACCAGCCAAGCCATCGTCACCAGCAAGGCCATGCCGACGCCGACGGTGCCCATCTCGCGTAACATGACGGTGGTCTCCTGGGCGTCGCCCAAGGCGGTCAGGAAGGGCGGCTGGAGGGAGACCTCACCGTGCCAGAGGTGCTCCAGGGCCAGCAGGATGGCGCCGCCCCAGAGCAGACCGGACAGCCAAGACAACTTAGTCCGCCAGGGCAGTCTGTCCTCTAGGCCAGGCCCGGTCGGCTGATCCTTGCCCAAACGATGCTCGATGATGGTGGCGACAATCGCCTCGCCGGCGGGGACCAAGAAACACGCCATCGGTCCACCTTCCTTCCTGCTTCGCGCGATGCCAGTCCGGACGAAACCTGCCGGCCAGACTGGACGAGCGCCATGCTACTCGCGACCGCTCCGGTTCCGCCGCCAGGCCCTGACCGTAGACACCTGATCGGTCAGACTCAGCCGACCGGCGCAGGGCACTAGGCCAACTCGGCCATGAGGTCGCCGATCCGCTGACGCAGCAGCTGATTGGCCTGCCCTAGATCGTCCGTCGCCGCCACGGTCCAGGGCTGGCCGAATTTGATGGTCAGACTACGACCTCGGAAGGCGTAGCGCCCGGCGATGGCGTAAGGCACGATAGGACAACCAGTCTTCTGGGCCATCGAGACAGCTCCGAATTTGAAGGGCAGCAGGAGCTGATCGGTCTTATTGCGGTGCCCCTCCGGCGACACCCCGATCAAAGCGCCTTGGCGCAGCCGTTCCACGGCGGTGGCGGTGGCCTGTTTGTTCTGGTTCCGGCTGTAGTCGACTGGGATGGTGCCGACGGCGCGGAAAAGCCAACCGAAAGGCCCTTCGTGCAGGCTCTGCTTGGCCAAGCTGAGGATCGGCCGATCGGTGCAACTGTCCACCAGGATCGGGTCCAAGGCGTGGAAGTGGTTGCCGGCTAGAACCGCCGGGCCGCTGGCCGGGATCTGCTCGGCGTCGATGACCCGGGCCCCGAAGAACCACTGAAAGGGGCGGCGTAGAAGGTGCAAAGTCGAATAGATGAACATGGCCCTCCGTCGCTGGCTCGGCCCGAGCCACCGCCAGGAACATAGCACGCTCTCGTGGCGCCGGTGGGCGGCCCGGCCCGTGTCATTTGGATCGGCTCACTCGACCGTTAGGCTGACCTCATGCCGGTGGAGTCGGTGGAGTCTTGGGCCACCTCTCAGGTCACGCGCAAATCGATGCGATCGAACAAGAGCCGTGACACCAAGCCCGAGCTGGCCTTACGCCGGGAACTGCACCGGCGCGGTTTGCGTTACCGAGTCGGCCTGGCCCCATTGAGCGGAGTCCGCCGCACGGTCGACGTCGCCTTCCCCCGGCTCAAGATCGCCGTCCTGGTGGACGGCTGTTTCTGGCACGGCTGCGACCAGCACCACCGCCTGCCCAAGAGCCACACCGACTATTGGCAGGCCAAGCTGGAACGCAATATGGCCCGTGACCGCTCCACCACCTCCTTATTGGAGGAAGCCGGTTGGCGGGTCATCCGGTTGTGGGAGCACGAGGAGACCCAGGCCATGGCCGACCTAGTGCAGCGAGCCGTGGCCGAGGCCAGCGGGGCCGAGAGCGGCTAGCGCCGGAGAGGCGTCGAACGGGCGTTGACGGCGCTTGCGCACATTATCGCTGATCGATATCTTTATCGAAGATCGATAATAATACGACGGTCGGACCAAGGAGGCTCCTATGGCTGTCATCAACGTCGCCTTCTGGCTCGCCATCGTCGCCTCGATCGCCCTGGTGACGGTCATCTTGCTGGTGGCGCGGGCGTACACCAGCCTGCTCCCCTTGATCACCAGCTTCGTGGCCGGGGCCACGGCCATCCTCGGATCGGTGGTGACTGTGGTCGGGATCGTCACCCGGCTGACCGCGGACCGCTTAACCGTCACTGTTCCGATCGACCCGATGGGAATCCGGCTGACCCCCGGTTTCGCGATCGAGCCACCGGCGACCGCGACCATCGTCGCCGGTGGTTTCAACCAAGTCATCGTCGAAGCTGAAGGGATCGGCCTGAGCGCCCGCTGGGCCTACGCCGCCAGCGCTCTGCTGTCTGGTGTGACCCTGGTCGGGGTCGCTGTCGTCGTTTGGCGGCTGGCTCGGGCCACTCGCAGCGGCGACCC
This sequence comes from Propionibacteriaceae bacterium, assembly GCA_031265875.1. GTDB lineage: Bacteria > Actinomycetota > Actinomycetes > Propionibacteriales > Propionibacteriaceae > WQYJ01. Next base: position 25,325 of record JAISCA010000011.1, read on the forward strand.
TTTCCGGCTCTCGAGCAAGGCTCTGACCTGGGCCGCCCTGATCGTGGCCGGCGGCGGCATCCTGGCCTCCGTCGCCGCCGACCTAGCGAATATGCTGGCCTCGCGCGACCTGTTCCAGTCCACCGGCTGGATGGCCCGCGATGTGCCGTCGTTGGCCGATGATCTGACTCCAGCCGACTTCGGCTGGCCCGAGCCGGTCGGGTTCGCCCTCTCCATCCCGTTCTGGCCCCTGGCCGCCGGGCTGGTGTTGGCCTTGCTGGCGGGTGTGTTCCGCTATGGCGCCCAACTCCGCCGTGAGACCGAGGGGCTGATCTGACATGCCAGCCGACGACGAGAGTCGTATCCACTGTCGGCTGGACGAATTATTGGCCCAACGCGGTATGACCCTGACCCGCTTGGCCCAAGTGGTCGGGGTCAGCCTGGTGAACCTATCGGTGCTGAAGAACGACCGGGCCCGGGCCGTCCGCTTCGCCACCTTGACCGCGATCTGCGACGCCCTCGACTGCGCGGTCGGTGACCTGCTCGTCATGGTCCCGCCGCCTGGAAAGCTGGAGCGCAGCCACTGAGACCAAACTGGTCGACGAGCCATCATTCGCTAACTGGAACATTCACCGCAGCGGCTAAAGCGGAGGCCAATCGCGACGGCGCACCACCAATAGATCTGATTGATGGGGAGCGACTGGCTGCACTGCTCAAGGAATATCGAATCGGGGTCACAGTGACGATCCGATCAGTCGAGGATGTCTACGTGAAGCCTGGCTACTTCGACGAGTTCTGAGACTTGCGCCGATGATGTCTGCGGGATACCCCGGTTCAGCGGTGTTTTGATCGACGCTGAGCAGGAGTTGGTGAGCGCCTATTAGGTAAGGTTAGCCTTACCTTGCTAAGGTGCTGGAGTCGCGTCTGCCAGGCGCCGGAAACCGAAGACGGCCGGGCGGACGGCGCCTTCGCGGATACGAGGTGATCATGGTGGCTGCAGCGGCTGATCCGGCCCCCGCCCCCGAACTAGGCCTTTTCCAAGCGGTGGGCGGACGCTTGGTCGTCATCGTCGGACTCAGTCTGATCGGCGCTCTCACCAGCGTCGTACCTCTGATCGGCATCGTCGAGTTGGCCCGGGCCCTGGCTCCGGGACTGTCCGGCGATCCAGTCGAAGCCAGCCGGGTCTGGTGGATCGTGGGTTGGTCTTGTGGGGCTTTGGTGGTCAGCTTCGCCAGCGCCGGGGCGTCGGCCATCGTCAGCCATCTGGCCGACAACGACCTCCAGCTGGATCTGCGCCAGCGCATCGTCGAGCATCTGCGCCGGCTGCCGTTGGGCTGGTTCGACCAGCGTTCCAGCGGTTTGGTCAAGAAGGTGACCGAGAACGACGTCTCGGCTTTGCATCAGTTGGTGGCGCACGCCATCCAGGACGCCATCGCCGCCGTCACCGTGCCGGTGGTCTCCTTGGTCTACCTCTTCGCCGTCGACTGGCGTTTGGCTTTGGCCAGTGCGACCCCGCTGGCCTTGGCCATAGTCTGTTTCGTTTTGATGATGGCCAAATCCGCCCCCCGCTACCAGGATTACGACGCCTCGCTGGTCCGTCTCAACCAAGCCACCATCGAATACGCCCATGGCATCGCCGTGGTCAAGGCCTTCGGAGAGGCCGGGCGTAGTCACGGCCGCTACCGGCGCGAGGTCAGCGACTTCGTCCGCTTCTACGACGACTGGAACCGGGACACCAACCGTTTCGCCACGCTGGGAGAGTTAGTGGCTTCGCCCGCCGTGGCGCTGGCCCTGATCGGGGCCACGGCGGCTTGGACCGTCTCGGCCGGTTGGACCGCGCCGGTCGACGCTCTGCCCGCCCTGCTGCTAGGCGTCGGCCTGACCGCTCCGATCGGGAAGATCGAATGGTCGGCCCAGTTCTTGCGCGAGGCGACCAAGGCCCGCCGTTCCCTGACCGAGTTCTTCGCCCAGCCGACTATCGAGCGACCGACCCAGCCCAGCGCGCCCAACGGCAGCGACATCGGCTTCGAGGAGGTCTGCTTCAGCTATGACCGGGATCATCAAGTGCTGTCGGACATCACCGCCTCGGCTCAGCCGGGCACGGTGACGGCCCTGGTCGGACCCTCCGGATCGGGCAAGACCAGTCTGGCCCGGTTGGCGCCGCGCTTCTACGACGCCAACAGCGGAACCGTCCGGATCGGTGGTGTCGACGTCCGACAGATCGCCGCCACCGCTTTGTACGGTCAGGTCGGCTTCGTCTTCCAGGACACTTACCAGTTGCGCGCCACCATCCGTGACAACATCCGCTTGACTAAACCGGAGGCCAGTGATGAGGCGGTCCAGCTTGCCGCCCGCGCGGCCCAGATCCACGACCGCATCCTGCGCACGCCTCTAGGCTATGAATCGGTCCTGGGCCGTGACGTCCATCTGTCCGGCGGCGAGGCCCAACGTCTGATGATCGCCCGGGCCTTATTGACCGACGCTCCCCTGCTGGTGCTGGACGAGGCCACCGCCTTCGCCGACCCGGACTGCGAGGCCGCCATCCAAACCGCGCTCAGCGCCCTGGCCGCCCAGCGCACGGTGTTGGTGATCGCTCATCGCTTGCACACCATCACCGGGGCCGATCAGATCCTGGTGCTGGACGGCGGACGCATCGTCGAGCGGGGCCGTCACGACCAGTTGGCCCGCGCCGGAGGCCTCTACCAGCGCTTGTGGCAGAACTATCAAGCCTCGCCGGCCAACTTCGGACAGGCGGTGGCGTCATGATCATGATTCGTCGCCTACTGGCTCTCTCAAATCCACCAACTCGTCGGCTGTTGCGGCGGGTGCTGGCACTGGTGACGGCGTCCGCTATCTTGCAAGGCGTCGTCTTCGTCGTCTTGGCTCCCTTCTTGACTGCGCTGTTGTCCGGTGACGCCAGCGGGACCCGGTTCTGGCTGGCGGTCTTGGGCGGCGTCGTGACGGTTTACGCCGGAGTGGGCTGGTTCACCAGCCAGGCCGGCATGAACGCCGGGTCCTTCTTGGTCGGATCTCTACTTGAGATTCTGGGCGACCGCTTGGTCGAGTTGCCGATCGGTTGGTTCTCGACCGATCGCTCCGGTCCGCTGTCCGACCTGGCCAGCCACGGCACGGTCTTCACCTCGGCGGCGCCCTACGCCATCGTGCGACCGCTGATCGCCTCCTTCGTCACCCCGGCCACAGTCTTAGTCGGCGCCCTCTGCCTGGACTGGCGGATCGGGCTGGTGATGGCGGCCACCGTGCCCTTGATGTGGTTGGCCTACCGTCGTATCGCGGCCCGGGTCGGTCAGGCCGACCGCGAGCACGTCGCAGCCGTCGGCGAGGCGGCCGGCCGGGTGATCGAGTTCGCCCGCGTCCAACCTGCCCTACGGGCGGCGGGCGACAACTCCATCGCCCGCCAGCTGCTCGACGGAGCCCTACGGGCCCGCCACCAGGCCACCCGGCACTTCCATCTGACCGGCGGCGCAGCCGTCGGACTGTTCGGGGCGACGGTTTACTTGGCGGTCGTGGCTGTCATCGTGGCCGGGGCCTGGCTGGCCTTGGAGGGCGGCCTGACCATGCCCCAGGCGATCGCCCTGGCGGCCCTGGCGGTCCGCTTCGCCGAGCCGATCGCCAACTCCGGGGCGTTGGGCGGCGGTATGGCGGTGGCTGACAACACTCTGGACCAGATCCAGAGTTTGCTCGATCAGACCACCTTGCCGGAGCCGGCCGACTCGGTCCGCCCATCCGATCACACGGTCCGCTTCGAGTCGGTCGACTTCGGTTACACCGCCGAGAGCGTCTTACACGACCTCACCTTCGAGGCGCCGGCCGGCCAAGTCACTGCCATCGTGGGGCCGTCCGGATCGGGCAAGACCACCATCACGCGACTGGTGGCCCGCTTCTACGACCCTGACGCGGGCGCCGTCTCGATCGGTGGGACGCCCCTGCCCAAGTTAGGCAGCGCCACCGTGGCCGAGTTGGTCTCTCCCGTCTTCCAAGACGTCTACCTGTTCGATGGCACCATCTTGGACAACATCTGGTTAGGCCGTCCCGAGGCCGCACGGGCCGAAGCGATCGCGGCCGGGCGCCGGGCCCGCGTCGACGAGATCGTCGAGCGCCTGCCCCAGGGCTGGGACACCGCTGTCGGCGAAGGCGGGGCCCGGTTGTCCGGCGGCGAGCGCCAGCGCGTGTCGATCGCCCGAGCCTTGCTCAAAGACGCCCCCATCGTGCTGTTGGACGAGGCCACCTCAGCCTTGGACGTGGACAACGAACGAGCCATCCAAGAGGCTTTCGCCTCGGTCAGCCGAGGCCGTACCACCATCGTCGTGGCCCATCGCCTGAGCACCATCGCCGCCGCCGATCAGATCATCATGTTGGATGCCAGCGGTCATATCAGCGAACGCGGCCGCCACGACCAGCTGTTGGCCGCCGGCGGCGCTTACGCCCGCTACTGGCAAGAGCGGAGCCAAGCCGCCGGCTGGCGTTTGGCCGCCGACAGTCCTCAGCCCCGCCCGACCCGAAAGGACAACCTTCATGAGTGACCTCCACAACAGCGACGGGAGCCAAGCCGATCAAGTGATCGTCGCCACTGCGGCGCCGCTCGCCGACAGCGCTGGAGGCGCCGCCCCAACGCCGCCGGGAGGTCCGGGGCTCTCCATCCGGTTCAGCGCTCGCGATTTAGTCAACGTGGCCATATTCGGTGTCATCTTCATCGTCGTGATCTGGGCCGTCGGCATGCTGGGCGTCATCTCACCGCTGGTCTGGCTCCTCATCACGCCATTGCAGATCGTGATCGCCGGCATTCCCTTCGCGCTTTTCTTGACCCGGGTCAAGCATGCCGGGATGATCAGCTTGTTCGCCCTCATCATCGCCTTGTTCTTCCTCTTCAGCGGCAACTCTCCGATCAGCACGGTCGGCATCGCACTGCTCGGTGTTCTGGCCGATCTGATCTTCACCACCGGACGGAGCCGATCCAAAGGTAGAGCGGTGCTGGCCTACACCGTCTTCAGCCTCGGTTTCTTCACCCCTTTCCTGCCCTTGTTCATCGACCGGGAGGCTTACTTCGCGACCGCCGTCTGGGAGCCGATGGGACAGGCCTACGTCGAAGCCACGGATCGTTTGCTCAGTCTGCCGGTGCTGGGGCTGCTGGCCTTGGCCATCGGGGCGGCCGGGCTGGCTGGTGGTCTGATCGGCTCCGCGACCCTGCGCAAGCACTTTGTCCGCGCCGGTTTGGCCTGATACCCCGGCGGTCGCGGCTGAGCGCGGCCAGCTGGGACGAGAGCTGGAGACTCTGTCTAAATCGACGGGGCTGGATCCCAGGACCAAGGTCGGGTTGGTGCTGGCCGTCAGTTTGACCGTGATGAGCCCAGATGGGTCGCGTTTCGTGCCGGCCGCCCTGGTCTTGGGCGCCGCCCTGGCCCTGTCGGAGCGGGCCTGGGGCCGGGCCGTCGGACTGCCTTTGGTCGGCGCCGCCCTGGCGGTCGGAGGTTGGCTGGCGCCATTGTGGTGGCCTCACCCGCTGGTGGCGGTGCTGGCCTTGGTCTGTTCCTTCACTGTTCGCTTGGTGGCCTGCTGCGGCGTCGGAGCCCATCTCATCGCGACCACTTCGCCGACTGCCTTGAGCGCCGCCCTCAGGGCCATGCGGGCGCCCCGGGCCGTCGCCGTCACGATGGCGGTCATGCTGCGTTTCTTCCCGGTGGTGGCGCACGAGGCCGGAGCCGTGCTGGACGCCATGCGGCTGCGCGGACTGGCTGGGGCCGGCCGGCTGGCCCGGCATCCGATCTTGAGCTTGGAGCGGTTCACCGTGCCGATGATCGCCGCCAGTTTGCGAGCCAGCGAAGATCTGTCGGCTGGCGCTATCTTGCGCGGACTGGGCTCGCGCCGACGTCCCACGGCGGCCTACCCGCCCCGCTTGGGCTGGCCGGACGGGGCGGTCGGACTAGCTGTCGGCGGCCTGGTCGCTCTGACCCTGTCGGTCCCGCCTGTCCTGGCATGATCCGCCTGAGAGAGGTCTCCTGGACCTATCCCCACGCCGTCCGGCCCAGCCTGCGCGACATCGATCTCAAGGTCGCCGCCGGTCAATTGGTGGTGCTGTGCGGCGCTTCCGGCTGCGGCAAATCGACCCTGCTGCGGACGCTGAACGGGCTGATCCCGCACTTTCAGGACGAGGGCGTCTTGAGTGGGACCGTCAGCGTCGGCGGGCTCGCCCTTCAACGGGCCGAGTTGGATCAAATCGGCTTGCTCACAGGGACGGTCCTACAACACCCCAGACGGCAATTCTTCACCGACACGGTGGCGGAAGAACTGGCTTTCGCGATGGAGAACTTCGGCTTCCCGGCCCCCGACATCAGAACCCGGGTGACCCAGCTGTCGGCCCAGTTAGGCCAGGGAGGACTGACCCCAGGGACCAGCTTGGGCCGATTGTCCGGCGGCTGGCAGCAGCGCGTCGCCATCGCCGCCGCCTGGGCCCATCGCCCGGCTGTCCTGCTGCTGGACGAGCCCAGCTCCAATCTCTCAGCCGAGGCCGTGGATCAGTTGGCTCAAACCCTGGGCCAGCTCAAAGCCGAGGGAGTCACCATCGTCGTGGCCGAGCACCGGCTACGTTACCTGCAAGACTTGGCCGACCGACTGGTCATTCTGTGCGACGGCGCCATCGCGGCCGAATGGTCGGCGGCCGAGTTCCGAGCCGCCTCGGACCAGCGGTTAGCGGAACAAGGCTTACGAGGGGAGGTCTGTCCAGCTCCGCTGCCCGCCTTGCCAGCCACAGGCGCCAGCCTGGTCCAGCCTTGGCCCGAGCCCTGCTCGGCGGACCCGTCGGCGCTTCCCGTCGGCCCGTCGTCTGGGCTGGAGCTGGACCAGGTGGTCTGCCGGCTAGGCGGACGACGGGTGCTCGACCTGGCACAGGTCCGCTTCCCCGCCGGCCAGGTCACCGCCGTCCGGGGCGTCAATGGATCAGGCAAGTCGACCCTGGCCCGGATCGTGACCGGGCTGCGAGCCGCCTCCGGCCAAGTCAAGCTGGACGGTCGACCCCTCAGCCGACGGACCCGCCAACGGATCAGCGCCATCGTCATGCAAGACGTTCAGCGCCAACTCTTCACCGACTCGGTTCAAGCCGAGATCGAACTGGCCGCCTCTGGACGACCGGACAGCCCCAGCCCGGCGGCGGTCTTGGACAGTCTCGACCTGACCGACCTAGCCGACCGTCACCCCTTGTCGCTCTCCGGCGGACAACAGCAGCGTTTGGTGGTGGCCACCGTCCGACTGTCCGGGCACCGCGTCGTCGTCTTCGACGAGCCCAGCTCCGGCGTCGACCGCCGTCACCTCGGCTCGATCAGCCACCAGATCCGCCAGGTCGCCGCCAGCGGCGCCGTGGTCCTTCTGATCAGCCACGACGAGGACCTCCTGGCTCTGGCCGGAGACAACCAACTGACCCTTAGGCCCGTGGCCGACTTGGACCTCGGCTAGCCGGGGTACGGTAAACGCACTCACCTGATGATCGTGCGCGTGTGCGCGGTTTCAGTGTGTCGGTGATTGAGGACGCCTGGCCAGACACCACGGCATCGGCACCGTGGTGCCGAGGGTCAGATTCGGCCTCGCTCGTCCACGGGACGGCTGCGGTAGTTCTGCCAGGCTTCGAGGAGTTCCTGGCGCGAACCGTCCGGGTGCGTCGTGTGCCAGGCTCGGGTGAAGCGGTTGTACTCGAACTGGGAACCGATGGCCTTGGGCCCCTGGTCGCGGGTGGCGTGATAGTGGTCGAGGGCGTCTTGGAGAGTCTGCCCGCCATCGGCGTTGGCGAAGAACGCGCGCATCTGGCCGTCGAAGCCGAACGACTCACCCACCTGCTCAATGAACCAGCCACGCACCACCTGACTGCACCGTTGACCCTTTGGAATCATCGTCTCAGCGGTCAGCTGGCCCGAGAGTTGCTTACTGCCCGCTGAGCGGCTTTGAGCCGGTTCGGTGAACGGCAGGCCGTCGAGCGTCGCCGCGAGACGCCGCGCCAGCAGTTCCTTGCCGCCGGTCGCGCGAACTCCCAGGGCGCGGGCGAATTCGATCAGTTCGTCTTTGAGCCAGTACCAGCGCAAGAACTCGCTGCCGGTCAAGTCACGAGACAGCTGAGGTCGCTGAGAGTCCGAGGGAGTCATTGGGTCGATCCTATGGCGCTCAGCACCAGGTCGTCGAAGAGCCCGTTCGCTGGCTCACAAGCCGTCTGCGACGTAGGCGCGTTTGTGATACCTCGGCTACCCGAGGTCCGGTAAACGCCCCGCGCCCGTTCATAGCGAGATTGAAAACGCTGGCCTGGTCTAGCTGGTCCACGTAAGGGGTGCGCCTCGGCTCACACGACTCAGCAAAGACAAGCAACCCGAGTCGCGCTGTTAGCACAGTAGGCGTACACTGACGACATGACGATCACCACGCCTGGAACCGCCCGCCGCAAGGAGGCACGGCTCGCAATGCGGCTCACGCCGGATCAGGACGCTCTGATCCGTGACGCCGCGAGCGCCGCCGGACAGTCGTTGACCGAGTTCGTCACGACCGCCGCTGTGACCCGCGCCGAGGACACCCTGGCGGACCGCCGCGTGTTCCGGCTTGACGGCGCCGCGTGGGCCGAGTTCAATGCCATCCTCGACCGGCCCGCCAAGCGCGTCCCCGAGCTAGCCAGGCTGTTAGGCGAGCCTGCCCCTTGGGACAAGTGAATCCGCAGCGGCCGCGCCCGGTCAAGGCGACCGACGACACCCGCGATTTCGAGTCCGGCGAGCCGTCACTCGACCGCTACCTCGCAGACCGCGCGCTCGCGAACCACGTCGGCGACCTCGGTCGCTGCTATGTCTGCGTCGACGCGGCAACTGGGAAGGTGCTTGGCTACTACACGCTGTCAGCGGTGGCGGTGGAACACGCAGACCTGCCGGGCAGGATACGGCGCAACGCGCCGGACCCGGTGCCGGCCGTGCTCATGGGAAGGCTCGCTGTGGATGCCGCGGCGCAGGGCATGGGATTCGGCCGGTTCCTGGTCCGCGACGCGATCTTGTCGACTCTGGCTGCAGCCGACCGCATCGGCGCGCGCATCCTGCTGGTCCACGCACTCCACCCGCGAGCTGCGGCTTTCTACGCGAGACTGGGCTTCAAGCGCTCTCCCACCGACCCGCTTCATCTTTACCTGGCGCTGGCGGACGCCCGGAAGTCTCTTGGCGGCCCAAATCAAGGTGCCGAGGGGGATGAGCCGGTTGTCCTGAACCATCGATAGACTTGACCGGCGCACACTCGCACGATCACGGGCGAGTGCGTTTGGGGCACTTCGGTTAGACCAGGCCCAGGTCCAAGATGGGGGCGAGCGCTGGTCGCCTCAACTGGTGATATACCCGATGCCGTCCGCTCCCTTCCCAGCACGGCCGAGGACATAAAAATGCCTTGACAGGGCGCCCGGCTGGGTACAGCCTTGTATAGACAAGGCTACTCAAGTTCGGAGGCGTGGCCGCCGTCCTGGCTGGGCAGTGATTAATGGACTGAGGTCGGCCCCAGGTGTCGGCTAATGATACTCAAAGGAGGATTCGATGCCAGCTGACATCGACGTCGTGGCACACGTCGTCAAGACAATCGCGCAGACAGCGATCGCGAACGAAGACTACTTCTGCGACCTCGACTCGGTGGTCGGGGACGGTGATTTCGGCTACTCGCTGGCGCGCGGCTTCGAGAGGCTGCTGGACCAGTGGGATGGATTGAGCCGGGCGGACGTCGCCAGCTTCCTCAAGGACGTGGCAATGGTCGCGAGCAGCCGAATCGGCGGCTCCTCGGGGCCGATCTGGGGCACCGGCTTCCTGCGGGCCTCGCTGGTCGCCCGCAAGGCCGAGACACTGGACACGCTGACCATCGTGGCGATGCTGCGTTCCGGCATCGAGGGCATCATGGCCCGTGGCGGCGCCCAACTGGGAGACAAGACCCTGCTGGACGCCTTGGCCCCGCTGGCGGATGCTCTCGAACAGGGCGCGGCCGCCGGTGAGTCGACTCCGGAGCTGCTGGCCCGCGCGGTCGCAGTGACGACCGCGGCGGCCGAAGCCACGAAGGACATGCAAGCGATGCGGGGCCGCGCCGCCTACACCGGGGAGCGGAGCATCGGCTCCGTCGATGCCGGCGCCACGGCCATCGCCGTGATTATGCGGGCCATCGCCGCCGACTGGCCCTCCGAGAACCAAGCAGAATGACCGAGTCAACCGACCGACATACAAAGGAGTAGACCGTGAAGAAGTTCGTGAACGATCCCAGGGAGTTCGTGCCTGAGATGCTTGAGGGGATCGCGCTGGCGAACCCCGACACCCTCGCCTACGACCCGAGATACAACCTGATCCGGCGCGCCGACGCGCCTCGCGCCGACAAGGTGTCGATTATCCAGGGTTCGGGCTCGGGCCATGAGCCCGCCCACGTCATGGTGGTGGGCAAGGGGATGCTGGACGGCGCCTGCCCCGGCGACGTGTTCGCGGCGCCGCCGACGGACTACGTGTACGAGTCCGGCAAGATCCTGGCCTCCGAAAAGGGAGTCCTGCTGCTGGTGAACAACTACACCGGCGACCGGATGGCCTTCGACATGGCCAAAGAGATGCTCGAGGCCGAGGGTCTGGAGGTGGCCACCCTGTTCATCAACGACGATGTCGCTGTGAAGGACTCGCTCTACACGGTGGGGCGCCGCGGTGTGGCCGGCAACTTCTTCGTGATCAAGGCCTGCGGGGCGAAGGCCGAGGAGGGCGCCGACCTGGCCGAGGTCGTCCGCGTGGGCGAGAAGGTCAACTCGGTCGCGCGCACCATGGGCATAGCGCTGACCGGCTGCACCCCGCCCGCCAAGGGCGAGCCGATCTTCACGCTGGCCGATGACGAGATGGAGGTCGGCGTCGGGATCCACGGCGAGCCGGGGCGGCGGCGGGAGAAGATCAAGTCGGCTGACGCCATCGTCGACGAACTGCTCGACGCGATCGTTCCGGATCTGCCCTACGAGGCCGGCGACGAGGTGGCGCTGATGGTCAACGGCCTGGGCGGCACGCCGATCAGCGAGCTGTACCTGCTCTACGGCCTGGCCCACAAGAAGCTTGCCGCTAAGGGCATCAAGGTGTGGCGCAGCTACGTCGGTGAGTACTGCACCTCGCTGGAGATGGCTGGCGCGAGCATCACGCTGGTGAAGGTCGACAACGAGATCAAGGGCCTCCTGGAGGCTCCCGCCGAGATCGCCATCCGCACCTTCTGACGAACAGCCCGGTCCGTCCGGCCGCCGCGCGAGACGGCTGGGCGGGCCGGGCTTTGTCCGCTTCAGGTATCGGACCTGGGCTAGCCGAGGTATCGCAGATGATGGGAGACTCACCGGCCATTGGGGCCGTTCAGCAAGTCACGGAGTTGGGAGTTGAGTTCGTCTCCTTGTTTGTCCAGCCACGTCTGAGAGCCCGATTCCGCCAAAACGTTGGCCGCGAACGCGGCCACGTCGTCTCCGGTCACGTCCAGGACCGGGCGGCCCTCAGCGGCGGACTCATCGAACAATTCGCGTATGGCGTACAGCGCAGTCATGCCGCCGTCCAAGGGGCCGGAGTTCCAGATGTGCCTCTCGATCGCCTGGTACGCGGTCTTGTAGTCGGCGGGCAGGGCGTCCACCCGGCGCTTGTGCTTCCGCCACTCCCGTTTGGCCTGGACTTGCCGCCCCAACCACTCAAACATCATCTTCCTCCTTCATGATCGCCAGCCGCGACGAGACGAACTCCCACCGCCGCCAGAACGCCTCCAGAGCCGCGCGGCCATCGGCGTTCAACCTGTAGACCTTGCGCGGCGGGCCGGACTCGGACTTGACCCGCGCCACCTCGACCAGACGCTTGTTCTCCAGTCGCAGCAGGATCGGGTAGACCGTGCCCTCGGCCACGGACGTGAACCCCGCCCGGTTGAGGGAACGGACGATCTCGTACCCATAGCTGCCGCCGTGCGACAGGATGTGCAGGACACAGCCTTCGAGCACGCCCTTCAGCAACTCGGTCAGGTCATCCACTATCGCCTCCATTACCTCGTGACACCAAGTACTGGTACATCGTAACACCATGTACCAGGCCGCACGAGCCCGCCTCGGCGACTCGACGGCATCGAGTAGCCGGTCGTCCTAACTTTCGAAGCATGAGCTGTAGGGGTTCCAGACCATGCTCTCAAGCCCATTAGGCCTACTAGCCGACCACCTTGTACCGGAGCCTGACATATGAATCATTCAGCTTGTCGCACTGCTCCAAGGCCAAGACCCCGAGCCCGCCGAGCTCGGCCGGCGAGGTCAGAGCGGCCCCATCGACCAGGGTCGGTGTGTCTCGACCGCCGACCAGAACCGGAGCGATCACGATGTCCACGTAGTCGAGCAGTTTCTGTCTCAGAAACAGCCCGTTGAGCGTCCCGCCGCTTTGCACCGTTATTCTCGTGCAGCCGTGGTCGCGGTGGAGGATTTCGAGCACAGAGCGTAGATCCAGAGTTGTCTGGTAGATGACACTGAGGTTGGGCTGGAGCAGCGAGCAAGCGGGGTGGTCCGGGTTCGTCGTCACCAGGACGTGGCGCTGGGCCAGGGCGCACAGATGGAGCACTCCACGCTCAGTCAACCATCTGTTGTCAATCGTCACGAAAGAGACCGGACCCTGGGCGGGGAGCGGTTTGTCGTTCACGCCCATTTTGGCCTGGACCAGACCTGAGTTCAGTGACCACAAGTCGGTCGTCCGCTCAATCTCGTAGTACTGCTGAAGGCCTTGAGACAGTCCGTCCAGCTGCGGGAAATCCCGGTCGAAGTCCAGTTCGGCGCTCGCTCCCGGGCTGATCTTCCCGTCCAGGCTGGCCAGCATGAACAAGGTCGTCACAGGCCTGTTTCCCATAGCCGCACCTCCAGTTCTCGCCTTTGACGCAGGCGGCGGTCCGGGGAGTGCGCATTGGGCACTCCGTTCCACGCTATCCGCCCGGCCATTTCAAAGAGAACAACGTCAGCGCCATGCCTCGATAAAATCGCGCCAGCCTCAAGATCTACGATCCGTATGGCACAAAACCTACGATTCACCTGGCGCGAGACCTACGACACAGGCCATCGTCCAGCCATCGTGGCCCCATGACCATCATCGGCTGGCCGTGAGAGCCACCCTGTCCGGCCTGCCGCCACCAGCCGGTCGCCGACCCAGACGATATCCATGCACCCGGTGGCTTGGTCCCGCTGTCCTGCCAGCCGAATGACGGGAGTGGGCTGGTAGGAGGATTTTGGGGTATGCTTACCAGGCTTTCCGGAGTCTCCGGGACCCCTGATGTGTTTATTGTCGTAGTCAGCCAGCCAGGCTGTGCCGCCCAAGTGTTCGGGTCCGTTGGGATGCGCCGCCAACCTGGCGGACGGCATCGTGCTCCACGAACAAGAAATGGCGTGACACCACCCGATGACGACCACTGAACACTGTGCTTTGCCCGCTGGCGACGACGGACCCACCGGCTTCCAGGGCCTAGGTCTGCCGGCTCACTTGCTGGAGGCGGTCCTAGACCTCGGCTTCGAGGACCCGACTGAAATCCAGGCGGCGGCCATACCGGCGCTCCTCAGTGGGCGCGACATCGTGGGTGTGGCACAGACCGGCACCGGCAAGACGGCGGCCTTCGGACTGCCCCTGCTGGAAGCCATCGACCCAGGCTTGAACGCTCCCCAGGCGCTGGTGTTGGCGCCGACCCGCGAACTGGCGATACAGGTGGCAGACGCGATCGGCCAGTTCGCTCGGACCAGCCCCGGCCTGCTGGTGGCGACGGTCTATGGCGGGGCGCCGTACGGACCGCAGATCCGAGATCTGAAGGCGGGAGCGCAGGTGGTGGTGGGGACGCCGGGCCGGATCATCGACCACCTGGAGCGGGGCGCCTTGACCCTGGATGGACTCAGGTTCCTGGTCTTGGACGAGGGTGACGAGATGCTGCGCATGGGCTTCGCCGAGGAAGTCGACCGGATTCTGTCCCAGGCTCCGGCCGATCGTCTGACCGCCTTGTTCTCCGCCACCATGCCGCCGGACATCCGTCGCACCGCCGACAAACACCTGCGCGACCCGCTCCACATCGCGGTCACCGCGTCGGCCACGGTGGCGGACAACGTGGATCAGCGTTACGCCGTGGTGCCGCACAAGCACAAGGTGTCGGCGCTGGCCCGGATCCTGGCCACGACCGAGGCCGAGGCGGCGATCGTCTTCGTGCGGACGCGGGCGGACGCCGAGGAGGTGGCCCAGGACCTGATCGCCCGAGGGGTCAACGCGGCGGGTATCTCCGGCGACGTCGCCCAGAGGGAGCGCGAACGGATGGTGGAGCGCCTCCGCAGCGGTCGTTTGGACGTGCTCGTGGCCACGGATGTGGCCGCCCGCGGGCTCGACGTGGACCGGGTCGGTTTGGTGGTCAACTACGACCTGCCGCGTGAGCCCGGTGTCTATGTGCATCGCATCGGCCGGACCGGACGGGCGGGACGCTCCGGTGTGGCCTTCACCTTCATCACGCCCGGGGAACGCGGCCGGCTGCGCGCCATCGAGAAGACCATCAAGGTCCAGATCACGGAGCGTCCGGTGCCGACCCGCGACCGTGTGACCGAGCATAGGTACGCCTCGTTGCTGCGCCAGGTCTCCTCGCGGATCGCGGCCGGCGGCCTGGAGATCGCCTATCGGGCGGTGGCCGAGGCCATGGCCGAAGGCGTGGATCCGGTCGCGCTGGCGGCGGGGTTGGCGGCGCTCGGGGTGCGCGATGACGGGCCTGGCTCCGCCCGGTCTGAGGAGTCCGAGGTGGACACGGCCTTGGCCGAGCTGCGGGAGCGTGAGCTGAGAGGGAGCCGGTCCACTGCCACCAGAGCACACCAGCCGGCCCGCGCGGCCCGCTATGAGCCGAAAGGCAGTGGATTCCGGGTCAACCGGGGCCGGCCGAACGGCCACCAGGGACGGGAAACGGGCCCAGGCGCTCGGCGCGGTGACCGTCCGGGGGCCAACCGTTATTGGATCGGTGTCGGTCGCGGACATGGCGCCAACCCTGGCGCCATCGTCGGCGCCATCACAGGTGAGACCAGGCTCAGTGGAGCCGATCTGGGCAGCATCGAGATGTTCCAGCATTTCTCACTGGTGGAGATCGACGCCAGTCTGTCCCAGGGCACGATGCGCCAATTGGCCAAGACCCGTGTGGCCGGGCGGGAGCTGCGCATCCGCCCGGACGCGGGCCACGCCGTCCGCTGAGACTACGGCACAAGCGGAGCCGGCCGGGGCCCGTAGTTGGATCTGACGGTGCGGCCAAGCGATCATGTGATAGGCGTATAGGCACGACCTGGCGAAAGGCACCCGCCTGGACTTATCCTGATTCGCGATAGTACTATCGCGAATATGAACACGACTGCGTCACGATTGGCACCGATCTTCCGCTCCGACACCCAGGCGGAGATCATGGCCCGCCTGCTGCTGAACCCGGACCGCAGCCACACCATCGCTGAGCTGGCCCGACTCGTGGGCGCCTCCTACGCCTCCGCCCACCGTGAGATCCAACGCCTGCTCGAGATCGGACTGCTGACCCCGGAGCGGGTCGGGCAAGCCGTACGGCTGTGCGCCAACCAAGCGGACCCCGCCTATGGGCCAATCACCGAATTGTTGCGTTTGAGCTATGGCCCGGCCGCGATCCTGCCGAAGCTGCTGGCTGGCATCCCCGGCATCGAAGAGGCCTACATCTACGGCTCCTGGGCGGCCCGACGGGCCGGCGAACCAGGCAGTCCCCCGGGCGACATCGACGTCCTCGTGATCGGCAACCCACCACGCGGCGCGATCAACGAAGCCGCCCAGGAGGCCGAGCGCGCCTTGGGCCGCGAGGTCAACCTGCGCACGGTCACGCCTGAAGCCTGGCAGGCCAGCGACGATCTGTTCCTACGCACGGTGCGTAAGCGTCCGCGCGTTAGGCTCGAATTGGAGGATGGGACCTGATGAAACAGTGGGACCGTGGCTGTGCTGAGATTGACCAGCTGCTCGCTCAGAGCCGTTTGACCCGGGTGAGCGCCAACCGGGAACTAGCCGACAGCTACCTCGTTCAAGCGCGAGCCCACCTGGCAGCGGCCGGAGCCGTCATCGAACTCGACGCCCCAGGCGCGTTCGCCCTGGCCTATGATGCCGCCCGACTCGCCCTGGCCGCGATCCTTGTCAACCAGGGCTTGCGTCCGCGAGGAGAGGGCTCCCACGCTGTCCTCATAGAGGCGGTCCTAGCTCAGCTCGAGCCACCACGACAAGCTGAGTTCCGAGAGTTCTACTGGATGCGTCGCTTGCGTAACGAGACCCAGTATCCCGACGCCGAGCGCCCGGTGGCTGTCGCTGACGATGTCGTGCAAGCCATCCCCGCCGCCCAGGCCATCCTGGATCGCACCGCCCTCCTATTCGATCACATGCCGTCGTACTGAACGCTCCAGAGGTACCGGCGAGTTCTCGCCGAAAGGCCTGCGCTAGTTCGGTCGATGTCTTGTGTCTCACCAATCGCTCAAGTCCTGGCTCCCGAGTGCCAGTCGGGTCAGGCTAGGGGATCCTCTATGTTACAGCGAGCGCAGACTGTGACCTCGTAGTAAGGGTTATTGGTATATGCCTGCACCCATCTGTGAGATAACTTACCGCAGCGGCTGCACACGCATCCATCGAACGTGTGCGTCCCAAGCCCCTTGCCGGCGGCGATCTGCACAGCATGGCTCGTGAGGCGTTCCGCAGCGGCCTGCACTACTCTCTGATCTTCATCTGACCAGGCAATCTCCTGCAGCACGGCTTGGTCCAGAACCTTCTTGACAGCAGCCTCGCGCACCCACCCTACGGTGTCCAACCGAGCGACTGCCTCCAGTACGGCTTGGTCCAGGAGCTCCTTAACTGCAGCCTGGCGCATTAGCGGATCGGTGTCAGACTGAGCGAGTTCCTGCAGCATGGTCTGGTTACGGATCTGCCAAAGGGCAACCTTACGCACCCAAAAGTCGGGATCGTGCAAAACGAGTTCTTTCAATGCCTGGCGTGGCACTAAGCCAGCCTGGACAGCATGTCGCCGCGTCGCCGCCCGGCCACTGGTCCAAGGTTTGAAGAAGGACACTGCCATTCCTTCACTCTCTTTGAGGACTGACGATTAATTGGACTGACGATTAATTTGACTTAATCTACATGATCGGTGATGACTGATCTGCGCGCCGCTGGAGCGCTTACGCCCAGGTCAGGGCTAGTTCTCGTTCGTTGGCGGCGCAGTCAGCCAGGTACAGGTTGATCAGGCTCTGGTACGGGACGCCGGTCTGCCCGGCGAGTGCCTTGAAGTAGGCGATGGTGTCCACGTCTAAGCGGATCGTCACCTGCTTCTTCAACCGTTTGCTGTACGGGTTCGCCCGCGCGGCGGTGAAGTCGTACTCGTTCCTAAGTTCATCTGTCATGTCTCCCACCTCCTTGCTATGCCTTGGATTCGTGTTTAGTCGCTTCCCTGGCCGAGATGATCCGGATCACCGTCTCGGCCTGCCGGTAGCAGTGCGCCACAACCAGCAGCCTGGGCCGCCCTGTAGTGGCCCAAGATAATGAACCGCTCCTCGCTGGCCGAATGATCCGGGTCGTCTATCACCAGCGCGTGCGGGTCGAAGAACACCGTGCGAGCCTCCCTGAACGACATCTGGTGCTTGGCCCGGTTGAGCGCGTCCTTGTCGTCGTCCCACTCGAAACGTAACTCATCTATAACGACATTGTAACTACGCATCGAGGCTTGAACGACACCGCCCAAGTCGGACACTAGCCGAGGCGTATGCCTGCCACCAGGCGTCTACGTGGGCTGATAGGCGATGGGTGGCACACTGGTCCTGCGGCCGGGCTATGCCTACTGGGGCTATGCCCACTACTGGGGCATCCACCATGGAGGCGGGCCACGCCGCCCGCTGAGACTCCGGCCCGCGCCGTCCGCCTCTCGCTCTGCGAGCCATCTGAGCGTAGAAATGAGGGTCGCCGACGCGATGACCAAAGCTTGAATCCTATGGCATAATCTGCCATAGGAGGTGGTCCCATGCCAACACGTAACGTTGTTATCACTGACCATCAACAGCAATTCATTGAGTCTCTCGTCGAGTCGGGCCGGTTCCAGAACGCGAGCGAGGTGCTCCGTGACGGGCTACGACTCGTCGAAGACCGCGAGGCCCGGGACGCGGCTCGACTCGAGGCGCTTCGCAGCGCCGTCCTAACGGGGTGGGACGACGTGGCCTCAGGCCGGCACACCGATGTCGATGACGCGGACTTGGACGGATACATCGCCAGTCTGGGACAGCGCGGTGAAACGTCGACGGCATCCGTCCGATGACTCGTTACCGGCTGTCCCATACTGCCGTGGCAGATATTGACGCCATCCTTCTGCGGTCGGGCAGACACTTCGGCGAACCGGCGCGGCGCCGATACGCCGCTCTGATCGCTGCCGGTATCCGTGACGTCGCAAAGAACCCGTCCGGGGCTGACACAAGGAGCCGGCCAGAGTTAGGCGACGGAGTGCGCTCGTACCATCTACGCCAAAGTCGGGCCCACACGACAGGCGGCGCCGTCCATGAACCCCGACACTTCCTGATCTACCGCGTCGACGCCGGAGACGTCGTCATTGGCCGGGTCCTGCACGAGTCCATGGATCTGGAACGCCACATCGACTCCGCCTCGACTTGGGAGTCATGAACCCACTGCGGACGCAAGTTTAGTTCCAATAGCTCTGGCTCGCGCCGCCCGTCACCTGCGCACGGAGATCGCGGATATCAATCTCATACCGGGTCGACGTGCTCATCCCAAACATCGACGGCGTCAATCAGCGCTGGTTCACTGGTGGTCCAGGTCTTTGAGCCTCTCGGCGGCGATGTCGCAGACATAGGCGTCCTCTAACCTGAGTTGGGTCACCTTGGCCGGTTTTTCGGTGTGGAATCGCGCTGACTAGGTGTGTCGTGTTCGGCTAGTGTCCGTTTTAGGCACTAGGCGGGGCTTGTAGGGTGGGTTGGTGGCA
>JAISCA010000033.1 GCA_031265875.1 Propionibacteriaceae bacterium
GCCGGCCCCCGGGGCCGCCCCCGCGCCGCCGGCCCCGCCCACGGGGACGCCAGGAGGACCGCCCGCGCCCCGGGCGCCGCCCGCCGGGACGGCGACCGGAGACACGCCGCCCGCCGGCTCCGGGACCGGGCCGACCGTCTCGGCCGGGCCGTCGGCCGCCCGCGCCGGCGCGCCGCCGGCCTCGCCGCCGCCCCCCGTCGCGTCGTCGGCCGCCCTCGGCTCGTCGCGCGTCCTCAAATACTGCTTGACGTCGTGGAAACCCTCCCGGCCCGCGCCCTTGACCACGCCCCAGGCCGCGCCCAGGCCCTCGCGCCCCCAGGCCGCGTCCACCCCCGGGCCGACCAGCTTCGACAAAACCTTCGGCGCCAGGGCCGGCGCCGCCGCCGCCGTCAGCGACAACACGATCAACGAGACCGACGCCCTCCAATCCCCGGCCTCCGGCGAGCCGACCTGGTCCAAAACCGTCACCGAGCCCACCCACAGCACCAGCCACAAGGCCGGCTTGATCAAAACCACCCCCGCCAAAGCCGACAAAATGGCCTTAGCCACGCCGCGCTGCGCCGGGTACAACGACAAAGCGATCCCCAACGGCGCCAGACAAGTGATCAGATAGACGCCGAACGTCGCGACGATCAACTCCAACTGGATCAACACCCAAGAGACCAACAGACAGACCCCCGTCACCAGGGCCGCTATCACGTTGTCGATCGAGAAAAGCCCGAGACCGGTGACGATCTGCAAGCCCAGCCCCCCGACGTACTCCAACAGCTCCGCGTACATGACGTCGAACAAGGTCGACCCGGCCTCGGCCTCGAAAGACCCCGCCATCGAGTCCGCCAAACCCCACGCCAACGCCACCGCCGCCGGCAACGCCGTCATCGCCGGCACGAACAAAAACGACCTCACCCCCAAACCGGCCAACAACTCAAACCCGCTGACCTTGGCCCCGTCGGCCGCCCTGGCGTGCCCCAACAACAACACGACCACCATCACCAACAAGCCCAAACCGAAACAAGTCGCATAAACCGACTTCCAAGGCCCGTCACGGAAACCCCCCGCCGACACCTCCGGCCGCATCGCCCGCCCCGCCGCCCGCAACAAGTCACAGGCGTGCTCGTCCCAAGCCGACGCCATCTCATCGCACACCTTAGGGTCGTCCATGAGTTCCCTGGCGGTCGGGACGCCAGACGACGACGCGGACCCCGCCCCCCCGTCCGACCCGGGCGCCGGCTCCAACACGGACACCGGCTCCGGGCCGGGCGCCGGCCCGTCGTCGGAAGAGCCGCCCCCGTCTCCCGGCGCAGCGTCCAAACACGCCAGGACGGCCCGCCCGCCCGACACGCAGGCCTGGAAATCCTCCCACCGGGCCTGGCCGCCGTCCCGGGCGACGACGTCCTGCCACGTCTGACACCGGAGGCCCACCACCAGGCCGTCACCGTCAAAGCCGATATCGCTGTAGAACTCCAGGCACTGGGCGGAGAAACCCCTATCGATGGACGCGGCCACGCTCACGGCCGGTATGGCGACGACAGACAAGGCGACGGCCGCCAACGCCCCGGCGACAACGGCTGCTAAGCGGCGCACGGGTCACCGCCCTGCCTTGACCACGCCGGGGATGGCCTCCTCGATGCCGTCGAGAGGCACGCACCACCCCGGCCCTAACAACTCGGCCCGCTCCCCGTAAGACACGTTTGTGCGGGTGTTGTCAAGCAACGGCGGGGCGCCCCCGTCCATGAACAATTGGACCTTGTAGTCCCTGGATATGTAACCCCACTGGACCACCGCAGTCCAAACCTCTCCCCAGACCCGCACGCCGTCCAAGTTCTCCAACCGGCCGATCCCGGAGACTCCGGGCAGCCACCACGTCATGACCACGGCGTCCGGGCCGAGAGAAAGAGGGCTGATCCCGTCGATCTTGAGGATCTTGTAAGCGCCGTAGCGCGGATACCCGGCGGCGTAGTAAGTCTCCTCCGCGACAGCCTGGCCCGTGTCCGGGTCCAACGGCTCCACCCGCCCGGACAACCCCGCCGCCTCCCGCGTCATGGCCGCCCAGTCGCGCGCGGTGTCCAACGTGTCGCCATTAAACACCAGCGGGTCCGTCCGGGCGCCGACCTCGTCGTCCAAGAAGTCGGCCGACAACCGGTAGCGGAGCGCCCCGGCCGCCGCAGCCACAGCGCCCTCCAAAGTGTGAGGATAGGAGAAGCCGACCCCCTCCGGGGTGGCCTCCTGATTGACGCCCTCGGCCCGGCTGGCGCACCGGTCCAGGCCGGGCGCGACGTCGACCTCCACCACCTGGTCGGCGTCCTGCGTCCGCCACCGCGCGGCCTGCTCCGGAACCAACCGGGCGGCCAACGCCGCCAACTCTTCCTCCGTCAGACCCGAGACAAACTCCGAGTCGGTCAGCAGCGCCTCAATCTCGTCCAGCGACATCCCCTCCCACACGTACGGCCCGCCGGACGTCGCCGAGGACGGCGCCCCGGAGACGGCCGGCCCGTCGGACGGGCCGCCCCCCGTCTGGCCGCCGCCCCGCCCGACGACGGCCCAGACCACGGACACGACCGCCACCACCACCGCCACGACGGCCACGACCGGCCACAGCCCCGGCCCGCGCCGCCGCCGGGCCGCGTCGTCGAAAAGATCCCCCACACTGTCGGTCCTGTCGGTCCTGTCGGCCATGTTTCCCCCTGTGCCCCGCCGGCCGGCGTCAGGCCGCGAACCGGCCGATGACGAACAACGCCAACGCCACTAACAAGGCGGCCAACGCCAGGACGACGACGACGAAAACGACGAGTTTGACCCACGTCGGCCGGTTGGCCTCGACGCCGAGCCTCTGCTTGGACATGATCTGCTCTCCTTAATGACTGTTGTCAGCCGAGGACGGTGATGAGGGTGGTGAAAGCGCACAGCAGGATCAGCGCCACCATCGGCAGCACCATCTCCCCGATGGCCTGCTCCATGCCGTAGCCGGAGTAGCCCTGCCGGGCGCGCGACAATTTGGCGACGGCGACCACGAGCTTGACCACCACGTAGACGATGGCCCCGAACCAGACGACCGAGATGATCGTCGTGACCCAGCTGCTGAACAACGGCGCGAACACGCCGAGCGATGGGCCGGTGAAAAACTCGGCCAGGAAGCCCAAATCCGTGTCCATGGCGACGGGGACGGGTGGCATGTTCTGTTTCCTCTCTATTCGACGGCCGGGACCGCCACGACGATGACGTTCCGGGGGAAGCCGTCGGCGTCGACCGCGCCGCCGCAGGTGACCAGGGCCAGCCGTCTCGGACCGTCGACGGTGAACAAGTCTGTGTGGGAGGCGGCCCGCGCGGTGGTGAACAACTCGGTCACCACCCAGGCCTGCTCCGCGCCCAGGCCGTCATAGGTGAGGACGACGGCGCCGGGCAGGATCTCGGACAACCCGTACAACGCCCCCCGGGGCGTGTCAAGGGTGGAGACATGGCCGACCACGACAGTGGCGCCCGTGTCGGCGGACCCCAAGCCGCGCCCGCCGTCCCACACTCCCAGCCGGGCGGCGTCGTCCGGCGGGAACAACTCCCACGTCTCCCGGGACACGGAAACCGTCTGGCCGGCCGGCGCGTCCACGCCCAAACTCGGGATGACAACCCGGTCGGGGCCGCCCCGGCCGCCCGCCCCGGCCGCCACGCCCGCCGCCAAACCTGTCGACGGCGGCACCGACCACTCCCGCGCCGGCAACGGCGCCGTCGCCCCGACGACCGTCGGCGCCGCCCCGGGCCACAACCAAGACATGACCGCCACCCCGGCCAACACCGCCGAGACCAACAACATGGCAGCGGTCCAATGGCCCGCCGCCGGCTTGGACCGCCGCCCAACCGGCCGGCCCCGGCGCCGCCCGCGACCCGCCGGCCGGCCAGACCAGGAAGAACCCCGGCCGCCGACTATTCGGCCCGAATAATCATCCGACCACCCGTAATCGTCCGACCCGCCGCCCAGCAGCCCGGCCGTGCCGGCCAAGCTGACTGAAGACTCGCTGTGGCCCGCACCGGTCACGACGGCCGCCGCCTGAGGCCGCCCGCCGCCCGACGACGCGCCGGCCCCCGCCCGGACCGGCCCGGAAGAACCCCGGCCGCCGATTATTCGGCCCGAATAATCATCCGGCCGACCATCGCCCGACGACGGGACCCGGGCACCGCAGTCCGCGCCCCCCGGGCCGAGGACAGCCACATGAGCAGCCTCGCCGGAAGACCGGGCCGGACCCGGGGCGCAGGCCCCCAAGGCCGCTGGCCCGTTGATTATTCGGCCCGAATAATCAACGTCGCCGAGACCAGGACAAACCCGCTGATCGTCGCCCGCCGCCGCGTCCGCCTCCGGCCGACCCGGCCCGGACGAGTCCCGGCAAGCGATTATTCGGCCCGAATAATCCAAATCCTCGGACCTCTGACCGGCCGGGCCGGGCAGTCGGACGGCCGGTCCGGAACCGCCCGCCCCGCCCAGAAAATCGGCCAGCTCCCAGCCGACGAAGGCTGCCAGGAAAGCGCCGCCGTCACCGGCCGGTCCGGTCACCTCGACCACGACCGGCGCCTCAACGCTGGCCGGCGGCGGCAAGATGGGCTCGGGCCGCCCGGACCGCCGCCAACCCCGGACACGCGCGACCGGCCGCCCCGAACGACGGGCCTCCACCGCCGAGAGACGATCCGCCGCCGGCGGGCGGTCCGCCGCCGGGCCGGAGATCCGCCGGGCCAAGGAGTCAGGTATCGCGCCCATGTCAGCCCAACGTGTAGCCGGCGGTGCAGTCGGAGAAATCCCCTTGGCCCCAGGTGAAGGAGAATTGTTGAGATCCGGACATACGTCCCCAAGGTATGTCGCCGGATTTATAGGGGTCGGGGCAGGCCAGAGTGAGCGTCAACGCGTAACCGACGGAGTCCGGGTCGTTGATGTAGACCCTGGTCGTGACCCCGTTGAACGTGAACCCGGACGCCCACGGCGTCTGCGGGGCCGGAGGGGCGGGCGGGGCCGGAGGCGGTTCCACCGGCTGGACCGGAGCCGCCGGCTGAACGGGTTGAGCGGTCTGCTGAACGGGTTGAGCGGGCGGCTCCGGTTGGAACGGCTGGGCGGGTGCCGCCTGCTGTGGGGGTTGGCCGGCGTCGTTGGCGTCGGCGCCTCCGTCGGCCAGGGCCGGCGCGGTGGGGCTCTCAGAAGAGGGTGTGGCCGATGGGGATGGCGTGGCCGACGGCGACGTCCGGGCTGGGCCTGGGGTCGGCGTCGATGCGGCAGGAGTCGGGGAGGCGCTAGGTCCGCCGGTCTCGGCCTGGGCGGGATCTCGTCCGACGACGGCGGCGACCACGACCCCGGCCACGAGCAGGACCGCCGCTATGGCCGTCATGATGGTCCTCAGATTGAGCAAGGCTTTCATCGCGTCCTCCGAGCCTCGGATGTCTGCGACCAAGGTAACGACGAGATGTGACAGCCCTCGCGGCCGAGTCGGGGGCCGGCTGGTCCGCCCATGGTCGGGCTCCTTTCTCAGGTCTTGTGGAGCCGCGATCGCGGCGCCAGGGGGTTGGGCGCCCCGGCGGGGATGATGCCGGGGCGCCCCGTTCATGGTGTCACGCCCGGCGGCGGACGGTCCTCCAGCCTAAGCCGATCAAGAGGACGCCGCCGGCGGCGGCCAGGCCGGCGGCGGTCGCTCCGGCCGGTCCGGCCGGGTGGGGCGTCCCGGTCACGATCATCGCCCCGAAGGGGACGATGGTGGTCTGGGGCGGCTGGCCGACCGGATGGTCGACCGTGATGGTCGAGCCGTCCGGGGCCACACCGGTCAGGGTGTAGCCGTAGGAGTAGCAGCCCCGCTCCCCGTACTGGGGGATGGTGTAGTCCCCGAGGACGCCGAGGCCGATCCGGTCTTCGCCCGTGAACCAGGCCGGGTCGATGTCACGCTCGCCCGGCACCACCAACCCGGCTCCGATCCAGTCGGACGCCTCGCAGGTCCCCGACGAGTCCGGGCCGACCGGCCCGTACAGGCCGCCCGCCAGGGTCCACCGGATGACTGTCGCGTCGGACACGGACACGGCGGCCTCGGGATCGGCGGCGGTGTCGTCTCCGGCCTCCGGACTGGCGCCGAAGGCCCTCAGGTCCGCGACGGCGTGGCTGATCCAGGCGCCGTCGGTGATGGTCGAGCCGCGCTCGGCCGATTGGTCGGAGATGAGCGATTCCACCACCGGGGCCAGGGCCAAAGTGGTCTCGCCCGGCCGGTCGGGCTTGTCGGCGTCGAAGGGCTCCGACGCCGGGGTGCCGTCCAGGTGCTCGTCGAAGACGTAGTAGCCGACGTCCGGATGGTCCACCGTGACGTCTTCCGAGTCGCCCTCCAAGGTGCCGTCGGCGCCGCAGACCCCGGCGAACCCGGCCGACCCCAACGGCTCCAAATCCTTGAAGTCGACGCTCTGGGACTGCTCCCAGTTCGGGAACGGCCCGTACAGGTCGGTCCGTCCGGTCAGCTCGGAGCCGGGGAAGCAGCCCGTGACCAGCCAGTGGTCGCTCAGGGACACCGGCTGCCCGGCCAGGATCAACTGGGCCGACACGGTGGTGGCGACTTTGGGCTGGACCCGGACGAAAGCGGTCTGGCTGGCCTGCCCGGCCGGGTGCGAGACCGTGACCGTGTCCTTGCCGGCCGTGGCCGTGACCTGGTAGCCGTAGGAGTAGCAGCTCCCGGCGGCGGCGGCCGGCGGCCGGTAGGCGCCCTGGCCGGCCACCGTGGCCGTGCCGTCGGCCCCGATGTCGCCGGCGGCCAGTGTGTGGTCGACCACAGCGGCCTTCGGCGCGCCCGTGAAGTCGACGCCCTCGCAGGCCGGCGAGTCCGAGGCGACCGGCCCGTACAGGCCGCCCGTCACCCGGTAGGAGACGGCGGTCCCGCCGACCGTCGCCTGGAGGCCGGTCAGCGTGAACGAGTCGGACAGTTCGGCCCCGGCGTCCACGACGGTGCTGCTGATCCGGCTGGAGATCTCCGGCCCGAAGACCAGGGTCGTCTCCGGGCGGCGGTTCTCCTTCGGCGCGACGAACGGCTGGCTCGCGTCCGTGCCGTCGATCCCCTCGACCCAGACGTAGAAACCGGGTTGCTGGGCGTCGGCCGTGGCGGTGCGGACGGAGGCCTTGCCGTCCTGGTCGTAGACCCCCGAGAAGGACGCCCGGGCGACCGGCGTCAGGCCCTCGACGTCGGCGTTCTGGGCCTCGTAGTCGCTGGCGAACGGCCCGTACAAGACCGCCTCGCCCGTGAACCCGGCCCCCGGCAGGCCGTCCCACAACAACACGTCGTCGTAGATCTGGCCCGGCCCGTCGAGCAGCTGCACGCTGGTCACGGAGCTGGCCTTCGGCGCGGCCGAGAGTCTGACTCGCAGGCCGTCCGGGTCGGACCAGTCGCGGAGGCTCGACCGGGCCACGATCAAGGTCTGGAGGCTGGCGTCGCCCTTGGGCTGCATGAACCACGGGCACGAGTCAGGCACCCCGGTGATAGAGGCCGTCACACGCCAGTTCCCCGTGCCGCCGGCCGGGATCTGGTAGTCGAGGACCGCTTGGTCGGCGCCGTCGGTGGCGACGTTGTGGCTCGTGGTTGACCCGTCCGGGTGGATCACCGTGAAAACGACGGTCTTGCCCGCGCCGATGCCCGGCAGGGTCACCGTCGTGGTCAACGTGTCGCCCAGCCCGACGGGGCCGCCGCCCGGGCCGCCGTCGGCGGCGTTGCTGGTCAACGTGCCGGTGCCGTCCCAGTTGTTCGCGTTGGCCTCGGCCTCCAAGACCATGGCCTGGGCCAGCTCCAGGACGCCGACCGCCGCCGCATGGGCGCGCCCGTAGCCCGTCGGGTTCCACAAGTCGTAGTTCGAGTGCGCCGGGACCACCCCGCCGCCGCCGATGTCGGTGTAGCCGCTGAGGTGGTAGACCGCGAATCGGACGCCCGCCGCCGTGGTGTTGTCGCTCGTCGCCCCCCACTTCGACATGACGTAGGCCAACTGGTTGATCTGGGCGCGGGTCAGCCACGCCCCCTGGTCGTTCTGCCAGCCGCACGCCTGCTCCGCGTCCCAGAAGAGCCCGTAGGGCGCGTGCTTGTCCGGCGAGTCGCAGAACGCCAGATAACCGGACTGGACGCTGTAGGCCCCGTGGAAACTGCTGGAGGTCTCCCACAATCCCACCGCCTCGGTGATCGCGGTGTCGTCGGCCCTCGCGTCGGTGGACGGGGCCACCGCCACCAGGCCCCCCGCCAACACCACCGCCAACCCGGCCGCCAGGCCGGCCAGCCGACGCCCCCAGGCCCCATGAGGATGATCGCTCACTTCCGTGTTCCCTTCCCGGCGGCCTCACCCGGGCCGCCCGCGACAGGCATCCTCCACCAGCCGCGAGACACCCCTAGGGCTGGTCGGCCGCCAACGCCGCCCTCAACCAGTCCTCCGCCACCATCACGTACCCCTGAGTCGTCTCCGGCTTGACATGCCCCAAGAATCGCTGCACCGCCAACAAATCCCGGCTGCGGTCGTACAAACCGGTGGCGAAAGCGTGCCGCAACGAGTGCGCCGCCCACCCCGGCGGCAACGCCCTCGACACCAGCTTGCCCACATACGCCGGCGACAGATGCCCCCCGACCTGGCCCGGGAAAACGAACCCCTCCGGCAAGGACCGCAACTCGGCGGCGATGTCCGGCCACAACGGGATACGCCGCTCCCGCCCGCCCTTGCCCCGCACCACCAAAGACCAGCCGCCCCGCCCCGCCGCCACGTCCCTGGTGTGCACCCGGGCGATCTCACCCCGCCTCAACCCCTGCCGGAAGGCCAACGCCACCATCAGCCGGACCCGCCCGTCCCCGCACCCCAACCCCGCCGCCGCCGCCTCCACCGGCGCCGGCCGCGGCAGACGCGAGGGCGACCGGCCCGCAGGCAGACCCGCCGCCGGATCGACCGCCAAACGGCCCGCCGACGCCGCCCAGCTGAAAAACTGACGCGCCGCCGCGCAATACGACCGCCGCGTCTCCGCCGACCACCTCATCCCCGCCAGCCACGACGCCAGACCGGCCGCCGACACGGCCGCCGGCCCCTCCGGGAAAGCCCTCGCCAACCGGCCCGCCTGGTACCGCCGCAAACCGATCGTCTCATCCGACCGGCCGCCCAGACGCAACCAGTCCAACCACTCGCCCGTCAACGCCGCCCACGACAAACCATCGATTGCACTCATCAACTCATCGTCAGACCGGCCGCCCCCCAACACAAACCGTCACCCCGACACGCCGATCAGGAGTCGCGCCGACGCCTGTCGGGCGTGTAAACTCGTTTCCGACGAGCCCTGGCGGCAACTGGTGTTACCTTTAAGAAACCCTGTGCCAACCAACAATTGTGTGCTGATTTCCGCCGCCAGGACTCGTCCTCGCCCCCACCCCCGACACGCCGACGCCCCGATGGTTGCGGCCAACCGATTTATGGCTACCATGGGACCGTTGGTTGGCGGAAGGGTTTTATAAAACCCCGTGCCAACCAGAACGAAGCCGTCAGACGGCAGCAGTCACGACCGTTGACTCTTAATCAGCGGGTTCGGGGTTCGAGTCCCTCCAGGCGCGCTCTTGTGATGTCTCGGGACATCGGAAACCAGTGAACCCTCAAGCTGTGGGTTCACTGGTTTCGTGTTTTGCCGGTGGGGTGGTAGGTCCTGGTGGGGTCGATGATGAGTTGGCGTGGGACTTCGCCGGTGGCGGCGTCGATGATGGTGACGTCGAGGTCTTGGACGAGGATGGTGACGGGGGTTCAGGCGTGGGTCCGCTCGACGCCGATGTGGTGGAGCTTGCCGGCGTGGCGGAGGGTGACTTTGCCGGCCTGGTCGATCTTGTCGTGGCGGACCCGGTCGTGGGTGTCGGCGGCGCGGTCCCGCGCTGGGCCGGCTTTCGGGATGGTCTGGTAACGGGTGGCCGGGGTCTGGCGGTGGGGCAGGGACTTGTGGGGCCGGCGTCAAGTCCCTGGCGGGCCAACTCGCCGCGGAGCCGGACGATCAGGGCGACCGTCGCCTCGTCGGTCGCGTTCGGAGAGGAGCGGGGACGCCGGGAGCGGGGCTCGAACGCCGCCTCGCCTTCTTCACGCCAGCGGGCCATCAGCTTCGACGCCCAACCCTTCGACGCGCCGTACTTGGCGGCGGCCTCGGACAAGGACAGGCCCTGGACGGTGACAGCGGTGATGATCAGTTTCGCTTTGGACACGATCTGACATGGTTGCCGATCACCTGAGACACCAGTTTCCTATGTCCCGAGACAGGGGTTTCCTATGTCCTGAGCCAGGACACCTCCAGGCGCGCTCGGACTGGGTCTGTGCTGGCACACGACGCTTCGCGTCGTATGGCTATGTGAATTGCTGAATGAATGGTTCCACGCTGCGTGTCCGGGAGCGTCGGCTAAGGCCAGCGTGACACTCCCAAAATCTTCTATCTCTGGACCTGAGGTTGAGGCCTAGCGGGGTTGAGTACTAGCGGCGGGGCGCCGCAACAGCCTGACCAGCAGCAGCGCTATGCCGCCGCCGAACAACAGCAGTAGGATGAGGCCGCCGACGAGGCTGCCGACGATCATTCGGGTGGTGTTGACCACCGGGGCGATCTTGTACTGGAAAGACCCGTCGCCGTCGCAGGTGACCTGATATATGCCGGTGGTCGACGGCGCCACCGACCCAACCAAATCAAAGTTGTAAACAGTGATATACCCTTGAAGCGATGTGTTGATCGTGACCGGGTCGCCCGACGGGTCGGTGATGGTACAATTGTCGAAATGGCCCCGCACCCATACCCCCATCTCTTGTCCTTCGATCAGGGCGACCTCGAGGCCGGTCCCCGACGTATAGCTCGGCCCCCCGGCTATGCCGGAGACAGAGGTGACTATGGCCCAGACGATGACGCCGACGCCAACGACGACGCCGACCACCATCAGCGCCACTGCTTGTCCGATCCGACGGCCCCGTGGTTTGGCCGGCCCGGCTTGTGACGAAGACATGGTCATTCGCTCCTTTCGGTTATTGGGTTCACCGGGCGGGGATGAACAGGTGCGAGTCCGCGCCCGCAGTCAACGGAGGGAAAACCTTCACCGATTAAGGCTTCACTCCCTTTATCACCGTTGTCAAGACTTAGGCAAGAGGCGGTGAGGCACGTTCGTTCGCATTAATAGCATAACGGTGAACGGATGTGCGAGTCGGTGAATCAAGCTCAGGCGGTCTGGCGCTCCGGCTCGGCCAGTTGCACCCGGGGCACCTTGGTGATGGCGGCGCCGTCGCGGATGGTCGCGGCGTCGACCACGATCTTGCCCACGTCGACTTGGCTCGGCACCTCGAACATGGCGTCCAACAAGGCCTCCTCCAGGATCGCCCGCAGCCCGCGGGCCCCCGTGTTCAGGGCCAGGGCCTGGTCGGCCACGGCGGCGATGGCCTCGTCGGTGAACTCCAACTCCACCGAGTCGAGGGCGAAGAGACGGTGGAACTGTTTGACCAAGGCGTTGCGGGGCTCGACCAGGATGCGGACCAGGGCCTCGCGGTCCAGCGCCGTGACCGACGAGATCATGGGCAGCCGGCCGATGAACTCGGGGATGAGGCCGAACTTGTGCAGGTCCTCGGGCCGGGCCTCGGCCAGGGGGTCGACCGCCTGGCCGGACGGCTGGGGGTCGGCCGTGAAGCCCAGGGCGTGGCGGCCGACCCGCTGGTTGACGATCTCGTCCAAGCCGGCGAAAGCCCCGCCGACGATGAACAGCACATTGCTGGTGTCGATCTGGATGTAATCCTGGTGGGGGTGTTTGCGGCCCCCCTGCGGCGGCACCGAGGCCACCGTCCCCTCCAAGATCTTGAGCAGCGCCTGTTGCACCCCCTCGCCCGAGACGTCGCGGGTGATCGACGGGTTCTCGGCCTTGCGCGCCACCTTGTCGATCTCATCGATGTAGACGATGCCGGTCTCAGCCTTCTTGACGTCGAAGTCGGCCGCCTGGATCAGCTTGAGCAAGATGTTCTCGACGTCCTCACCGACATAACCGGCCTCGGTCAGGGCGGTGGCGTCGGCCATGGCGAAAGGCACGTCCAGCATCCGGGCCAGAGTCTGGGCCAAATAGGTTTTGCCACAGCCGGTCGGGCCGATCAGCAAGATGTTCGACTTGCCCAACTCGACCGGCTCGTCCTCCCCCCGGGTGGGGGAGGACTGGGCCTGGAGCCGCTTGTAATGGTTGTAGACGGCCACGGACAGGGTCTTCTTGGCCCGCTCCTGGCCTATGACGTACTGGTCCAAGAAGGCCTGGATCTCGGCCGGTTTGGGGGGTTTGGCCACGGCGTCGGCGCTGGCGGCGACGCCCAACTCCTCATCGATGATCTCGTTGCACAAGTCGATGCACTCGTCGCAGATGTAGACGCCGGGGCCGGCGATCAATTTACGGACCTGTTTTTGGCTCTTGCCGCAAAACGAGCATTTGACCAATTCGCTGGACTCGCCGATGCGGGCCATCTCGGTTCTCGATTCTTTCGGGGAAGGCGGTGAGGTGTCGGGGCGGGCGGGGCCGCCGCAGATACCCGGGGCTACTTCAAGGAGCCCAGGATGTCATCGATGAGGCCGTACTCCTTGGCCTCCTCGGCGGTCAGATACTTGTCGCGCTCGATGTCTCGCGACACCTTCTCGACCGGCTGGCCGGTGTCTTGGGCCAGCATCTGCTCCATCTGCGAGCGGATACGCATAATCTCCTTGGCCTGGATCTCCAGGTCGGAGCTCTGGCCGTAACTGCCCTCGCCGGAGATGGCCGGCTGATGGATCAGAATGCGCGAGTTGGGCAGGGCCAGGCGTTTGCCCTTGGTGCCGGCGGCCAGCAGGACGGCCGCCGCCGAGGCCGCCTGGCCCAGGCAGACGGTTTGGACATCGGGCTTGACGAAACGCATGGTGTCGTAGATGGCCGTCAGGGCGGTGAACGAGCCGCCGGGGGAGTTGAGGTAGATCGAGATCTGGCGCTCGGCGTCCATCGACTGGAGACAGAGCAACTGGGCCATGACGGCATTGGCGATGTCGTCGGTGATCGGCGTGCCGAGGAAAATAATGCGCTCCTCGAACAGCTTGGTGTACGGGTCGACCCGGCGCACCCCGTAACTGGTCCGCTCCTCCCACTGGGGTATGTAATAGTCGGCTGTCGGGCCGGCCGGGGCCAGGCCGCCGGGCCGGGCCGCCGCGCCCCACCAGGGGTTTGTCATAGCGCTGTCTTTCACTAGTCGGGCCTTCACTGGTTGGGAGAGTCGGTCGTGATCTGGGAGGCGCGCTCGAAGACGTGATCAATGAAGCCGTAGGCCAAGGCCTCGTCGGCGGTGAACCAACGATCACGGTCGGAGTCGGCCTCGATCTGTTCCACCGTCTGGCCGGTGTGCTGGGAGATCAGCTTGGCCATCGTCCGCTTGATGTGGAGCGACTGTTCGGCCTGGATGCGGATATCGGAGGCCGTGCCCCCCAGACCGCCGGAGGGCTGGTGCATCATGATCCGGCTGTGGGGCAGGGCGAAACGCTTGCCCTTGGCCCCCGCCGACAAAAGAAATTGGCCCATGGAGGCGGCCAGGCCGAGGGCCACGGTGGCGACGTCGTTCTGGATCCATTGCATGGTGTCGAAGATCGCCATGCCCGAGTCGACCTCGCCGCCGGGCGAGTTGATGTAGAGGTAGATGTCTTTCTTCGGGTCCTCGGCGTTCAACAACAGCATCTGGGCGCAGATGGCGTTGGCGTTCTCGTCGCGCACCTCGGAGCCCAAGAAGATGATCCGGTTGGACAGCAGTGATTGATAAACGGCGTCGGCCATGGGCTGTCCGCTGGGGACGGCCGCCGACCGGGGAAGTGAGATCGGGTCAGTCACGGGGCAAGAGGCTACCCGCCACGGGCTGGCGGCGGGAGGCTTCGGCCGGCGTGTTCGCTCTCGGCGCAGCCCCAAGGCTCAAGACCGGTCGGGCACCGCCTGGGAAGGCGTCCGGGGACCGGCCGGCGGGCGACAGCCCGGGGCCACAGACCTTGAGTTCGGGTTGACCCTTCCTCGAGATTGATTCACGGACTGGGCAGATCCCGGCTCCAGTCCGAGATGACGCGGGGCGGCGGGGATTGACCCGCCGGCCTGGCCGTGGCTCAGGGATCAGGCGATGTCCACGATCTGGAGGCCCTCGTCCGGCTCGTCCTCGGTCGCGGTCGGCGTCGGGGGCGTCAGCAGCGGGCTCAAGTCGACCGGTTGGCCGGCGGCGTCCACCACCTTGGCCCGGAGCAAGGCCTGGTTGATGGCCTTGGCCCGACGGATGTTGTTCATCCACTCGCCCAGGTGGTCATGCTCCCGCATGTGCGTCAACTCGTCTTGCGGGGTCGTGCCCTGCTCCTGGGCCCGGGCCATGACGTATTGGGCCAGGTCCTCCTGGGTGACCGGGATGGCGCTGTCCTCGGCCATCCTCTGCCACAGGATCTGGCCGCGCAGGCCCTGTTCGGCGGACTGGGCCAACTCGGCCCAGAACTCGTCCTCGGTCTGGCCCCGGCCGTTGTTGGCCAGATATTCCGCCAGCGAGCTACCGGCCTGGCTCAGGGTCTGTTGGACGCGCTCGGTCCGGTCCTCGACCTGACGGGCGACCAGGCCCTCGGGCAACTCGAAGGCCGTGGCCTCGACCAGGGCGTCCGTCAACTTGTCCCGGGCCTCGTCGTACAGCCGCAGCCAAATCTGGCGTTGGGCCTCTTGCCGCAGATCGGCCCGCATCTCCTCCACCGTGTCGAAGGAGCTGACCAGTTGGGCCCAGTCGTCGGTCACCTCCGGCAGCCGCCGCTCGGACACCTGGGTCACCGTCACCTCGACGTCGGCCGGCTCGTCTTGATGGTCGCCGCCCAGCAAGGTGGTGGCGAAAGTCGCCTGTTGGCCGGCGGCCAGCCCGATGACGGCCTCGTCCAGGCCCTCCAGCATGGTGCCCGAGCCGATGACGTAGGTCGTGTCCTCGACCTCGGCGTCGTCCAACTTCTGGCCCTCGCGGTAGCCGACCAGGTTGATCGTCACCTCGTCGCCCGACTGGGCCGCCCGCTCGACCGGGCTGGTCTCGGCGAAGCGTTGGCGCAGGGTCTCGACCCGGGCGTCGACCTCGTCCTCGAGCGGCGGGGCCGTCGCCACCTCGACGGTCACCTGGGCCAGGTCAGGCAGGTCGAAGTCGGGCCGGATGTCGACCTCGGCCGTGAACACGGCGTCCTGGTCGTCGACCAGGGTCTCGAGCTCGATCTCCGGCTGGCCCAGCGGGGCCAGTTTGTGCTCCACCACGGCGGCCCCGTAGGCGTCGGGCAGAACCTCGTTGACGGCCTGGGCCAGGACGGCCTGACGGCCGACGCGCTGGTCGATCAGGGCGGGCGGCACCCGGCCCGGCCGGAAACCGGGGATCTTGAGGTCGCCGGCGATCTGGTGGTAGACCCGCTGCAGGGCCGGCGCCAGGTCGGCCCAGGGGATGGTGATGACGAGCTTGGCCCGGGTCGGGCCGAGACGCTCGAAGGTGCTGGGCAAAGTGGGCTCCTGTGGTGGGTCGTTCGTCCGCCTGGGCGCTGCCGGCCGCAAGCCCCCCCCATGGTAGTCGTTCCGGCCGACGGGGACGAACGCCCCTGCCAGACCTACGGTCACCGCCCGCCAGACCGGCCCGTCCAAGACGGCTGGGCCGCCATCGGCCAAGGTTGGGCGCGCTAGCGCACTAGTGGACTGTCGCACCTAAAACGTCCGACACCGCTCACCACCCAACTTTTAGCTGCGACAGACCACTAGGCTGAAGTGTCGTGCCCGACCCCAGGATCACCCCCGCCGCCCGGCCGCCCCGGTTGTGGCGTCTGCTCGGGCCGGCCTTCGTCGCCGCCGTGGCCTATGTCGACCCAGGCAATGTGGCCGCCAACCTGTCCGCCGGGTCGGTCTACGGCTACTCCCTGGTCTGGGTGCTGGTCTTGGCCAACGTCATGGCCGTGGTGATGCAATACCTGTCGGCCAAACTAGGTTTGGTCACCGGCCGCTCCTTGGCCCAGTTGGTGGGACAACGGTTGTCACGTCCGGCCCGGCTGGCCTATTGGGCCCAAGCCCAGTTGGTGGCCGTCGCCACCGACCTGGCCGAGGTGGTGGGCGGCGCCGTCGCCCTGCGCCTGCTCTGCGGCTTCCCCCTGCTGGTGGGCGGCCTGATCATCGGCGCCCTGTCGCTGGCCCTATTGGCCGTGCAGGGGCGCGGCGGTCGGGCCTTCGAGGTGGTGGTGGTGGTCTTCCTGGGCGTCATCACCATCGGCTTCGTCTCCGGCTTGGCCGTGGCGCCGGTGGATCCGGCAGCCGTCCTGGGCGGCCTGCGCCCCCGGCTGGCCGACTCCGGAGCCGTCTTCCTGGCCGCCGCCATGCTCGGCGCCACGGTCATGCCCCACGCCATCTACCTCCACTCGGCCGCCGCCCGCGACCACGCCGCCCGCCTGGCCCTCCCGCAGACGAGCCGGGCCGACAGCGGGGACGACGGCCGGGGCCGCGTCGGTCTGAGCCGTCTGCTCAAGGCCAACCGCTGGGACGTCTGGCTGGCCCTGGTGGTCGCCGGCTCGGTCAACATCGGCCTGTTGGTCCTGGCCGCCGCCAGCTTGTACGGCCAAGGCGAGATCAGCCTCGACGGCGCCCACGACGCCATCCGCTCGACCCTGGGGCCGGTCGTGGCCGGGGTCTTCGCCCTCGGCCTGCTGGCCTCCGGTTTGGCCAGCACCTCGGTCGGGGCCTACGCCGGCGCCTCGGTCACAGAGGGCCTGTTGCGGGTCAAGATCCCCATCTGGGGGCTGCGACTGATGACACTGGCGCCCGCCCTGGCCGTGCTGGCGGCGGGCCTCGACCCCACCCGGGCGCTGGTCGTCAGCCAAGTGGTCTTGTCCTTCGGCCTGCCCTTCGCCGTCATCCCCCTGGTCCGGCTGACCAGTCAGCGGGCCACCATGGGCCGCTGGGCCTCCCGCCCCTGGCTGGTAGCGACAGCCTGGGTGGTGGTCGCCCTGGTGGTGGCCCTCAACCTGGCCCTGTTGGTGCAGTCCCTGGGGGGCGACTGGTCCTAATGGTCTGTCGCACCTAAAACGTCGGATTCGCGATGCCGGACGGCACCGCTGGCTGGCGTCGTCGGTCGGCGGGCGTCCAGCCCGCCTCCTTTCTGCCATCCCGAAAGCACCAGGCTCGGGTGTGGTGGTGTCCACGCGGCGCGAGGCCACCACCACACCCTGGGACACCCTGGGTGTACCCCTTGGTCGTCAGGGAACCGGCACGCCGCCCCCACAGGGATGGGGCAGGTCGCGGCTCGGGGTCCCGCGCTAACCCCGCAAACCACCTCCCAC
Organism: Propionibacteriaceae bacterium; assembly: GCA_031265875.1. GTDB lineage: Bacteria > Actinomycetota > Actinomycetes > Propionibacteriales > Propionibacteriaceae > WQYJ01. The sequence continues at coordinate 17,309 of JAISCA010000033.1, forward strand.
CAGGGGAACAAGAAAACCCGCCCCGGAACGGGTTCATCTGCCCTCGGACTCGAGGGTTGACCATCTGGTCGGGGCGACAGGACTCGAACCTGCGGTCTCCTGCTCCCAAAGCAGGTGCGCTAGCCACTACGCTACGCCCCGGTCGGCGGCCCCGGCGGCGGCCCGGGCAACCCGCCAAAGTGTAATGCCTCCGCCGCCCGCGCCCGGTGGGCCGCCGCCCAGGGCTGCGGCCCACGCGCGCCAGCCGGCTCCCCCACCTGGCGGTGACTGGCGGCCCGATCAACGGCTCTCACCGTTTTCTCACGGCAGTTCCGACCGCCGCCGGCCCTGTGAGGTGGACAAGGCGGGGACGGCCAAGCCGCAGTGTCCGGTCCATCGCCAACGTTCGGCCGATGAAGACCACTAGGGCTCAGAGTCCGTGTTTGAGCAGGTACTTATTGGAGACCGCCTTGAAGACGATCCGTCCGTCCAGGTCGGGGAAGTACCTCTGGCCGAGGTGGTGCCAGACGATGCCCTCATCCCTTTTGCCGGGCGTGACCGATCCGCTCAGCGCGTCGGCTTGTTCGAGGGCCTGTTTGATGGTCTGCGGGAAGGCGATGTCCAGCGAGGGCACAACGTACAACCCGTAGGCCGCGGCGGTGCCCATGGCCTCGGCCAGCCTGTCGGCGGCGGACCCGTTGTCGTTGCGCCAGGCCGCGAAGACGGCGAACCGCTGGCGTTTGATGCCTTGACGGTTCGACTGGATGCCCTCACCGAACAACTCACCTTGCACCGCGTCGATTTGGTGGTCCGCCATCCACTCCAGCAGGCGGGAGGAGACGATTTCCCGGTACACGGCGGTGTTCGGGTTAGTGGCGTCGATCTGCCAGTTACGCCCGTAGACGCGCAGTTGGTCGCCGTCGCGGAGCACGGTGTGCGAACTCCCGTCGATCTTCGTGGTGGCCCGCCATAAGCCGTCGTCCACGCCGCGCAGCCACTCGTCGGAGAGGTTCTGCACGCGCTCGGCGTCGCTCTTCTTGAGCCATCGGATATCCCACGGGCCGATGATTCCGGCGGCCCCCGCCGGTAGCGGCGGCTCGTAGAGGACGATGCCCAGTATGGCGTCAAGGTTGATCCCCTGGCCTTCGCCCGGCGATGCCAAGACTCCTGGGTCGGTCAACTCCGCGAACTGACTGGCGGGAAAGACGATCCCCTGGCTGAGTTGTCCGCGCAGCCGGGCGGTTTTCAGGACGTGGTACTCCTGGCCGTCGATGGTCTTGCAGCCGCGCGGGCGCAAGAACTCGAAGCGCGGGTCGTCCAGAGGGAGCGCGGCGTCGGGTTCCACGAATAGCACCGCGTCGCCGGCGGTGAACTCGCCCTTGCGCACCACGATGTCCCAGCCGCGCACCGAGCCGACCTCGATGGCGTCGGCGTCCGGGATGGGCCGGAGGTTGCGGATAGTCTCGAGGGACGCCAGGTGGCGCATGTCTTCAAGCATTATGTATTCCTGCCCTCAGTGTCGTGTGGCGCCTCAAAGTGGTCCACTTCCCGATAATTACCACACGCCAATATAGCACAACTCGGCCAAGCGAATTGGGTCAGGATCGCCGGCTGGTACCGGCCGGGGAGTCAGCCGGTTAGAGGGGTGAGACAAGGGGGGGTCGCATGGGGAACAGTTGGGGCGGCGGCGAGAGGCGAAAACCAACCCTTGAGCGCGCAAGCGCGATAAACAAAACTGATAAAATTTATGTAAAATAGTTGACGCCGGTCAGCGGAGGCTCTGCCGAGCCGAGCGAACACTCACACGTTGAAACTCTTGAATGACAGTAGTTAAAGACTACGGGAAATCGCGGGTTTCGCCCAAGCAAGCCTAGACGAAACCCCTCACCTTAAAGCATCATGATCAGGATGATTGCGGGCTTGTTCGGCCAGTTCATCGTCGAACATGTTTGAATAATCTGAAGAGCCAGAATAGTCATAAGGGGCCGAATAATCCGGCGTTCCGAACCCGTCCTCCCGTCGGGAGAAATCGTCACCATGCCCAAATTGATCGCCAGTATCCTGGTCTTATATCTTCGCTATAACTAAGTTTTAATACCATCTATAAAACCTCAGCTTAGTTACTCTAAAGCTAGTATAGTATGGGGAGAACTACTAGCACAAGACTCAGATCTTACGCCGCTAAAACCCTAATAGTCAGCCATTAATAAGTTTGCTAATTCTATTGTCGATGTTGTTTAATGGTTGTATTGCGATAAATTGGGATAACTTAAGATGTTGCCCGACGGAGAAAAGGTAACCAAGTTTGCTTTGTTATCACGCGAGTCGCGATATATGACGTAATATCCGTCAGGTACCTCTGGTGGGAATACTTTTATAGCCAATGTTTCCGTGGACCAAGCGGCGTCTAATAAATCTTGGGCCTTCTCGTCAGCATGCTCTTTCATTCTATCATACTCTTCTTGTGTATGCCCGTTCAACTCTGAGTCTGGATTATTAGTCTCATCGTCTGACTGATCGATTTGCGCATCGTTTCCCTCGTCACCTCCTACGCTTGGCCCTATATCACCAGCCTGTGCCGTGCCGGGTGCCGCCGCAGGGCCGCTTTCGCAGGCGGCCGCGCCCAATAATAGGGCTAGCGCCAAGGTTGCGGCGAACCCTATTTTCAACGGCCTCGCCGCCGCCGCTTTTTTGCCGGCTCTACCATTTGGGCCGGCATCACGGTTAGCCATAAATTGTCCCTACATTGACGTGTTGAGAATGCTCAAGCTCACGTAGAGTAACACGTCTGTGGGGGGGGGGCAACCTGGAGTCGGCTCTGCCTTGTTGCGACTCGGCGCGAGCAGACGCCGTAACACCTCGGGCGACCTGGCCGCCGGCTCGTTGGCCTGCCGGCCACGGCACTAACGGGCGAGGCGGCCGGCCATGGCGACGAGGCCTGAACGAAGAGCGGGCGGCGATGGTGGAGGCGGGCGGTAGGGTCCCATCCGTGTCTGAACTACACCTTGACGACGACCCGAAGTGGTCTGACGACGAGAGGTCGATAGCCGAGGCGCTGCGGGACGCGGGGATCAGGGTCTCCGGCGGGGGCGAGAACGAGCACAACAACCGAAGGCCGGACTTCACCTTGGACGATGGGCTCAAGGCGGATGGCAAGACTCTGAGACCAGGGGCCGGCTCCGGGACCATGGTCAACCGGGCGAAGGAGGTCGTCGCCAAGGAGCAGGCCAGAGTCGTCGTGTTCGATCTGAGGCGATGCGGTTTGGGCCGGGCCGAGGCTGAGCGTGGCATCCGGCGTATCGCGGGGGCTTACGGCAAGAGTGGTGTCTACCATCACCACTTGGATAGAATCATCGTCATTGGTGACGGCTACTACTTGGACGAGGTGATCGGATGAGTTCCACAGAGCACATCCTGGTGTCCGGCGCCACGTCGCTGGCTGAGTTGGTGAGGCTGGCCGGGATTGACGGGGAGCCCGAGGTGATGGCCGGCGGACTGGTTTTCGACCAGGCGATGGCGGCTGACGCCGAATTGGTCGGCTACTACGAGGATGATCGCGGCCTGCCGTTGTCGCGGTACCGCTTCGACTTGTGGTCGGAGAACGGCGACCGTCGTCGGTGGGCCTCAGCCGTGTATGCGTTGCTGGCCGCCAAGACAGATTTCGACTTGCTCTGGGTGGTGGACTTGGAAGAGGTCAGGGCCAGCCGACCGGCGTTGGTGGCCGCATAGCCCAAGAGGCTTGTGTATGGTTTCACGGCGCGGCTGCGGTCTTGCCAGCCATGACAACTCAGATTGGATACGGGAGCGGGTTGGACGTTGGATAGAGTCGCCTGCGTGAAGGTCGGTGTCTATGTTGATGCGTATTATCGAGTTGTGGTGATGCCCACATGGATTATCCTAGATGTGAAGACGGGGGCAGGTCTCCCCGTTAGACTCGCGGGGCCGCCGGTCGTAAGGCCGACGGCCCCCGTATCGTCTTCAGCCCGGTCCGAGCGGACTGGTTCCACGGGGCGCGGGTCGGGCCAGCGTCGGGCGGGTGTCTGTCGGTCGTGGGAGACTGGCGGCTGTGAGTCCACGGGATCCGGCCGCCGCGCGGTCCGGCGATCAGCGGGTGCGCTGCTTCGCGCCGGTCGTCGGACCTAGTCCGAGGGTGCTCATTATCGGCTCCATGCCGGGGACGGAGTCGCTGCGGCTGGGCCAGTACTACGGGCATCCGCGCAACCACTTCTGGCCGCTGATGGCGGCCGTCTTGGAGGAAGAGTTGCCGCCGGAGTACGCCGGGCGGGTCGAGTTGCTGCGCCGGCGGGGGATCGCGCTGTGGGACTCGATCTCGTCCTGCGACCGGCCGGGCTCGCTCGACTCCGACATCCGCGACGAGCGGCCGAACGATGTCGTCGGCTTGGTGCGCGGCCAACTTAGCTTGCGGGCGATGGCCTTCAACGGGGTGAAGGCGCGGCAGGCTTATCTGGCCGGCGCCGGGGATGGGCGTCCTGAGATGGCCGAGATTTTATTGCCCAGTTCCAGCCCGGTGCCCACCCGGGCGGCGCGCTCGTTCGCGGACCGGTTGGCCGCCTGGGAGGTCCTGCGGGCGTACCTGTGACTAGCGGCGGTTGGTCGCGGAGCAACCTTCAATGGATGAGGAAGATCGCTGAGGCCTGGCCAACACTGGACGAGTTTATGCACCACGTTGGTGCACGATCCTCCCAACTCCAGCCCGGTGTCCACGCGGACGGCGCGCTCGTTCGCGGACCGGCTGGCCGCCTGGGAGGCCCTCCGGGTGTACCTGTGACGAGACGGAGCGGACGACGGCAAAACACGAAACCAGTGAACCCACAGCTTGAGGGTTCACTGGTTTCCGATGTCCCGAGACATCACACGGAGCGGACGACGGGAATCGAACCCGCATCTTCAGCTTGGAAGGCTGAGGCCCTGACCATTGGACTACGTCCGCGCGGCCCCACAGTGGAGGGCCGGGCGGCCCAGTCTACCCGTGGCCGTCCCTTGGGCCGCCCGTCCCACCCAGGTCGGCGTCGGGTTTGAAGCCGGCTGTGGCGCCGCCGCCCGATCGTCTGGGATCGGCGGCGGACCGGTCTTAGCCCGGATCCGCCCGGTCTCGGCTCAGCCCGGTTCCGCCTGACTCAGGCGATCTTGATCAGTTTGGCCGGGTCGATGGCGTGCGGCTGCCGGGGGGCGGCGGCGGCGTGGCCCAGCAACAGGGCGATGGCGAATTCGAAGCCGTCCGGGATCAGCAGGCGGCGGCGCAGTTCGGGCCCATCGGGACCGCTGAGGGCCAGGCCGGGCAGGGCGACGACGCAGTTGTCGATCCCCAGGGCGGTGGCGGCCAGGGCCAGATGACTGACCACGATGCCGGCGTCGAGGGAGGACGTGTGGGGCGGGTCGAGCTGTTCCGCGGCCACCACCACGACGGCCGGGGCGTGGTACAAGACGGTGCCGCCGCGCTTCATGATGCGCTCGTGGCCGTCCGGGTCATAGGTCCGCAGGGCCTCCAGGCCGATCCGCTCCCAGAAGGCCAGCAGGTCGGGGTCGGTGACGGCGATGACGCGCCAGGGCTGGCGGTTGAGACCCGAGGGGGCGTGGAGGCCGGCCTCCAGGATGGCGCTCAGGCTGTCGGGCGCGATCGGGTCGGCGGAGAAAGCGCGGCAGGCGTAGCGCCGCTGGATGGCGTTGATGGTGTCGTTCATGCTCGGAGTCTAGACCGCGCCGCCCGGCTTTGGCCCGGCCCCGTCAAGACTCATCTGATGTGATCGCGAACGGTGGCGCTTGCCTCAGGTGGGGATGATCGCGAAACGGGGCGTGTCCGCGTGTCGTCGGGTCGGGTGCCCGGGTTCGCTGGCTGGGCATGGGGAGGGAACTGGCGATGGCCACGAAGAGGGACCTGACGAAGGCGTACGCGCGCGACTACGGGCGGGCGTCGAAGACGGACAAGGGGCGGATGCTGGACGAGTTGTGCGCCTCGACGGGCTGGTCCAGGGTCAACGCCCGCCGGGCGGTCCGTCTGGCGGGAGCCAGGGTCGGGCCGGCCGGCGCCCGGGGGCGCGGGCCGAGGCCGAGGAAGTACTCGTACGACGCTTTGAAGGTGCTGCAAGAGGTGTGGGCGTTGGCCGGGGAGCCGTGCGGGAAGTATCTGGCGGCGGTGATGGACGACCAGTTGGAACGCCTCGTCAGGTTCGACGAGTTGGGCAGGGTCGCCGGCCGGGCGACCCCGGAGGTGTTGGACGAGCTGCGGGCGATGTCGCCGGCGACGATCGACCGGCGTCTCAAGCCGTTCAAGGCCGCCCGTTATCCCGGGGCGAGGTCCACGACCAGCCCGTCCCGCATCCTCAGGTCCTCGATCCCGGTGAGGACCGCGATGGACGGGTTCCCGGGCGAGCCGGGGTTCTTGGAGATCGACACGGTCGCGCGCTGCGGGTCGACCACCAGGGGCGACTATCTGGTGACGATCTGCGCGACGGACCCGTTCACGGGCTGGACGGTGATCAGGACGGTGAGGAACAAGTCGTTCCTCCACATGCAACAAGGCATGGAGTGGATCTGGCGACAGATCCCCTGGACGGTCAAGGGGTGCGACTTCGACAACGGTACTGAGTTTTTGAACTGGGGTTTGATCGCTTGGTGCGAGCGCGAGGGCGTCGGTGTGATCACCCGGTCGCGGCCCTACGAGCACAACGACAACGCCCATGTGGAGCAGCGCAACGGCGCCTGGGTCCGCAAACACGCTTTCCGCTATCGCTACGAGACGGACGCCGAGCTGGCGTTGTTGAACAGGCTGTGGGCGCCGGTGATGGACAAGCAGAATCATTTGTTGCCTTGTGTCAAGGCGGTCGGGTGGGACGAGCGGCCCTCGGGGCGCAAGCGGCGCGTCTACGACAGGCCGTCCACCCCTTACGCCCGGGTGTCGGCCAGCGGGGCGCTGCCCGCCGGCCTGAGGGCCGACAGGTTGGCCGACCGTCATCGGGGGCTCAACCCGGCCGCGATCACACGCCGGATCAACCAGATCCAGAACAAGTTGATCGACTCATCGCGTGACCGCACCCGGGTCCGGCGCGGAGCCGCCTGACCGACCGCGTTTCGCGATCATTTTCGGTGAGGCACACGCTCAGATTTCGCGATCAACTTGACATGAGGCAAGACG